>NZ_JBVJCE010000007.1:172382-311259 GCF_055588925.1 Amycolatopsis sp. NPDC041971 | reverse complement strand
GTCCCTTTTTTGCAAACAGGTTGTTGCGGGCGGGGACCTGGGAGACGCCCCTTTCACGGAGCCCCCCTCCTGCTGGCGCGTGGTGAGTGGTAATGACGGTTAGAACCGTCATTACCACTCACGATCCCCTTTCGCCGCACTCCCCGTGACCTTCGTGAATTTCGCGATCTTCAACTCAGTGCTTACGCTCGTAGATTTCTTCGGCCAGCGAGTGGCCCATCAGGCCGCCGAAGACGCCCGCCGCCACACCGACCACCAGGCCCATCGGCGACATCACCAATACGCCCGCCGCGATGCCGAAGGCCAGCGAGCCCGTAGCGCCGCCGAGGCCGGTGTATGCGCCCAAGCTCAATGGTTCGCGTTCGTAAGCGAGAAATTCCGCTTCGTCTTCCGGGGCAGGCTCGAACTCGTCGGCAGGAGGAAGTGGCGGCGGGTCTTCGCGCTCCCAGACTTCTTGTGGGATCACGATGTACTGGGTGGGTTCCAGCGTGGCGGTCATGGCGTCACCAGGCGTTGGCGGAGGCGGTGCCGTTGGTCGAAGTCGCGCTGGACCACGAGGACGCGCCGTTACCCGACGAGCTCGCCGTCTTCGTGACCGTGTTGCCCGACTTGTGTGTGGTCTTCGAAACGGTCTTGCCTTCCGCACGAAGGGCGGCGAGTCGCTTCGCCAGATCGTCGGGGAGGTTGGCCTTCTTGATCCGGTCGTGCGCGCCGTGATGGCCGTGGCAAGGCTTCTTGCCCGCGGTCGGCTTCATCGAGTCCCGCAGGTTCTTCAGGTCCTTTTCGGACTGTGCAAGCCGCTTCTTGGCGTCACGCAACGTCTTTTCTGCGTTCTTGACGGTCTTGCGTGCGTCGTCGACGGCCTTGATCGCGGTGTCCAGCTTCGGGGTGGCCGGAGCGATCGCCATCCGCAACGGAGACACCGTCGGCGCCTTGGCCGCAGCCTGCACCACGAACCGCTTCTGCTCCGGCGCCTGCCGCACCTTCTTCACCTGCGGCTTCGACAACGTGGCCGGGACGGCGGCGCGATGGGCCGCGGCGGGTTTGACGTGGTGCGCGGGCTTGGGTGCGGCCGGCTGCGCGGCCGCCGTCGGCGCCTTCGGCAAGACGTTCACCGGCTTCGGCGCGACCGGCGCGGCCCCGGGAGCGGGCGCCGGAGCGGGCGCGGGGGCCGGGGCCTGGGCCTGTGCGGGCGCCGGGGCGGCGCTGTCGTCCGTGCTGTCCACCAAAGCGTTCGCCGTCGTCGCACCGAGCGCGGCGGTCGCCAGCCCGGCCACTCCGTAGACGGCCGCGCGCCGCAGATTCCGCTTCATGTTCGCCTCCTCAGGTTGTGGGGCGTGGAGAAACCACCGCCGTGGTGGCAAGAGTGGCCCGCGGGGGTCCATGGCGGATACATCCGTGGTACATCGGCGGAGGCGGCAATTACCGGACATGCTCGCCGTCCACGGCTCTCGGATGACAGACTGGGAGCGATGGAAGACGACGAGCTGGTGCCATTGGGCGAGGGCCCGGCCGCCACCGTGCTGGCCGGAATGGACGAGACGACCGGCGAGGCCTTCGCGCTCAAGGTGTACCCCGGTCGCGTCGATCGCCGCACCCGCGCCGAACTGGACAAGGAACTCTCCGCGCTGAACTCCTTGAGCGAGCTCGGCACGGTCCTCGTTCCCACCGAAGCGAAGGACCTGCCCGACGGCCGGTTCGGCGTCCGGATGGAACTCTGCACGCAATCGCTGGCCGAACTCGTCGGTGCCTTCGGGCCGCTTTCCGTCCAGGACGTGCTTTCCCTCGGCGAGGCCCTCGCGACGACGTTGGCCGCGGCGCACCAGGCCGGCGTCGTCCACGGCGGGATGACGCCCGGCAACGTCCTCTTCCGCGCGTCAGGCGCGCCGGTCCTGGCGGACTTCGGGCTCGCGCTGCGACAGTCGTTCCCCGGCGATTCCGCGGTGGGGTTCCTCGCGCCGGAAACGATCACCGATGGCGTCCGCGACGAACGCACCGATCTTTACGGCCTCGGCGCGCTGCTGTATTTCGCGCTCACCGGCCGTTCCCCGGCGCGGGAAGAGCCGGGCGAGAACGCGGACGAGCTGACGCTGCGCGTGCTCAGCGGCCCGGTGCCGCCGATCGACCGGCCCGGCCTCCCGGCGGGGCTCGGTCCGCTCGTGGCCTCACTGCTGGCGCGCGACCCCGGCGCCCGTCCCATCGACGCCACCCTGGTAGCCACCCGGCTCGGCGCGACCCCCGGTGTCTCGGCCACCCCGCGCCCGCTCGGCGAGCCGATCCTGGACTACGGCCCGGAGCACGCGAAATCCCACCGTAAGGGGAAAACCCGGCTGATCGTCGGCGTCGCGGCCGGGGCCGTGCTCCTCGCCGCGGCAGCGGTCTTCGTGCTGCAGAACCGGCCACGTGAGCTGCCCGTGCCGCCCGCGAGCGCCGAACCGGTGACCAGCGTGCCCACCACGACCGCCGACCCCGTGCGCCTCGACCTCGCCGATCCGGTCGACAACGGCGGCTACGTTCAACTTTCCTGGCGCAGCACCGGGTCCACGCTGCATTACGCCGTCATCGTCGCGGGCGTGGACTTGCCGCGGAAGACTCATTACGTCGAGAGCGGCACGACCTACCGGGTCGATGTCCAGCCCGGCCGGCAGTACTGCTTCGTCGTGCAGGCGACCGACCTCGTGCACTCCTACAAAAGCGAGAGCAAGGGCATCCGCGGCGCCCGCTGCGTTCGCTAGCCCGACTTCCAGGTGATGACGTTGGACTTCACTCCGGTGTCGGAGACCACCCACACCTGGTTGCCGACCTGGCCGAAGTCGAACGCCTCGAAGGTGCAGTTACCACTGGCCGGGATCTCGCAAGTGTGACCCTCGTTGTCGTAATCCGGATCGCTCGACCATGGCCTGACGAGGACGCGGGCGCCGGGTTTGAAGCCCTTCATCACCACGCGGATCTTGGCGCACGCGGGCGCCTCGCACGTCTCGTTGTAGGTCCCGGTCTTGCCGCGGCTGATGGTGATCGTCGGCTTCGGCGCCGCGGGCCGGGTGACCCTCGCCGTGGCCGGGGCGCCTCGCCCCGCGCGGCTCTCCGCCGCGACCGCGATCGTGTAGGTCACGCCTTCGCGCAGATTCGGGATCGACGTCGACCGCGCGTCGCCGCCGAGCGTGGCCGAACCCGCGCCCGATCCGGACGACGGTGTCCACGACACGCGATATCCCGTCACCGCCGCGCCGTTCGGCGCCGCGGCGCCCCAGGTGACGTTCGCCGTCGCGCCGGCCAAGGTGGCGCGGAGGCCGCCGGGAATGGCGGGAGGGCTCGCCGCCAGCGCCTTGGCGGACGTCGGAGGCGATGGTGGCGACGGTGGCCGCGGCTTGGACGGTGGCGGCGATTTCGGCCGCTCGCCGCCGTTGCCTCGTTGCGGGGGTAGCTGAACCGTCGAGGGCGGGGGCGGCGTGGACTGCGGAACCGGCGGCTTGTCGGCGGTCACCGCGACCTTCGCGACCGTGCCCTCCTGATCGACCACCAGGACGTGGTTCCCCTGCGCGCCTTCGATGTAGACCCGTTTGTCCTCACCGCGCGAGAGCTTCGGCGATCCGTTGTCCGGCGGGATCGGCATCGTGTGCCGCGGGGCGCCGTCCGGCGAGTAGGTGAGCACGGTGTTGCGGGTCAAGTCGAGCAGGACGACGGCCGAGGACGAAGCGGTCGGCCGCGAGTACTGGCCGTCGGACAGGTCGATCGTCTTGAGCGGGCCGGGATGGCGCCCGGCGCTGAGGCCACTCGCGTCGAGAAAGTACAGCTTGCGCAAGCCCGGCTCGAGGACCGCGATCCGCCCGCCCGCGTCGGCCGAGGCGATTTGCGCGCCCGCGCTGAACGACGCGTTCAGCGGCAGAGGCTTCCCGAGCCCGGTGTCGCTGACGGTCTGCAGGGTGCTCGCCGTGGTGTCGACGTACGCCGGGGTGTCGCCGACGACGGTCAGCGCACCGGAATGTCCGCGGATGGCCTGCACCGGGCAGCCGACGGCGTCGGCGCCCTTCGACAGCCGGCACAGCATTCCGTCGCCGGTGCGCTGCAGCCAGACCGTGCCGTCCGAGGTGGCCACCGGATCGCCGAGGGAGCCGCCCGTGTCGATCGACGCGAACGCGTCGCCGAGCCGGACGACCCGCCCCGCCTCGCGGAAGACGAGGTAGGGCCCGCCCGCGGTTTCCAGCAGGACCGGCCGCTCACCGGTCACCGGCTGGTCCACCGTGCGGCTCACCGTGAGATCGGACTTGCCGAACTCGATGATCCGCCGCTGACCGATCACGTACGCGCTCGTGTCGCCCTGGACCACGTCGGAGCCGGGTTCGAGACCCGGCACGGCGGCCTGGGCGTCCACGCTCCGGTTGGCACCGTTGACGAAGAAAACGAGGCCGAGGGCGGGGTTGGCGACCCAGTGCCCGGGCTGCGTGAGGCCAAGGCCAGGCACCGGCTTCACCGCCCCCGTGGCGACGGCGATCACGATCGCCAGGCAGGTGGCCGACAGCACGATGAGCGGCATACGCCGCTTGAATCCCCTCTCCGGCACCGTCTGATCATAGAAGAACCAGGTACAGAATGGAGCCGCTCGGATACATTTCCCGGTCAGGACACTTCCGGCAGTTTCAATTCGAAGATCGCGCCGCCTTCTTCGGCGTTGTAGACGCGCAGCCTGCCGCCGTGTGCGAGCGCGACCCATCGCACGATCGACAGGCCGAGCCCGCTCGACCCGCCGCCGCTGGTGAACCGGTCGAACGTCTCCTCCGCGACCGACGAGTCGATCCCCGGCCCGCTGTCGGCGACGGTCACCTGACCGCCGGCGACGGTGACGTGCACGATGGCCTCGTAGCCGGGACGCCGTCCGTAGCGCAGCGCGTTGTCGAGCAGGTTGGCCACCGCGCGCTGGACCAGCGCCGGGTCGGCGGTGACCGTCGACGGCGCCGCGACCAGCGTCACCTGAGCGCCCTCGGCCGGGGTCTCCGCCACGACGCTCGCGACGAGCTGGTCCAGCCGCACGGGCTGCGCGGCCAGCGATTCGACCCCGGCCGCGAGCCGGGCGCGCACGAGCAGGCCGTCGATGATGCCGCCCATGCGCCCGGCGAGCCGGACGGTCCGTGGCAGCAGTTCGTCGCTCTCGGCGGGGTTGCGCACCGCCGCTTCGGCCAGCGCGCGCAGCGCCGCGACCGGCGTGCGCAGGTCGTGCGCGGTCTCGGCGAGCAGGACCTCCTGTTGCTGGAGCGCGGCGGCCGCCGGCCGGATCGCTCGTCCGGCCAGCACGTGCCCGGTCACGCCGATGGCGCCCAGCAGGAGCGCGCATCCGCCGATGACCAGCAGTTTCAGCTGTTCATGCGCGGCGAGGGCGTCCCGCGCGTCGGCGACCGCCACGATGGCGCCCGACTCCTGGTTGTTGCGGTTGCGGAAGGGCTCGACGCCGATACGGACCATCTCACCCGCGGTTCCGCTGCTGTAGCCATTGAGCACGGCCCCGTTCCGCACCGACAGGTCGGCGAAGGCCTGTAACCGCGTGGCGTCGATCGGCACACAGGTCCGGCCGCTCGCGTACGGCGGGAACCCGCCCGCGCCACTGGGCAGGATCATGAACTGCGGGCACTGCCGGTTCACTTCGTCCTGGCCGACGTAGGCGGTGGTGACGGTGTCGCCCTCACCCATGATCAGCCGTTTGACCGGTGCGGTGACGCGGGCGAGCTCGCTGTCCAGCTGGACTTCGCGCTGCTGCAGGTCGGTGCTCACGGCGAGCCAGGCGAGGACCACCAACCCGGCGGCGTTCAGCCCGGTGAACAGCCACGTGAGCAGCCACCGCAGTCGGCGGAGCCGATCGGCCGCGGAGCCGTTCACCGGCTCGCGATCCGGTAGCCGCGGCCACGGACGGTGTGGATGAGCTCTGGCTCGCCGAGCCGCACCCGCAGGCGCCGGATCACCACGTCGACGACATTGGACATGGGGTCGGTGCTCATGTCCCAGCAGTGCTCGATCAGCTCGTCACGCCCGACAGCCAGATCCAGCCGCGAAAGCAGGTACTCCAGCACCGCGAACTCCTTGTCGCTCAAGGTGAGCAGGGTGCCGCCGCGGTGCACCTGCCGCCGGGCACAGTCCATTTCGAGGTCCTCGTGGCGCAGCACCGACGGCCGTCCGGCGCCCGCGCGGCGGTAGAGCGCGTGGACGCGGGCGCTCATCTCGGCCACCGCGAACGGCTTCACCAGATAGTCGTCGCCGCCGTGCTCGAATCCGGCGACCCGGTCGACGAGGCTGTCGCGCGCGGTCAGGAACAGCACGGGGACCGCCCAGCCTTCCTGACGCCGTCGGTGGACGTAACCGATCGAATCGCCGTCGGGCAGCATCCGGTCGAAGACCGCGCAGGCGAACCCGCCCGCGGCCAGCTCGGCGTCGGCCTGTGCCAGGTCACCGGCCTCGCGGACGCGCAGGCCGCTCCCGTTCAGCTCGGCGGTGATCGCCACCCGGAGGTCTTCGTCGTCTTCCACGACCAGCACGAGCGCCGTTGGCTCAGTTGTCATCGGAACCTCAGGTACATGGCGCGATCGTAGGAGGACACGAGGGAGAGGGGTGTGAGCATGGTGCTCTTCCAGGTCCTGGGGCCACTCGAGGTGCGTGGCCGCGACGGCGTCACGGGGCGGCCGGCCGGCGGGAAACCCGCGACGGTGCTGGCCGCGCTCCTGGTGCAGCCTAACGCGTGGGTCGCGGTGGACCGGCTGATCGAGAACACGTGGCAGGAACAGGCCGCGCCGGCTTCGGCCGAAGCGAACTTGAAGACGTACATGTGGCAGCTGCGGCGGCTGTTGCCGGAACACGACGCCGGCCCCCGCATCGAGGGCAGGGCGGGGGCCTATCGGCTGCACGTCGGCCCGGGTGAGCTGGACGCCGACTGTGCGGTGGCTCTTGCCGATGACGCTGCGCAGGCACTGGCGGCGGGGGCACCGGGAACCGCGTTGAAGCTGACAGAGCAGGCTTTGCGGCTGTGGCGGGGGAGGCCGTTCGAGGGGTTGGACGTCCTCGCCGATGACGCTGTCGAGCGGCTCGACGAGTTGCACCGGCAGCTACGTGAGTCGCTTGCCGAAGCCCAGCTCGGGCTCGGGCGGACGGCCGACGCGGTGGCCACACTGCAGGCGCTGACCGCGGACGACCCGCTGCGCGAGGACGTCTGGGCACGGCTGATGCGGGCCCAGCACGCGAGGGGACGTCCGGCGCAGGCACTGGCCACGTTCCACCGGGCGCGGCGGTTGCTGGCCGCCGAACTGGGGGTGCGCCCGGGACCCGAGCTGATGAAGGCGTTCCAGGCGGTGCACGGCTCCGGGGCAGCGGACCGGCCACGGCGGGAGCTGCCGCGGGCCGTCGAGCCGCTGATGAACCGGGACCGGGAGCTCGTGGCACTGGGCCGGGCACTGACCGGGTGCGCGCCCGCGGTCGTCGTCACCGGTGCGGCAGGGGTGGGAAAGACCGCGCTCGCGGTGGCTGCGGCTCATCGGGTCAGCGAACGCTTTCCTGACGGCCAGTTCTTCGTCGATCTGCACGGAGGATCCCGGCCACTGACGACCGCGGCGGTGCTGGAGCGGTTGTTGCGCGGCCTCGGGTTCCCGCCCGCGCTGATCCCGGCCGATGTGGACGAACGTGCCGCGCTGTGGCGCTCGGAACTGGCCGGGCGGCGGGTTCTGCTGGTTTTCGACGACGCCGCGGCTCGTGGCCAGGTCGCGCCACTGCTGCCCGCCACCGGTCGCAGCGCCGCCATTGTCACCACGCGCGGGCGGGACTCCTCGCTCGCCGCGGCCATGACCGTCCACTTGGGACCGGTGCGGGCGCCGTCCGGACAGCTGGAGCGGGTGGCGTGACCGCCATCCACCATGGACCCGGCCTGGTATCGCGTGCGGACACGACGCTTTCGGCGGCGACCCGTGAGGTGCTCGTCATGGTGGCGATGGCCGGTACGGCCGGGCCGCTGCCGGCGTTCCGCGCCGCCGACCGCGACAATCTGCGGCGCGGCGTGCGCTACCGGGTACTCGTGTCGGTCGAGGTGAGGATCAACCCGGAGGCCGTCGGGTGGCTGGATACGTTAGCCGCCCACGGTGCCGAAATCCGCACCGTGGCGGCCGTGCCGATGGTCGCGCTCGTCGTCGACGGCACGCTCGCGCTGCTGCCGGGGGACCGGTGCGGTGACCTCCGGGGCGAACTCGCCGTGTTCCGCCTGCCCGGCGTGGTCAGGATCGTGGCCGAGCTGTTCGAAAGACTGTGGCCCGCTGGAACGCCTTTCATCGCCGCGACACAGTGCACCCCCGAGCCGTCGGGTACCGGATCGGAGCCGACTCGGCGCGAGCTGGACCTGCTGGCGCTGCTCGTGGACGGCTACACCGACGAGTCCGCCGCGGCCCGTCTCGGCGTTTCCGAGCGGACTGTGCGGAGGATGGTGTCCGACCTGATGCACCGGCTCGGCGCGCGCAGCCGTTTCGAAGCAGGCGCGAAGACCGCAGACCGCGGCTGGCTGACAGAGCTCCTCAGGTGATGCCGTGGGCAGATCACGCTACGGTCGTCTGGTGCGTGTACTGGTCACCGAGGACGACGAGAACCTCCGGTTAGCCGTCGAGACTTCACTTCGAGGCTCCGGGTTCGCCGTCGACGTCGCCAAGGACCTCCCCGACGCCGACGAAGCGCTGAGTGTCAATGCCTACGACTGCGTCGTGCTCGACCGGATGCTGCCTGCCGGGGACTCTCTCGGCTACGTCAGCGAACGCCGCAGGGACGGCTGGGAGGTGCCGGTGCTGTTCCTGACCGCGCGCGACACGGTCGCCGACCGGATCGCCGGACTGGCCTGGGCCGACGATTACCTGGTCAAGCCTTTCGCGATGGCAGAACTGATCGCGCGAGTCCGCAGCCTGTGCCGCCGTGGCGACTCCGTACCGGCGCCGGTGCTGGGATTCCTCGACCTCGAACTGGACACCGGCAGACACGAGGCGCGACGCGGCGGCGTCACGTTGGCGTTGACCAGTAAGGAGTTCGCGGTCCTGCACCGGCTGGTGGCCGCGGCGGGCGAGCCGGTCCGGCGCCGCGACCTGACCGACGCGGGCTGGGACGAGCTGGTGCCTCCGAAGCCCAACGCGCTCGAGGTGCTGATCGCACAGGTGCGGCACAAGCTCGGCCCGCCGCCGGTGATTCACACCGTGCGCGGCGTCGGGTACGTCTTGCGCGGGTGATCACTTCCAGTCCGTGAAACGCAGACCGTGTTTTCGGCAACACCTTATCGGTGATGGTGGAGATGGTCTGCCGCGACACCTCGGCACCATAAACCTCGGCTAGATGCGCGGAGATCTCTCCGGTGGTCAATCCCTTGGCAGCCAAGGAAATCACCATCTCGTCGACGCCAGTCAGGCGTTTCTGCCGCTTCGCGACGATCTTCGGTTCGAAGCTGGCGTCCCGGTCACGGGGCACGTCGACCCGCACAGGCCCGACGTCGGTCAGGACAGTCTTCGAGCGGGTGCCGTTGCGTGAGTTGCCGGTCCCGCGACCAGCTGGGTCGTGCTTGTCATAGCCCAGGTGATCGGCGATCTCCCCGTCCAGCGCGGACTCCAGCAACCACTTGGTCAGCTGCTGCAATACCCCCGCCCTCGCCGGACAGCCTCAGCCCACCGGCCTTGGCACGGCTCAGCAGCTGCCCGACGAGCTGGCCGTCCAGGCCATCCAAACCCATCTCGGGCTTCGAGTCCTCAGCGTTCTCCACGCCGGACATCATGTCGGTCATCAAATGCACTTCCATGATGGGGAGTTACACCGAACGTTCTACAGTCCCGCCACCGTGCCTGGCTGCTTGGTGCCGACGGGTCTTCGTAGTCAAGATCGTGCGCGATTGCGGTCTGTGCCTCGAAGAACTTGTCGAGCGTTTCGATCTGAGCGACTGGGAGCTGGGCATTCAAGATCCCGAGAGTGTCGCGCACTCGGACTTTGACGTCACTGTGGCCCTGCGAGCTGGCCTTGGTACGGACGTCAATGTGGACTTTGATCATCTGGTGCCGGAGTGAGATGACGCGGCAACTGCGTCGAGCTCACGCCTCAAGTGCTGCGGGTTTTCGTGTCCTACGCTGTCTCCGATTGGGCTCCGTTGCCGACGTAGAGCCCGATACAGGCCGACACACAGCGGCACTCGGCATCCAATGACACTGGCTGACACGGTGGCGGAGGAGACTTGTAAACAGAACGTCAGGCGTTCGAGCCCCCTTGGCGGCTCAAGATCACTTCCCCCCGAAAACACCCTTCTACCTGGTGTTTTCTGACTTCGATTGTTGCTAGCCGCCTATCGCGTGGGTGCCCGCAGGTGTTACCGAGGCCTCGGGGTGCCCGAGGGGTGCCCGCGCGTTTTCCGATGAGGTACGACGCGTGCGACGACAACGGGCGCCACGCTGCTCCCGATCTTCGGTCCGTGAAACGTCGAAGCCCCACTGCTCAGCTCATGCGAGCAGTGGGGCTACGACAACGGAGACAGGCGACTACGGCCTGGTCGGTTCGCGCCGACCGGCGTCGGTGAGTACGTAGTAGGGCAGGGCGTCGAGTGAGGGATCGCCCCACCCGTGAGTGATCCAGCCTCGGTTACGCAGAACTTGGAGCAGCGAGGACAGCCGTTGGTCGGTGATGTTGGCCTCACGTCGTAGGTCCCCGCTGTAAAGCGAGCCCTCGGCGTTTCCCGCGAGGAAAACGTCCGTCAGCCTTCGCATGAGCTGATTCTCAACCTCGTCGTCCTGTTCTGGCAGGTCCGGCGGCCGGCGAAACCGGGTCGAGCAGCGGCCGCAGCCTGGTCGCGTCGGCCCGCTCGGCGGCCGCGGCGGACGACTGCCCGCATCGCCGAAGATCTTGTTCCCTTCCTGACCCCCGGCGAGACAGCTACGCCGATCGCGCTGACGTGGCTTTCGGTTCTCGGGCACGAAGTCGGCGTCCGGGACCCGGAGGGCCGAAAAGATCAACGCGGGGTTCCGAAACTGGGGTGTCTGACAAGGGAATGTCACGGCAGGCCGTGCGAATACGAATACAGTTCCCGCGATCGTGTTACGGAAGGGCACCGTTATCCGTCTCGTGGTCACCTATTCGAGTGGTACGGCCTCGTGAGTATTGACCTTTTCACCGCGGTGGCACTCAGTGAATTGTCGCTGGTCAGCTTCGAATCAGTGGTCTCGGCCGGAGGTGCACGTCGCCATCGGCCGGTTTTTCGCCAGGGGTGCGCGGTGGCCACCAGATGCGTCGCGCTTACCATTCACACGCGATAACGGCACGCGATGTCGGCCATGCAGAAACTTGACGATCAGGGGAAGTTGGCGCTGTGACGCACGCGGGAAGCCCGATGACCGACGCCATGCGCGTCGGTCGTCTTCTGGCTCGCGTGCTCGTCTTGGTGGGCGGTGTGGTCGCGGCGACCGTGGTCGGATGGATCGCGGGCGATGTCACCGCGAGGGCCGATATCCCGGTCATCGAAGAAGCGTCCGAATGGATCGCTCCGCGGGCCGCGGCCGAGATCGATCCGCCGAAATCGGCGGCACCTGCGTGGTTGGGTGATCCGATCTCCGCGGTGGCGAGTCCGTCGCTGCCCGCGTCCGCTGCGCCGTCACTGACCGGGAAAACGAAGAGTGCGGTATCGCTCGTCGAGCGCGCGGTCCTCTCGGTGAAAAACCTTGACGACACGGCGAAATCCATGGCGAGTATGGTCACGGCCGCCGACGAGGCAGCCCGTCACGCTGTCGCCGCCCTGGACGCTTCCGTCCTGCGGCGGCCGGGTGATGTCAGTCGAGACCTCGTGGGGGTCACGGCATTCGCAGCCGGCCCGCCGGTTTCGAACCCGGTGATCGCCCCCTCCGTCCTGGACTTCCAGGGTGCGGCGGACGGCCGCACCGCCCTCTCCGCACCATGCCGGGACATGTCTCCCGGCGAACATTCGTCCCCGGCGTCGCGCGCACGCACGTCCGGTCACACCGCGGGGAAGTCGATTCCTCCGTGGTCACCGATGTCACTGTGCGGCACGTCGACAAGTCTCGCTGTGGCGTGCGGTGGTGACCACGCGAGTGGTGCCGTGCTGACCGGTCGTCCCGGCCGGGCCGATCGGATTTCGCTGAATTGCAGCGATAATGGACACCAGGCCGCACTGGCCGTGGTGCTCCGGCCGGACGTCACACCCGGCTGACCCTGTCGCGACCACCTACGCGTTCGGTGTCGGATTCCTCTTCCGGGCGTGGTCGCCTTTCCGCGGCGATCGCCGTTGTCCCACGGCGTTCGATTCCGTAGTTCCCTTTCCGCGTGGCGGTCGCCCGCGACTCTTCTCAACGGCACGCCACGAATCAATCCCCCTTTTGTCAGTAAAGGAGTTTTGTCATGCAAAACTGGATGAAGTACCTGCTCCAGACCACGATGACCACCGGTGGCCTGCTGATGCTGGGCACGGGTATCGCCTCGGCGAGCGAGAACGTCAACCCCGATCTGCCCGCCTCCCCGCTGGATCAGATCGTCGCCCCCGCGGCCAGCGGGCTGACCGAGGCCATGCAGCAGGCGCGGCCGCTGCAGCAGCTGGACACGGCGGACGAGGATTCCTTGCAGCCGTCCGTCGACGCGGTGGTGAACGATGTCCCGGCGGCGGTGCCGCCCACCACCACCCCGGTCGGGCCGATCTACCCGGTGCCGACGGGGTTGCTGGACTTCCTTCCGTTGCAGCTCAGCGAGGTCGCGGGCGAGGCGCAGGAGCCGAACCTGAACGCCCCGCTCGGTGCCGAACTGGGTGCCGCCGAGTTGCCCACCCTTCCGATTCTCTCGCGCGTCGAGCAGGCACACGACTCGCTCCCGGTGGGGAAGCCCGCCCTTCCCGTCCACGGCGAATTCGCGGTACTGCCCGCTCCGGTCGATACGACCGTCGCCACCGATCCGCTCGACGCCGGCTCGGGTACCAGGGTGACCGCTTTCCACACCGACGCGCCGAAGACCGCGACCGAGTTCGAGACTCCCGGCTCCGCCTCGATGCCGGGGATGCCCGCCGTACCGGGCAATGCCCAGCGGGCCGACACCTCCGCCCCCGCGCTTCCGTTGGTGGGCGGGCTTTTGCCCATCGGCGAGTCGATCCTTCCCGCGCACACGGCCACGAACGGTGGCTTGCCCGTGCTCGGTGGAATCACCCCGCTGCCCCAGAACGGGTCCCTGCTCGGCGCTGACCAGACATCGCCTTCCTTGGCGGAGAACGGGTTACTCGGGCTGGCCGCGGTTCAGCAACTCACCGGCTCGGCGGGGAACCTCCTGCAGAAGTAGTGACAGGGTTCGACCGCTGCTAAAGAGTTCGAGTACCTGAAGGCCCCCTTCCTCGCACCAGGTGCGAGGAAGGGGGCCTCCAAGTTTTCAAGCGGGCCGTCAATCAGGCCAGGCTTCGGCTTCGGCGGTGAGGGCGGTGGTGATGTCGATTCTTCCGGTGCGCACTTGCCACGCCAGTGAATTCGGCCGAGGTTCCACGAGAAGCCAACCCACGACCGATTCGTCGCCATAGCAGGGGGAATCGGGATCGCCCACGCCCAGCGCGTCGAAGTACTCGCGCGCGGGCCACGTTTCGGGGACCCATCGTCGTGCCCAGCGCACGACGATGCGGGCGAGGTCATTGCGGCCGTCCGCCGGATGAATGAGGCGGTCACCGGTCGTGCAGACCAGCTGTGGAGCAAAGGCCGCGCCCAAGGGCGCGGTCACGAGTTGGTCATTCATTTCTTCCCCCGGACAAGCGAACATGAGCCATGTTTTCGTGAATACGCATGGACATAAGAGCGGAAAACCGCCTTGACCCCGATGGGCCGATTCGGTCATGGTCGGCACGACGGTCGTTCGCGGGCGCCGTGAGCAAGAGCCACCAGAGCCTGGAACCGCTTAGCTGATGAGGTTCTTGCGCATCGCTTGTCCGACCGCGTGCGCGCGGTCGGTGGCGGCGAGCTTCCTGAACAGTCGTTGTGCGTGGGTTTTCACAGTGTCCTCCGCGAGGTGCAGGTCACTGCCGATCTCGTTGTTCGTCTTGCCGAGGCTTATCCCGCGCAGCACTTCGATCTCCCGCTTGGACAAGGCCGGCACTTGTTCCACCGTGGCACGGGGTCTCGGCAGTGAGAAGGAGCCGGGCGAGGTGCCGGCCGCCCCGGTGCTCGTACTGCTCGCTTCACAGGCGAGAAATGCGGATGCCCCCTCCCTGATCGCGCCGATCGCGATGGAGGCCAATTCCGGCGCGCCGAACACCACGACCGCCGTGCCGGGCCGGAGCATGACTAGCGTCCTGATCGTCTCCGTCAGGACGTCCGATCGTACGCGGGCGCTCAAGAAGACCGTATTCGACGGCAGGAGACGAAATTTGGCGATCAGTTCGGTGCTGGTGCCGGCGGATCCGACGCGCCGCATCCCCGGCACGCCGGCGAGCAGACGGACCATGCGCTCACGCGGTTCACGTCGGCCGTCCAGGACAAGCGCATTCACCACCACATCCTCCGTTTGCCGAGGCGATGGGTCACCAGGGGTGCGCGGCCACCTCGGCGATCAGAGGTGCGGCGCTTTCGTTGGGAGGCTACACACACCATTACGGGTGAATCAGAGCGGTCTTCGTTTCCGTGAACCGGTTTGGGCTGGTCACCGGGGTGGCGACGGGTTCGAGGCCGTTGGGGAATCCATTGCCGGAAGGCAAGCAGGCAATCCGACCGAGTGACGGCTTCGCAGGTTGGGGTGTTGAGGATGACCTCTTTCGGGGTAATTCCACGAGTAATCGACAGTCTGTCTCAGGAACGGCGCCAAGGTTTCCCCGCCGCTCCCAGGGCGGCCGGAGTGGCTGAGCGCGCAGGAGACGGCCTTGACCGAGTGATCGAACGTCCGGGGCGCGGGAAAAGCGGGTAACCCGATCGGGCCACCTACCGCGTGTTCAGGGCATCGCGGTACCTACACGATGGTGGTTCCACCTGGAAAAGATCGTGCGTTGTCAGTACGTTTTCCTCGTCGCTGGGGCAGAAACAAAGCTGCTTGACGTCCCGTCCGAAGCGATCTTCGAATCGAGGAGATTCCCAAATGCTGAAGAAGATCGGTTTTGTCACGGCCGCGATCGCCGCCGGAGCCTTCATCACCGGTGGTGTCGCGTCCGCCGATATCTCTGACGACTACTACGACTACGGTCATGACCACAGCGGTCAGGTCGGTCTGGTCAACCTGAACAACATCGACGTGCTGCACAACGTGAACGGCACGCTCGGCCTTTGTGGCAACGACGTGAACGTGCTGGGAGTCCAGGTGCCGATCCGTGACTCGCTCAACGGTATCGGGGTGCCGATTCTCTCGCCGGGCTCGCACGAGGCCGAGGGCGATTCGCCGTACAACTGCGCATCGAGTGCCGTGACCGACGGTGGCACGGTGCAGGACAACTAGAAAGTCTCGGTGCCTCGGTCGTCCGCCGCGTGTGCGGAAGGCGGCCGGGGCACGGGGCCGGCGATTCGCATCGCTGTCGTAATGGGTGCCCGGAGTCGGGGGAGAGCCGCACATTCCTCTCCGTACTCCGGGCGCGCCGCGACGTGGTGTGACGCCGGCACGGGCGGGGCCGGTCACCAAGCAGGCGAAGGCGTACCCGCCCGGCGTGAACGCACCATAACCGACCTCACCGGGGCATGGCGAACACATACGCCACCGCCTCGGCTCTCTCGTTTGCAGGGGCGTCCCGGTGAGGCAATATCCTTAGGAGTCTTTTAGATGATCAAGCAGCTCGGCTTCGTCGCCACCGCCCTCGCCGCCGGAATGGCGATCGCCGGCGGGACCGCCTCCGCGGCAAGCACCTCCATCGCGGACTACCCGATCGACCACAACGAGCAGCTCGGGCTCGCCAACGTCCAGAACCTCGACGTGGTCCACAACCTCAACGTCGTCGGCGGCGTCTGCGACAACAACGTGAACGTGCTCGGTGTGCAGGTCCCGATCCGCGACGTCGCCGAAGGCATCGCCATTCCGGTCCTGTCCCCCGGTGCGACCGAGGCCGAAGGCGCCACCCCGGACAACTGCGCCAGCGGCATCATCCAGGACGGCGGGACCCTGCAAGGGAACTGAGCGACTTCGTCGAAGCCGCCGCGTGGAGCTCCTTCCGCGCGGCGGCTTTTTTCTGTCTCCACCCGGTCATCCGGTGGATGAGGCCAGGCGCCCGGCACGGTCCGGGTAGCCTGGTCCCATCATCCCGCCGTCCCGATCGGCGACTGATCGATGATCTTGCCAGAGATCGCGATCACCGCCAGCCGAGGAATGCACGTCAACCGCAGTGTGCCTGTCCAGGGCAACTGCGGAGGAATTTGACGACCGGTCCCCGCGAGAGGACTCCGGACAACCCGGGTTCGCCGTTCGGCCATTCGATCGACAGCGCCACGGACGAGGAATTGTTCCCGTAATCCGTCTCCGCCAGTGTGCGGTCCCCGTTCACCGTGTTCACCAGTGTGTAGAGACCGGAGGGAACGTCGGTGATGTCCAGCCACTGGAAGTCGACGTCGTACTTGTAGTCGTCACCTGAACCGACGGAGATCCCTTCGACGACGTCGAGGGCGTTCGGTTCGTGATGACGGCAGTTGTTCGCGCGGAGACGTTTGGCGAGTTCCGCGTCGGGACCGGTGGCCCCCGGCACCCGGGCAGGCTTGACGGGGTCGGCGATGGGGAACCGGTCACCGAGGCAGAACCCGTTCTTGCGGTCGGTGACGACGACTTCCCCTCGTTTCGAGGTCAGCGCGAAGTGTTCGAAGTTCATCAAGTGCCAGTGCTGGTGGGACATGGCCGGTTCGTAGTAAGTGAAGGCGCGGGTCGGTCGCTGTGCCGCCGTGTAGTCGGCGGGGATGGAGCCGTCCTTGGCATCGCGCAGGGCCTGACGGACGGACATACGGGGTTGCTTCGTGTCGTCGCGACGGCCGTAGAGCAGCAACGGTCCGTCGCCGATGTTCTCTTCCGAGCTGGTGAAGCGGATCCTGACGGCCTTCGCGGCGGCGGGGAGAACACAGCGGCCGTTCGGCGCGGCCGGGTCGATCACCATGCACACGTCCCAAGCGGTGCACTTGACCGGATCACCGGAGTACCCGCCGGCGCACCCGGGTGGTGCCTGCCGGAGATCGGGGAGCAGAAAGCCCGGTGCGGCGTCCGACCGCGGAATCGCCGTGGTGACCGCGGCCGCGAGCACCACGGCCGTCAAGGCGAAGTATTTCTTGAGCAAGGAGTTTCCCATTCTGTGGGGGCGTTCGATCGGTTCACCCTATTAGAGTGGAGTGCTTTCTGGTGGGTGCCGCAACCGGATCACACAATGGATTGATCGTGGCGACGCCGGTGATGCCGGTGGGTAACGTGCGTGCGGACCGAAGTCGAAAGGACCTCTGCATGTCGATCGTCACCGGTGCCGGCGCGCCACCGGAAGAGCGGACCGAGGTGCTTCCCCGGTCGGGACGGCAGGCGATGGCCGGTGGCGTCGTGCTGGTCTGCGGCACGCGGCCGGAGCTCATCAAACTGTCCCCGTTGATGAAATGCCTCGGTGACCGTTGTGCCGTCGTCTACACGGGACAGCACTACGACGAGTCGTTGTACTCGCGTATCCGCGCGGACTTGCCGTCGTCCCAGCGGTTTCGCGAACTCGGCGTGACCGTGGACGGCCGTGCCGCGCAACTCGGCCAAGCGATCGGCGCCGTCGACAAGGCCCTGGCCGAGTTCCCTCATCCGGTGGTCGTGGTACAAGGTGACACGACGTCCGCGCTCGCCGGGGCGCTGGCGGCGAACGCCCGGGAACTCCCGCTCGTGCACGTCGAGGCCGGGCTGCGCAGTCATGACCGCGCGATGCCCGAAGAACACAACCGTGTCCTCATCGACCATCTCGCCGACCTCTGTTGTGCCCCGACCGACCTCAATCGGCGAAACCTCGTCGCCGAGAACGTTTCCACCGAACGGATCGTGGTCACCGGCAATACGGTCGTCGAGGCGCTTGTGGCCGGGCTACCGCCCGCGGCGGCCAGGGCCGATCTCCTGTCCGTTCGCGGCTTGCGCCGGGACGAGTACGTTCTCGCGACGCTCCATCGGCCGGAGAACGTGGACGATCCCGCACGGCTGTCGGAGATCCTGCGGGAACTCGGCAGGCTGCCGCTTCCGGTGGTACTCCCGTTGCATCCCCGGACGAGCAAGAGCGTGCGGCGGTTCGGCCTGACCCGCCTCCTCGTCCCGCTCCTGGTACTCGAACCCCAGGCTTACCCTTCTTTCCTCGCGCTGGCCGCCGAAGCGGCGCTCATCGTTTCGGATTCCGGCGGTATCCAAGAAGAAGCGAGTGTGCTGAAACGGCCGGTGATCGTGGTCCGCCGGAGTACCGAGCGCCCCGAGATCTCCGGTGACTTCGGGACACTCGTGCCGCCTGGACCGCGGATCGGTGCGGAGGCGGCGGGGTGGCTGGACGACGTGGCGGGGCACCGCGAACGGCTGCGGCACATCCCTTCACCGTACGGGGACGGGTCGGCCTCGCGTCGGATCGTCGACGCGATCGAGGGAATGATCCCGCCGCGGTGAGCCGCTCACGGCACCCGCTCGCCGGCGTCCTGCCGTCCGAGGCTCTCGAAAAGAAGACCGGTCACCCGGTTCGCGAGCTTGACGCTCGAGTTCCAGCTCGTGACGTCCGGGTACACGTGGGCGGTGGTAGCCAAGAACAGGCTGGTGCCGTCGACCGTGACGGGTGGCCGCGCGGCCAGGTATCCCAGTGGGTACACCGGTTCGACGAACGGTGCCTTGAACACCCGCACGGACTCGACGTCCTCCGGGCGCAGTTCGGGGAAAAGCTCCCTGAGCTGATCGGTCCATTGGGCGGCGATACGGTCCGGCTCGCCGCGGTAGAGGCGGGACGACCGGTCGGTGTAGCGCATGACGTAGACGAGATTCGCGCCGCCGTGTATTTCGGTACCGGTGAGGGCGGACATTTCCACCACGCCGTCGAATCCGGTACCGGAGCGCAACACCGGTGTCCAATAATGCCCGCTCAGCCGGCGGCGGAGGAAGAACACGCCGGTGACCACTCCCTGATACCGGAGATCGCTCCCCGGCAGGCGCTCCGCGAGTTCGTCGTCGGCGAGCCGGCGCAACTGTGGCAGCGGCACGGTCGAGACTACCTTGTCCACGTCGAGCACCTCGCCGTCGGACAGCGTGAGTGAACAGCCGTCAGCGGTGCCGCGCAGCCGATGGACCGGCGCCGACAGCCGAATCGTCCCGCCCGCGTCCTCAATGGACGCCCGCAGCGCGTCGATGATCGTCCTGTAGCCCCCGTCGGGGTATCCGCGCGTCGCGACATTGCGTTCACGTCCGAGTCGCTGCCACAGGTACAGGGCGGGGACGTCGCCGAAGGAGGGGCCGAACTTCGACCCGAACATCGGAGCGAAGAACTCTTCCCAGATACGACGGCCGTAGAGCCCGCGCAGCCAGTCCTCGGTGCGGAGCACGTCGAGGTCCCGGCCCTTTCCCCACCGTCGCACCAGCAAGGACGCCAAGCCGAAGCGAACCCGCTCGTGGAACCGCAACGGGGTGAACCGCAGCAGGTCGAGAGCGGAGTTGAACCGATGATGGCGGCCGTCGACGACCATGCCCATCGTCGTCTTCCGCCAGCGCACGGTGTCCTTCAAGCCCACCTCGTCCAGCAGGGCGAGGAGCTCGGCGTCGGTCGGCATGACGCAGTGGTAGAACCGTTCCACCGCCTGATCGCCGTGCGGGAAGAACGTGCCGAGCCCGCCGAGCTGGTCACTGGCCTCGAGCAGGGTGACCCGGACCCCGCGGCGGGTGAGCCGGTGGGCGGTGGCCAGGCCACAGATTCCGCCGCCGATCACCGCGACGGAAGAGGAGAACGTGGTTGTCACCGGAGGATCACAACTTCCGGTACGGCGCCGGGCTGAGCCGGTCGCGGACGAGCAGTTTCACGTATTGCACGAGAGTCCGCCGGAGTTTCAGCTTGCTCGGCCCCCGCTTGCGGTCGTAGCGCAGGGCGAGCGGAACCTCCTTGATCACCGGGCTGCAGTGACGGAGCTTGAGCAGGAGCTCCACCATGCACGCGAAACCCTGCTCCTCGATGAGCCGGTCACCCCAGTGAGCCGAGGCCCTCTCCAGCAGCGTGGCGCGATAGGCGCGGTAGCCACTGGTGAAGTCACGGACCCCGTCGACAGCGAGGGCGCGCCGGAAAAGCTGGGCGGCGCCACGGGAAAGCAACCGCCTGACCGGTGGCGCGGTCCGATCGTCGCCGCCGGGGACGAACCGGGAACAGATGGCGACATCCGCGCCCGCGGCGATCTCTTCACGCAACCGGCGGATCAAGCCGGGATCGTGGGTGTCGTCGGCGTCCATGACGACGATGATGTCGTCGGCACCCGATTCGTCCAGCGCGGCGCGGAGACCGGTTTGCACGGCGCGACCGAGGCCGAGGTTGACCGCGTGCCGGACGACGCGCACTTCCAGTCCGCCGAAGCCGGATTCGGCCACGGCCGCGGATCGGTCGGACGAACCGTCGTCGACCACCCAAACGGTGAGCTGCTCGGTGAGCGCGGCCTCGGCGAGCCGTTCCAGCAGAACGGGCAAGGCCGTTTCTTCGTTGAACGCGGGCAGTACGACATGCGCCCGTCCAGCGGTCCGTGCCCTTTCACGGTCCGGTTCCGCTCTCGTGGCCAGAGCGGTCTCATTCGCTGACACGTATCCCCTTCGACTGCTCGAAATCATCCCCACGGCCGTAAACCTCGGTTCGGCCGACAGCTCATATTCGGCTATGTTGAACCCTTTCTTTAGGGTCGGCTGAGATCCCCCGAAAGGAGGGTTGTTCCTGAAAACACAACGTGTTCACCGGTATCCCCTGAAAGGTGGATTCAGCTCGTTCGCCCGATCGGGTCTGCCGGCCGCGAAACGCGGAAAAAGACGGCGGACCGAACAGGATTTGGTCCGATTGGCTGACTTGTGACGAAAGTGGAAATTCATCGTGAAGACGAAATCGATCCGCGGCGGATCCGGCGGCGGGCGGGGTTTCCGTTCGTCACGCAGACTCGCGCGGGGTTCGGCCGTTCACCCATCCCGGCAAGGACCGGCGTGGTGACCGAACTGAGGACTCCGGCACTCGCCGGACCACTGCGGGACCGGTCGTATCGCCGACCGGCCGCCACCAGGCGGAGACGTCCCTTGCTGGCGCGGGTGAACGCCGTCGTGGTGCTGCTCGCCATGGTCGACGTCGTCGCGTGGCTGGTCGCGGCGCGAATCGCCGGAGTGACCGTGCCTCAAGCACTTCTGGCTGGAACGATCCTGGCGGGCGCACGTGTCGCCGGACGGGTTCACCGGCGCCGGCTGTGGTTGTCCTGGCTGCAGGATCTGCCGCGATCGGTGGGTGCTTCCCTGCTCGCGTTCGTGGTGATCACGTGCTTCGTGGCGGCGACGCAACCGGTGACATCGGGGCTGACCTCGATACAGTGGATGGTGCTGGAGTTCGCCGTACTGAGCGAAGGCATGCGGCCGTGGGTGTTCGCCTTCGGGCGATGGGGGCGCAGACGGCTCCGGCGCTGTGACCGCGCCATCGTGGTCGGTGCGGGGGACAGTGCCGGTGACCTGATCCGCACGATGTTGCGGCATCCGGAATTCGGTCTTCTCCCGGTGGGATTCGTGCCCTCCGGCCCGGTCGGGAGGACTTCCGCTCTCCCGGTGGAGGTGATCCGCGACGGGCTGGCCGAGGCCATCGTCCGGCACGGTGCGGGGACGGTCGTGCTCGCACACACCGGAGAAGGCGACAGCTCCGCCGTCGACGCGGCCGTCACGGCGCACCGGCTCAGGTGCGTCACCCTGGTCCTGCCTCGGCTGTTCGCGCTCTGCCCGGACAAGCACGGAGTCGACCGGCTTCGGAGCTATCCGCTGATGCGGCTGGCCGGATCGCCGACTCGACGGCCGAGCTGGTTGCTCAAACGCGTGATCGAGACCGCGCTGGCCGCCGTCGCGCTCGTGGTACTGGCGCCGGTCATCGCGTTGTGCGCGATCGCGGTCCTGCTGGAGAGCGGGTTCCCGGTGATCTTCCGTCAGGTGCGCGTCGGTGTGGACGGCCGCACCTTCCTGCTCTACAAGCTTCGCAGTGTCCGGCAGGAGACGGTCGACGATTCGGCGACACGCTGGTCGGTGGCCGGCGACCACCGGGTCGGACCCGTCGGCCGGTTCCTGCGTAAGTCCTCTTTGGACGAATTGCCGCAGCTGTGGAACGTGGTGCGCGGGGACATGGTCCTGGTCGGACCGCGGCCGGAGCGGCCGGTGTTCGTCGAGGAGTTCTCCGCCGTCCACGACCTTTACTGGGCCCGCCATCGGGTGCCGACGGGGTTGACCGGTCTCGCTCAGGTCCACGGCCTGCGTGGGGACACCTCGATCGCCGACCGTGCCCGGTACGACAACTACTACATCGCCAACTGGTCACTCTGGCTGGACGTCAAGATCATCATCCTCACGATGGGAGAACTGTTTTGCCGAAGGCGGCGCTGACGTTCGAACGCCCGGTCGTCATCCGGCTCGCCGCCGGATGCGCCGCATTGGTACTGGTCGCCGGATGTGTGGCCAGTTCGGCAGGCCAGTCGGCGGCGCCACCGCCGAAACCGCTGGCGCCGTGCGCGTGGTGGTACGGGATCGGGCAGCCGCCGACGGCGGACGAACTGAGGCTGGCCGCCCGGCGGTACGACGTCGTCGTGCTCAACGCCGACCAGACCGCGGCGATGCGGACGCTACGGGAGCTCAATCCACGGATCAAGGTGCTCGTCTACAAGGATCTGTCCAGCACCCGCAATTACGCGGGCGCGGTGAACGGGGGTGAGGACGCCGAGTTCCTGCCGAGCGGGATCGGGTACGTCGCGGCGCAGCGCGCGCATCCCGAATGGTTCGCGACCGACACCCAAGGACGGCGCATCGAATGGCAGGGTTACCCGAAGCACTGGCAGATGACGGTGTGGGACTCGGCCTACCAGCAGGCGTGGATCGCCGCCGTGATGGCGGAAGTGACCAGGGAGGGCTGGGACGGGATCCTGGCGGACAACGACTTCAACTCCCTGAGGCACTATTCGACGGCGATCCTCGCCGGGACGACGACCATGGCGGAAACCGACCGGAAGCTGCGTGACGGTCTCGACGCCTTTCTCTCGCAGATCGGGGACGCCGTGCAGAAGGCGGGGAAGTTGTTCGTGCCGAACGTGTCGGAGACGCATCTGCTGCCGGGCAGGTGGACGGCGCATTCCCGCTTCGGTGGTGCGATGGAGGAGAACTTCGGGTTCCGCGAAGACGGCGGGAGCGGCGGGCTGCTCACCTTCCGCGGCAACGAGTTCCAGGAGCTGCGGGCCCAGGCCGCGCTCGGGGAGTCACTGTTGCTGCTGGTCACCCGGACGAGGACGGCACAGCAGCACCGGGCGGGATACGCGAGTGCCGCGTTGCTGGCCGGTCCCCAGACGTGCTGGACCCCGGCCACCACGGACGATTACCGCGATCCCGAATGGTCGGCACTGCAGGGCAGCGACCTCGGGGAAGCGGTCGACGCGGCGGGGCGCCAGCCCAACGGGGTGTGGACCCGGACGTTCACCGGCGGCTGGGTCGCGGTGAACCCCACGTCGGCGGCTCAGACCGTGACGCCGCCCGAAGGACTCGTCGTGGCGGGCAACCGCACCGCGCCGGTCTTCTCCGCGCCGCCTTCGTGGTCCCCGCCGTCCTCACCGTCTTCGCCGTCTTCGTCACCGGCACGGCCCGCTCAGATCACCCTGGCGGCCGCGGACGGGATCGTGATGGTCAAGCCGAAGTAGTGCCCCGTAGGTCGAGCGTGACGTCACCGGATGCCTGTCGTGACGGCTCAGGCTGGCCCGCGGGGTGGTGACCTGAGTGACGTGACCCCGCACTCACGTGATCAAAGACGGATCTCGTGTGCTTGGAGACGGATCTCGCGTGATCAGACGCCGTACACGTGCGTCCGGGCACGCGAGTCACGTGTCTGATCACGCGAGTCACGTCTTCACGCACTGCGGGCAGTGTGGATCCGGTCCAGGCGGGGCGCGGGCGCACCGACCCGGTGGTCAAGGGGGCCGTCACGGCACAGGGTCGGTCGCGCCACTTTTGCCTTACCCCTCAGCTGTACCCCGGGCGGCGAGAAGCGCTGTGTACAGGTCGAGGTGTCGCCGCGCGCAGACGTCCGGTGCGTAACGCCGCCGGGCTCGCGCGGCGAGCAGGACGCCTGTCCGGGCAGGATCCGGGTCGGCGAACAGCGCGCGCAGGCGTTCGGCGAGGGCGGGAACATCACCCGGCGGCACCAGGGGAGCCGAACCGAGCATGTCGGCCACTCCGCCGGTATCGGTGGCGACGACGGGTTTTCCCGCCGCCATGGCCTCGGCCACGACCAAGGGTTGCTGTTCCATGGCGGACGGCAGCACCAGCGCGTCCGCCTTCGCCAGCAGAGCGGGGACATCCGGCCGGAAACCCAGGAAATCGACGCGCCCGCACAAGGGCGGCGTCCGCGCGGCTTGTTCGGCGTCGGCCCGTTGCGGGCCGTCACCCACAACGGTCAGCCCGGCGCCGGGCGGGAAGACTCCCGGTACCGACAGTGCCGCGAGCAGGTCCAGGATCCCCTTGCGCTCCACCAGAAGGCCCACGAAGATCAGGTGCCGGACGGGTCCGGCCGGAGGGCTCGGTTCGGCGGGCTCGACGCAGTTGTCGATTTGGCTCAGCCGACTTGACGGCACCCGCAGCCGAGCTTGGAGGAACCGGCCCATCGCCCCGGCGGGCACGACGGTGTGGTCGAGGATGCGGGCCACCGCCGCGTCGCCGGTCAGGACGGCCCGCGTATAGGCGGACGGTCCCACGGCGCCTTGTCCGGCACGGAACCACCGCTCGGTCACGTCGTCCGGCACGCCGTGATAGGTCTGGACCAGAAGCGGCCGTGCCGCGCGGGCGAAGCGCATCCCCGCCAGCACGAGCCCCGCACGGCGATCCTGTGCGTGCACCACGTCCGGCCGCCAGGCCCGGATCGCCGCCCGCGCTCGGCCGGCGGCCGCGAGGTTTTGCTTATCCGCCACCAGAAGCCGCTCGTGGTTGCCCTCGAGCAGGTCGGCATCCCTGGCGGGGACAGGTCCGAAGACACGGACGCCGACCCCTTCGCGGAGCAGGGCCGCGGCGAGCCGGACGGTGACGTCGACCGGACCGCCCCGGTCCTGGGTCAGCAGATAGGCGACGCGTTTCACCGGATGCGCTCCTCCATGACGAGTTTCTCGACGAGAACGGCGATCTGGTCGGTCATCCGCCTCCGGTCGAAGGACAGCTCCACGCGCCGTCGTCCGCGATCGCCTTCGAGCCCGGCCAGTTCCGGTCCGGCGAGACGGGCGGCCACCGCGACGGCGAGTGTGTCCAGGTCACCCGGCGGCACCACGGTGCCCGCGTCGGCGATGCTTTGGCACATTCCGCCGACGTCGAAGGCGACCACCGGCCGGGCGCACGCCATGGCCTCCAACGGGACGAGGGCCATTCCCTCGGCGCGCGAGGGGAGTACCACGACGTCCGCGGCCGTGTAGAACACCGCGGGGTCGTCGGTGTGCCCCGGCCATCGCACCGATCCGTGCGCCGCCATCGGATGCCGGTCACGCCAGACGGCGCCCATCGGCCCGTCGCCGGCGAGCACGAGTTGCGCGCCGGGCACCCGCCGCAGCACCTCCGGCCAGGCCGACAGCAGCTGGTCCTGGCCTTTCAGCTCGGCCAGCCTGCCGAGGCAGACGGCGATCGGCGCTCGTTCGGGCAACCCCAGCCTTCGCCGTGCCGTGGCCCGGTCGCGAGGAGCGAACCTCGTCGTGTCGACACCGTTGCAGACGACTTCCGCGTCCGCGCTGACCTCCGCCTGCCGGCCGACGGCGAGTTCGTCGTCGCTCACGCACACGACGAGGTCGGTCCACCGGGAGGCGAACCGTTCCCAGGTGGCGGACGCACGACGCAGCGGTCCGCGTACGGTCTCGAAGGACCACAGGTGCGGTTGGAACACCGTCGGCCGCTTTCCGCGCAGCGCCAGCCGTCCCGCCAGCCCGGCCTTCGAGCTGTGCAGGTGCACGACGTCCGGTCGCAGTTCGGCGAGAACGCGGTGCAGTCTCACGGTTTCGGCGATCACCCGCGGACCGGGGGAGCGGGTCGCCGTCCAGCCGCGCACTTCGATCCCGTGCCGTCGTAAGCGTTCGGCGAGCCAGCCCGATGGCGGGCACACCACGGTCACCGACCAGCCTCGATCCCGTTGGGCCACCGCGAGTTCGAGGACGACCGCGGCCACGCCGGCGGTCACCGGCTGGGAGACGTGCACGATGTTCATGGCGTTCTTCCCCGGTCCGGCGATCGCAATTCGCCGCGGTGAAGGACCAGCGCCGTCGCGGCGTAACCGGCGACGAGGACCACGCCCTCGCCGAGGGTTCCCGGCAGCGAGTCCGCGGGCCCGAACAAGCCCGCGTGGTCGAGCAGAACGGCGGGGAGGGCGCCGATCACGCAAGCACCCAGCAGGCGGATCACGATCCCGGCCAGTCCGGGCACCGGGGGCGCGACGCCGAGCCCGGTGAGGACGCGCCAGGCGATCGGGAGCATGAGCCAGGCCGAGGCGAACTGAACCGCCGCCACCGCGCCGATCCCGAGGTCCGCCAGCAACGCCAGCCCGGCCACGAGCATCGCCAGATGGGTGCACTCCAGCGCCAGATACCGCTTGGCGTGCCCGGTCGCCTTCACCGCCTGGTACCAGATCTGCAGCAAGCAGATGCCCAGGCCGTAACCGGACAGCAGGATCAGGGGACCCGCCGCGTCCGCCCATCGCGCGCCCAGCACCACGACACGGTCGGCGAGTACGGTCAGCGCGAGGTACAGGCCGCCGGCGATCACGAGCACGGCGCGGGTGAACCGGGTGACCATCTCCCGCAGCGCGCCTTCTTCTCCGCAAAGCCGCGTGAACACCGGAAAGGCCACCGCGCCCAGTACGACCGCCACCATGATGTAGGGCACCCAGGCCAGCCGGTAGGCCAGCGAGTAGACACCGACCGCGTCCGGCCCGAGCAGATGGCCGACCACGAGGTAGTCGAGGTTGACGAGCACCGCCGCCACGACGGCCGCGGGCCCCACGGCCGAGGCCCAGCGCAAGGCTTCCGCCGCCGCCGAGGGGTCCCAGCACGGCCGCACCCCGCCGCCCACCAGCCCACCGAGCAGTGGCTGGGCGACCGACGTGCACACCAGGCCGATCACGACGGACGCCGGTCCGGCACCGTCGAGGGCGAGCACGACCGTCACGACGGCACCCAGGACAGCGCTCCCCCCGTCGGGCAAGAGCCGTCGCCGGAAGTCCAGTTTCCGATGCAGCAACCCCATCTGGACCCCGCCCGCGGCCGAGAACGGGAGGCCGATCGCGGCCAGGCGGACCAAGCCGGCGGCGTCCGGGGCACCGAGCACCGCGGTGACCGGACCCGCCGCGGCGGCGAGCACGATAGCCAGGACCAGGCCGGCGCCCACGCTCATCGTCAGCACGGTCCCCGCCATCCGGCGCGGATCGCGTTCGGTGCGGCTGATCACGTCGTAGACGCCGATCGACTGCACCACCTGGCCTAGGTTGACCATCGACACCGCCAACGCGACGATCCCGAGTTCCCCCTCGGTCAGCAGCGCCGCCAGTATCAGCGTGATCAGCATCTGGCTGCCCTTGCTGACCAGGTTGACCGCGCCGAGCCACAGCGAGCCCCGGACCGCCCTCGTCCCGAGTCCGCCGGTCATCCGCCGCTCCCGGCCGCGACCGGCGAGGCTGATCGGGCCCCGGTCAGCCGGACGGCGCCCCAGACCAGCGCGCACCACGCGAAGACCACGGCGACCCCGTCGACCGTGACGGCCACCCGCGTGCCGAACAGGGAGACCACCGCCGAGTCCACCGTGTACAGATGGGCGAACGGTATCGCCGCCGCCGGCACGGCGAGTCCGGCCGCGCCCCATCCCGGCTCGGCTCGATGACGCCACCAGAGCACCGCCACCGCGGCCATCGCGGGCACGGCGATCAGCACGTCACCGGGCTGGTGCACCACGCAGACCACCACGGCGAGACAGGTGAGCAGGTCGGCGACCGGGGAGGCCGACACCTGGTCGAGCCGCCGCACGAGCAGCACGCTCGTGACGAGCACCCCCGCCAAGACGAGCGGCTCGATGCCGGACGGAGCCTGGCCGGTGACCCGGAACACCACCGCCCCGACATCGATCCGTTGCGCGGTAAGGGAATCGACCGCACCGTAAGCGGTACCACGGGCGTGAGCGATGTTCGCGGCGACGACGTCGAGGAAGGCGCCGACCCCGCCGCTGCGGATCACCAGCAGCACCACGACCGGGAGGCTCGCGGCCGCCGCGACGGCGGTCCCGGCCAGTGCCACCCGCCGCGATCCCCTCGCGAAGAGCAAGATCGCCAGCGGAAGACCGTACTGCGGCTTGAGCCAGGCGAGCGCGAGCGCCGCCGCCGCCCAGCCCGGCCGGTCCCGCCGGGCGAGCAACGCCCCCGCCGCGCCGACGGCGATCAGCGGGTTCACCTGGCCGACGTAGAGCTGTGCCTTCCCGACCTGGCTGGTCACCAGCAGCGCCGCGAGCACCACGGTGGTGACCGCGAACGGGACGGGGACGAGCCGCCGGATCGCGACCGTGGCCAGCGCCGCGAGCGCCACCAGCAGCAGCAAGGAGAACACCGTGAAGGCCACCGCGCCCACCCGGTACCCGGGCAGCGCGAACGGCAGCTGCGCCAAGAGGTGGTAGGGCTGGTAGAGGTTGAAGTCCTGCCGCACCGGCCAGTGCGCGAACATCGCGGCGGGATCGTAGGGATTACCGCCCGCGAGGAACTCGCGGATCGGGAAGTACAGCGCGTCGCGGAAATCCTGCAGCCGCTCCTCGGCCGGGTCCGCCTGTCCCGGCAGCGGCACTCGCCACGACGGCGTGAGCGCGTGCCACGCACTCACCGAGCCGACGATCGTCGCGACCACCAGGACGACGCGCTCTCTCGTGCTCACGCCAGCACCACCGCGATGAGCACGGCCTCGGCGGGCAGGACACCGGCCGCCGCGGTCAGCTCGTCCTGACTTCGCCGTCCGGCCACGGCCACCACTGAAGAGCCGCTTTGGTTCTGGTCCGCCGAAAGCGCGGCCGCCAGCTTCTCGGCCTTCTCGCTGTATTCGGGGGAGACCGGGACCACGCGTACCGGCCGCCCCGTCGCGAGGCCGAGAACGGCCAGCCGGTCGGTGATCCCCGGGTCGTCACCGCGCAGTACCGCCACCGGCCGCTGGATCCCCGCCGCGAGCAGCGCCCGGCGCACGGACCTCGTCCCACCCCCGGGTTCCGACGGCATCGACCGGCGGATCGCCGCCGCGGCGAGCCCGGCGGCCACGGCCGCGACCAGGGCGAGCCCGGTCACCAGCGAAGTGTCCGGCGTGACCACGGCGACGTCGGCCTTGGCGTCCAATGGCCGCAGCCTGCCGACCGGGGCCAGCAGATTCGCGTCGGCCAGTGCCTTGCCCAGTGCCGTCGCCGTCGCCTCCGCCTGCTCCGACGACGCCGCCCGCACCGACAGGCGCGCCACCCCGGACGCCGGCACCAGTTCCACCGAAATCCGGCGACCGAGTTCTTCCGGTGAGTAACCGGAAACCGGTGCCGCGGCCTGAAGCACCGAAGGACTGCGGGCGAGTTCGACCAAGGCGGGCAAAGTCAGGGAGACGACTTCGCCGTACTGCGCGACCGAGCCCTCCGCCTGTCCGATGGGCTCGGCCAGCAGGCTCACGCGCCCTTGGTACTGCTCGTCGCGGGACAAGCCCACCACCAAGACCAGCGAGCCGATCAGCAGTCCCACGGCGGCGCCGAGGACCGCGAAGCGCGGAATTCGCGTCAGGAGTTCTTTCACCGCTTTCCTTCCAGCGTCGTGCGGAGCAGTTCGTCGTAGGCCTTCATCACCGTGTGCGGGTCGTACTCCCGCTGGATCGTCCGCAGGCCTTGGGCGGCCAAGGAGTCCCGTGCGGACTTGTCGCGCAGCAACGGGCCCAAGGCCTCCGCCACGGCCAGCGGGTCGCCGGGCGGCACCACCACCCCGGCGCCGCCGGACAGCACCTCACCGACACCGCCGACATCGGTCGCGACGACCGGCCGCCCGGCCGCCATCGCTTCGAGTACGGCCAGCGGCAGGCCCTCCCAATCGCTGGTCAGCACCGTCACGTCGGCCGCCGCGAGCAGATCGGGCACGTCTTCGCGAGTACCGAGGAACCGGATCCGGCCGTTCGCCTCCCCGAGACGGGACTCGAGGTCGGCACGCAGGCTCCCGTCACCCGCCAACCACAGCACCGCGTCGCCTCCGAGCAGCGCCCACGCGTCCAGCAGCACGTCGTGGCGTTTCTGCGGCTCCAACCGGGCGAGGCAGAGCGCGACCGGCGTCCCGGCCGCGACGCCGAGCGACGCCCGCACCGCCGCCCGGCCGAAGACCGGAGGCCGCGCGAACACGGCGTTGCGGATCACGACCGGGCGGGTCAGGCCCGCTTCGGCCAGCCGGTCGGCCGTGGCGGGGGAAACGGCGACCACCCGGTCGGACGTGCGCCGGAGGATCCGTGCGGCCCTCGTCAGCTCATCGTCGGCGACGCCGTGGAAGACGGTCACCAACGGCCGCCGCCGCCCGGCAACGAGCGCGAGCCGGGCGACCAGGCTCGCGCCGACGTTGTGGGCCACCACGACCTCCGGCCGGAACCGGGCGATCGCCCGGCGGACCGCCCACGCCGCCCGCAGCACGCCTGTCCCGCTGCGAAGGGCGAGCGGGACCGGGAAGGTCGCCACCCCGTCCGCGGCCAGCGCGTCGGCGCGGAATCCACCGCCACTGGCGACCGCGGACACCCAGCCGTACTCCTCGCCGCGGGCCGCCATGCCCGCCACGAGGGTTTCGGCGCCGCCGGCGCCCATCTCACTGATCACGTGCAGGACACGCATGGGAACCCGCCTTTCTCTCGGCGAACCCGGTCTCCGGCCGCCACGGCGAACGCGGTCAGCGACCACAACGGGAGGTAGTACTGCTCGGAGAGGAACGTCGAAGTGACCAGTACGGCCAGCAACGACGCCTGGATCACGATCGCCTCGGTCCTGGCGGCGGGGTCGCCCGTCCGGACGACCCGTTCGCTCGCCGTCGCCGCGAGCACGATCATCGCGATGAACAGGGCGAATCCCGGCAGGCCCAGTTCCGCGGACACCTCGAGGTACATGTTGTGCGCCACCGGGGTCTGCTCGTCGAGTTCCGCGTTGTGCGATTCGGCGGCGTACTCTTCGCGAAATCCACCAGGACCGGCGCCCAGGACCGGATGTTCGGCCACCATCCGGGCCGCCGCTTGCCAGCGCAGCTCCCTGGTGTCCACATTGGAGGCCGCGATGTAGGTCTTCTCCTGGAACGCCCGTTCGATCCGCGGCCCGGCGAGCAGCATCGCCGCCGCGCAGAGCACCCCGGCCGCGGCGGCCGCGGCGGCGAGTACCCGCCAGGACAGGACGCGGCGCAGGGTCAGCCAGCCGACGGCGGCGGCCAGCCCCAAGGCGCCACCGCGGGAGAAGGTCGCCGTCGCGCCGGCCACCAGCACGATGCAAGCGAGGGTCACGACGGTCGACCGCCGAGGTGAACCCCGACGTGCGACGAAGAGCAGCGGAACCGCGGCGACCAGGAAATACGCGAGGTCGTTCGGATCCTCTTGCGGACCGGCGGCGCGTGTTTGCCCGTCGGCGACGAGGCTGTACAGCCCGCCGAGCGCGGCCGCGGTCGCTCCCGTGGCCATGGCCAGCAGCAACCCGCGGATCGGTGCCTCACGACCGGCGACGTCCGCCAGCACCGCGGTGAGCACCAGGAACGGCAGCCAGCGCAAGGTGTACTCCGCGGTGAAGGTGCCCGATGAATGGGCCGCCGCGGTGATCGCCACCACCGTCGCGAGCAGCGCCAGTACCGCGTGCAGCGGCGTCGGCCGGGGCAACCGTCGCTGATGGACACGGGTCACCAGCCACGTGGTGACGAGCAGCGCGGGCACGACCTTGCCGAGATGCGGGTGCGCGGCTGCCAGATAGCCCTCGATCGGCGCCAAGGCGACCGTGGCGTACGCGAGAGCGCGCAACATCGCCGCCCGTGCGTCGTGTTCGACCGGGGTGACGACCGTGAAGGCGGTCATCTCCCGGCGTCCAGGCAGGTCACCGAGCGCTCCCGCCGCGGGTTGGTCCGGTGTACGTATTCACCGGTGCCGACGACGTCGAAATGCTCGCGCAAGGCGCGCAGCACCCACCCCAGCCAAGCCACCTTGCGTCCGCTGGGCGCGGCCATCCCGGGGAAGAACTCCATACCGGGTGCTTCCGCGGCGCCGAGGACGTCGGTGGGATGCAGCAGGAGGGACGGCGCGACCCCCCTGGCGAGACAAAGCCGTAATGCCGTCTTGAAATAACCCCTGGCCAACCGGGGCGAGATCTCGTGCAGTTGCAGCAGGTACGAACCGTGGATCGGCGTGCGCACCAACGGCATCGTCGTCACCGGAAGCTCCACGAGACCGGTGCCGAAGCTCGTTCGCCAGCGATACGCGTGCACCGGCGCCAGCACCCGAGAAAACCCGCCGAACAGTTCGTCACGACCGTCGCCGTCGTCACCGCCGTCGCGCGGAGGTGCCGTGCGATTGTGATAGGCCCTGGCCAACGGGCCGATCCAGGTCGGAAGTGTGCTGGCGTCGTAGGCGTATCCGCGTCCGGCCAGTACTTCGACGAGGTCTCGGCTGAGGCTGAAACCCGGCCCGCGGAAGCCGAGGGGGAGCGGGGCACCGGCCTCGACGATCGCGTCATCGGTACGTCGCAGTTCGTCTTCGAGACGGGCACGGGTATAGCGGTGAAGCCAAGGCTCGTGGCCGAACGAGTGGTTGCCGACTTCGTGACCGGCCGCGGTGATCTCGTTGACCGCCTTGGCGCCGTCTTCGCGGACGACGTCGGCACCGACCACGAACACCGTCGTCGTCAGCCGCTGCTCACCGAGGACTTCGAGCAGCCGCGGCACGGCCGAAGGCAGAAAACTGGGATACCGGCGCCACTCGGGGTCGCCGTGGGTCTTGCGGTAGGCCCACAGATTGTCGAGGTCGATCGACACGCTCGCCAGTGGCCGCGCGGTCATGCCGTCTTCTCCGCGACACCGGCCGAGGTCGACGTGGTGCGGGCCAACGAGCCGAGCACCAGAACGCAGGCGACGACCGCCGTGAGTCCTGAGACCACCCAAGGCCCGGTTCCTTCGGCGACTTGATCACCGAGCACCGTGATACCGGCGATGGAGGACAGCACGATCGTCGTGGCGTCGGCCGTCGCCACTACCGCCGTGGCGAGGCCACGCTGCAGAGCGACCGCCATCGAAGCCTGCCCGAGTACGGCGGCGGCCAGCATCAGCCCGGTCAGCGGATTCGACGGCAGAGAGGTGAGTTCCTCATGGGCCAGCACCCGGCTGATGATCGCCACCACGGCGAACGAAACCCCGGAAAGCAGGGCGGGCAAGAGAAAAGTGTCCGTCCGGCCCAGCTGGGTCATGGTCACTCCGATCGCGACCAGCGCGGCCGTCAGGAGCAGAACGGTGGCCGGTGAGAAATCGTCGGCGACGGAGGGTTTCGACGAGCCGGCGAGGACGACCAGTCCACCCGCCATCAGCGCCAGCATCAGCACCTCACTGAGCCGCACCCGCCAGTTCAAGACCACGACGCCGAAAAGGGTCGCCAGTCCGATCGCCGACGACGAAGCGGTCTGGACCAGGTACAGCGGCAGTGATTCGCGAGCGAAGAACGCGAACGCGAAACCGCCTACCTGTCCGGCGAAGCCCACCAGATAGAGCCGGTCGGCGGCCAGCCGGGCGAGCAATCCCAGACCTGTTCCACGCTCGTGCGCGGCTCGCTGGGCGGCGACGCTCTGAGCGACGATCCCTATCGCGTACAGCACGGCCGACACGACGAGTATCCCGTAAGCGACCACCAACGGCTCCTTCTCGCCACGACACGAACCGGGCCGGCATTCGGCCACTTCGCTGAGATGGCAGGAAGCGTAGAGATGGGGCGGAGTCGCCACGTTCGAAGGACCGCGGCGGGAGTTTTGTCACCCAAAGAAAAGATTTACACCAGTGCTTGTAATTCGGACGGGTAGTGGAACATGCTCTAAACAATTTCTCGATACTGTATGTGACTGATCTCCGTCCGCATACCTCGCAAAAAGTCGCGCAGCCGGGACACCGGGCTCATGAGGTCACCGCCGACAGGATTCGTAAACGATGTCCATTCCGCCTTGCGTCCTCCTTTCGGGGTACAAGAACCTCGGTCAGACGTGGTTTCGAACCACACGATGATGGCATCGAATGGAGATCCGTTCACCGGGTCGGTAGCTTTTGCGCTGCGGCACGCCGGTGCCCTTCCCCTACGTCACCCCATTCCTATCAGAGGAGAATGCATGCTGAAGAAGATTGGTTTCGTCACCGCCGCGATGGCGGCCGGAGCGTTCCTGACCGGTGGAATCGCGTCCGCCGGGACGCCGGACGACGAAGGCCACGGTCACCACGGCCATGACATCAGCGAGCAGGCCGGGTTGGCCAACCTGAACAACATCGACGTGCTGCACAATGTCAACGCCGTACTCGGCGTCTGTGACAACGACATCAACGTGCTGGGTGTCCAGGTGCCGATCCGCGACACGCTCAACGGCATCGGAGTGCCGATCCTCTCGCCGGGTGCCCACGAAGCCAGCGGTGAGACCCCCGACAACTGCGCCGCGGGCGGCGTGCTCGACGGCGGGACGAGCCAGCACAACTGAGTGCCGGTTCCCGTTGGGTGTGCGGGAACCAAGACGCGGGTGGAAGCTTGACGATTCGCGTTCGTCCGATGTGCCCGGTACCCGCCGTTCGACGGCGGCGTGCCGGGCACATCGGCGTTGGGTGGCCGTGGTCCGCCGCTCTGCCGCCGCGCACTGGAGTATTCCGGGCGTGAATCCGGGCGGTGGGTGGTCTTTGGGCAGCTCCGAAGCCCTGCGAGGACTCGCTGTGACCTATGGCGTCCTCGCGCTGGTGCATCTCTATCTGGCCGTCGAAACAAGTGCGACTTGGTCGGCGGTCCTCGCGGTCGCCTATCTCTGCGTGGCCGCCGTCTGTGCGAAATCAGGCCACTGAGCCTCGACAGCGGCGTTGACCGCGATCGCCGCCACCAGTCCGCCGGACAGCGGTGCGGTTCATTACCTCAACGAAGGAAATTGGTGCGAGGTAGACCGCGACTACGCGAATGGCTAGTTGCGGCTCTTTGACACAACTTCCTCCCTTGGCGCTTGTCCGGCCGTGCGCACAAGGTAGTTGCGGGCAACGTGGCAAACAACGACTTGACAGGTAGCCTGAGCCCGTTTTGTCCTATGACACCACTGCCGGAGTGGGTCGGTTGAGGCGACTGTGCGCCGAACGCAAAGTACCCATGCGAACGAGATGTTGTGAAAGCGGCATGCGGGACGAGTCTGGCGAAAGGGCGGCCGATCATACGCGCGTTCGCCGTTCGTGACCGGACGATTCGCTGTCATGGCAAGTACACGATGGTGGTGTGGTGCCGATTGCTGGGGGTGAGAGTCCGAGGTTGGTCTCGTCCGTTGGCCTGAGCTGTTGTGAGCCGTCGGGTGTGTAAACGCCGGGCTCATTGACCAGTGCCCTCGCGTTGCGGCACGGTCGAAGTCCACAGGCCACGCACCGTTGCTCGCCGGCCAGAGGGGCGCTTATGTATGCACTTGTCGCCAGTCCATTCCTGGAGGATTTCCTTCTTGTCCGGCCCGGCCATGTCTCTGGGATCAAGCTTCCGCCGCGCTATTGGCGAGAGCTGAACGGAGACGCCGCGACAGGTTCGTGCCCAGAGTGGCTGGCGGAGGCGGTTCGCCGTCGTTGGCCGGATCTCGACATCTACGGTAGTGCTGTGCCCGGCACGATTCTGGTCCGGAACGAGTCGTCTTATGGCTTTGGGCGGGCGTCCTACGAACTGAATCTCGGCTGCAACTACGACTGCGAACACTGCTATCTGGGATTGAAGAAATTCGAGGGGCTGTCCTGGCAGGATCGGGTCCGGCTGCTGGACATCATGGCCGAGGCCAGGGTGCTGTGGCTGCAGCTCACCGGCGGCGAACCCCTCATCGACAAGCTGTTTCCCGATGTCTATACCCGTGCGTTCGAGCTGGGCATGATGCTGTCGATCTCCTCCAACGGCTCCCGGCTGGCCAACCCCGCCATCCTCGACCTGCTCGCGACTCATCGTCCGTATCGGCTGACGATCAGCGTCTACGGCGCGACCGCCGAGTCCTACGACGGTCTGACGCGGCGCCGCGGATCGTTCGCGAAGTTCTCCCGCGGTATCGCCGCCGCGCACGAGGCAGGGCTGCCACTGAACCTGAACCTGATCGTCACCGAGCACAATGCCCACGAGCTGGACGCGATGAAAGCACTGGCCGAGCGGTACGAGCTGCCGCACCACGTGTTCTCGAACATGTCACCGACGATCTACGGCGGCGCGGAGAGCCTGCCGGCGCAGTCACAGGAGTACCTGCGCAAACGCAAGCCGTTCACCGGTTGCTCCGCCGGGCACACCTTCTTCCACGTCGACCCGCACGGCCACGCCAGCATTTGCAAGGTCGGCCGCGACCCGCAGGTCCCGCTGATGGACGAAGGCGTCGCAGGTCTCACCCGGCTCGGCGGGATCGCCGACAAGTTGCTCTTGCGTCAGGGTGACTGCACCGGATGCGGGCTACAAGGCACCTGCGGAACGTGCATGCCGCTCGTCACACTGTATCGCAAAGCGAAGGCGCCACTGGCTGCCTACTGCCAGCACTGATCCGAGCCCACTGGAGGAGGGTAGAACGTTATGACCGCTGTCGCCGTGGAAATTCACTTCCGCGCAACGGCCGTCGAGGTGCCGATCGAGGAGATCGAACTCGTCGACGACCTGGACGTGCTGGTCGAGTCGTCGAAGTGCAGCTGCAACGCCGGCGACGACAACCCGTACTGACCCATGGCACGTCCCGGTGATCATCGGCGTGTCACACCACCGGTGGTCACCGGGCGTCTCGGCCGTCCGGGTAGCGTGCCGCCATGCGCTTCCGTCCGCAGTGGCTGCGCCGTGTCCTGCACGTCCCGTATGTCCCCACCCTTGGGCCAGTGCACCCGGACATCCTCGAGCCGGAGATCTTCGACGAGGTCATCGCCGCCGCTGCCGCGGGGACGATGCTGTCGTTCGACAAGGAAAGCCGCTGGTCAGCGGCCAAATTTGAAACCGTGCTGACCGACGAGATCGTGCACTGTCCCGACCTCACGATCATACCCACTCTGTCGCACCGGGGGAGAGCCACGATCAAGGTCTACGTCTACAGCCTGGAACGGCCCGATGTCGTGGCGCTGCGGGAGGTGACTCGCCGTTGGTGCGTGACACACGGCGCCCGCGCCGGTCGTCTTGTCTGGTTCCATCCTGACGACGCCGCCGTAATTACGGAAAGTACACAGAGCACTACCCGGATCCTGCTCAAAGCATTTGGCGCATCACTTGCCACCGGCGTCCCGCCCGTATCGGGGGCAGCGGTGCTCGACCTGGACGCCACATCCGCGCAGGTGAGAAACACGTTCTGGGAATTCGCCGAGCAGCTGCCCGGGATGGGTTTCGAATTCCTGCATCGACGCTGGCGTGACGGTCTGGTCGACGGTCCGATCCTCGTCGCCGTGGTGGACGAGCGAATCGTCGGCGCGATCGGGCCCCTGGCGACGATGACCGACCGCCACGGCGCGTCGGCGATGTTGCCGCAGTACTTCGGCGTCTTGGCGGACCGCCGCGGACGCGGACATGGCCGTGCCCTGTGGCGGCACGCCGCCGCCTGGGGTGAACGTCACCGCGCCGACTATCAGCTGTTGCAAACCGCCGCTGATGGCCCGTCGGACCTGCTGTTCCGCTCCGAAGGCCTGATCACCCTCGGCTTCGCCACCACGGTGCCCGCATGAACACCACCTCGACCGCTCGCGCCATGCTGAACGACACCAGAGAACGCACCGCGTGGTTCGACCTGCCCGCCACCGTTCGCGACGCGGTCGAGCACGAAACCGGGACCATCCACGCCGTGGACCCGATCAGCTCCGGGCTGAACTCCGGTCTCACGGCGATCCTGCACACCACGAGCACCTCGGTGTTCATCAAAGGCATGCCCGCTGACCACCGTCGTATCGCCACGCAGCTGCGCGAGGCCACCATCGCCGAACACATCGCCGGCATCGGGCCCGCACTGTGCTGGCAGGTCGAAACCGGTGGATGGAACATCCTCGGCTTCGAACACCTCAGTGGACATCACGCTGACCTACGACCAGGCTCCGCCGACCTCGGCGAGCTGACCACTGTTCTCACCCGGCTCGGACAGGTGCCGGCACCAGGGCTGTCACTGGCACGTATCGAGCAACGTTGGGCGGGCCACGTCGATCAGCGCGAATTGGCTCTGCTGGCCGGCGATCAGCTCTTGCACACCGACCTCAACCCCCACAACATCCTCGTCACCAGCAGCGGGGCCAGGATCGTGGACTGGGCATGGCCCACCCTCGGCGCCGCCTGGGTCGATCCCGCGTGCGCGGCGCTGTGGCTGATCGCCGAAGGTCACTCACCCAGGACGGCGGAAACCTGGGCAGCCACGATCCCCGCCTGGCAGGAAGCACCGGCCGCCGGGATCGACACCTTCGCCGCGGTCAACGTGCACCTCTGGGAACAGATCGCCGACGACGACCCGCAACCGTGGAAGCACAAGCTCTGCCAAGCCGCGCGGAACTGGCACCAGTACCGCGTCGCGGCTCCACGTTAGGTTCGTGGGGCTTCGACGTCCGAGCTGCGTGCACCTTTGGGAACGATGTCGTCCGTGTGGCGGCCACGACGCGACCGAAGAGCATGGCGAACAATGCGGCTCGCGCTTTCGGCGCACTTTCATCGCGATGAAAGTGCGAACTCCCTCCCTTAGCGTCGCGGACCGACCGGCGCTGTCAGGTGTTCGCTGGACTCCCAAGGCTCTCCGGAGCCGTTGCGAGCTTCAGTGCGAGGGGAGACTCAAGAGTCTGTTGCGAACGTTGTGGAGTTCGCTGCTGGTAACGCCGGCGCTGAGCAAGTACTGCTCGACGTCGATGCCGTCGAGGGTCGCGATGACGGTCTCTTCGAGCGTGGTGCCCCGGTCCATGAGGACAGCCTGGATGATCGGTTCTTGGCCGGCGGTTCCCATCGCGGCGAACAGGGCCTTGAGGCCTTCGGTCGACATGGTGTAGTCCGCGGCGATCTCCTCGGGTTCGACGTCGGCCAGTGCGAGCAACAGAAGGGCGATCAGGCCGGTTCGGTCTCGGCCGGCGCCGCAGTGGAACAGAACTCCGCCTGGATCGGTGTCGGCGATCGCCTTGATGACGGCCGCGCAACGCTCGGCCTTCCGCTGGAGGAAGACGGGATAATAGAGCGGGGTGCCGTTGAGTCGCTCACGGTTGACGTGCTGCCAGAACTCGATGTCGTCGATGTCGTCGAGCGGGACTTCGAGCAGATCGACGCCTGTCGGTGTGGTGGGACCTTCTGGGGTGGCAGCGAACTGTGCCGAGCCCGCCCGTGCCGTCAACGGAGTTTCGCGAGGCCGGATCTCGTCCGCGTTGCGGAGGTCGATGACCGTACGGACACCGGACTCGCGCGCTTGGGCCCAACCTGTCTCCGTGACGAAACGAAGGTCCGCTGCCCTGAAGAAGGCTCCATGGCTGGTCGTGCCGCCGGACTTGGTCGGCAGTCCACCGAGGTCCCTGGTGTTGAAGAAGCCTTCCCAGGCCACGCCTCTGCTCGTGCTCATCGTTCGGGTGCTCCCTCCTGAAGTTGTCGGTCAAGCCGGGTCTGCCTGTATCGACGCTCGGCACGCAGGTTGGTTCCTCGTTTGCCCCCGAGTCGTGGTGCGGTTCTGACCGGCCTTGACAGGCAGCCGCGCGGCTGCCTAAAGTTAAAAGGCAGCCGGGCGGCTGCATGTCAGGGAGAGCGGCATGGACGAGGTCTTCAAGGCGCTGGCGGACACCAGCCGGCGCCGGTTGCTCGACGACCTGAACGCGCGCAACGGGCAGACCCTGCGTGAGCTGTGCGCGGGGCTGGACATGGCGCGGCAGTCGGTCAGCAAGCATCTGGCCGTGCTGGAAGCGGCCAACCTGGTGACCACGGTCCGCCGCGGCCGCGAGAAGTTGCATTACGTGAACGCGGAGCCGATCAACGCGATCGCCGAGCGCTGGATCGACCGGTACCACCAGGGCCGGGTCGACGCGCTCGCCGACCTCAAGAAGGCATTGGAGCAGCAACCCATGAGCACCGACGAATTCGTGTACACCAGCTACATCAGGACGACGCCGGAGCGGCTTTGGCAGGCGCTCACCGATCCGGTCTTCACCAAGCAGTACTGGGGTTGTGAGTTCACTTCGGACTGGAAGCCCGGGTCGACCATGGCCTGGGAGCAGCTCGGCGTGCGGCTGGAAGACCCCGAACAGGTCATCCTCGAGTCCGACCCGTACCGGCGCCTGTCCTACACCTGGCACACCTTCACCCCGGAGTTCGCCAAGTCGGTGAGGCTCGACGACGACGTGTCGGCGAAGCTTCAGGCCGAGTCACGGTCGAAGGTCACGTTCGACCTCGAACCCGTCGGCGACACGGTGAAGCTGACCGTCGTGCACGACGGTTTCGACCAGGGCAGCACCGTGCTGGAGATGGTCAAGGGCGGCTGGCCGTCGATCCTGTCGAGCCTCAAGACGCTGCTCGAGACCGGTGAGCCGCTGCCCGAACCCGCGTAACCCGGTCGACGGCGCCGCCGTGATCGGGCACGATGCGCAGCGTGCCCCTGGAGATCGCCTGCGACGAGTCCGGGTCCGAGGGCGAGAAACTGATCGGCGGGCAGACCGACGTCTTCGCGCACGCCGGGGTCCGGTTGAGTCCCGAAGAGGCCGCGGAATGCCTGGCCGAACTGCGGCGCAGGATCCGCTCGCCGGCGGTCGAGTACAAGGCCAACCACCTCCTCCGCACGAAACACCGGCGGGTCCTCGAATGGTTCCTCGGCCCGCGCGGGCCGGTCCACGGGCGGGCGCACGTGTACCTCGTGGACAAGAAACTGCTGCTGGCGAACGAACTCCGCGCACTCGTCGGCCCGGCGGTGCGGCCGGACGACGAACTCCTGGCCGCGTTCAACGACGTGCTGCGGACCAGGAACCGCCGGGATCCGGCGGCGGGGTCGTTCTTCGCGATGGTCGGGGACACCGCGGAATTGCGGGCGAAGGTCGCCGCGGCGCGTGACGCCAAGCTCCTCGATCCGCTGGTGCCCGCGATCCTCCGCGCCGTCGAGTACTGGAGCGAGGGCGGGGAGCAGGTGTTCCTCGTCCACGACGAACAACCGTCGCTCAAGGGCGAACGACTCGCCCGGATCGAGTCGAGCCCGGCTTCGGCCGGGGTGAAGTTCGTGGATTCACGGTCGGATCCGCGGGTGCAGGCCGCCGATTTCCTGGTCGGCGTCGCCCGCCGGATCGCCGAGGACGAATTGACCGGGAACGGTGACGAGGTCTTGAGCGGATTGCTCGCGCCGTATGTCGATTCGGCGTCCATCTGGGACTGATTCACTCCATGGTGCACCGAATCGCCCGGGTGGCCGTTGCCCGGCACCGCCGCGGACTGGAAACGTCGAGACGTATCCGACACCCGCGCGGGAGGCAGTCGCCGATGCAGGCTTTCACCTTGCCCGAGTTCTACGTGCCGCATCCGGCCAGGATGAATCCGCACCTCGAAGCGGCGCGAACGCACAGTATGGCCTGGTCCAGGCGAATGGGCATGCTCGATTCACCGGCGCCGTCCGGTGACGTCGTCTGGACCGAACAGGCGCTGGCGAAAATGGATTACGCGCTGCTCTGCGCGCACACCCATCCGGACTGTGACGGGCCGTCCCTCGATCTGGTCACGGACTGGTACGTCTGGGTGTTCTTCTTCGACGACGATTTCCTCGCGCAATTCAAGTACACCCGGAACACCGAGGGCGCGAAGGCTTATTTGGACCGGCTGGAACTGTTCATGACCGGGCCGGGGGAAACCTCTCCGGAACCGGAGAATCCCGCCGAAGCCGGGCTCAAGGACCTTTGGGCGCGCACCATTCCTTCGATGTCGGAAGCCTGGCGGCGGCGTTTCGTCACCAGTACGCACAACCTGATGGTCGAATCGCTCTGGGAACTGGACAACATCGACCGCGGCCGGATCGCGAACCCCATCGAATACGTCCAGATGCGCCGTCGCGTCGGCGGGGCGCCGTGGTCGGCGAACCTGATCGAGTACGCCGTCGGTGCCGAAGTGCCGGACAGGATCGCCGCGACCAGGCCGATGGAGGTGCTGCGTGACACCTTCGCCGACGCCGTCCACCTTCGCAACGATCTCTTTTCCTACCAACGAGAAGTGCGGGAAGAGGGCGAAAACTCCAACGCCGTCCTCGTCTTCGAGAAGTTCCTCGACTGCCCGACGCAGGAGGCCGCCGAACTCACCAACGACCTGCTGACCTCGCGGTTGCAGCAGTTCGAGAACACCGCGCTCGTCGAAGTGCCCGCGCTGCTGGCCGAACACGACGTCTCGCTGCCCGAACAGATCGGGATCGGCCTGTACGTCAAAGGCCTGCAGGACTGGCAGTCCGGCGGTCACGAATGGCACGCGCGGTCGAGCCGGTACATGAACGAGGGCCCGGTGACCGGCGCCCACGGGCCGAGCGGGCTCGGCACCGGATCGCTGCGGCTCTCGCCGAACCGGCTGGGGCTGGCCCAGCGGGTACGGCAGCAGGCGCCTCCGCCGTTCGCGAAGGTGGGACAGCTGCCGCTGCCGGAATTCCGCATGCCGTACCCCGTGCGCACCAGTCCGCATCTCGCCGCCGCCCGGGAGTACGCGCCGGGCTGGGCGCGGGAGATGGGGATGTTCGAGGACGGCGGGATCTGGGACGAGCGCCGGATGCGCGGCATCGACCTGCCGCACTGCGCCGCGATGATCCACGCGGACTCGGATCTCGAACAGCTCAAACTGTCGTCGGATTGGCTGACCTGGGGCACCTACGGCGACGACTACTTCCCAGTCGTCTTCGGGATGAGAAGGGACCCCGTCGCCGCGAAACTGTGCAATGACCGCCTTTCCCTCTTCATGCCACTCGACGGCGAGCCGGTGCCGAAGCCGTCGAACCCGGTCGAGCGCGGCCTCGAGGACCTGTGGAAGCGCACCGCAGGACCGCTGGCCCCACCCGCGCGGGCGGAATTCCGGCAGGCGATCGAGAGGATGACCGCGAGCTGGGTCTGGGAGGTGGCGAACCAGGCGCAGAACCGTGTACCCGACCCGGTCGACTACGTGGAGATGCGGCGGCGGACGTTCGGTTCGGACCTGACGAAGAGCCTCGCCCGGCTCCAGCTCGGCGATGTCGTACCGCCGGAGATCTACCAGAATCGGGTGCTGTTCGAACTCGACACCGCCGCCCAGGACTACGCGACGTTCACCAACGATCTCTTCTCTTACCAGAAGGAAGTCGAATACGAGGGCGAGGTGCACAACCTGGTCTACGTCGTGGAGCGTTTCTTGGGCCTCGACCGGATCGAGGCCCGTGACATCGCGGCCCGGCTGATGAACGCGCGGATGGACCAGTTCGACCAGCTCGCCGACGAGGATCTGCCGCGGATGTGCGACGACCTCGGGCTCCACGACGACGTCCGCGCGGTGCTGACCCGATACGCGGACAACATGAAGGACTGGATGGCCGGAATCCTGGAGTGGCACCGTAAATGCGTGCGGTACACACCGGAGGAGCTGGAACGCCTCCGCACTCCCGAGCCGCCGAAGTTCTCGCTCAAGCCGAGCGGGATCGGCATGTCGGCCTGGCGGATCGGGAGCGGGGCGCGTTGACGGGCCGTGGGTGTCCATAACGGACACTCACGACTCACTCGGGAAACCGCGCGAACTACCCTGATCGGGCGCTCGCGGCTCAGAACGCGGTCAGGATGATCCGCGCGGTGCGCGGGTCGCCGTCGTGCACCAGCGACTCGAAGTGCCCGACGTCGTCGAAGGCGAATCCGTACGCCTTCCCGTCGACCATCTGCTCGTGCACGATCCGCGAGTAGTGGTCGGTCACGGGCTGCTTGTAGAACTGGCCCGCGTCGTAGGTCGGCTGCGTGTGCAGGGAGCCGAGGGTCGAGCGGTGCAGCGCCGCGCACAGCGTCCGCGCGATCGGGCCGACGACCTGATCGTTCGGCGCGTGAAGCCGTCCGTCGCAGTTGAAGACGTCGCGGGTGCTCGGCTTGCCGAACGACGCGACCGTCGCGCCCGAGGTGTCGGTGAAGCGCATGACGTCGTCCCCGCCGGTCCGGCCGGTGAACTTCTTGCCGGGTTCGGCCTCGAACGGGACCACGGTCAGCGGTGTCGACTTGTAGGTGTTCCAGGCGCTCGTGACATAGCCGTCGAGGTAGTTCCCGCTGAACTTGCCGGTGTCGAGCCCCTTGCCCGGCGCGAGGACCCGCAGCCGGTTGTACACCAGATTCGAGAATCCGGACTGGCCTTGGACGGCGTTGAAGATGTTCTCGCGGCCGCCGGCCTTGAGGCGTCCGGCCTCCTTGTTCGTACCGGCCCCGTTGGTGAGCCCGACGGCGTGCGGCACGCTGAACATGTCGACCTGCGAGCTGTTGATGAACAACCCGCCGTTGTCGTAGGTGAATTCGCTCCAGTCGAACAGGATGTCGCGGTTCGGGTCGCCGTCGGCCCACGGCGCCGGCTGGACCAGCCCGTCCGGGGTCAGGAAGAACTTGATCTTCTGCCCGAACGACAGGTAGACGCGGCCCGAGAGCATCCGCGGGATCCGCAGCGTGGTCGAACCGCCGTTGCCGGGCCCCGCGATCGCGACGTCCGGCGCGGGGCTCGGCGGGTTCGCCCCCGGAGGCCACGGGGTGAAGGCGCCGGCGGCGTTGACGTAGCCGAGTTTGCCGGTGTCGAGGTTCGTCCCGAGTACGTAGAGATGAACCGCCTCGGAGCGGTTCGAATTGTTGGTGACGGTCAAAGGCAGCGGATCGGGGCCGGCGGCGACCGCGGTGGGTGCCGAAAGCGCTGAAACGCCGGTGACCAGGGGGAGAGCGACCGTCAACGCGGTCAAAACGCGCCGGATCTTCTTACGGATGCGCACAATTCACTCCTCGGCGGAATCCCGCCGCGGGACGCGAACGCGCCGCGGCGGTGCTTGCGGATGTCGGCCGGGGGCGCGTTCCCGGCCTGGGGTGTGACCTTGGCGAAGGGTCTCAGCACGGGAAGTTACGTCGCCGGGCCCGGAGATGTCCAGACCACTGGTGGGAATCTGTCCGGTTTTCCGCCGGGGCGGACAATTTGTCGCGGACCTTCGTCGATTGAGGTGGCCGGTTCTCTCGACTACCGTTGACCGCGTTCCGTCCTGGACCCCGGCGGCCGGGTTTCTCATCCGTGGGAGCGGGACATGAACGACGATTTTCCGATGCGAAGAACCGGCGGCGGCGAGACGTGGATTTCCCCCGTCGGCTGGGACGACCTCGCCAAGGCGGCGGTGGACGGCGGGCCGCACGGCATGGACGACCTCATGGCCGCCGTCAACGCGTGGGCGCGGAAGTACGCCGAGATCCGCCTCGGCGGCCGCGACCTGACCTGTCTCGAACCGGCCGACGTGGCGCAGGAGATCTGCCTCGCGGTCTTCGTCGCGCTTCCCGGGCACGGCCTGCGCGGCGGCTCCTTCCTGTTCCTCCTGCGCGCCATCGCGGCGAACAAGGTCGCCGACGCCTTCCGGAAGGCGTCGCGGAGCAAACAGGTGCTGACCGGTGAACTCCCCGAACGTCCGGCGATGGCCGCCGACGAACCGGAACAGCGCGCACTGCGGGCCGACCTCGGGGTCCGGCTCGGCAGGCTGATGCGGTCCCTGCCCGTCGCCCATCGGGAAGTGCTGGGGATGCGGGTGATCGGCGAACTGACGTCGAACGAGACCGCCGCGGCGCTCGGTACGACGTCGTCGCGCGTGCGGGTGACCAAACACCGGGCGATCAGCAGGCTGCGCGCCCGCGTTCAGCGCCAGGACGTCTTGAGCTGAATACGGACCAGCAGCCGGAGAAAGGGATTCCCCCGTTTGGCCCGGGTCTCGAGAATGCGAACGCACATGGCCCCTCCAGAGCTCGCCGGCGGACACGTTCGCCGGGGGCCAGGACGAGCGGTCTCGGGTCCCACCCTAGGGCCGGACCGGGGGACCGGAACCGGCTGAACGGACGATTGATGCCATCCGGCTCGTCCGTTCGGCTCTTCGGGGGTCCGGGCGATGACGCGCAATCTCGTTCCGTGTACGCGTTGCCGGTGCGCCGCCGCGACGAAGTGATCGGCGCGCTGAACCTGTTCGGCACCCGCCCCGATTCGCGCGACGACGCCGGATCGAGGCTCGGGCAGGCGCTCGCGGACATCGCCACGATCGGCATCCAGCATCACCGTCTGTTGTGGCGGCAGGAAACCCTCACCGCGCGGCGGCAAACGGCGTTGAACAGCCGGGTGATCATCGAACAGGCGAAAGGAGTGCTCGCCGAACGGCTCCGGGTTTCGGTGGACGACGCGTTCGGCGTAATGTGCGCCTACGCGCGGAGCAACAATCGCAAGATTCTCTCCGTCGCGACCGGGATCATCGACCGCACAGTGGAAATCCCGCGCTGAACGATACCGATTGGCGCTTGTCCGCTCGCCGGTGATACCTAGACTGGATGGGTGTTCTCCCTGGAACAGCTGGTGAGTTTCGTCGCGGTGGCCGAGGAACTGCACTACGGCCGGGCGGCGGAGCGGCTCTCGATGACCCAGCCGCCGTTGAGCAGACGGATCCAGTTGCTGGAGCGCGAACTGGGGGTCGAACTTTTCGACCGTAAGCACCGTATGGTCCGGCTGACACCCGCCGGACGGGTTTTTCTCGCCGAGGCAAGGAAGATACTGCGTTCGGCGCAAGAGGCGACGTTGTATGCCCGTCGGGCGAAGAAGGGTGAGGTCGGCGTCGTCACGCTCGGTTTCACCGCCACCGCCGCCTATTCGTATCTCGACCGCGTCGTCGGCGCGGTGAACGCCGAGGTGCCCGGTGTCGATCTCGTGCTGCGGGAGATGGCGACCGCGGCGCAGGTGGAGGAATTGCTGGCGGGCGGGATCGATCTCGGCATGATCCGGCCGCCGGTCACCGGCGCCGACGTCGTGACTTTGCCGCTGTGGCGGGAACCGCTGCTGGCGGCGCTGCCTTCCGCGCATCCTTTGGCGCGGCGCGAGAAGAATCCCGACGTCCGGGACTTCGACGGCGAGCCGTTCATCATGTACTCGCCGTCGGAGGGCCGGTACTTCCACGATCTGCTCGTGGCGGTGTTCCGCGCCGCCCGGGTGTTGCCGGAGTACACGCAATACCCCTGTCAGGTGCATACGGTGCTCGCACTGGTCAAGGCAGCCCTCGGCGTCGCGCTGGTGCCCGCCGCGGCCGCCGCGCTGCGGTTCGAGGGTGTCGTGCTGCGCCCGGTGGGCGGGGTCGAGGGCCGTCCGGTGGAACTCGAACTGATGTGGCGGCGGGGCAACGACAATCCGGCACTCGGCGCGTTGCTCGCCGTCATCGGCAATCCCGCGCGGCGAGGTCCGTGAAGGTCACCTGAGGGGACTGGAGGCGGAACACACGTGATTGGAGCCTTAACTCGCGTGATTGGAGCCGGATCTCGCGTGATTGGAGCCGGAACGGCTCCAATCACGCGAGTTACGGCTGGAAGCACGCGTCATCCGGGTTGACGGCAGGACCCGGCGACACACTCATGAGGTCACCGGCCGGGCCAGGCGTCACCCCATTCGGCGTCGCGGGCCGCGCGGTAGGCCTCGCCGTGCCGTTTGGTGACGATCGTTTCGGTGAGCCCGGCTTCGGCGCACAGGGACAGGCTGACCATGCCCTTGCGTTTGACCGGATGCCGCAGGATCCGGCCTTCGGCCCGTGCCGGCGCCGTGCGCGAGGCGACGACGTACGAGAACTTCTCGTCCTCGAAGCCGAGCGTCCCGGACTTGAGCTGGCGGTGCAGGCCGGTGCGCGGGAGGCGCGCGGAGAAATGGCACCAGTCCTTGCCGCGCGGGATCGGGCACGCGCCCTCGTGCGGGCAGGGCGCGACCAGCGAAAGCCCGAGTTCGACGAGCCGATCCCGCGCGTCGACGATCCGTTCGTAGCCCGCGGGCGTGCCGGGTTCGATCAGCACCAGCATCCCGGCCTTCGCCGACAGCCAGCGGACGGTGTCCGCCCGGCGGGTTTCGGGCAGCTCGCCGAGGACGTAGGAAAGGGTCACCAGATCGGCGTCCGGCGCGGGTGCGGCCGGGTCGATCAGGCCGCGCTGCCAGGTCGAGCCGCGGACCGCCTTGCCACCGGCGTTCCCCGCCAGTCGCCTGCCCAGCGCGATCGCGCCCGGGACCTGTTCGACGACGGTGCTCTCCTCCAGCGACGGCCACACGTCGGCCGCCGCCCAGATCGCGGCGCCGGTCCCGCCGCCGACGTCGATCTGCGTGCGCGGAGCGAACCCGGGAGCGCGAAGGGCGGCTTCGGCGAGAACGGCGTGTACGGCCGCGTACGTGGCCGGCATCCGGTAGCCCGCGTACGCCGCGATGTCGATCTCGGAGGAGAGGATGGGCGCGTCCGCGGGGTTGTTCTCGCGGTAGCGCGTGCTGAGCCGCTCGACGGACTGCGTCAGCCTGTTCTGCGGGTACTTGCCCAGCTCTTGATCGAGGGCGGAGCGGAGATCTGAGGGGAGGGTCGCCACGGCCCAGGATTCTCCCATGCGGCCTTGACCTGCGGTTTCGCGGCTGTTCGAATACTCGCGAAAAAAGTTCGGGGACCGTGTCGAAACCGGGGGTGCCCGATCGACGCGTTGATGTGGCAGGGGACGAGCCCCGCCGGGAACGGAGACTCGAGATGCGGTTCATGGTGATTGTCAAGAGCGACGAGAAGACCGACGTGGCCGGTGCTCAGCCGAGTGCCGAGGAGTTGCAGGAGATGGGGAAGTTCAACGAGGAGCTGGTGAAGGCCGGCGTCATGCTCGCGGGTGAAGGACTGCTCCCCAGCGCCGAGGGCGTCCGCCTCCAGTACTCCGGCACCACCGAGGCCAGGGTCGTCGACGGGCCTTTCGCCGAGAGCAAGGAACTCATCGCGGGTTTCTGGATCTTGCAGGTCAAGGACAAGGCCGAGGTCATCGAATGGATGAAGCGCGCGCCGTTCCGCGAGGGCGAGATCGAAATTCGCCGGGTCGCGGAGATGGAAGACTTCGACAACGCCACTCCCGAGATCGTCGAGCACGAGCAGAAGCTGCGGGAGCAGGCCGAGGCGAACTAGTGGTTGCGGTCGTCGCGCCGACGATGTTGATTGGTCGGCGTGACGGCAACAGCAGACCCCCGTTCGGCGATCGACGCGGTGTGGCGGATCGAGTCGGCCCGCCTCATCGCCGGCCTCGCGCGGATGACGCGCGACGTCGGCCTCGCGGAGGAACTCGCGCAGGACGCGCTGGTCGCCGCGCTCGAGCAGTGGCCGGAGTCGGGGGTCCCGAGGAATCCGGGCGCCTGGCTCATGACCACGGCCAAACGCCGGGCCGTCGACACCTTCCGGCGCAACGAGCGGTACGAACGGAAGCTCGGCGAGATCGGCCGCGAGCAGGAGTTCGAGGAGGAACCCGACTTCACCGCGGGCCTCGACGACCACATCGAGGACGATCTGCTGCGACTGGTGTTCACCGCCTGCCATCCGGTGCTTTCGACCGAGGCCAGGGTGGCGCTGACGCTGAAGATGATCGGCGGACTCCAGACGCACGAGATCGCCCGGGCGTTCCTCGCCAAGGAGACCGCCATCGCGCAGCGCATCGTCCGCGCGAAGAAGACGCTCGGCGACGCCAAGGTGCCGTTCGAGGTGCCCGAGGGGGCCGACCGCGTCGCGCGCCTGGAGTCGGTGCTCGAAGTGATCTACCTGATCTTCAACGAGGGCTACTCCGCGACGGCGGGTGAGGACTGGATGCGGCCGGCGCTGTGTGAAGAAGCGCTGCGGCTCGGCCGGATACTGGCCGGGCTCGTGCCGAAGGAACCCGAGGTGCACGGACTCGTTTCGCTGATGGAGATCCAGGCGTCGCGATCGGCGGCGCGCGTCGGACCGAACGGCGAACCCGTACTGCTGATGGATCAGGACCGGACGAAATGGAACCGGCTCCTGATCGGCCGCGGCCTCGCCGCCCTGGAACTCGCCGAATCGCTCACGGGCGGCGCTTTCGGCGTCTACGCCGCGCAAGCCGCCATCGCCGCCTGCCACGCGCGGGCGCGAACGGGCGAGGAGACCGACTGGGCACGCATCGCGACCCTGTACGAAGGGCTCGGGAAGCTGAACCCGTCGCCGGTGATCGAACTGAACCGCGCCGTGGCGCTGTCGATGGCCGTCGGACCGGAAGCGGGACTCGCGGTCGTCGACAAGCTGACCTCGGAGCCCGCGCTGAAGTCGTACCACCTGCTGCCGAGCGTGCGCGGCGACTTCCTGGCGAAGCTCGGCCGTCTGGCCGAGGCCCGCGCCGAATTCGAGCGCGCGGCGGAGATGACCGGGAACGACCGTGAGCGCACCCTCCTGCTGAACCGCGCGGCGGAGTGCGACCGCGTTTAGTCCTCTGGATGCGGTCCTTGCACGCGCAACTACCGCGTTCAGAGGACGAAATGCGTCAGGCGGGGGCCGGCCGCAGCGCGGTCAGCGCCCGGTGCTGGCCCAGCCGGACGGCCTGCACGGTGCAGCCGAGCGCCAGCGCGGTGTCGTCGGCGGAAAGCCCGACGAGCGACCGCAGCACCATGATCTCGCGCTGCTGGCCCGGCAGCCCCGAAAGGGGGTTCGGCAGTTCGGCGGTGGTCCGGTGGAAGTCGTCGACGAGGCCGTGCGTGACGTCGTAGGCGAACGCGAGGGGCGCGGCCGCCCCCGCCGCCCCGGCGAGGATTTCGCGGCAGCTGTCCTTCGCGATCTCGTCGGCGATGTCGTAGGTGCCCGACCGACGTCCGATCCGCGCCCGGCAGTAACGCACGACCAAGACGCGGACGGCGTCGACGAGCTTCGAGGCTGTCTCCATCCGCCCGCCGGCCTCCGGCGACCGTCGCGAACCGTGTCCTTGCATCGGCTCCCTCTCCACCTTTCAGATGAGCACGGCGAAGGGGCGGCAGGTACGGTCTTTTTGCCGACACGGGCCGACATTCACGCCTCGATGAAGACGATCCGCTCGGGCTCGGTCGTCAGGTTCACGGTCTGCCGCTTCACGCTCACCAGGGTCTCGAACTCCGTGGCGTGCCCGTCCGGGACGGTGAACAGGCGGTCGTCGCGGGAATCGAGGAAGTCGGAGAAGCCGGTGAGCGAGACCCCGCCGGTTTCGTCGAGCGCGAGGTAGTCGACGAGCCTGCGGAACAGTTTCGGCAGGATCACCAGTTCGTCGGCCAGCTGACGCCGCGACGAAAGCCTGAACCCGGAGTTCGTGACGTCCTGCGACCACAGCCCGAGCCCGTCCTGACGGGCCTTGATCGCGGCTTCGGCCAAAGCGGCACGGAGATCGGGATAGAGCAGTGAATAGAACGTCGGATAGACGAGGCCGTCCGCGACCTGCCGGTGGTTCACGGAGTTCTTCAGCGTTTTGACGTCGAGATGGACCTTGGAAAGGTCCGCGGACCTTCCCGGCCGTTGTCCGGGAAAGGCGAACGCCACCGCTCGTCCGTATTTGTCGGCGAATCGCGTCAGTATGTGACCCGGTACCTTGATCGGGGTCGCCGAAGTGACCCTTCCCCGTTCATCGCGTTCGACCGTTTTGAAGCCGAGGACCTTCAGCAGGTTCGTCGCGGCGGCGTCGGCGAATTCCGCGGGCTGATGCCACATCCCGCCGGTTCCCCTGGCCTGGTAATGCGTTTCGAGCGCGTCGATCGCGTCGAGCCGCAACTGCATCCCGCCCCGCGAATTGAGCCGGACCTTCAGGCCCGCCTTCTTGGTAGCCTGGGGATCTTCGGGATAGAACCGCACCGAATCGCCGTCCGGTGCGGCTCCGACTAACTGGAACGTACCTTTGATCAGCGTCATGGGCATGAGGACAACGGTAGTTCCCATTTCGGTGAACGAAGCTGACGTTCATCCATCCAGCCCAATCGCCGGTAAAGATCGCGTGACCATTGTGGACATTTTCGGAGGCCGGAATTCATTCGCGCGCAATGATCGAGCAGGCGATGCCGCCGGATGAATCGCGTCGGCCGTGACCCACGCGCGAGCGGCGGGCTGCGAGTGGTTGCACGTCGACTTCACGGGCTCGGGATCATGAACTCCAGCACCGTCGCGTGCGGCAACGCGATGACGCCGATGGACAGGTTCCGCGGCGAGATCAGCTTGCCCATCACGCCGCCGGAGGTGTTCGTGGCACCGGCGAGGATCGGGTCGACGTGCGGTTGCCGCGCCGAAATCACCTGCATCGGCCCGAAGAGGCTGTTCGTCGACGCGTCCGAGCCGGTGAGAAAGACGCCCAGCCGGCCGATGTAGGCGGAGAACAACGGGAACAGCACCCCGTGGTCGCCACTCGAACCGTCCGGTCGCGACGGTGACGTGGTGGAAGTACACGGCGTGGAACGCGATCCAGGCCACCGACCACACCCCGAACACGAGGCCCATGGCCACGGAATCGAAGGCGAGCCCGGCGGTCATGCGGTACAGCGATACCGCGACCAGCAGCACGACGATCGGCAACGCCGCCAGCGCCGCGGACAGCCACAGCCCGCCGGCTGCTAGTCCTGGACCCAGCCCACCTCAGCCCCTTTGCGCGCGGACGTAACCCAGCCGGAGCGAAAGCGCGGCGGCGGTCCCGGCCACCGTCGCGCCCAGTTCGTCGGTGCGGCGGAGCACCCGGCCGGCGGGGCCCGCGATGCTGATCGCGGCGATCGGCCGTCCGGTGTGGTCGCGGACGGCGGCGGCCACACAGCCCACGTCCGGTTCGTTTTCGACGTCGTCCACGGCCCAGCCGCGACGGCTCGTCCTGGCGAGGTCGTCGAGCAGCCGGGCCGGATCGTTGATCGTCTTGAGCGTGAGACTGTCGAGTTTCATCCGGCGGATGCGTTCGACGCGGTCCTGTTCGGGCAGTGCCGCCAGCCACGCCTTGCCCAGCGACGTCGCGTGCTGCGGGCGGCGGGTGCCGAGACGGCAGGCCAGGGTGACGGCGTTGGCGCTGCGTTCGGTGGCGACGTAGACCATCGTGTCGTTGTCGGGGACGGCGAGATACGTCGTCTCGCCGCTCCGCTCGGCGAGCGACGCGAGATAGCGCGGCGCGCACCGGTGGAGGTCGGTCGCCGCCATCGCGCGGGCGCCGAGTTCGACCAGCCTGGTGCCGAGCCGCACGCGGCCGGTGGCGCGATCGGCTTCGAGGTATTCGAGGTTCTTGAGGGTGCCGACGATGCGGTAGGCGGCGCTCCGGGAGAGACCCAGAGTCCGGGCGATCGCGTTGGTGGAAATCTCCTGGTTCTTGCCGACGTGCTCGAGAACAGCTAGGCCGCGCTCGAGTGTGCCACTGGAATCCAGGCCTCGTGGTGTGCCCACTTCGCCCCTCCGTTGGACCGGGGTACCGGTGATCGGCACCTGTTTCCGCTAAGCGGGTTCGGACGTTAACAGCTCGGCCCACCGTTGGGAAGGTCTCTTAACAAAGTGACTACCGGACAAGTTTTCCCTGCTCGGGGCCATCCGGTCAAGATCACCGGTTCGGCCCAATCCGTTAGGTGGGTTCCGATTCGGCGTATGACTTCAGGGGTCATCTTTCTGTTCACGGACATGAAAGAACCCTCGCCGGAAAATCGCGGCGAGGGCTCGGGCGGGAGTGCGTTTCTAACGCACCGACAGATTCGCGACCGCTCGGACGACGGCCGTGCAGCGGTCTTCGACATAGGCCAGGCCGCCTTCTTCGGCGATCCGGCGGGACTCGGCGGAGACGATGTCCTGCTGAAGCCAGAGCGCCTTGGCGCCGATCGCGACGGCCTGTTCGGCGATCGGCGGGGTGTCCGCGGCCGGGCGGAAGACGTCGACCAGGTCGACCGGCTCCGGGATGTCGGTGAGCGAGCGGTAGGCCTTTTCGCCCAGCAACTCGTCGGCCGAAGGATGGACGGGGATGATCCGGAACCCGTGTGCCTGCAGTACGGCGGCGACCCCGTGCGAAGCCTTGGCCGGATCGCGGCTCAGGCCCACGACGGCGATCGTCTTCGAACCGGCGAGGATCTCGGTGGCGCGATCGGTCATATCCGATACAACCACGGCGGACGCCGGTGAATTCCTGAGTGTCTGGTGGTGAACCCGCGTCCGCGCCCCGCCACCGCGATAGCGGGGCCTTCGGCCAGGGCGGGTTCACTCCTATGGTCACTTTCCGGATGAACCCATCAACAGGCTCTAAAGCTTCCAGAGCCGCAGGCCGCGCACCCGGTACACCGGCCAGACGACGTGCCAGGGGCGGCGCCGCAGGAATACCGCCGAACAGGTCAAGACGCTGCGCGCGGACGTCGTCGCGACGTCGTGGCGGTCCGGCCAGATATCACCGTGCCTCCCGGCGGCGATCCGGAAGACGTTGACCAGGCCGCGGCCCTGCAGGTCGAACTTCGCGCCGGTGTCACCGGAATCGGGGGAAAGTGAGGCGATCTCCGGGCCGAACGCGGCCGCGGGCGCCGGCCCCGCGTCGGCGGGGAGGTCACCGACGGTCGAGGAGACGGCCTTGCCGTAGAGCCGTCGGGTGTAGCGCTGGAGCAACAGCCGCTCCCACAACGGCAGGACACGGCGGTGCTTGAGCAATGCCGAACACTCCGCGTGCCCGATGGCGAAGATGTCGGTCAGTTCGTCGTAGGCGTTGTGCGCGGGGGGCTCGTTGAGGTGCACCCGCACCTCGTAACGGATGCGCGCGGTGAGCTCGTCGAGCTCCTCACGGCGGTCGATCCTGGTCTTCGCCCGGGAGAGCGCCCAATCGGACATGGGTGCAGGCTAGGTGATGATCGCGGCCCCGCAAGACACTTTCGGCCTAATCTTCTCGTACCGGCCAGTGGAACGGGCGTCTTGTGCGGGCACCGGGGGCGGGGCAGAGTCCGACTGTCGGAAGGAGCCCATGGACGCCTCCACACTGCAGGAGGCCGCGGCCGCGCTGCTCAGCGCGTACGAGACCGGCAAGCCGATCGCGCCCCTCATCGAGACCTACCCCGCCGCGACGCTGGAAGACGCATACCGCATCCAGCAGCGGCTCGTCCACCACTGGGCCGAACGCGGCGACGGTGTGCGCGGGCACAAGGTCGGTCTCGCGTCCGCCGCCATGCAGCGGCAGATGGGCGTCGACCAGCCCGACTACGGCCATCTGACCGGTTCGATGTTCCACCTCGAACACCAGCCGATCCCGATCGGCGGATTCCTGCAGCCGAAGATCGAACCGGAGATCGCGTTCGTGCTCGGCTCGCGGCTGTGCGGCCCCGGGGTCACGGTGGCGGACGCGCTGCGGGCGGTGGACTTCGTCGTCCCGGCGCTGGAGATCGTCGATTCCCGCATCCAGGACTGGAAGATCGGCATCGTCGACACCATCGCGGACAACGCGTCCTCCGGCGGGGTCGTCCTCGGCGGCAGGCCGACCGCGATCGGCGATGTCGATCTGCGGCTGGTGGGCTGTGTCCTGCATCAGAACGGTGAGATCGCGGCGACCGGGGCCGGCGGCGCGGTGCTCGGCTCGCCGGTGAACGCGCTGGTGTGGCTCGCGAACACGATCGGACCGCTCGGCGTCGCGCTCGAACCGGGGCACGTCGTGCTGCCGGGCTCGATGACGCGCGCGATCCCGGTGAGCCCCGGCGACACCGTGGTCGCGACGATGGCGGGGCTCGGCAGTGTCACCGCGAAGTTCTCCGGAGAGGAGCGGTCGTGAGCCTTGATGTGCGGGAGGCGGCGGAAACGCTGCTGTCCGGGGAAGAACGCGAGCCGTTGACGGACACGTGGCCCGCTTTGGACGTCGACACCGCGTACGCGATCCAGGACGAGGCGCTCCGGCTCAGGCTGGAGCGCGGCGAGACACTGATCGGCGTCAAGCTGGGCTTGACGTCGCAGGCGATGCGACAACGGATGGGGATCGACACGCCGTTGCTCGCGTGGCTGACCGACGCGATGGTCCTGCCCGCCGGGGTCCCGGTGCCGTCGCTGATCCACCCGCGTGCGGAGCCAGAACTGGTTTTCGTGCTGGGTGAACGACTCTCGGGGCCCGGCGTGACCGCGGCGACCGCGATGGCGGCGGTGAGCCGGGTCCATGGCGGTATCGAGATCGTCGACAGTCGCTACCGTGACTACCGGGGCAAGCTGCCGGACGCCGTGGCGGACAACGGTTTCTCGGCGTATTTCACGCTGGGCCCAGTCGGCGTCGAACCGTCCACGGTGGACCTTTCGCTGGAGGCGGCGCTGTTGGAGGTCGACGGCGCCATCGTCGACACCGCCACCGGCGCGGCCGTACAGGGCCATCCGGCGGAAGCACTGGCGCTGGCGGCCAACACCCTCGGCGCTCGAGGGCTCGCGCTGGAGCCGGGCTGGATCGTGCTCACCGGCGGGATGACCGACGCCGTCGACGTGCGCCCGGGTTCACGGGTGGCGGCGCACTTCTCGCATCTGGGCTCGATCACGCTCGCCGGGTCTTGACGTCGGCGCGGTCGGCCGTGCGGACCAGCCCGCGCGTCAACCGCGGCCAGATCGCCCGCGGGAGGTCGTGCCCCATCCCGGGTACGATGTCCACTTCGGACTCCCGCAGCGCGCGGGCCGTCGCCCGGCCACCGGAAACGTGCACGAGCGGATCCCGCGAACCGTGCACGACGAACGCGGGCAGTTCGAGTTTCCGCAACGCGCGGAAGCGATCCCGGCTCGAAACGATGGCGGCCAGCTGCCGCGCGGTCCCACCGGGATCGACGCCGCGATCGAACGACCGCTCCGCCCGTTCCCGCATCCGAGCCTCGTCGAAGGAGTAACCGGGCGAGCCGATGACGCGGAAGGTGCGCACCAGTGAATCGACGTACTGCGCACGATCACGCGGAGGCGCCGAAAGCAGCATCGCCAGCACCTTGGCGCTCGGCCGTCCGACGAACCGGTTGCCGGTGGTCGACATGATCGACGTCAGTGAACGCACCCGCGACGGATACTCGATGGCCAGGGTCTGCGCGACCATCCCGCCCATCGACGCGCCCACGACATGCGCGCTCTCGACGCCGAGTTTCGTCAGCAGTCCGGCGGCGTCGCCCGCCATGTCCGCCAAGGAGTACGGCGCCGTGCGCAGGGCGTACGCGAGCGGCAGGTTCACCCGCCCGGTCATCCGGCTGGACCGGCCGGCGTCGCGGTTGTCGTAGCGGATGACGAAGAACCCCTCGTCGGCGAGGTCCTCGCAGAGCTCGTCGTCCCACCAGATCATCTGCGAGGCCAGGCCCATGATCATCAGCAACGGCCTGCCGTCCGGCGAACCGAACGTCTCGTGGCACAGCTCGACGCCGTTTACTTCCGCGATCATCTCCGGCATCAGCACAGTGTGATCGTCGGCGGCGAAAACGGCTACGCGTCTTCGATGTGAATGGCCTGACTTTCCGGCCCGGCGGTCCGCTGAGTGCCCGCGTATTCGGCGATTTCGTCCGGCTCGGTGTCCCCCGGTTCACCACCGTCAGGCGCGCTGAGCTGGATGGCCTCTTCGGACGCGTCGGCGGGGCTGGGGCCGTCGGCTGCTTCGCGGTCTTCCCGGTCGGACATGGTTCCTCCACTGGATCGGGGCTTTCCCCGACCGGTTACCCGCTCACTCGCCGCGATACGCACGGGCTTGGATTTCGTGAAGCTCGTGGTAGAGGCCTCCTTCCTCGATGAGTCCGGCGTGCGTGCCCTGTTCGATCAGTCGTCCTTTCTCCAGTACCAGGATCCGGTCCGCGGAGCGGATCCTGGTACTCGTCCATGTCTACGCGCACCCACCGACAATTCCGGGAGCTGAGGGGCTCTCGACCCGCTGGGCCTGTGCCTTCACGATGTATCGCCGCTCTCCGGTCACCTTTCGCAACCTGCGCTCGGCGGCGAGGCCGGGCACCACGCGGTAGCAAAGGTCCCTTGATCCCGTGGCGTGAAGCGGCCCGGCCACCTCAGGTGACCGTGTGGGTTTCGGGTCGTCTAACGCACCAGAATCCACACGGTCTGTCAGCGTTGCTACGCGGGGTGAGGGGTGTGTGGGAACAGGGACACTCAACGTCCCTATTTCCACACACCGTCCTGTCGTCGGCCCGGTCACGCCAGCCCGCGGTAGCAAAGGTCCCTTGCTCCCGTGCGTGAAGCGGCCCCCTATCCCCACACACCGTCCTGTCGTCGGCCCGGTCACGCCAGCCCGCCGCCCGCGGTAGCAAAGGTCCCTTCATCTCTCGCCCACCATGGGCTACGCTCTCGCTAGAGCGATCTATCAAATCGCAAGGGGGCGAACATGGAAGCTCTTCAGAGCCGGGGACTCACCGCGTTGCGGCTGATCCTGGCCTTCACGCTGCTGTCCACCACGCTGCACTACGCGCACAACGTGCTCAGGGCGGCGGACTATCCGCAGGTCGAGGGGGTCTCGGTGGGCGCCACCGCCATCTTGGTCGTCGTCGCGTACGTCCTCTTCACGGTGTTCGGCGTGCTCGGCTACCGCGACTACCTGCGCGGACGTTACTGGCGGGCGCTCGCGTTCCTGATGGTCTATTCGCTGTCCGGCCTCGCGAGCCTCGGTCACTTCCTAATCGCCGTGCCGCAGATTCCCGCGTTCTGGTTCGCCACGATCTACACCGACACGGTCTCCGCGCTGGCGCTGTGGGTGTTCGTGACCTGGGCGGCGACGAAGCTCAACCGGGCACCCGCGCACGCGTGACCAACTTTCTACATGACATTGACGGTAGTCAGTGCAATGTAGAAAATCGGAAGGGTGACGCGGACCACATCGGTGACGTTCGAACGTCATCCCGGCGGCTACCGGCACTGGAAACTGTCCACCGACGGTGACGTCGCGTGGCTCGAACTCGATGTCGACGCCGACGGGGGTCTCGTACCGGGTTACGAGCTCAAACTCAACTCGTACGACCTCGGCGTCGACATCGAGTTGTACGACGCGACGCAGCGGCTGCGGTTCGAGCATCCCGAGATCCGCGCGGTCATCGTGACCAGCGCGAAGGACAACGTCTTCTGCGCCGGTGCGAACATTCGCATGCTGGCGTCGTCATCACACGAGTGGAAGGTGAACTTCTGCAAGTTCACCAATGAGACCCGCAACGCCATGGAGGACGCCGCCGCGCACTCCGGGCAGATCTACGTCGCGGCGGTCAACGGCACCTGCGCCGGCGGCGGCTACGAAATCGCGCTCGCCTGCGAGAAGATCCTGCTGGTCGACGACAACTCCTCGACCGTCGCGCTGCCGGAAGTGCCCCTTCTCGGTGTCCTCCCCGGCACCGGCGGGCTCACCAGGGTGGTCGACAAACGCGGCGTGCGGCGGGACCTCGCCGACGTCTTCGCCACCCGCCCCGACGGGGTGAAAGGGCGGACGGCCGTCGAGTGGCGGCTCGTCGACGAGCTCGTGCCGCGGCAGGGATTCCGCGAAGCCGTACTGGCCAGGGCGAAGGAGTTCGCGCGGACGAGCGAGCGGCTCGACGGCGAAGGCGTCGAGCTGAAGCCACTGAAGCATCGTTACGTCGACATAGCCCGCGGCAAGACTGAAGCGACGATCACCGTCAAGGGACCTGAGGACGACGACGGCTGGTTGCTGGACGTCACCCGCGAATTGGACGACGCGATCCTTCGCCTGCGCACCAACGAACCCGAACTCGGCACCTGGGTACTCCGCACCGAAGGTGATCCCGTGAAGGTTCTCGAACACGAGCGGGCCGTGTTCGACGCGAAAGACTGTCTGAGCAACGAAATCGTCCATTACTTCAAGCGGACGCTGAAACGGCTCGATGTCACCAGTCGCAGCCTGATCGCGCTCATCGAACCTGGTAGCTGCTTCGCGGGGCTCTTGCTGGAACTCGCGCTCGCCGCCGACCGGCAGTACATCTTGGACGGTCCGCCAGTGTCGATGCTCGACCCTGCAAGCAGGTCTTCGGCCGACGACGAAGAAAGCGAAGAACGCGTCTCGATCACGTTGTCGGAAGCCAATTTCGGGCGTTTCCCGATGGGCAACGGCCTGACCCGCCTCGAGTCCCGGTTCTTCGGCGACCCGGAGCACGTCACGAGGCTCGCGGAAGTACGCGACCGGCCGCTGAGTCCGGCGGAGGCTCACGAACTCGGCCTGGTCACCGACGCCCCGGACGACCTCGATTGGGCGGACGAGATCCGGATCGCGCTGGAAGGACGGGCTTCGCTCAGCCCGGACGCCTTGACCGGAATGGAGGCGAACCACCGGTTCGTCGGCCCCGAAACGCTGGAAAGCAAGATCTTCGGCCGCTTGGCCGCTTGGCAGAACTGGATCTTCACCCGTCCGAACGCATCCGGTCCCGAGGGCGCGCTGCGCCGCTACGGTACCGGCCAGAAGGCCGTCTTCGACAGGAAGCGGGTCTGAACCCATGCCCACCAAGATCGATTACGACGCACGTATCCCCAACAACGTTGATCTCTCCGGGGACCGGCGGCTCCAGCGGGCGCTGGAGGGCTGGCAGCCGAAATTCCTGGACTGGTGGGGTGAAATGGGCCCCGCGCTGCGGACACAGGGCGTGTACCTGCGCACCGCGGTCAGCGTCGGCCGGGACGGCTGGGCACATTTCGACCACGTCAACGTGCCTGACTACCGGTGGGGGATCTTCCTCGCGGAACCGGATCCGGACCGCGTCCTCACCTTCGGTGAGCATCAGGGCGAACGGGTGTGGCAGCAGGTCCCCGGCGAATACCGCGCCGACCTGCAGCGGCTCATCGTCATCCAGGGAGACACCGAACCCGCGTCGGTCGAGCAGCAGAAACTGCTGGGGCTCACCGCGCCGAGCCTCTACGACCTGCGGAACCTTTTCCAGGTCAATGTCGAAGAAGGCCGCCATCTGTGGGCGATGGTGTATCTGCTGCACGCCTACTTCGGCCGCGAAGGCCGGGATGAAGCGGAAGGGTTGCTGCTCCGGAATTCCGGAAGTCCGGACGCCCCGCGGATCCTCGGCGCCTTCAATGCGGAGACCGCGGATTGGCTCGCGTTCTACATGTTCACCTATTTCACCGATCGCGATGGCAAATACCAGCTCGGCACCCTCAAGGAAAGCGGCTTCGACCCGCTTTCCCGTACTTGTGAATTCATGCTCAAGGAAGAGGCGCACCACATGTTCGTCGGCACCACCGGGGTCGACCGGGTGGTCACCCGCAGTGCCGAACTGATCCGCGAGCACGACACCTTCGACATCGCCGGGCACGGCGGGATCCCGCTGGAGGTCATCCAGCGTTACCTCAACTTCCACTACACCGTCTCGCTCGACCTGTTCGGCGGCGAGACCTCGACCAACGCGGCGAACTACTACACCGCCGGGCTGAAAGGCCGCTGGCAGGAGACCCGCCGCAAGGACGACCACAAGCTCACCGACGCCGCCGGAACGCTGTCCAAGCCGAGGGCCGACGGCACCTGGGAGACCGAAGAACTCCCCGCCATCCTGCTGCTGAACCTCGACCTGCGGGAGGAGTACCGCGCCGACTGCCAGACCGGGGTCAACCGCTGGAACAAGATCCTCGAGGAGGCCGGGATCGACTTCCGATTCGTCCTCCCGCACCCTGGATTCAATCGCGAAGTCGGCATAAACTCCGGCCACCATGTGACGCCCGACGGCACCGTTGTCGACGAGCGGACCTGGCTGGCCGGCAAACGCAAGTGGCTGCCCACTCCCGAAGACCTGACCTTCGTGCGATCGCTGATGCACCCGGTGTACGAGCGAGGAAAGATCGCGAGCTGGGTGGCGCCGCCACGCCAGGGCATCAATGGGAAACCGTTCGACTACGAATACGTTTACCTGAGCTGAGCGATTGAAGGTGCGCCCGTGACCGCTGCCGCTACCGGGTTCAACGCGGCGAGCTACCTGCTCGACCGGCATCTGGCGGAAGGGCGCGGGACGAAGGACGCGGTCGTTTCCCCGCGGCGAAGTCTCACGTACGCGGAGCTCGCGGCCGAGACCCGCCGGGTCGCCGCGGGGCTGAAGGCGATCGGCGTCCGCCCCGAGGAGCGTGTCCTGTTCTGCATGGTCGACGACGTCGAACTGCTCACCGGGATCCTCGGCGCGATGCTGGCCGGAGCGGTCGCGGTGCCGGTGTCCACCATGGTCACCGGGCTCGACCTCGGCAAGATGCTCGCCGATTCGCGGGCCAGGGTGCTGTGCGTTTCCGGCGAGTTCGCCGCGCAGGCGACGGTCGCGCTGGGGCTGGCGCCGGAGGTCACCGACGTCGTGCTGGACAGGGCGAAGGCGGCCGAACTGCCGTCCGGGGTCCGCGCGCGTCAGTGGAGTGATCTGTCCACAGTGGAGGATGACGGTTTCACGCCGTCGCCGACCTGGGAGGACTCGCCCGCGCTCTGGTTGTACACCTCGGGGACGACGGGCAAGCCGAAGGGCGCGATGCACCGGCACGCGGGTATCCGGGCGGTATGCGAGACGTATGCGCGCGACGTGCTGGACGTCGGGCCGAACGACCGATTCCTTTCCGTCCCGAAGCTGTTCTTCGCCTACGGCCTGGGGAATTCGGCGTTCTTCCCGCTCGCGGCGGGTGGGACGGCGCTGCTCGAACCGGCGAGGCCGACCCCGGGGCTGATCGCCGCCAGGGCCCGCGAGGAGCGGCCGACGTTGTTCTTCGCCGTCCCGACCTTCTATGCTGCGCTGCTCGCCAGCGACATCCCCGACGACACGTTCTCTTCGGTGCGCCAAGCGGTCTCGGCGGGGGAGCCGCTGCCCGCCGTGCTGTACGAACGGTTCCGTGACCGGTTCGGTGTCGAGATCCTCGACGGCATCGGCTCGACGGAGGCGTTGCACATCTTCCTGTCCAACCGGGCGCGGCAAGTCCGTCCCGGGAGCACCGGGGTTCCCGTGCCCGGCTACGAGATCGTCCTGCGCGATGAGCACGGCGCGCCCGTGCCGGACGGGGAACCGGGCGAGCTGTTCGTCGCCGGACCGTCGATCGCGACCGGGTACTGGGCGCGGTACGAGACGACGAAACAGGTCTTCCAGGGCGAATGGCTGCGCACGGGCGACAGTTTCGTGCGCAACGCCGACGGCAGCTACACCTGCCTCGGGCGGTTCGACGACATGTTGAAACCGGGCGGGATCTGGGTCTCGCCCGCCGAGGTCGAGGACAGGCTGCTGAAACATCCGGCGGTCGCCGAGGTCGCGGTGGTGGCCGCTTTCGACGCCGACGGCATCGAAAAACCGGTCGCGTGCGTGGTCGGCGTGCCAGGACACCGGCTGGACGCGGACGAGCTGATCGAGTTCTGCCGGGCCGGGCTCGCGTCGTTCAAACGGCCGCGGAGCGTCGTCGAGCTGGGCGAACTGCCGAAGACGGCGACCGGCAAGATCCGGCGCAACGTCATCCGGGAACTGGTGCGGGACATGGACGAGGTGCGGGCCTACCAGCCCGACCCCGCCTCACCCCTGCCCGGCTAACCCCGATCTCGCGTGATTGAACCCGGATCTCGCGTGATTGAACCCGGATCTCGCGTGTTCCGCCTTCAATCACGCGAGTCCCGCGTCTGATCACGCGAGATCCGGCGTGAAGCACGCGAGTTCCGGCGTGGGTGTCAAGCGCCGTTGACGGTGCGCAGGGTCCGCATGGCCTCGGCCAGGTCGTGCGCGTCGTCGCCCAGGGGGGTCAGGACGATGCGCCGCAGGATTTCCGCACATGCCTCCCGCGCCCGCTCCGCGACGTCGAGGCCGTGCTCGGTGAGCGCCGCGAAGGTGACACGGCGGTCGTCCGGACTGGGCACGCGGCAGATCAGGTCCGCGGCCACCAGCCTGTCCGCGACCTTGGTGAACCCGCCGCTGGACAACGCCGCCTCGACGGCCAGCCGCGTCATCGGCATCCGGTGCTCGGGTGACCGGACGAGCCGCAGCAGGATGTCGAACGACGCCGGCGCCAGGCCGAACCGTTCGGCGATCTCGCCCATCAGCTTGTTCTGCGTGGCCAGGTAGCCCTCGATCACCAGGCCCCACCACGTGACCACTTCGTCGTCGTTCGGTTCCTCCGATTTCACCCCTGTCACGCGAGCGAGGGTACACCAAGAAGTCTCTCCGGAATATATCTTGCGCGCGAGAGGTTGTCGGATTAACTTGAGTTCACCGGCTACCAGAGGAAGGGGCCACCATGTCGATCAAGACCTCGGGCCTGCACCACGTCACCGCGATCGGTGGCGATCCCCAGCGCAACGTGGATTTCTACACCCGGGCCCTCGGCCTGCGGCTGGTGAAGACCACGGTCAACTTCGACGACCCCGGCACCTTTCACCTCTACTACGGCGACGGGGCGGGCAAGCCCGGCTCGCTGATGACGTTCTTCCCGTGGAAGGACGCGCCGAAGGGCCGTCACGGCACCGGCCAGGCGACCACGACTTCGTTCTCCGTGCCGGAGACCTCGCTCGGCTGGTGGAAGCGGCACCTCGCCGAAAGCCGCGTCGAGACCAGCCAGATCCGCAACTCCGACGGCGAGGAGACGCTCACCTTCGCCGACCCGGACGGCTTGAAGCTCGCGCTCGTCGCGCATCCGCAGGGCGACCCGCGTGATCCGTGGGACACGAAGCTCGTCCCCGCCGAACACGCGATCCGCGGGCTGCACTCCGTCACGCTCTCGGTGTCCAAAGAGGACGCGACCGCCGGGATGCTGACCGACGGGCTCGGCCTGACCTTCGACCACCAGGAGGGCAACCGCCTGCGGTTCTCCGCCGGTGAAGGCGGCCCCGGCGCGCTCGTCGACGTCCTGGTCACGCCGGACGCCCCGCGCGGGCTGGTGGCGGCGGGCACCGTGCACCACGTCGCCTGGCGCGCGCCGGACGAGCAGACCCAGGCCGCCTGGCGCGACGAACTGATCGACGACGGCGTGAACGTGACGTCCATTTTGGACCGTCAGTACTTCCGTTCGATCTACTTCCGTGAGCCGGGCGGCACCTTGCTCGAGGTCGCGACCGACGAGCCCGGCTTCGCGATCGACGAGCCGCTGCTCGAACTCGGCCGCGCGCTGAAACTGCCGCCGTGGCTGGAGCCCGAACGCGAGGACATCGAGGCCATGCTGCCGAAGCTGGACCTCCCGAACGAGAACAACCCGCGATGACGGACTTGGCGCACAAGTACGTCGAAGGGGCGCCCGACGAGCCGGTGCTGCTGCTCCTGCACGGCACCGGCGGCGGGCCGGACGACCTCGTGCCGCTCGCCCGGCAGCTGAGCCCGACGTCGGCGCTGCTCGCGCCGGCCGGGCCGGTGTCGGAACACGGCGCCGCCCGGTGGTTCCGAAGGCTGACGGAGGGCGTTTTCGACCACGAGGACGTCGTCTTCCGCGCGAACCAGCTGGCCGACTTCGTGCTCGCTTCGCGCGAAAAGTACGGCCTCGGTGATCGGCGGCTGGTCGCGATCGGGTTCTCCAACGGCGCCAACATCGCCGCCGCGGTGACCCTGCTCCGCCCGGACGCCGTCAGGGAGGCCGCGCTGTTCGCGGCGATGTCTCCGCTTCCTTCGCCGCCACGTCACGATCTGTCCGATACGCGGGTGTTCCTGTCCAACGGCGAGCACGATCCGATGGCGCCGCTCGCTTCGGCGGACACGCTCGTCCGTGACCTGCGCGAGCGCTCCGCGGCCGTCGTCGCCCACCGCCATCCCGGTGGGCACCAGGTCACCGGCAACGGTTTGGTAGCGGCCGCGGGGTGGCTCCACGGGGAGCGGGGAGAGCAAAGCACGCGTACGTAACATCGCCGGATGACTAACGGGGACCTCGTCCGCGCCCAGGCCCTGCTCGAGAGGGTGCTCCTCGCGGACGGGCACAACGATCTGCCATGGGAGCTGCGGGTCACGACCGGGCCGGATCCGGTCGAGGCCGTGGCCGGCACGGATCTCACGGTCCGTCAGCCGCATCTGCACACCGACTTCCCGAAGCTCGCCGAAGGCAGGCTCGGTATGCAGTTCTGGTCCGTCTACGTGCCTTGCCAGTTCGAAGGGCACAGCGCGGTGACGGCGGTGCTCGAACAGATCGAGATCGTGCACCAGATGGCCGAGCGTTACCCCGATCGCCTCGCCCTCGTGGACACCGCCGATGAGGCCGAAGCCGCCTTCCGTGACGGCAAGATCGCGTCGCTGCTGGGCGCCGAGGGTGGTCACAGCATCGCGGAATCCCTTGGCGTGCTGAGGATCCTGCGCCGGCTCGGCGTCCGCTACATGACGTTGACGCACAACTACAACACCACCTGGGCCGATTCCGGCACCGACGAACCGGCGCACGGCGGGCTCACCGAGTTCGGGCGGGACGTGGTCCGCGAGATGAACAAGATCGGCATGCTGGTCGACCTCTCGCATGTCGCGCCGAGCACGATGCGCGCCGCGCTGGAGGTCAGTTCCGCGCCGGTGATCTTCAGCCACTCCTCGTGCGTCGCGGTCAACGACCATCCCCGCAACATCCCCGACGACGTCCTGGAAACCCTGGCCGCCAAGGACGGCGTCGCGATGGTGACGTTCGTGCCGGGCTTCATCTCACCGAAGGTCGCCGAGTGGGACGACCAGCTGCGCCAGGACATGGAAACCGCGGGCAAGGACTACCGGAACATCGACCAGCGCACGAAATTCACCGCGGAACGAGGCGGCCCCGAAAAGCCGAAGGCAGGCATCGACGACGTCGTCGCGCACATCGAGCACGCGCGCGAAGTGGCCGGAGTCGACCACATCGGTCTCGGCGGCGACTACGACGGAGTCGCGACGCTGCCCGAAGGCCTCGAAGACGTTTCGAAGTATCCGGTGCTGTTCGCCGCGCTGCTGGAACGCGGCTGGAGTGAAGAGGACTGCGCGAAATTGGCCGGGAAGAACACTTTGCGCGTGCTGCGCGCGGCGGACGAGGTCACCCGTTCGGACGCTTGAGAGGGCGATCAAGTCCGTTTCGGCGGACACTGTCCCGCATGACGCAGCCGCAGGAGGGTGCCTCCGACATTCCGGTCGAGCCCGCCTCGCCGTCCGGCACCGCGGGCGGCGGACGCCACGGCGGTGAATTCGGCGCCGCTCCGAAACTCAAACGGACCCGGGTGAGCGGCACCTGGGTCGCCGTCGTCGTGGCGTTGATCGTGCTGGTGTTCCTGCTCGTGTTCATCCTGCAGAACCAGGACACGGCCACCGTGTACTTCCTCGGTATGTCCGGCAGCATGCCGCTGGCGGTCGCGATGTTGTTCTCCGTGATCGCCGGCGGGGCGCTGGTCGCGCTCGTCGGCGGCGCCCGGATCCTGCAATTGCGCAAGCAGGCCAAGAAGTCCCGGCATCAACCGCGCTGAAGGACGCCGCGCCGGAACTCGCTCGGGTTGACCCCGCGCACGCGTTTGAACGCCGCGCTGAACCCGAACGGATCGGAGTAGCCCACGGTGCGGGCGATGTCGGAGATGGTCGCGGATCCCGGACCGGCGAGGAGATCCGCCGCGAGGGTCATCCGCCAGCGGGTGAGGTAGGTCAGCGGTGGTTCGCCGACCAGGTCGGCGAACCGTTTGGCCAGCGTCGACCGCGAAACCCCGGTCCGCCCGGCCAGCGCGCCGACCGTCCACGGCGCCGCCGGTTCCGCGTGCAGCAGGCGCAGCGCGTCGCCGATCACGGGATCCCGCTGCGCGGCCCACCACGCCGGGGGCCTGCCGCCGGGCCGGTCGAACCATTCGCGCAGCGAGCAGACCAGCAACCAGTCCAGCAGCCGGTCGAGGACCACCTGCTGCCCCGGCGCGTCGATGGCGACCTCGGCGGCGAGGTGCTCCAGCACGGGGTCGCCCGCGCCCCCGGCGTCCACCCGCAGCACGACCGGCAGCGCGTCCAGCAGCGGACGGCCGATCTCGCCGCGAACCGGATACGCGCCGACGATGAGGGTCGTCTCGCCGCCGGGGTCGTCGACCCAGCCGAGACGATGGCGCGTCCCGCCCTGTTCGGGCGTCGCACAGTGCTCGCCACACGCGATCGGCTCGGCCGAGGTGCCGATTTCGTCGACGAAGGTGAAGATCGAAGGGCCACGCACGATGGCCGACTCGCCCGCGCGAAGCGGCTCGGGCGGACCGTCCTCCGGCACGATCCAGCCCGCCCCGGTGAGCACGGCGCACAGGGTGAGCGGCGCGCCGTCCACGAAACGCAGTGACCAGGGCGGGGACAGGGCCGAACTGCCGAACAACGAGCCGTGGGACCGCACGCCCCGGATCAGGTCACTGAACACGTCCACCCTCGCGAGGTTAGACGAATACACAGGCGATCCGGCCTCTCGCCTATGGGCACGTCCAAGCGGGCCGGGTTGAATCGAGCTCATGCTGACCACTGACGACCTCGAATTCCTCCGCCGCCCCCTGCACGGGTTTCTGGCCGTGGGCGGTGGTCCGGTCCGGCCGGTGTGGTTCGAGGCGACCGGCGAAGGCGCGATCCAGCTGTTCACGCCCCGCGAGTCGCCCAAGGTCCGGCGGCTGGACGACGATCCCCGCGCCTCGATCATCGTGGCCGCCCCGGTGGGCGAACGCGAGCGCTGGGTGTCGGTCGCCGGCCGCGTCACGGTGGAGCCCGACGGGGCGCATGAACTGGCCGCGCGCCTCGCCGAGCGTTACTGGGACCTCGAAGACCCGGCCCACGCCGGCGAACTCGCCGTGATCCAGAACCTGGATCTCGTCCGGCTCGTCATCCGGCCGGAGAAGGTGCGTCGTTACCTGATGTGATGATCGACGTCATCCCGAGCAAGGTGGCGCAAACGTTTTCGTCGCCCTTGGCGGTGACCCGGTCGCGGTCCGCCGGGTTCCCGGTGCACAGCCGCCAGAAGGTGTCCGCGTCCGTCGTCACCGAGGCCAGCGGCGAGCGTGACGTCGGCGCGACGCGGTCGAGGGCCCAGCCGTCGGCGGTCCGCTCGGCCGTCCATTTCCCGCCGCCCTGACCGGTCACGGTGTGGACGACCTGCCTGCCGACGCGCGCGTCGACGTCACGCAGGGTGTGCGGCAGTGCCCGCATGAAGGTGTCGACCACCGGCCCGCGGAACTCCTTCTCATCGAGCGTCCGCGCGCTCACGGCCTCGCGGATCTGCTGCTGGTGCACCCAGAACTCGGTGTACTCGCGGGCGACGTCGAGCCACACCGGCGCCGGTTCGTCCCCGGCCCAGCTCACCGGCTCACCGACGCCGTCGAGGTCGGCGCGGCCCCACATCTCGGCGATCTGCGAGGTGCTGTCCACCAGCATCGCGAACAGCACTTCCGGAGACAGCCTGCGGCACGCGACCACCCATTCGTCGTTGATCCGGTCGATGAAGTCCCCGAACCGTTCGCCCGCACGCGGCGCCGTCGTCCGGTACTCGTCGCGGTCGCGCGACAGTCTGCCGAGTTTGCCGCCCAGGATGTGGGCGGCGAGATCGTGCACCGTCCAGCCCGCGCACACCGTCGGCGCGGCCCACCGTTCCGCGTCCAGTCCGGTGAGAACGTCCAGCAACGCCTGCTCTTCCCGCGCGAACAGCGGGAGGACGTCGATCGGCGGACCCCAGCGCGTGAAGCTCATGTCTCCATCCAAACACCCTCGTCGATCACAATTTCGGCCCTTCGGCCTACTCGCAGGTAGCATCAGCGCGAACGTGAGGGGAGTACCCGTGAGCGACGATCGACCCGCCGGAGAAGACCTGGCCGCTTTCGCCAAACGCGCGGGACAGCTGGCGGGCTGGGCCGCCCGCACGGGTTTCGAGTTCACCCGCAAACTCCCCGGCGTCGAAATCGCCGAGCAGGTCATCAAAGAGGGTGAGCGGCAGTTGCTTTCCGAGCTGCGCCGCCGTCTCGACGAGGTCGACGACCCGTACCACGCCGCGCTCACCGCCGCGTCCGCGATGAACCGGCCCGGCACCAACGGTTCGCGGCCGGTCGAGGCGACCATCACCCTCGTGCACACTCGCGCCCGGCTGGAACCGCTCCGCGCCGCGATGGCGGAACTGCTCAACCACTCGATCGGCTTCGGCCGCGAGCGGGCCCGCGAATACCTCTACGCGATCATCCTGCGGCAGCTCACGCCGGACGAGGCCCGCATCCTTTCCGCGCTTTCCGACGGCTCGCCGTTCCCCGCCGTCGACGTCGCCGAGCGGACGAACCTCGGTGCGGCCGGGCGATTCGTACTGCGCAACGCCTCCACGGTCGGCAAGGCGGCCGGGGTGTCGCTGCCCGACCAGGTGCCCGGCTACCTCACCAGGCTGATCGGGCTCGGCCTGGTCGAGCTGGACGAAGAGGTGCCCGCGCTCGAGACGCAGTACGAGATCCTGCTGACCGACGAGACCGTCCGCGAGGCGGAGAAGTCGGTCAAACGGGCCAAGTTCGTCAAACGCACCGTCCATATTTCCCGCCTCGGCGCCCAGTTCTGGCAGGCCTGCGACCCGAGCGCCGGCTGACCCCGGCATGGGTGCGTTCCTCGACGGGATCCTCGCCGACTTCGCCCAGCATTGGCCGATCTATGTCTCCATCCCGATCGTCGCCGCCCTGATCGGCTACACCACCAAACTCGTCGCGATCCGGATGATGTTCCAGCCGGTCGAGTTCGTCGGGATCAAACCCTTCCTCGGCTGGCAGGGCATCGTGCCCAAACGCGCCGCGCGGATGGCGAGTATCGCCTGCGACACGATGACCGAGCAGCTGATCGAACCGGCGGAGGTCGTCGCCCGGCTCGATCCGCGGAGGATCGCCAAGGAGATCGAAAAACCGCTCCAGGCCGCCGTCGAGGACATCGTGCGCGACGTCGCGGCCCACTACCGGCCGGGGCTGTGGGAATCCCTGCCGGTGGGCATGCAGCGGCTGGTGATCCAACGCGTCCAGGCCGAGACACCGCGGATGGTCGCGGCCGTGCTGGAGCTGATCAAGTCCGATGTGGACAGTGTGTTCGACCTCAAGGGCATGGTGGTCACCGCACTGGTCAAGGACAAACGGCTGCTGAACCGGATCTTCCAGGAGGCGGGCGACAAGGAGTTCAAGTTCATCGCCCGCTCCGGCATCTTCTTCGGCGGATTGATCGGCGTGATCCAGATGATCGCGTGGATCCTGTTCAAGTTTCCGCTGATCATGCCGTTGTTCGGGCTTTTCACCGGCTGGTTCACCGACTGGCTGGCGCTGCGGATGATCTTCTATCCGATCGAGGAACGCCGGTACTTCGGCGTGCGCTGGCAGGGTCTGTTCCTCAAGCGACGCGGCGAGGTCGCGGAGGCGTACGGCGCGCTGATCGCGCGGGAGATCATCACCCCGCACAACGTGATCGAGGCGGTACTGCACGGCCCGCTGTCGGACCGGGTGCTCGGCCTGATCCAGCGCCAGCTCGACGAACAACTCGGGCGCCGCGTCGGCGTCGGGAAACCGCTGGTGGTGTTCGCCGTCGGCAGCAGGCGATATCAGGACATGAAGCTGAACATCGCCGAGAAGATCATGGACAAGCTGCCGGAGACCATGCGGTACATCGAGGATTACGCGACCGACGCGATGGACATCCGGAACATACTGGTGTCGAAGATGAAGGAGCTGTCGCCGCGCGAGTTCGAGGGACTGCTGCGTCCTGCCTTCCAGCAGGACGAATGGATCCTGATCGCGACCGGTGCCGTCCTCGGCTGCGCCGTCGGTGAGGCCCAGGTCCTGCTGCTGGAGCACTTCGCCGCCTGACGCCCCGCATTTCGTCCTCTGAATGCGGTAGTTGCGCGCGCAAGGAGCGCATTCAGAGGACGAAATGCGGGGGTGGGTGACGACCCCCGGTAGCGAAGCGGCACCAACGGTGGTACACCGGCTGGCCCATCCGGTCTAAAGTGCCCCCTGCACTGAGCCTTGGGGAGGGCGCACATGGCCGACGCGGGGAGTCCGTGGCCGCAGGAGATCCGGCTGGCGATGACCATGGTGGGCGGGGCGAGTCTCGCGGTCTGGATGGGCGGGGTCGCCACCGAGACCTCGCATCTGCTCCAGGCGTCGAGAACGCCGGAATCCGAGAGCCCGTACCGGGCCTTGCTCGACCTGCTCCACGCCAGCGTCTCGCTCGACGTGCTCACCGGCACGAGCGCGGGCGGTATCAACGCGGCGTGTCTCGGGCTGGCCGAGGCTTTCCGGTCGAGCCCGCAGGTGCTGCGTGACACGTGGATCAGCACGGGCTCGCTCGACAACCTGATCCGCGACCCCGGCGAGAAGGAGCCGCGCTCACTGCTGGACGGCGACAAGGTGCTGCTCGGGGATCTGAAGGACGCGCTGCACCGGATCACCGACAAGGCGACGGTGAAACCCGACTGCCCGGACATCACCGTGCTGCTCACCGGCACGATGATCGACGGCGAGTCGACCAGGTTCGACGACGCGCTCGGCAACCTGGTGCGGGACACCGAACATCGCCTCCTGTTCCGCTTCGATGGTCCTTTGTGGACGGAAGATGTGGTGGGTCCGCTCGCGCTCGCGGCCCGGTCCACCGCCTCGTTCCCCGGCGCCTTCGAACTTTCCCGGATGCCGATCGGCGAGAAGACCGGCCCGTTGCATCCGGACATGACCCGGTACACCGACGCCACGCGGTCGCATTGGCTCACCGACGGCGGGGTGCTGCTCAACAAGCCGTTGCGCCCGGCGCTGCGGGAGATCTTCGAACGGCAGTCGCATTCGGACGTCCGGCGGCTGCTGCTGTACGTGGTGCCGACGGCGGAACGCGAGGCCGGGCGGGTCGCGGTCGATCCGGAGCGGCCGCCGCTGCTGGGCACCGCGATGAGCAAGGTCGTCGGCACCGTGCTGAGCCAGACGATCAGCGCCGAACTCGAGGACCTGACGCGGCACAACGACGCCGTCGTCCGTACCAGGGGAACCCGGGTTTCCCTTGCCGCGATGGGGGTTCGCGGTGGTCCGGACGCGCTGGTCGACCAGCGGCTGATGAACGATTACCGTGACCGGCGGGTACAGGAGGACGCCACCGCGCTGGTCCGTGACGCGACCCGCGGGCTTTCACTGTCCGATGCGGAGGATCACGGCCGTCAGTGGGCGTCCGGTACGGCGGCACAGTTGCGCGCGGCCGCGGCGGCGGGGCTGCGTGACGGCCTGCCCGCCGAACCGCCGAAGGACACCTGCGAACTCGACGACCTGATCGCCTTCCGCACCACCGCGCTCGACGATTCGGTGGCCACCGGCCTGCAACTGGTGAACGCGGGTTTCCGGCTCGATCCGTCGCCGGAGCACGCGGTTCAGCTCAACCGTTGCCGCGTGCTGCTGCACGAGGCGCGGCACAAGGCCGCGCGGGGGCAACGGCTCGCGGGCTGGGTCGCCGAACAGGATCCGCCGACGGCCGACGACACACTGGCCGCCTGGATCGAAGGCCTCGCCAGGAAATGGGCCGCGCTCGGCCGCTCGGACACGCTGAAGGAGGCGTGGCCGCTCGTGGTCGCCGCGCTCCGGCAGGCGACGCCGATCCTTTTGCCGTTGGCGCAGGCGAAACCCTGCACCGAAGCCGCCGACACGGTCAGCACGCTGCTGGCGTGGACCGGGCTCACCTCCGGCGCCGAGAGCGCGGGTGACAGGATCGTCACTTCGCGGCTGGTGCGCCTGCACATCGCGACCAGGGGACTGCTCGCGCAGCCGCCGTCGGTCGACCAGCGGGTGGATCTCGTCCAGGTGAGCGCGGATTCACGGACGCTGCTGGACATGAAGCGACGCCGTTCGTGGGACAAGCTCACGGGCATGCAAGCCGACTATTTCGGCGCTTTCTACAAGGCTTCCTGGCGCGCGAACGACTGGATGTGGGGCCGGGTCGACGGCGCGGGCTGGCTGGTCCAGTGCCTGCTCGACCCGAAACGCCTGCGGCTGCTGCGTGACGTCGCCGGGCGGGAGGCGTTCCGGACGCAGGTGCGGGACACCTTCGAGAAGATCGGCTGGCGGCGGCCAGGGACGGAAGACGGGCTGTCCCAAGAGGAGGCGGCCGCCCTGCGCGCGCAATTGGCCGGGGAGCTGGCTTTCCTCGGCCTCGACGGTGAGCTCGCCGACGTGGAATCCGAAGCCGCCCTGCCGATCAGCATGCCGGTGACGGCGATGGTGCTCGCCAGGGTCCGGCAGCTGGAGATCGCGCGCGAGGAGCTGCCCTGCGTCGGCCTCCACTGTGGACACGACGTGAAAACGGCCAAGGGGAACGGGAAGCCGTCGGAACGGTTCCGGCGCCTGATCGAAAACGAGCCGGAAACCGACGAGCAGACCCAGCGCGCGTTCCAGGCGTGCCAGGTCTCCGGCGAACGGTTCGAACACGAACGCGGGACGATGCTGCTGACGAAGACGCTGGTCAAGGCCGGTGCCGCCGGGCTGAACGCGGCCGCCGGGGCGACCCGGGTGCCGAAGTCGGTCCAGCCCGCCGCGACCTTCGCCAAGGCCGCCGGGCGCAGCGCTTGGTGGATCACCCGCGGCGCGGCCACCCTGCCGTCACCGTGGAACGTGCTCGCCGCGCTGATCACCGTGCTGGCCGGTTTCGTCATCGGCGGGCAGGGCGGCCCCATCCTGCAGTGGGTCGGCGTGCCGGTGGCCGCGGGCGCCCTCGTGTTCCTGGTGGTCAGCCTGATGACGTTGCGCAGGACGTGGCGGATGGTGCTCACGGTGTTCGGCGTGCTGGTGGGGGCCGCGTTGTTGTTCGCCGCGTTCCTGCCCCCGGTCCGCGAGCCGTTGTTCGGCCGGCTCGGCGACGTCGTCGCGGGCTGGCGGCGCGGCGAGGCGCCGGTCTGGTGGCTGGTCGTCTGCCTCCTGCTCGTGCTGCCCGCCGTCTGGACGCCGCTCGCTTCCGTCTTCCGGGGGCGTGCGCGCCGCAAGTAGCCCTCTTCTTGGGGTATCCGGGCCCCGAATCGCGCCCTGAGCCTGCGACGAAGTGGTAACCGTTGGTATCGTCACATCCGGTGAGGCCGCGGCGAAGCGGCCTTACCCAACAGTGCTGCGCTTCAAACGTTACCGTTACCTTTGTCACGTGTGTTTCAAGGTTGTTGCAGGTAGCCGCGTTGCCACCGCCGCGCTGAACTGACCGCGCCCGAATCCTCCGGTACGTTTCTTGGACATGTCCGGAAAGCACTTGATCGAAAACCCGACCAAGGCGGACGGTGCCGCGCTCTGGAGAATCGCCCGCGATTCGAAGAAGCTCGATCTCAACACGCCTTACGCCTATTTGCTGTGGTGCCACGATTTCGCCGACACCTCGGTCGTCGGACGAGTGGACGGAATCCCGGTCGGCTTTGTGATCGGGTACCGGAAGCAGGACACCTGTTTCGTCTGGCAGGTGGCCGTCGACGCGTCCCAGCGGGGAAAAGGCCTGGCCGGAGCCCTGCTCGACGAGCTGTTCAGCCGTCTCACCGCCCAGGGCGTGCGATACCTCGAAACGACGATCACGCCGGACAACGAGGCTTCGATCCGGTTGTTCGCCTCGTTCGCCAAGCGGTGGGATGCCACCGTGGAACGCCAGGATCTGTTCTCCGCGACGGATTTCCCGGCCGAGGAAGGAACGCACGAGCAGGAGGACCTGTACCGAATCGGTCCGCTCGGGCAATAACCAGAACGTAAATCCGGGGATCTCAGGGAGAAAGAAAACGTTATGAGCATTTTCGAGGAACTCGAATCCGAAGTACGCAGTTACAGCCGTGGCTGGCCCGTGGTGTTCGACAGGGCCCAGGGGAGCTACCTGTACGACGAGGACGGCAAGGCCTATCTCGACTTCTTCGCCGGCGCCGGCGCGCTCAACTACGGGCACAACAACCCCGCGCTGAAGCGGGCGCTGATCGACTACATCGCCCGTGACGGCGTCACGCACGCGCTCGACATGTTCACCGTGGCGAAGCGGGACTTCCTCCAGACCTTCAAGGAGACGATCCTCCAGCCGCGCGATCTCGACTACAAGGTCGTTTTCCCCGGCCCTGGTGGCGCGAACGCGGTCGAGGCCGCGCTGAAGCTCGCCCGCAAGGTGACCGGCAAGGAATCGGTCATCAACTTCACCAACGCCTTCCACGGGATGACGCTGGGCGCCCTCTCGGTGACCGGCAACTCGATGAAACGCGGCGGCGCGGGTGTCCCGCTGGTGCACGCCACCCCGATGCCGTACGACAACTACTTCGACGGCTCCATCCCGGACTTCCTCTACTTCGAGAAGCTGCTCGGGGACTCCGGCAGCGGCCTGAACGAGCCCGCCGCCGTGATCGTCGAAGGCGTGCAGGGCGAGGGCGGCATCAACGCCGCGCGCATCGAGTGGCTCAAGGCGCTGGACGACCTGTGCAAGAAGCACGGCATCCTGCTGATCCTCGACGACGTCCAGATGGGCTGCGGCCGTACCGGTCCGTTCTTCAGCTTCGAGGACGCGGGCATCAAACCCGACATCGTCTGCCTGTCGAAGTCCATCGGCGGCTACGGCATCCCGATGGCGCTGACGCTGATCCGCCCGGACCTCGACGTCTGGGAGCCCGGTGAGCACAACGGCACCTTCCGCGGCATCAGCCCGGCGTTCGTCACCGCGACCGAGGCGCTGCGCGTCTACTGGAGCGACGACGAGCTGGAGAAGTCGACCAAGGCCAAGGGCGAGCGCATCGCCACGGCGTTCCAAGGCATCGTCGAGGCGTACCCGGACGCGAACCTGCTCGCGAAGGGCCGCGGTCTGGCCCGTGGCCTCGAATTCGCCGACGGCGACCTCGCGGGCAAGGTCTGCGCCGCCGCCTTCGAGCGCGGGCTGCTGATGGAGACGTCCGGCCCCGACGGCGAGGTCATGAAGTTGCTCCCGCCGCTCACGCTGACCGACGAGGAGCTCACGAAGGGCCTGTCGATCATCGACGAGGCCATCGCGACTGTCCTGAACTGACCGCCCTCAACCAAGAACGAGAAGGAGTTTTTCCGTTGCTTGTCAGAACACTCGACGAGGTCACCGACACCGACGCCGACATCAAGACCCCGAACTGGCGCAGCAAGCGCATCGTGCTGGCCAAGGAGGGCGTCGGCTTCTCGGTGCACGAGACCACGCTGTACGCCGGGACGGTCAACGACTTCTGGTACGCGAACCACATCGAAGCGGTGTTCATCACCTCCGGTGAAGGCGAGCTCGAGAACACCGCGACCGGCGAGGTCTTCCAGCTGAAGCCGGGCACCTTGTACCTGCTCAACGACCACGACAAGCATCAGGTCCGGCCCAAGACCGAGATCAAGTGCGTCTGCGTGTTCAACCCACCCATCACCGGCCGCGAGGTCCACGACGAAAACGGCGTATACCCGCTCGTGACCGAACCGTAGAAAATCGCTCGAGGAGGCGACTGCATTGACGCTGACCGACACCCGAGTCGACGACAGTTACCCGACCCGCATCACGGGTAAGCCCGAACACCTGCCAAGGACACACCCCACCGTCTGGGGGACCGAGGCCGACGGTCCCCTGGACGCGGCCACCCTCGCCAACCACGAGACGCGTGGTTACACCGTCGTCGACCAGTTGCTGTCGCCTGGTGAGGTACAGACGTACTGGCAGGAACTCGTCCGGATGTCCTCCGGGGACCACGACGGCGACGAGCGCGTCATCACCGAGGCCAAGACCGGTGAAGTCCGCTCCATCTTCGATGTCCACGAGACCAACGAGCTGATCGCGGAACTCGTCCGGGACCCGCGCGTACTCGACCGGGCCCGGCAGATCCTCGGCTCCGAGGTCTACATCCACCAGAGCCGGGTGAACTACATGCCCGGCTTCAAGGGCACCGGCTTCTACTGGCACTCGGACTTCGAGACCTGGCACGCCGAGGACGGCATGCCCGTGCCGCGGGCGGTGAGCTGCTCCATCGCGCTCACCGACAACTACCCGTTCAACGGCGGGCTGATGGTGATGCCGGGTTCGCACCGGACCTTCGTGCAATGCGCCGGGGAAACCCCGGAGGACAACTACAAGAGTTCGCTGAAAGAGCAGCGGGTCGGTGTCCCCCGCGAGGAGGACATCACCAAACTCGCCGCCGAACACGGAATCGACCAATTCACCGGACAGGCCGGTTCGGCGCTCTGGTTCGATTCGAACGTGATGCACGGTTCGTCGAACAACATCACGCCGTACCCGCGGTCGAACATCTTCCTCGTGTTCAACAGTGTCGAAAACGCGCTGCGGGAGCCGTTCGCCGCGATCGAACCACGCCCGGCGTTCATCGCCGGCCGCGACTCGACTCCCCTGTCGCGCTGACGAAACCGCAGGTAGCGAAGGCCATGATGGGGCGCTTGTAGCCGTCGGTATGCACCCTGTTACGTTGTCGCCACGCGTGTGGGCCAGTGGGCTCGCTCACGTAAGTGTTGTCGACGACCGAACGGGTTCTTCGCTCGGGGTGAGCCCCCCGGCCGGACGTGGACGCTGATGTCCGGTGTGGGTCGCGCCCCCAGGCGGCCCAAATCGGACATCCCCCGGCTCCGTGCCATCAGATCGGGACTGATGGCACGGAGCCTTTTCGATTTCGTGAGCGAGCACAGCCGCCACCGAAGTCCACAGTGGACACAACCGCCCGCTTGGGGGTGTTTGTCCGTATCGCACGCGAGGCTTTTCTGGTTGGCGGCGTCTTCGCGCGGTAGGTTGGCTACTCCGGTAAGGGGAGAGATCGGAGGAGGGGGGCTTGTCGTGGGCGAAAGCGGTTCCCCTGCCCGTTTCCAGCTCCTCGGTCCCGTGCGGCTCCTCGACGGCGATCGGCCGGTCCCCGTCGGCGGGCCCGGCGTCCGCGGTCTGCTCGCGCTGCTGGCGTTGAAGGTCAACAAGGTCGTCGCGCTCGACGAGATCATCGACGCGCTCTGGGGCCACGATCCGCCTGCCACGGCCCGCACGATCGTCCACGGCAACGTCTCGCATCTGCGGCGCGTGCTCCGCGACATCCAGGGCGACAATGCACGCGGCGCCCGGATCCTCACCACCCCGCCCGGTTACCAGCTCACCGTCGAACCCGGCCGGATCGACGTCCACCGCGCCCGGTCGCTGCTGGAGCGGGCTTCGGCGGAGGAGCCGGAGAAGGCGTCCGAACTGCTCGCCGAGGCCCTCGCGCTCTGGCAGGGGCCGACGCTGGCCGGGGTTCCGGGTTCGGTCCGCGCGCCCGAACTGGAGGATCTGCGGCTCGCCGTCCACGGCGCCAGGGTCGACGCGGATCTCGAACTCGGCAGGCACGCGGAACTGATCGTCGAGCTCAGCCCGCTGGTCCGCGCGAATCCGCTCGCCGAACGCACGGCCGGTCAGCTGATGCGCGCGCTCTACCACGCCGGGCGCCGCGGTGACGCGCTCGAGCTCTACCGCACGGTGTCCCGGGCGACCCTGCGCACCCTCGGCGTCGAACCCGGCGCGGGACTGCGCTGGCTGCACGAACGCGTCCTGAACGACGACCTGCCGGTCAAGGTCGTCGCGGAACCGAAGGCCGAAGCGGCGCCCGTCCAGCAGTTGCCGCCCGCCGTGCCGAACCTCGCCGGTCGCGAGGCCGATCTGGCCTGGCTCGACGAACTCGCCGAGCGGGCCGAAGCGGGTGAGACGGCGGTCGGCGTGGTCACCGGGACCGCCGGGATCGGCAAGAGCAGCCTGGTGGTGTGGTGGGCGCATCGCGCGGGCCGCCGCTTCCCCGACGGCATCCTCTTCGCCTCGTTGCGGGGTTTCGATCCGCATCATCCGCCGCTGGAACCCGCCGATCTGCTCATCCAGTTCCTGCTCGGGCTGGGTGTCCCGGCCGAGGGAGTGCCCGAGCAGGTCCACGAACGCATCGCGCTCTACCGGTCGATGATCGCCGGCCGCCGGATGCTGGTGATCCTCGACAACGCCCGCTCCGCCGAGCAGGTCCGGCCGTTGCTGCCGCCCGGTTCGCGATCGATGACGCTGGTGACCAGCCGTTCCCGGCTCGACGGCCTCGCCGTGTCCAACGCCGCCAGACTGCGTGTGCTCGGCACGCTCGCGCCCGGTGACGCCGTCCGGCTGATCGAGGAACTCGCCGGGCCCGCCGGATTCGACCTCAACCACGCGCTCGCCCGGCTCTGCGGCTATCTCCCGCTCGCGCTGCGGATCGCGGGAGCCCGGCTCGCCGCCAGCGCGCAGTGGTCGGCGCAGGATCTGGTCGACGAACTCGGCAATGAGCGCACCAGGCTGGCCGCGCTCGACGTCGAGGGCCCGGACGACGGGGTCCGCGCGGCGTTCGACGTCTCGTTCCGGGGACTGCCGTCCGAGGTCGCGACCACGTTCCTTCGGCTCGGCGTGGTCCAGTGCGTTTCGGCCGGTTCCCATCTGACGGCCGCGATCGGCGGGATCACCGTCGCCGAGGCGCGGCGGCATCTGCGGGTGCTCGCCGCGCACAACCTGCTCGCCGAAACCGGCCGCGACTCCTTCGTCCCGCACGACCTCGTCCGCCTGTTCCTCCGGGAACTGGCGGAGAACGAACTCGACGAAGCCGACCGGGAAGACGTCCTGTCGCGATCGGTGCGGTTCTATCAGGCCGTCGCCGACCGGGCCCGGCGCAAGATGCTGCGGATCGTCGACCCGCTCGACTTCACCGGCGCGCTGAGCGACGCGCAGACGCCGCCGATCACCTCCTTCACCGACGCGCAGGACTGGTTCACCGCGGAATGGGAGAACCTCCTGGAGGTCCTCGAAGCCGCCCGCGCCGGCGGCCGTCACGACGACGTCTGGCGGCTGGCCAGGGTCGCGCACACCTATCGCGCGGTGTACCCGCTGCTGGACGAGTGGCGGCGGCTGGTCGAGATCGGACTGGAGGCCGCCGAGCGGTCCGGTGACGTCCTCGGCCGGTGCTGGATGCTGATCTCACGCTGCGCCATCGCGCTCACTTTCGAACTGCCGCAAGGGTGCCTCGCCGACGCCGAACGCGCGCTGGAACTCGCGACCGCGATCGGCGACAGCCGGTTGATGATCTCCGCGAACATCCACCTCGGCTCCGCGCTGACGTTGCTGGGACGGTACGACGAGGCCATCAGGACGTTGCGGCAGGCGGTCGAGGAGACCGACCGGACCGGCGATCTCGAACTGCGCGGGCAGGCGCTCAACAACTGCGCCGAGGCGGAAAAACGGGCAGGGCGGTTCATCGAGGCTATCGGGCACCAGATCGCTTCGCTGGAGATCGACCGGACCCTCGGCGACGAAAGCTACGTCGTCGTATCGCTGAACAATCTCGCCGAATTGAGCATGCGGATCGGTGAACTCGCCGCCGCCGAACGGTACGTCTGGGAAGCCGTGGACCTGACGATCAGCAGGCGGTTCGTCCTCCAGGAAGGCGTGCTGCGACTGACGTTGGGCCGGGTACTGCGAGCCGGGTCGGATGTGGACGGTGCCCGCGAGCAATTCGCGCTCGCGCTGAAAATCCTCTCGGACGCCAATCCGAAACTCGCCGGACTCGTCCGTGCGGAACTCACGGACCTCGACGAAAGTCCGTGAGTGATCCTTAGCGGATTCTTAGTGGCCTCGGCGCTCCCGCGCGTAGGGTCCCGTTCAGCGTCGATCGAGCCCTAGGGGAGGGGCACGCGGTAGGGATCGGCGCTCGGGCGGGCCACTTTCCGCGGCCCGTCTGAAGAGTCGCCAGGAGCGGCTCGTGGCGGTCCGGCCGGTGGAGGTGGGGGCGATACCGGCCGGCCGCCAGGCGGCGCGTCAGCCGGCGGCGGCGGTGCACAGGGCGATGGTCTGGCCCTTGTTCTCCGCGACCTTCTGGCCGTTGACCAGGATCGAGCAGGCGATCTGGTTGCTGACCGACGAGTTCCGGGTGTCCGCGGTGACGGTGAGCAGGTATTCGCCCGAGTTGAAGGACGCCGTGCCGCGCCATTCGTCGGTGCTCGCCGGGGTCGTCTCGGTACGCTGGTCGTTGAGCGACCCGAACCGGACGGTCGCGCCGCCCGAAGCGCTGACGACGAACTCGACGGTGTTCTTGTCCCCGGCGACGGCCGGGATGTGCAGTCCCGACTCGCCGGTAGCGAAGAAACTGGTGTAGACCAGTAACCCGCTCGCGGCCACCAAACCGGCGATGGAAAGCGCGAGTCCCGCGATCCCCATTCCCTTCTTGTCGGCTTCGCCCTTCTTGATTTTGGTCAAACCGATCACGGAAAGAGTCACCCCGATCACGGCGAGCGGCCATGCGGCGATCCCCACGACTGGGAAGAAGGCGACCCCGAGCGCCGCGATGCCGACCAGGAAACCCGCGATGACCAGGCCGTTCTCGGGCTTCCGGTGCCTTGTTCCGTGCGCGGCGAACCCAGGGCCGTAGCGGGTGGCAGGCGGGTGCGGTACTGGGGGATCGGTCGGCATACATGCCCTTTCGGAGGCTTCCGTCCGAAGACGTTAACCCATCGTTCGGGGCAATGGCCGAAATTGTTACCTGCCGGAAAAAGTCATCATTCAACGATAATCAAGCGATTGCCGACATTTTCTGACGAGAATTGTGGCATCGTCGAAATGTCGGAAACCCGATCACTGATCGAACAGGTTGACTTCCGGAGTGATCTCCAGCAGTTCGTGCACCGGACGGCCGCGGCGGCCGTCGATGGTCGTGGTGCGCACGACACGCAGCCGCGCGGTCACCGGCCGGTCGAGGTTCTCCTTGATCTCGTCGAGCAGATCCGGCGCGACCGCGCCCTGGATCGTGCCGCCCGATTCGCGTTCGAGATAGAAGATCCGGCGCCGGGTGCGGACCCCGTCCAGCCTGCCGCTGACCGTCTCGTAACCGACGGCCTCCCGCGACTCGCGCAGGCTCCCGGACAGGATCCTCGCCTGCTCGGTGGTCATGCTGCGGGTCACTTCGTCGCCGGCGGTCGGGGTCAGGGCCATGCCGATCCCGGCGTGTTTGCTGACCGCGTTGACGATGTCGCTGACCGCGTTGCGGACGGTGTCGCGCTGCAGCAGCACCGCGTCCAGCGCGCCGTCGTCGGAGCCGTTGGCGGGCAGGAAGTCGCACAGCTCCTTGACCGCGCGTTCGGACAGCGACTCGAGCCCGTCGTGGATGAGCGCGTCGTCGAGCGCCGGTTCGGGGAAACCGAAGAAGATCGCGTTGCCCGCCTGGCCACGCTGGATCAGCGGGGCCTTCTCCCGGTCCGCGGGCTGGACGAAGGTCACCTCGCCCGACGGGTTGCGGATGATGTGCCCGATCTTCGCCGTCGCGTCCTGCAACGCGCGGCTGATGTCGGAGAAGGTGTACGCGTCCAGATGCGACTCGCCGAGCACGGACACGCGAAGCAGCGGCGAACGTGACGTCCGCTCGAACTTCGCGTAAGCGGCCATCGCCGACGCGCGGGCGAGGTCGTCGAGCCAGGTGCCACCGGGGATCTCGTCGGCGATACGCCGGAATTCGTTCCTCACCAGATCACTTCCGGAATTCCCCTGCCACCCGATGCCCACACTTCCTCCCAGATCTCCTCGTCGCCGGGGCGGCAGAGGAAACCGTCGAGCATCCCGCCGACGGGCTGGACCTGGTCGAGATACATGGCGGGCTGGCCGACGATGACCCCGCGCAAGGTCAGCAGCCCGTACAGCGCCGAACGGCCCGTGTCGTCGAGCCGTTTGAGCGCGCCCCATTCGTCCGGGATCAGCACCACGTCGAGCCCGATCGGCGCGTGCGGGGTCCTGGCGGTCAGATCGCCGCCGATCCACGCGCGGCCGGTGGGCATGATCCGCCGGGCGACGCCCAGGTAACTGTTCAGCGCGCTGAACAGGATCTCGCGGTCGTTCTGGTGCGGCGCGTCGAAGACCAGCCGCTCGTAGACGTCGGCCAGATCAGCGGGATGGCGGCCCGGAGGCAGCAGGTTGTGCGGCGTCCAATAGGGGAGCGCCAAATCGGAGCCTCCTTCGTGTGCCGGAGCTCCCGATCGAAGAAACATACCCGGCGTCACGCTCACAGTGCGTAGCCGAATTTACCAGGCGGGTGTCAGCCGCCCCGCCCCGGCCGGTGCTCGGGCGCGCGCCCGGCGGGCGGCCAGTCCTCGTCGCTCGGCCAGACCGGTTCGGGTTCGTGCCCGCTTTCACCGTTCCTGGCGACCGGTTCCGGCTGCTCCGGCTGGTAGGCCTGCACCAGCTCAGGGGTCAGTTGACCCTCACGGTGGCCTTCCGCCTCCTGGTCGAACGGCTCGTCTTCGTCGTGGACCCGCGCGGGCGGGATGAACTGCGTCCGTTCGGTGGACAGCAGTTCGGGCACCGGCTCGGGTTCCGGCTCGGGCGCGACGGGGACCTCGATGGCGTGCACCGGTTCGTGGACCGCCGGTTCGGGCGCCGTGCGCTCACGCCGATCACCGCGCATCGACAGCCAGGTGACACCGCAGCCGAGGGCGAAGGAGATGAGCAGCCAGAGCCAGATGTGCCCGAAAAGCCAGAACATTCAGCCATCACCTCTGTTCTGCCGTGATGTCGACGCGGCGGCCTTCGCCGTTCGCGCCGTCGGAGTTCCCGCGCTGGGTGGAGTACGCCTGATCGCGTTTGACCCCGTTGCGCTCCAGCAGCCGCTCCACCGTCAGCGCCCGGTTCAGCGCGAGCCGCCGGTCGGAACCGGTCGCCACCTGTCCGGTGATCCGGAACCGCAGATCGGCGGGGGCGTCCGTGAGCAGCTTCGCGATCTCCAGCGCGCCGCGCTCGCCGTCGGCGGTGAGTTCGATGGTGTCCGGTTCGAACGTGATCGGCGTGGCCGTCAGCAGCCGGTCGAGCTCGGCCTGGAACCCGGCCTTGTCCGTCGGCTTGGCCGAAGTCGGCGTCGGGCTGGGCGACGGGCTCGGCGTCGGCGACGGGCTCGACGGCTCACCGCTGGTCGTCACCGGACCGGCGGGCGGGGCGGTGTCCCCGGAGATCTCGACCGTCCGGACCCCGTCGATCCGCTGGATGGCGTCCATCGCCTGCGCGGCCTTGTTCGGCGGGAAACCGGCGAGGTTCGCGTCGCGACCGGAGAAGCTCACCTGGCCGCCGGAGACGCCGACGTCGGCGAGCGCGTATTTCGCGCGCGCCGACAGCTCGGCCTCGATGTCGTCCGAGGTCGACCAGACGGCGATCACCGTCAAGGCGAGCGTGACCAGCAGCGCTGTAGACAGCAAGCGGCTCCAGCGTGTACCGGGCATGAAGGGACTGTAAGCCGCGTCCGACCACTTGGCGAACCGGCTTCCGTCACCGACCCTTCTGGGTGACACCGAGAGAGAGGGCGCCGGTGCCGCGTCGGTCACCGGGGTCGTGAGTGGCGCTTCGGGCTAGAACCCGAAACGCCACTCACGACCCACCCGACCGACGCGGTACGAGGGTCGACCGCTCAGCGAGTGCCGGGTGTCGACGATGGAGGAATCGGGACGTTGAGTGTCCCGATTCCTCCATCGTCGAGGGGCGTCCCGGTCACGGCGCTTGATCAGCGCCCGGAACTCTCCCTGCACACGCCACCCAGCACGACGGCAGGGGCGCCTTGGGTCACTCACGACCACCGCGACCGACGCGGGTCAGCTCGCGTGGTGGTGAATCTCCCGCGCCGGGAGCAGTTGCTCCGCCGGGATCGAGACGCCCGTCGAGTCGATCTGCTCCAGCGGGAGCAACGGCGCGAGTTCGGGGCGCTTCGGGGACAGGCCGTCGCCCATGGACTCGCCCTTGAGATGACGCCGGATCCACGGCAGCAGGTGCGCCTTCGTCCACTCGAGGTCGGACCGGCGCGAAGTGATCCAGGTACTCGGCTGATCGGACGCCGGCCACGGCTCACGCCAGTCGTCGGCGACCGGGACGCCGAGGACCTCGGCCGCGCGCAGCGCGATCCGCCGGTGGGCCTCGGGGGTGAAGTGCAGCCGGTCGTCGCTCCAGGCGCGGCGGTCGTGCAACGGGGCCATCGCCCACATGTCGACCAGCTTGGCGCCGTGCCGGTCGGCGATCGCCCACAGATGCGCGTTGTAGATGCCGACCTTTCCCCGGAGGACGTGCATCACGGACAGGTACTTGGTGTCCGGCCCGTTGAAGATGAGCACCGGAATCCCGGCTTCGCGCAGCTTGGCGACCCCCGCCTCCAGCCGCGCGGCGACGGCGTCCACGTCCGCGCCGGGCACGATGATGTCGTTGCCGCCCGCGCACAGGGTGACCAGGTCGGGTTTCACCGCCAGGGCGATCGGCAGTTGCTCTTCGAAGATCTCGTCGAGCATCTTCCCGCGGAGGGCGAGGTTCGCGTACTGGAAATCGGGCCTGCCTTCGGCGAGGATCTCCGCCAGCCTGTCCGCCCAGCCCCTGAAGGTGCCGTCGGGCAGGTCATCGTTGAGTCCTTCGGTGAAGCTGTCACCGATCGCCACGTAGCTGTCGAATCCGTACACGTTGGGTCCCCTTCCGTCCGTGTGCCCCCGGTGGTACTTGTACACCACAACTAACAGCTGAGAGCGCCCCTGCAATCCCGGCTGAGCGAAACCCGTGGTTCAGGCCGGTTGACACAGTCTCTTATCTTGTCGGACGTCCACGCATCCCCATTACCGGGATGTACACCTGTGCTTCGCGGATTCCCCTCAAGTGGTCGTAAACCGGACATGGTATGTGGCGAACATCTCCCAGCCCGGGTGTTGGGGGTCATGGATCCGGCAGGCTGTAAGGGTGACCTCACGACCCCCGCGCGAGTCGCTCGCCCAGATCCTCGGCGGGCGGCGTGGCGCCATCGACGCGAGCATCCCGCCCGCGGCCTTCGTACTGGGCTGGCTGATCGCGGGCCAGTCGATCGCCTGGGGCGCCGGGGTGGCCATCGCGGTGGCGGTGCTGCTCGGGGTGTACCGGGTCGCGCGCGGCGACAAGGCCCGCGCGGTCGTGGTGAGCCTCGCCGCGGTGATCGCCGCCGCGTTGATCGCCCTGCACACCGGCCGCGCCGAAGACTTCTTCCTCATCCAGCTGCTGTCCAATGTGGCCAGCGCGCTGCTGTGGGCGGCCAGCATCGTGGTGCGGTGGCCGTTGCTCGGGGTGGTGGTCGGGCTCGTCATCGGACAGAAGACCCGCTGGCGCCGCGATCCCGCGCTGCTGCGCGCGTATTCGCGGGCGAGCTGGGTGTGGGTCCTCCTGCAGTACACGCTGCGGGTCGCGGTGTACGGCTCCCTGTGGTGGAGCGGGCAGGTGGTCCCGCTCGGCATCGCGCGGACGGTGCTGTCCTGGCCGCTGGTCGCGGTGACGGTCGCCGTGAGCGGCTGGGTGCTGTACCGCACGCTGCCCCCGGAACATCCCGGTCTGCGGGTGGTGGAAGAGAACGGGGATCCCTCGGATTCCGAGCCCGACGGGCTGCCCAGGACATAAGGCGGCCCCCGGCGAGGGGGGAGGGTCCGGGGGCCGGGTCCTACGGTACCCGGAGTTCGGCCCCGGAGTCGATGGTTTGGTCTTTTCGGGCTTGATTTGGGTGTTTTCTCAGGATGGCGCCGGTCGCGGGGCACCTTCCCCGTACGCGTCGACGGCGGCGAGCCACGCGGCACCGAGTACCCCGTCGGTGCTGGTCAGGACCTCGATCCCGGTCAGTTCGGCGCGCACTTTCGCCCCGACCGGACCCGCCGGGGACAACACACTGCCCACCAGGACGATCGGCGTGGTCTCCCCGGGATCCCGCGCGGCCATGACGTTCGTCACCAGAAGGGCGGCCGCCCGGGTGGTGATCTCGTCGGCCGCGGGGTCGCCTTCGCGGTCGGCCTCGCTGACGAACGGGGCGAACCTGGCGAGCCGGACCGGCGCTTCGGAGTTGGCGCTCGTGATGAGCGCGCGCCACAGCGGGGCCCGGTCGCTCACGGGGTCCACTGCGGACGGTCCGAGCGCTTCGGTGAGAACGGAGCGCGCGAGCGGGCCGAGTCCGCCGCCTCGGCTCAGAACATCCAAAGTGGAGCGAACGGCTTCACGGCCGAGCCAGTACGCGGAGCCTTCGTCGCCGAGCAACCAGCCGTAGCCGCCGACGGTCGAGACCATCCGCCTGCCGCGCACCCGCCCGGCGATCGACCCGGTGCCCGCCACGAGAACCGAACCGTCCGGCGCGGAAGTGGCCGACGCGTAGGCGACTTCGGGGTCGGGGACCGTCCGCACCGGACTGATCCCCACGTTCTTCCAAGCGGCTTCGAAGATCTCCGCGACGGCCGGATCGCTCAGCTTGCTGACACCCGCCATGCCGACGACACACGCCTCGGTCGCGGCCGGGTCCAGCCCGCCTAGGGCGTCGGCGATCGCGGTCGCGATCCGCGCCGCCGCCTCGTGCGGCGGATGGGAGTTGGGATTCGCCCCGCCCGCGCGCCCGGCGCCGAGGACGGCGCCGGAGGCATCGACCGCGAGTGCTCGCGTCGACGTGCCTCCGGCGTCCACACCGATGACGTGTGTCACCGGGTCTTGGTCACCTTGAGCAGCCCGCGCGGGTTGTCCGGATCACCACCGCGCGCCAGCGAGAGGCCGAGCGCGATCCGCTGGATGGGCAGGATCTCCAGGATCGGGGCCACCTCTTCGGCGCACGGCGCGACACCGATCCGCAGCGCCGCGGGGACGTCCGCCGAAGCGGAGCCGACCGCGAGCACGTCCGCGCCGCGTTTGCCGACGGCTTCGAGGACCTCCTGCATCGCGCCCACCCCGTGCCCCTGGCTCGTCACGGCCAGCACGGCGGTCTCGCCGTCGACGGCGGCGACCGGACCGTGCAACAGGTCCGCGCCGCTGTACGCGCGGGCCGCGAGGTAGCTGGTTTCGGCCAGCTTCAAGGAACCCTCCAACGCCGTGGCGTAGGAGTAGCCGCGGCCGGTGGTGAGCACCCGGTCGACGAAGCGGTAGCGGTCCACCGCGCGCCGCACGCCTTCTTCGGAGCCGTCGAGGGTCTGCTGTGCGAGCTCGCCCAGCTTCCGCGCGTCCTCACCCTTGCCGCCGCGGACCGCGTCGATCAGAAGGTAAAGCGAAAGCAAGGTGGCCGAGTACGTCTTCGTGGCGGCGACGGCTTTTTCCAGCCCCGCGCCGATGTCGACACCGAGTTCGGCGGCCGCGCGCAGCGGCGAGGACGGGGTGTTGGTGACCGAGACGGTCAGCGCTCCCTGGCGACGCGCGGTTTCGGTGACCTCGATGAGATCCGGGGAGCCACCGCTTTGGCTTACTGTGATGAAGAGAACGTCCCGCAGATCGGGACGGGCGCCGTACAAAGTCGCGGTGGAGGGCGAGACGAGACCGCAGGGGAGACCGAGGAGTACTTCGATCAGGTACTTCGCATACAGGGCGGCGTGGTCGCTGGAGCCTCGGGCGGCGAGCAGTGCGAACCTGGGCGGGCGCTTGGAGATGGCTTCGGCCACCTCGGCGATTTCGGCCTGTCGCTCCACGATTCCTGCCAGAATGGCGGGTTGCTGGGAGATCTCCGCGGCCATGTGCTCGCCGGGGCGCTGTTCGGTCATCTCGTTCCCTTCGACCGGGACGTACTTCGTCCCCCGAGTAGGTCTAGACCAATGCTAGCCCGAATGGACGTTTGTGGAGAAGGGTACGTTTCCTAGCGGGGACGGTGCGCGTTCGAGTGGGAAGGCTTAGGGAGTCGGTCATGTTGGAGACAACCACCGCGGGTGAGGCGGGCGCTACGGCAGGGATGCGCGGGCAACGCGAACCCAAGTACTGGGCGCTGAAACAGCATCTGCTCGATCTGCTCGACGCGTTGCCCCCGGGTTCACCGATTCCGACGGAACGGGCGCTCGCGGGAGAATTCACCGTTTCGCGCACCACGGTCCGGCAGGCCCTCGCCGACCTGACCGCCGAAGGCAGGCTCCACCGCGTACAGGGCAAGGGCACCTTCGCCGCCGAGCCGAAACTCGCGCAGCGCCTCCAGTTGTCGTCCTACACCGAGGACATGCACAAGCAGGGCCTCAAACCGTCGTCGAAGCTCCTGGAGATCGACGAACTGCCGGTCGAGGCCGACCTCGCCAAACTCCTCGGAATCCGGGTCGGCGCGAAAATCCTTCGCCTTCGCCGTCTCCGGCTGGCCGATTCGCAGCCCATGGCACTCGAAACCACGCATCTCCCACTCGGCCGCTTCCGCGGTTTGCGCAAACATGTTTCCGCAGGTGGTTCGCTGTACGCCGTACTGAGGGAGCACTACGGCGTCGAACTCGAAAGGGCCGAGGAAACCATCGAGACAGCGCTTGCCGGACCCCATGAGGCGGAGATGCTCGGCGCCGACGTCGGAATGCCGATGTTGCTCCTTTCGAGGCATTCCTTCGCCACCGACGGAAAACCGGTCGAGTTCGCCAGGGCGATCTACCGGGGTGATCGTTACAAGTTCGTCACGACGCTGCTTCCTGGGGCGCGCTGACGGAAACATTTCGCAGGGCGCGGGCGCCCTACAAAATGTTTCCGTGGCCTTCGGCCAAAGAGGGCGCGCCTGTGCGGACTCCCCGTCCGCGCTGACGCGCGTTCGGGGAGTCAGGTCCGCCGGTTCCAGTGGTTTCGGTTCTTTATTCTCTGACGTGTCAGGTAATTCTTGGGTTTCGGTGGCTGTGGGTGTGGTGGCGTGATTCAGTCGTCGTATGAGTGACGGGGTGGCGGCGGGGATTCGGTGGGGGACGCCGGTGGCACGCGGAGTGCTCGCGACCACCATCGTGGGTTCGGGCATGGCGATGCTCGACGGGACGATCATCAACGTCGCCCTCCCGAGGATCGGCGAAGAACTCAACGCATCCGTCGCCGGTCTCCAATGGATCCTCGACGGCTACCTGCTCGCCCTCGCCGCGCTGATCCTCGTCGCCGGATCACTCGGCGACCGCTACGGCCGCCGCCGCATGTTCATCGTCGGCGTCGTCTGGTTCGGCGTCGCCTCCGGACTGTGCGCCGCCGCGACGACGACCGAGATGCTCGTCGCCACCCGGATCCTCCAGGGCATCGGGGGAGCTTTGCTCACGCCCGGCTCGCTCGCGATCCTCCAAGCGTCCTTCGCCCACGACGACCGGGCCCGCGCGATCGGCGCCTGGTCCGGACTCGGCGGGATCGCGGCCGCGATCGGTCCGCTGGTCGGCGGCGTGCTCGTCCAGGTGTGGTCGTGGCGGCTGGCGTTCCTGATCAACCTGCCGCTGGCCGCCGTCTGCGTCCTGCTCGCCCGGCGCTACGTGCCCGAGTCCCGCGACGAGGAGGCGACCGGGCATCCCGACTTCCTCGCCGCCACCGTCGGCGCTATCGGACTGGCCGGGCTGACCGGCGCGCTGGTCGAGGCGCCCGGACGGGGTATCGGCGACGTCGTCGTCCTGGGGGCCATCGTGCTCGGCGTCGCCGGGCTGGGGGCGTTCCTGGTGATCCAGCACCGCTCGGCCGATCCGCTGGTGCCGCCGAAACTGTTCCGCGACCGGACGTTCAGCCTGGCCAACGCGCTGACCTTCGTCGTCTACGCGGCACTCGGCGGCGTAATGATGCTGATGGTCCTGCAACTGCAGGTGTCGCTGGGCTATTCGCCGACCGCGGCCGGACTCGCCGGACTGCCGATCACCGTCATCATGCTGCTGTTCTCCGGCCGGTCCGGCGCGCTCGCGCAGAAGATCGGGCCGCGTACGCAACTGGTCGTCGGCCCGATCCTGGTCGGCGTCGGCATGCTCCTGCTGATGCGCGTCGGGCCGGGATCTTCGTATCTCGGTTCGGTGCTGCCCGCCGTCGTCGTGTTCGGCGCCGGGTTGGCGACGGTCGTCGCGCCGGTGACCGCGACGGTGCTGGCCGCCGCGCCGGACCGGTACGCCGGCGTCGCGTCCGGGGTCAACAACGCCATCGCCCGGTCCGGTGGCCTGCTCGCGATCGCCGTGCTGCCCGCCGTCGCCGGACTGTCCGGCGCCGCCTACACCGATCCGGTGGCGCTGACCGCGGGCTGGCGGACGGCGTTGCTCGTCTGCGCGGCGCTGGCGATCGGCGGCGGCCTGATCGCGCTCGGCATCCACAACGGTGTCCTCGACACGCCCTCCGACACGCCCGACACCGACGAGTCACCGCATCCGGGTGAATGTCTCCACTGCGGGGTCGACTCGCCGCCGACGCACGTCCGCCCCGCCGGACACGCGTGATTGAAGGGGGGACACGCGTGATTGGAGGGCGAACACGTGAGATCCGGCTCCAATCACGCGAGTTACGGCGGCGGTCACGCGAGTTACGCCAGCAGGCCGGCCAGGGTCGCCGGGTCCAGGTTGCCGCCCGAAACGACCGAAACGACCTTCCCCGGCGGTAGCGCGTCTCGGTGGGAGAGGAACGCCGCGGTCGCGGTGGCGCCGCTCGGCTCGGCGATCAGGCGGGCGCGATGCGCCAGCGTCCGGACGGCCTCCCGGATCTCCTCCTCGGAAACGGTGACGACGTCGTCGAGCACCGACTGGAGGTGGGCGAAGGTCAGGTCCGACGGCTGGGCACGCAGGCCGTCGGCGCTGGTCCGCGCCCGCAGGTCCATCGGCCACTCGATCCGCCTGCCCGCGCGGAAGCCCTCGGCGGTGTCGGCCGCCAGCTCCGGCTCGACGCCGATGACCTTCGCGCCGGGAAGCAGTTCCTTGATCGCCGTGCCGACGCCCGAGGCCAGCCCGCCACCGCTGAGCGGGACGAGCACGACGACGGCGTCCGGCAGGTCCTCGGCGATCTCCAGGCCGACGGTGCCCTGTCCGGCGATGACGTCCCGGTGGTCGAACGGCGGGATCATGGTGAGTCCCCGTTCTTCGGCGACGGCGAGCGCGGAGGACTCCTGAGCGTCGATGGGGACTTCGATGACTTCGGCGCCGAGCGCCTTGGTGGCTTCGATCTTGGCGCGCGGCGCGACGTCCGGAATGAGGATCACCGCGTGGATTCCGAATCGCTTCGCCGAGTAGGCGACCGCTTGCGCGTGGTTGCCGCTGGAGAACGCGACGACGCCGCGGGCGCGCTGGTCTTCGTTCAACGCGGCGATCGCATTGTACGCCCCGCGCACCTTGAAAGCGCCGATCGGCTGAAGGCTTTCCGGTTTGAGCCACAACGGCGCCCACACTTGTTCCAGTAACGGTGTGCGCACCGCGACGCCTTTGACGCGGCTCGCCGCGTCGCGGATATCCTCGATCGATACCAGGTCCATACGGCCGATTATGTCAAGGAGTCGTGAACCATGGATAGTCCTCTTTGGACAGACGGCGTGGCGCTCCTCACGTGTGGACAACGAAGGGAGCATCTCGTACGCCTTACTCGTTAGGACCGGTGAGGACCGACTAGCTACAGAACGGGATCATGACCAAGGAGACATCCGAGAAGGACACCGAGAAAACCGAAAAGACGGAAAAGCAGGGGCGGATCGTCCAGGTGCTGGCGGCCGCGATGGCCGCGATCACCGCCGCGCTGCTGGGGTCCACGCTCGGCGTGGCCGGAACGGTGGCGGGCGCCGGGTTGGCGAGTGTCATCACGACGGTCGGCGGCGAGCTGTACCTGCGTTCGCTTCAGCGGACGAAGGACGCGGCGCTGAAGGCGCGAGTGGTGCTGACCGTGCCGGGACGCCGCCGGGTGCTCGACCCCGACGAGCAGGAAACCGTCCGGTTGAAACCCTCCGACGACGCAGGGGAATCGTCCGGGCGGAAGTTCAAGCCGCGCTGGGCGGTGATCGCCGGGATCAGCGCGGTGGCGTTCGCGGTGGCGCTCGTCGCGATCACCGGCTTCGAGGGGGCGACCGGCAAGACCTTCGGCGGCGGCACCGGGACGACCATAGGGAAGATCATCGGCGGCGGCCAGGCGCAAGAACGCCAGGACAAGCACGACACCCCGCCTGCGACGTCGCCTTCGGAAACGCCGGACAAGCAGCCCGAGACGACGCCGACGACCACGTCGACGCCGACGACGATGCCGACGGCTCCCACGACCACGCAGGCGCCTCCGACGACGCCGTCCACGACGCCTTCGACTTCGCAGGCACCCCCGAGGACCCCCTCGGCCCCCGCTTCCGGCACCCCGGCGCCCTGACATCTCCCGCATTTCGTCCTCTGAATGCGGTAGTTCGCACTACGAACGACCGCATCCAGAGGACGAAACGCGTGGGTCAGGCGAGGGCCGAGCGAAGCGTGCGAGCGGCCGCTTCGGGGTCTTCGGCCTCGGTGATCGCCCGGACGACGACGATCCGCGACGCGCCCGCGTCCAGCACCTCGGGTAGCCGGCCGACGTCGATCCCGCCGATCGCGAACCACGGCCGCGACGTCCCCAGGCCCGCGGTGGTGCGCACCAGGTCGAGTCCCGGGGCGGACCGGCCGGGCTTCGTCGGGGTCGGCCAGCAGGGGCCGGTGCAGAAGTAATCCACGCCGGGCTCACCGGCCGCGGCCTCGGCCTGTTCGGCCGAATGGGTGGACCGGCCGATCGCCACGTCGTCGCCGAGGACCCGGCGGGCGAGCGACACCGGGATGTCGTCCTGGCCGAGATGCAGCACGTGCGCGCCGACGGCGAGCGCGACATCCGCGCGGTCGTTCACCGCCAGCAGCTTGTCGTGCTTCTCGCATGCCTCCGCCAGCACTTCCAGCGCGGCGATCTCGTGTTTCGCCTCGATCGGGGCACCGCCGGTCTTGTCCCTCAGCTGGATGATGTCGACCCCGCCGGCCAACGCCGCGTCGGCGAATTCGGCGAGATCGCCGCGGCCGGACCGGGCGTCGGTGCAGAGGTACAGGCGGGCGTCCGCGAGCCGGGCGCGGATCAGCGAACCAGACAGGGTGGGCATGGCGGCGACGGTACCCGCGCGCTACGGTGGGGTGGTCCGCACGGGAGCCCGAGGACGGGCTGAGAGGGAGCCGAGGCCGCTCCGACCGTGGAACCTGATCCGGGTCATGCCGGCGCAGGGAGCGTGCGCTTTATGATCGACACAGCCACATGAAGGAACTGTCCGTTGTCGGCGGCGGGGTCATCGGCCTCTCGGTCGCTTGGCGCGCGTCCGCGCGCGGCCATCGCGTCACCGTGTACGACCCCGACCCGGGGCGCGGCGCGTCGTGGCTCGCGGGCGGCATGCTCGCGCCGGTCACCGAGGCCTGGCCCGGTGAGGAGGACGTCCTCACCCTCGGCGAAGCGTCGCTGCGGCGCTGGCCCGATTTCGCCCGAGACCTGGCCGAAGAGGGCGTCGACCCGGGGCTTTCACGGCACGGCACACTCGTCGTCGCGCTGGACAGTGCCGACGCGGGCAACCTCGAGATGCTGGCCGCGTACCTCACCGAACTCGGCCGCGAGGTCGAGCAGCTGACCGGCCGCGAGGCCCGCCGTGCCGAACCCGGTCTCGCCGGGTCCGTCCGAAGTGGACTGCTGGTGCCCGGCGATCTGGCCGTGGACAATAGAAGGCTGTTGCAGGCGCTCGAACACGCCTGCGGTGGGCACGGGGTCGAGTTCCGCCGCGAGACGGTCACGGATCTCGAAACCCTCGAAGGTGACGTCGTGCTCGCCGCGGGCGCCTGGACCGGACGCCTGCACCCCGCGCTGACCGGCGCCGTCCGCCCGCTGAAGGGCGAGATCCTCCGCCTGCGGCCGCGGCGGGGCTGCCTGCCGCCACCGAAGAGGACCGTCCGCGCGATGGTCGAGGGCCGCCCGATCTACCTCGTCCCGCGCGACGACGGCCGGCTCGTGCTCGGCGCGACCCAGTACGAGGCGGGTTTCGACGAGACCGTCACCGTCCGGGGTGTTCGTGAGCTGCTCGAAGGCGCGGAGCGCGTATTCCCGGGCATCACCGAGTACGAACTCGTCGAGACCGCCGCCGGGCTTCGCGCGGCGAGCGTCGACACGATGCCCTTCATCGGTGAGCTGGGCGAAGGCGTCTTCGCCGCGACAGGTCACCATCGCAACGGTCTCCTGATGGCCCCGGTCACCGCGGACGCCGTGGTCGCCTGGCTGGACGGCGGGCCGTTGCCGGACGAGGTCGCGGCGGCAGCGCCGTCGCGGCGAAGCGAGGAGCGGGTGTGATGGAGATCCAGGTCAACGGCCACTGGCGCGAATTCCCCGACGGGACCACCGTCGAAGGCGTACTGGAGGCACTGGGAACGGCGACGAAAGGTGTCGCGGTCGCGGTGGACGGCGTGGTCGTCCGGCGCGGCGAATGGCAGGAAGCGGTGGTGCGCAAGGGCGCCAGCGTCGACATCCTCACCGCTGTGCAAGGAGGCTGACATGAATGGCGACGACTTCGTCATCGGCGAGCACAAGCTTTCGTCGCGGCTGATCATCGGCACCGGCGGCGCGTCGAACCTCGCCGTCCTGGAACGCGCGCTCGTGGCGTCCGGTACGGAACTGACCACCGTCGCGATGCGCAAAGCCGACGCCGAAGGCGGCTCCGGCGTCCTCGAACTGCTTCGGCGGCTGGGCATCCGGCTGCTGCCCAACACCGCCGGGTGCCGGACGGCCGCCGAAGCGGTCCTCACCGCCCAGCTCGCCCGCGAAGCGCTCGAAACCGACCTCATCAAGTTGGAGGTCCACGCCGACGACCGCACGCTGCTGCCGGACCCGTTCGAGACCGTCGAAGCGGCCGAACAGCTCTCCGCGGACGGTTTCACCGTGCTGGCGTACACCAACGACGACCCGGTGCTGGCGCTGCGGCTGGAGGAGGCGGGCTGCGCGGCCGTGATGCCGCTCGGCGCGCCCATCGGCACCGGTCTCGGTATCCGGAACCCGCACAACATCGAGCTGATCGTGTCGCGCGCGGGTGTCCCGGTGATCCTCGACGCCGGTATCGGCACGGCTTCCGACGCGACGCTGGCGATGGAGCTCGGCTGCGACGCCGTCCTGCTTTCCACCGCCGTGACCAGGGCCGCGGACCCGGAACGGATGGCGTCGGCGATGCGGGCCGCGGTCACCGCCGGACGACTCGCCGCCGGCGCGGGACGGATTCCCCAGCGGTTCTGGGCGCACGCTTCGAGCCCGCCTCGATAACCCTTTTGTACGGTTCACGGCCTTGACAGCGAGTGCACTCCGGTTGCCCGTATGGTTGACGGCACTTTCCGGCAGGCGCCCCCGCCGCCGTGTACCCAGAGGAGTCAGTGGTGACCACGACAGCGGTCCAGGACGTTTCAGGCAGGTTGTTCCTGGCGGTCGGCCGGTTGTCCCGGTCACTGCGCCAGGCAGGTGTGCCCGGACCCGGCCACGGCGCGATCTCGGCGCTCGCCACGCTCGTGCACTACGGCCAGCTCCGCCTGGGTGATCTCGCGGCGAAGGAAGGCGTCGCCGCGGCCACCATGTCGAGGATCGTCGCTTCGCTGGTCGAAGCGGGCTACGTCAGCCGTGAATCGGACCCGATCGACAGGCGCGCCTGGCTCGCGGAGGCCACCGAAGAGGGCGAGAGGCTGGTTTCCGGGGTCCGGTCGACTCGGGTGAACGAGCTGGGCAAACGCCTCGAACGGCTGACCCCGGAGCATCAGGCGGCCCTGGCGGCGGCTCTTCCGGCGCTTGAGGCGCTCATCGCGGACGAAGAGCGCTGAGTTTCGCGACTTCGGCGCGAAGGGCGCGGAGCTCCTCCTCCATCCCGCTGACCACGACGGCGATGGGCGCTTCCTTCATGACCTCCTTGGCGATGTCCGGCCGAGCCTCGCCGCTCATCACCTGGAACAGCGTGAACAGCGAAATGCCGAGGTCGCCGGAGTTCTCCGCGCGGCAGAGCCCCGTACTCCGCGCGGATCGTAACCGGACGGGTGCTCAATGCTCCGGCGCAAGCCGCCAGAACGCGGAGACGGGGCCGACCTTCGCGCCCATGGGGTAGGCGTTTTCGACCGCGTGTGAAACGAACCACTTGCCGTAGCGGGCGGCCTCCTCGACGGACATCCCCTTCGCGAGACCGGCCGTCAGCGCCGACGCCATGGTGTCCCCGGCGCCGTGCGTGTGCTGCGTCGCGAACCGCTCGCCCGGCAATTCGACGAAGGTGGAGCCGTCGAAGAGCACGTCGACGCATTCCGGGTCGGAGACGAGGTGACCGCTCTTCACGAGCACGTACTTCGGCCCGAGCCGGTGCAGGACGACGGCCGCCTGGTGCATTTGTTCGCGGGTGGTCACGGTCATCCCGGTCAGCAGGCGGACCTCGTCGAGGTTCGGCGTGAGGACGGTCGCGCGCGGCAGGAGTTCGTCCCGCAGCGCGACCAGCCCGGCCTCGTCGAACAGCGGATGACCGTGCATCGACGCCGCGACCGGGTCGACCACGAACGGCACTTTGCCGTCGCGGCCGATCTCGGCCTTGTCACACGCCGCGGCGACGGCGTGGATGATCTCGGCCGAGGCGAGCATGCCGGTCTTGGCCGCGTTGACGCCCATGTCGGCCGCGACGGCCTCGATCTGGCCGGCGACGATGCTCGCCGGGATGTCGGTGCGGTCGTGCACGCCGAGGGTGTTCTGGACGGTCACGGCGGTGACCGCGACCAAACCGTGCACGCCACAGGTGAGGAACGTGCGCAGGTCCGCCTGAAGGCCGGCGGCACCCCCGGAATCGGACCCCGCGATGGTCAGCGCCGACGGCGGGCTCGGGTTCTCGCTCATGAGTCCATTTTCCACGGGCGACCTCAGAGGGTCAGGACGAGCTTCCCGGTCACCCTGCCACCTTCGCGACGGGATCCTCGACTCGCGTAAGAAGTACGACTCGCGGGTGACGGAGCCCGTCGGGTGAAGTCCTTCGCGGGGGCACACGGACTTCATCGGGAAGACAGTTCGGCGCATTAACTTGACGAACAATTGGTTCGAATAAGTTATCTGGAGGCTTTCGTGCGCAGAACGCTTTCCCTCCTGTCGGCACTGGTTGCCGTCGCCGGATTGACCTCCGGCACGGCCGCCGCCGCGGCCAAGACGCCGAAGGTGCTGGTCATCGGCCTGGACGGGGCCCGGTTCGACAAGCTGATGGCCGCCGACACCCCGAACGTCCACGCGCTCGTGGAGCGCGGCTACGCCTCGCGCAGTTCGCTGTACGGCGGCGGGATGGCGCCGACGGTCAGCGGTCCCGGCTGGTCCACGATCCTCACCGGCGTCTGGCCGGACAAGCACAAGGTGAAGGACAACTCCTTCACCGGCAACGACCTCGCCTCGCAACCGAGCTGGCTCGCCCGCGCCGAAACCGCGAACCCGGCGCTCGACACCTACGCGGCCGTCGACTGGACGCCGATCAGTGACCGGATCCTGCGTACCGGCCAGGACCGCAAGTTCGTCCGGAACGGCGACAGCGACGGCTACGAGAAGACCGACGAGCAGGTCGCCGTCGACGCGGAGAAACACCTCAAGCAGGACAAGGCCGACGCGTCGTTCGTCTACTTCGGACAGACGGACATCGCGGGCCACGACCACGGCGCGGACTCTCCGCAGTACGAAGCCAGTCTGCGCACCGATGACGCGCTGATCGGACGCCTGCTCGCCGCCGTCGACGCGCGCGCGAACCGCGCGGGCGAGGACTGGCTGATCATGATCTCCGCCGACCACGGCCATACGCCGTCGGGCGGGCACGGCGGCGACACCCCCGAAGAACGGATGACGTTCGTGATCGCCGCCGGTGGCGCGGTCCCGGCCGGAACCCCCGCCGTGGCACCGAAGATCGTCGACATCGCGCCCACCGTGTTGCGGCACCTCGGCATCGCGGCCCCGGCGAGCTACGACGGTTACGCGCTCGGCGCCGCGCCTTCGGACGTCTTCGACACGGCCGTGTTGAAGGCGCGGCAGGACGAGACCGGTGTCCCGGCGGGAGTCCTCGGCTGGACGCACTACGCGCCCGGCGGCTGGACCGTGCGCAACGATTCCGGCATGCCCGCCGGGGTGACGGAGTGGCAGGGCTGGTCCTTCACCACCGATGACTTCTGGACCCGCACCGCTCCCGGTCAGCAGCGCGAGGCGAACGCGCGGGCGCGGGGCGTCTTCGCGGTCGCGGACCCGGACGAGTGGGACGACAAGGGATCACCCTCTTCGCGCGGCACCTTCGATTCTTCCCTGGTCTCGCCTTCGCTCGACGTCGCTGGAAAGTCCACAGTGGACGTCTCGTTCGTCTCGCACTACCGGCAGGACGGGACGCAGCGGGGTGCGCTGACGGCGTCGTTCGACGGTGGGCCGGAGCAGAACGTGCTGGCCTACGGGCCGGAATCCGGTACGGCGAACAAGGGTGGCGACGTGCTTTCGGTGCCGACCTCGGCTTCGGTCAAGGTGCCCGCCGGGTCTCGGTCGGTGAAGCTGACCTGGCGCCTCTACGCGGCGGGCAACAACTGGTACTGGGCCGTGGACGCTCCTCGCCTCACGATCCGGTAACGCGTGCAATGAAAGGACCGTTCCTTGCGAAATTTGCCAGGAACGGTCCTTTCCTAGCGCGTGTCAGGGGCCGGCGAGCCGCCAGAAGGGTGAAACCGGCCCCACCCCGGCCCCCAGCGGATACGACTCCGCCACGCACCGCTCGATGAACCGCTTCCCCTCGGCGACGGCGGTCGGCACGTCCGTCCCCTTCGCCAGCGAAGACGTGATCGCCGAAGCCATCGTGTCCCCGCCGCCGTGCGTGTTCCGGGTGTCGAAGCGAGGCCCGCTCAGCTCCACCCAGGATTCGCCGTCGGACAACAGGTCCACGCAGTCCTGAGCCGCGTCGAGATGCCCGCCCTTCACCAGCACCCACTCGGACCCGAACTCCAGCAACGCCTCCGCCGCTTCTCGCTGGCTCGCGGGTCCGGTCACGGAAACGCCGGTCAGCAGCCGCACCTCGTCCAGGTTCGGCGTGATCAGCGTGGCACGCGGGAAGAGCTCGGTGCGGATCGCCTCCAGCGCCTCCTCGCGCAGCAACGCGTGCCCGGTCATCGAAGCGGCGACCGGGTCGACGACGAACGGCGTCCCCGTCCGCCGTCCGATGTGGACTTCATCGAGTGTCTTCGCGACGGCGTTGATGATCTCGGCCGTCGCGAGCATCCCGGTCTTCGCCGCGTCGACGCCCATGTCCGTGGCGACGGCTTTGATCTGCCCGGTGACGACGTCGACCGGGATCTCACTGAAGCCCTGCACGCCCAGCGAGTTCTGCACGGTGACCGCGGTGAGCGCGACCATCCCGTGCACCCCGTTGGCGAAGAAGGTGCGCAGGTCGGCCTGGATGCCCGCACCACCACCGGAATCCGATCCGGCGATGGTGAGGGCGGTCCTGGGTGTGGCTGTCACTGATTGACCACCGGCAGGTACACCTTGTTGCCCTGCTCGGCGAACTCGTTCGACTTCTCCTCCATGCCGGCTTCGATCGCTTCCACAGTGGACAGTCCGTGTTCCTCGGCGTACTTGCGGACGTCCTGGGTGATGCGCATCGAGCAGAACTTCGGCCCGCACATCGAGCAGAAGTGCGCCGTCTTCGCCGGTTCCGCGGGCAGCGTCTCGTCGTGGTACGCGCGGGCGGTGTCCGGGTCCAGCGACAGGTTGAACTGGTCGTTCCAGCGGAATTCGAAGCGGGCCTTGGAAAGCTCGTCGTCCCACTCCTGCGCGTACTGGTGACCCTTGGCGAGGTCGGCGGCGTGCGCGGCGATCTTGTAGGTGATGACGCCGGTCTTGACGTCGTCGCGGTTCGGCAGGCCGAGGTGCTCCTTCGGCGTGACGTAACAGAGCATCGCCGTGCCGTACCAGCCGATCTGCGCCGCGCCGATGGCCGAGGTGATGTGGTCGTAGGCCGGCGCGATGTCGGTCGCGAGCGGGCCGAGGGTGTAGAACGGCGCCTCGCCGGTCAGCTTCTCCTCGAGTTCGACGTTCTCCTTGATCTTGTGCATCGGCACGTGGCCGGGGCCCTCGATCATCACCTGGACGTCGTGTTCGCGGGCGATGTGCGTGAGCTCGCCCAGCGTCTCCAGTTCGGCGAACTGCGCGCGGTCGTTGGCGTCGGCGATCGAGCCGGGCCGCAGACCGTCACCGAGCGAGAACGTGACGTCGTACTCGCGCAGGATCTCGCAGAGTTCGGCGAAATTCGTGTACAGGAAGGATTCCTTGTGGTGCGCGAGGCACCAGGCCGCCATGATCGAGCCACCGCGCGAGACGATGCCGGTGACGCGGCGCGCGGTCAGCGGGATGTACCGCAGCAGCACCCCGGCGTGCACGGTGACGTAGTCGACGCCCTGCTCGCACTGCTCGATGATGGTGTCGCGGTAGACCTCCCACGACAGCTTTTCCGGCTCCCCGTTCACCTTTTCCAGCGCCTGGTAGATCGGCACGGTGCCGACCGGCACCGGCGAGTTGCGGATGATCCACTCGCGTGTCTCGTGAATCCGCTTGCCGGTGGAGAGGTCCATGATCGTGTCGGCGCCCCAGCGGGTGGCCCACACCATCTTGTCGACCTCTTCCTCGACGGAGGACCAGACGGCCGAGTTGCCCATGTTGGCGTTGATCTTCACCAGGAATTTCTTGCCGATGATCATCGGCTCGGTCTCCGGGTGCTTGCGGTTGGCGGGGATCACCGCGCGGCCGCGCGCGACCTCGTCCCGCACGAATTCCGGCGAGCAGCGCTCGCGGGCCGCGACGTACTCCATCTCGCGGGTGATGACGCCCTGTTTCGCCCAGCCGAGCTGGGTGTTGTGCTCACGACCGTCGGCCCAGCCGGCGCGCAGCCGATGGAGTCCACTGTGGACATCGATCTGCGCGTCGTCGTCGGTGTACGGGCCGGAGGTGTCGTAAACGTCGAAATGCTCGCCGTTCGAAAGGTCGATCCGCCGCGCGGGGACGCGGAGACCGGATTCCGTCCGGTGGTAGATCTTGTGGGAACCGGTGATCGGCCCGGTGGTCACGGTCGGCGTGATGCCCTGGGCATTCTCAAGCGTCGTCAACGACGTTCACTCCCTACGCCGGCATTACCCGGTCAGGTTCATGCGGTCGGCGGCGCCGGGTCCCCTAGAAAGACTCCAGCCGCCCTCTCAGCCCGCCATGGCGCGAGCTCCCGCGATTGTTTGGTTGTCCCCCGACCATGCCACGCCGGGGCTCGGACAATCAACCCTTCAAGGCGACGGTCACTGGAGAAGCCGTGAGGCGACGAGGAGCGGGGTGACGGCCGAACAGCACGGCGATTTCCGGGCCGACATGTCGACAGCGTTAGCGGTTCACCGGTTTGGAGCATGTGCTCGCAGGGGATTCACGACAGAATCCCGGGGGTTCTGCACCGTTACAGAAGTCTGGGGTGGATATGCGAAAACTCATGCTCCCGGCACTGACAGGCGTGCTGATCGCGGGGCTGGTCCCGGCGGTCGCCGCGGCACAGGGCGGTGAGGCGCCAGGCGCGCCCGGCGCCCATCCGAGCTGGCTCCCGGCGGACAAGACCGGGTTCGGCACCGCCCGCGAACGTGCGAGCAACGTCTGGTTCACGCTTCAAGGTGGCCGCCTCTCCGAGGTCTACTACCCGGATCTGTCCACGCCGAGCGTCCGCGCGCTCGACCTCGTCGTCACCGACGGAACGAGCTTCGCCACCGTCGATTCCTCGGCCAAGGCGCAGCGGGTGCGGCGCACCGACGGCCTCACCTACGAGCAGACCATCACCGACGACCAGCGGCGCTGGAAGCTCCGCAAGACCTACGTCACCGATCCGGCGCGCACGAGTGTGCTGATCGACGTCGACTTCGTTTCGCTGACCGGCCGCCCGTACCAGGTGTACGCGGTCGCGGATCCCGATCTCACGAACGAAGGATCCGACGACTCCGCTCGCTCCGATCGGGTGAACGCGGTCGCGTCCGACGCGAAGACCGCGGCCGCGCTGACCGCGGAACCGGCGTTCTCGCGCACTTCCGTGGGGTACGCGGGTTCCTCCGACGGCATCACGCAGCTGATGAAATCCTTCACCCTCAAGGATTACGCGACCGCGGCCAAGGGCAACGTGCTGATCACCGGGCTGACGTCCGCCGACGGTGTCCGCTCGCGGGACTTCACGCTTTCACTCGGCATGGCCGCGAAGGACTCCGATGCGCTTTCCACCGCGAAAGCCTCGCTACGGCGCGGATTCGCCGAAGCCGCCCGCGCGTACGACCGCGGCTGGAAGCAGTACCTCCGCCAGGTGAAGGACGCGCCGTCGTCGCTCAAGACCAAGCAGGAGCGGGACCTCTATCAGGCATCCGTGCTCATGCTCGCGGCGAGCGAGGACAAGATCCACCAGGGGGCGCTCATCGCGTCGCCGAGTATGCCGTGGCGGTTCGGGAACAACGACCCGGAATGGTCACCGTCGGGCACCTATCACCTGGTCTGGCCGCGCGACCTCTACCAGATCGCGACCGGGCTGCTCGCCGCAGGCGACCGCGACGCCGCCAACCGGTCGATCGACTACATGTTCGGGACGCAGCAACTGCCGGACGGGCATCTGCCGCAGAACAGCCATGTCGACGGCACGCCGTACTGGACGTCCATCCAGCTCGACGAGACCGCGCTGCCGATCGTGCTCGCCCAGCAGCTCGGCCGCACCGACGCCAAGACCTGGCGGGGTGTGCGCAAGGCGGCGGAATTCCTGTTGTCCTACAAGGCGGACAACGGGCACGCGTCGCCGTACAGCCAGCAGGAACGCTGGGAAGAGCAGGACGGCTACTCGCCTTCGACGATCGCCGCGGTGATCGCCGGGCTGGTCTGCGCGGCCGACATCGCCAAGGCGAACGGCGCCGCCGCCGACGCGAAGCGCTACCTCGACACCGCCGACGCCTTCAAGGCGAAGCTCGCCCAGTGGACGGTGACCACGAACGGCCCGCTGTCGAAGGACCCGTACTTCGTCCGGCTGACCAAGGACGGCAACGCGAACAACGGCACGAAGTACAACCTCGGCAATTCCAGCGTGACCATGGACCAGCGTGCCGTGACCGACGCCGGTTTCCTCGAACTGGTGAGGCTGGGCATCTACCGTGCCGACGATCCGGTGATCAGTAACAGCGTCAAGGTCACCGACGCCGACATCGCCTTCACCACCCCGACGGGTCAGTTCTGGCATCGATACACGAAGGATGGCTACGGCGAGAAGGCCGACGGGTCACCGTGGGACTACACGTTCCCGGCGGAAAGCCGAACCACTTTCGGGCGACTGTGGCCGCTGCTCGCGGGTGAACGTGGTGAGTACGACCTCGCCGCGGGTGACCGGGGTACGGCCGCGAAGCGCCTTCGCGACCTGGGGCGCGTCAGCAGCTCCGGGGACACGATGCCGGAGCAGGTCTGGGACGAGAACGCGCCTTCGGGACAGCCCGGCTTCCCGGCGGGAACCCCGACCGCGTCCGCGACTCCGCTGGCCTGGACGCACGCCCAGTACCTGCGGCTCGCGTGGTCGGTGCAGGCCGGGAAGGTGATCGAACAGCCGCGGGTGGTGCGGTGCCATTTCCTGGGGTGCTGACCCGCCGGTAAGTGCAATGAACGGTCCGTTCCTTGCAAAATTTGCAAGGAACGGACCGTTCATTGCACGCGGGGTGGGTGCGAGAGGGTCAGTCGCCGGTCGATTCGGGCTGGGCCTCCGGCAGCCACGAGTTGCCCGGAACGCCCCATTTGTTCGACTTGAGCATCTTCTTCGCCGCGCGAGCGTGTCGCCCGACCAGCCGGTCGAGGTAGATGAAGCCGTTCAGGTGATCGGTCTCGTGCTGCAGGCAGCGCGCGAAGTAACCGGTGCCTTCGACCTCGATCGGATTACCGTCGACGTCGAAACCGGTGGCCTTCGCCCACGAGGCGCGTCCGGTCGGGTACGACTCGCCGGGCGCCGACAGGCAGCCTTCCCAGTCGTCGTCCGGATCCGGCATCGTCTCCGGGATCTCCGAGGTCTCGAGCTTCGGGTTCACCACGACGCCCTTGTGGCGCGTGCCCTCGTCGTCGGGGCAGTCGTAGACGAACACGCGCAGGTCGAGGCCGATCTGGTTGGCCGCGAGGCCCACCCCTTCGGCGGCGTACATGGTCTCGAACATGTCGTCGACGAGGATGCGCAGCTTGTCGTCGAACTCGGTGATCTCCCGAGTCGGGTTGTGCAGCACTGGCTCGCCGGCGATCACGATGGGATGGACGGTCACGCGCGCAGTTTAGTCGGACCCTTCTGGTACACCCTTACCCGTGACGCGCCGACGTCGTTATCGAAGCCGGGCGCCGGATCCGTGGTCTAATGGCGCCGCGGAATGACAAGCCTGTGGTTTCACGCCCGCCGAGTACTGACCTGATTGCGAGGAGTCGGATGGACGCCGCGGAGTCGATGGCCGAGCCCGACCAGCCGTCCCCGTCGGAGACCGTGAACGGCCTCAGCGAGCGCGAGTTCGACATGCTCGCGTTCGAACGTCAGTGGTGGAAATACGCCGGCGCGAAGGAACAGGCGATCCGCGAACGCTTCTCTATGTCGTCGACGCGCTACTACCAGTTGCTGAACCGGCTGCTCGAGAAGACCGAGGCCATGCAGGCCGACCCGATGTTGGTGAAGCGCCTGCGAAAGACGCGAGCGGCCAGGCAGCGCAATCGCGCGGCCCGGCGACTGGGGATCGATCTCTCATGAGTCTGTTTTCGGGGCTGTCCCGGCCGATGAAGGCCGCCGGACTGGCCTTGGTCGGTGTCGCCGTGATCGCCGCCGTGATCGGCGGCGTCACCCTGATCGGTGGCGGCGGTGACTCGGACACCGCCACGCCACCCGGCACCACGCCCACGACCTCGGACGGCGCGACCCCGCCCTCGTCCCCGGCGCCGGGTTCGCCTTCGGCCAGCACGCCGCCCGCCTCCTCGGCGCCGCCGTCGAGCGCGCCCGCGAGCTCCGCCCCGCCGGCGAGCCAGCCAGGACAGCCCGGTCAGCCGGGTCAACCCGGTCCGGGTCAGCCTGGTCCTGGCCAGCCCGGTGGCGATCAGCAGGCGTCGCACAAGTGGGTGACGGTGCGCGTCTACAACAACAGCACCATCCAGGGCCTCGGCGAGCAGGCCGCGAAGGACTTCCGCGCCTCCGGCTGGAACGTCTCCGAGGTCAAGGGCTACCCGGGCAGGCTCCCCGAGACCGTGGCCTACTACCGGCCGGGCACCGACGAGGAGGCGGCCGCGAAGGCGCTGGCGCTGGAATTCGGTTTCCGAGCCGAGCCGAGGTTCGAGGAGATCCAGAACGTCGGCCCCGGCGTGATCGTCATCGTCACCAAGGACTACAAGGCCAACGACAAGGACGGCTCCTAGCAGGTACGGGAAAGGGCCTCTTCCGCGCGAGGAAGAGGCCCTTTATCGTACTCAGCCCTGGTTCCGCGCGTACGCCTCCAGCGCGGCGAGCTGGGCCGGGTCGAGCGACGGTCGCACGGCCTGCGCCGCCGTCGTCAGATGCGCGGCGGTGACCTCCTTGGCCTCCAGCGACTCACGCATCGCGGTCAGCGCGGCTTCCCTGATCAGCGCCGCGCAGTCCGCCGCCGAGTAACCGTCCAAAGTGGCCGCATACGCCGCTAGGTCCACATCGGACGCGAGCGGCGTGTTCTTGGCGCTGGCGGCCAGGATCGCCTCACGCGCGTGCGCGTCCGGCGGCGGGACGTAGACGCGGCGTTCCAGCCGTCCCGGCCGCAGCAGGGCAGGGTCGACCAGCTCCGGCCGGTTCGTCGCACCGAGGACGACGACTTCGCGCATCGGCTCGACACCGTCCAATTCGGTCAGCAGGGCCGCGACGACCCGGTCCGACACGCCGGAGTCCGAAGACTGGCCGCGGCGCGGGGCGAGCGCGTCGATCTCGTCGAGGAAGATCAGCGACGGCGCGGCCTCGGCGGCGCGGCGGAAGAGCTCCCGCACCGCACGCTCGGACTCACCGACCCATTTGTCCATCAGTTCGGCGCCCTTGACCGCGAAGACGTTCAGCGCGCCGGTGCCCGCGAGCGCGCGGACCAGGAACGTCTTGCCGCCGCCCGGCGGTCCGTACAGGAGCACGCCGCGCGGCGGATCGACACCGAGGCGGGCGAACGAGTCCGGATAGCGCAACGGCCACAGCACCGCCTCGGTGAGCGACTGCTTGACGTCGGTCATATTGCCGACGTCGTCGAGCGTCAGCCCGCCGGTGGCCAGATTGTCCGAAGTGGACATCGAAATGGGGCGGACGGTGGTCAGCGCGTCGAGCAGGTCCTGCTGGGCGATCCGCGGCTCGTCGGCTTCACGCTGGCGCAGCGCGGCGCGGAGGGCGGCGTCGCGGCGGAGCGCGATGAGGTCCGCGGCCACGAAACCGGGCGTCCGCTCGGCGATCGGGCCGACGTCGACGCCGGACTCCAGCGGGGCTTCGCGCAGGAGCACGCGCAGCAGTTCCGTGCGGGTCTTCGCGTCCGGGAGCGGCAGGCCGAGTTCGCGGTCGAGCAGGTCCGCGGCGCGCAGCCTGGGATCGGTGGACTCGGCCCGCCCGGTGGTGGCGATGACGGCGAAACCCTTGTTACGCAAGGCTTTGCGCAGGTCGTCGAGGACGACCGTCGCGAGCGGCGGCGGCTGGGACGCGGGCAGCAGCACGTCGATGTCGGTGATCAGCAGGACGGCGGGTTCTTCGTCGCGGGTGGCCTGTTCGATCGCCTCACGCAACCGCGCGGCGGCCACGTTCGGATCGAGAACGGCGATGTTCGGCGCCGCGAGCGACACCACCCGCACCTTCTCGGCCTGTGCCACGGCGCGGACCAGCGTCGCCTTCCCGACGCCTTCCGGCCCGGACAACAGGACCCCGAGATGCGCCGACGTCCCGAGTTTCGCCAGCAGTTCCGGCCGGTGGAAGGCCAGGTCGAACCATTCGGCGAGCTTGCGGGCGGCCGATTCGGAGCCGGCGAGGTCCGACAGGGGAGGCACGGACTCGTCGGCCACTTCGTCGACCAGCTCGTCTTCGATGACCTCGGCGTCGATGAAGTCCTCGTGTGGCGTGGAGGGCGTGCTGCGCACCAGCGTCGTCCCGGCACGGGCGGGGGCGGCCGCGGGTGCGGCCTCGCCGGTGCGGGCGCCGTCGCGCCAGCTGACCACGGTGGACGGTCCGACGGCGACCGGTCCCGACGGCTCGGTGGCGGTGACGGTGAGCAGTTCGTTCGTCCACGTCATGCCGATGGCGCGGGAAAGCTGGCCGCGGACGGCGGAGACGTCGGAGCCCGGCGCGGGCGCGAGGTCCTGGGGGAGCAGGGAAACGGCGTCGCCGACGGTCAGGACCTTGCCGATCAGGGCGAGCCTCAGGGTGTGCGGGGAAAGCGAAACGCTCGCCATCCTCGAACCCGACACGGTGACCGTCTTCGCGGCCGACACCTCCGCCGGCGCGACGACCACTTCCGCTCCCTCGGTCACGCCGAGGTTCGACATCGTGACGTCGTCGAGGAGGATCACCCCCGGGATCCCCTCCGCGTCCGACGGAGCGGCCAGCGCCGAGCTGACGCGGGCGCCGGTGACGCGGACGGCGTCCCAGGCCATCAGGCCGAGCGCGTCGAGGACTTCGGGGTGCAGCCGGACGACGCCGCGGCGGGAATCCAGGGCGGACGGGGTGTGCCGGACGGTCAGCGTGATCTGGGGTGCGCTCACCCCGTCACCCTATCCAGCCTCGCGCCGCCCAGCCGTCGCCGCGCGCTGATCGAGCCTCACGACGGCGTTCGCCTGAGTACATGAAGGCCCCCTTCCTCGCGCTAAGGGGCCTTCACAGTCGCATAGCCGCTGGTCGGTGTCGCTCTTGGTGATGCGAACTGGACATCGTCGACTACCCGAAGGGGGGCAGATGACAGGGGTCTTGAGTGGCGGTCCGGCTTACTCGAGGGATGAGTCAAGACCCTGAATGTCCACAAAGGACGTTACCCGACAGTTGGATGTCCGTTTGATGTGCATATGTACGGTTTTCGGCGGGGGGGGGGGGGGGGGGGGGGGGGGGGGGGGGGGGGGGGGGGGGGGGGGGGGGGGCCGACCGCCCAACCCCCCCCCCCCCCCCCCCCCCCCCCCCCCCCCCCCCGCCCGAAGCGCCTAAATCGGACACCGTCACTCTGGAATCGTCCCTTGTGGACGGTCGAGGAGGGTGTCGGACCCTTATGACGAGCCCGCCTCTGTCGCTCCATCACCCATTTGACCAGCGGTTATGCGACTTTCCCCTTCCTCGCGTCAGACGCAAGGAAGGGGCCTTCATGTACTCGACTCCCGAGTTATCCACAGGCTCACCCACTTGTGGACAACCCCGGCTGCCCGACCCCCGTTTCCCTGGTCCCGTCGGTAGGCACCGATACGCTGGGCGCGGGGCCGTCCCCCGGGGATGGGCGGGGGGCTGGGGGTGGCGCGGGTCAGCGTTTCCGGAGGCCGATCCGGCGCCACGAGCGGCGTCGCGGGCCTCGGCCGTTGTCGCGGTCCTTGTCGGTGCTGATGGTGCGCGGAGCGCGGGGGACGTGCTGGTCGCCCCGGTGCCGGACGCGCTGAGCGGCACCGGCCACCACGCGCCGAAGCGGCGGGCGCAGGCCCAGGCGCCGGCGGCTCGAAGAGCGCCGGATCGCGCGCCGTTCCCTCGGCGGCGCCATCCACGCCTCCGGATGTTTCGCCAGCCAGCGGTGCCTGTACACCGAGTACGGGATGTGCGCCAGGTACAGGATCAGCGCGATCGCCAGCGCCACCAGCGGGAACTGGATGATCGCGGCGGCCAGCAGGCCCACCCCGACCAGCAGCGGCGCGATCGCCTTCGGCGGCGCCTTCACCGTCTTCAGCGAAAGCGTCGGGATCCGGCTGATCAGCAGCACGGCCACGGCGATCGTCCACACCCACACCAGGTACTGGTGCGACCACCAGCCCTGCCCGAACTGCAGCTCCAGGATCAGCGGCAGCATCGCCAGCAGGCCACCGGCGGGCGCGGGCACACCGACGAAGAACTCGCCCGCGTACGGCGGCTGCTCGGTGTCCTCGATCAGCGTGTTGAACCGCGCCAGCCGCAGGATCATGCAGACCGCGAAGATCAGCGACGCCACCCAGCCGATCCGCTCGCCCTCGGCGTGCCAGACGTACAGCACCAGCGCGGGAGCGACACCGAACGAGATGCCGTCGGACAGCGAGTCGAGCTCCTGGCCCATCTTCGACGTCGCGTCCAGCAGCCGCGCGATCCGGCCGTCGAGACTGTCGAGCACCGCGGCGATCCCGATCGACGCGATCGCCATCGGGTAGTTGCCGATCAGCGCGAACTGCACCGACGACAGACCGGCGCACAGGGCGAGCACCGTGATGGCGTTCGGCAACAGCCGGACGCCGGGAGTTGTCGTGGTCACGCGGACCATGGATCAGCCTTCCGGGTGCGGCGCCGTGGGCAGCTCGGCGATCGGGGTCTCGCCACCGATCGTGCGCTGGCCCTTCGAGACGAGGACCTTGCTGCCCGGCGGCAGGTACAGGTCGACTCGCGAGCCGAAGCGGATGATGCCGTACGTCGTACCGACGCCGACCTTGTCACCCTCACGGATCTCACAGAGGATGCGCCGCGCCACCAGCCCGGCGATCTGCACCACGACGAGCTCGTGACCGTCTTCGGTGCGCATGAGCACGGAGTTGCGCTCGTTGTCGTCGCTCGCCTTGTCCAGGTCCGCGGACAGGAACTTCCCGGGCCGGTAGGCGACCCGTTCGATCACGCCCGACGCCGGGATCCGCTGGACGTGCACGTCGAACACCGAGAGGAACACGCTCACGCGCATCCGCGGTTCGGCGGGCAGCCCCAGCTCGGGCGGCGGCACGGCCTCCTCGATCAACGAGACCAGGCCGTCCGCCGACGCGACCGCGAGGCCGGACTGTGCGGGCGGAACGCGCTTGGGCTCACGGAAGAACGCGGCCGTCGCGGCCGTCGCGAGCGCGCCGAGGACGCCGAGAGACTTGGAGAACTTCCGCAGCACCAGCGTCGCGGCGAGACCGCCGAACACGAACGGCCTGCCGGCCGGGTGCATCGGCGGAACGGTCTCGCGGGCCAGCTTCACGGCGTGCGTGAGTGGGTTTCCAGTGGATTCCGGCCGGTTGCCGCTCATTGGTCGGGTTCACCGCAGTTCGTGTCGGGGGGTTGGGTATGAAGAGCCACCACGCTACCGCCCTGTCCGGGGCCGGGCCGTGCCTCCCCCGGAAGGATTCCCCGGCGTGGGTGGGAGGCACCACATCCTGGTAACGGTCGGTGGAAAAGCGCGATAACTCTAGGTAATTGAAGCCGATCGCCGACCTGGAGGACCCGCGAATGCCCGCCAGTCCGGACCCCGTAGGCGAGCGACTCGCCGAGCTGTTCCGAGCCTGGAAGCGGGACATTTCGGCAGTGCCGATGCCCTCGCTCATCGACCCCGTCCGCGCCGCCTCGGTCATCGCCGAGGCACGCGCGTCCGGATGCATATGCCCCCCGACGGCATATGCACCCGGCCGCGGCCGCTGGAACTGAGCGAGCCTCCCACTTTAGTTCGCCGGACGCCCGTGATCACCCGTCGCGAGAAAACCGTTACCAACGGTCACTCCTTTGATCATCGGCGATGGGAGTCGCTCCGCCTGGAGCCGCGAATCAGCCGCAGCAGAGCGAGCAGCACGATCGAACCGAGAATGGCGACGCCGAAGCTGGGGAAGTCGAACTCGAAGCTCCGCTCGGTGCCCGTCGCGAGCCGGTAGACGAAACCGCCCAATGCCGCCCCGAGCACCCCGATCAGGATGCTGAACAGGCAGCCGCCGCGCCGGTCCGGACCGCCCACCACGACGTTGGCCAGCCATCCGGCGAGGGCGCCGAACACGATCCACGAGAAGAAACCCATGCCGTCGAGGTTACGCGCGGTCGCCGCTCGCGCCCCTGGCTCTGCGGTCCGTGAAGGCCTCCTTGAGGGACCCAGAGTCCCTCAAGGAGGCCTTCACGGACCGGCCATCCGACGCGACCAATAGAGCACAAGAGAACTTGTGCAAGGAGTCTTGTGCAACTACTGTTGTGCGTTATGGCCGACCGTGAAGTACACGAAGTCCACGATTCGAAAGTGCTCGCCGCGATGTCGCATCCGTTGCGGCGCCGCCTGCTCGACGTCCTGCGCCTCGACGGCCCGTGCACGGCCTCCGTGCTAGCCGAGCGGACCGGGCAGGCGGTCGGGAACGTCAGTCATCACCTGAAGGTGCTCGCCGCCAGTGAGCTGGTCGAAGAAGCGCCGGAACTCGCCCGCGACCGGCGCGAGCGCTGGTGGCGCCGCGTGGGTTACGCGGTCTCCTGGTCGCCGTCGGACTTCCCCGACGATCCGGTCGCGGCCGCCGCCGAATCCCTCGCCCTCGAACGCCAGGTTTCCATGGCGCGCCAGTGGTTCGCCGAACGCGAGACCTATCCCGAGGAGTGGCATCGCGCCGCCTTCGCCACCGACAGCTGGGCGAAGATGTCGGTCGCCGAACTGGCCGAACTCGAACAGAAGGTCCTCGAGCTGATCAAGTCCTACAGCGACCGTGAGATCCCGGACGACGGCCAGGAACGCCGTCCCGTCTTCATCGCCACCCGCGCCGTCCCGGCCCGCCCGTGACCACCCGCGAACGCGGCGGATTGCTGCGCTCACGCGATTTCCGGCTGCTGTGGACCGGCGAGACGACCAGCGTGCTCGGCAGTTCCATCGCCGTCGTCGCACTGCCGCTCGTCGCGGTGGTCACGCTCCAGGCGAGCACGTTCGCGGTCGGGCTGCTGACCGCGGTCGCCTGGCTGCCGTGGCTGCTGATCGGCCTGCCCGCGGGCGCCTGGGTCGACAGACGGCCGAAACGCCCGATCATGCTGACCTGCAACACCGTCTCCATGCTCGTGTTCCTGAGCGTCCCGGTCGCCGCCTGGTTCGGATTGCTCACGATGACCCAATTGCTCGTCGTCGCTTTGGCGGGCGGCGTCGCGAAGGTGTTCTTCAGCGTCGCGTACCGCGCATACCTGCCTTCGCTGGTCGAGAAGAAGGATCTCCAGGAAGCCAACGAAAAGTTGCAGGGGAGCGAGTCCGTCGCGCAGATCGGCGGACCCGGTCTCGCCGGTCTGCTGGCGCAGGGTTTCGGCGCCGTCGCCGGGGTGCTCGCCGACGCCGTCAGTTTCGGGATCTCCGCGCTGTGCCTGCGATCCATCCGCTACCGCGAGCCCGAGCGTCCGGCGAAGGAACGTTCGCGGCTACGGGACGAGATCCGCGAGGGCCTCGATTTCGTGGTCCGCGACCGGTACTTGCGGGTGTTCGCGGTCTTCGGCGCGATTTCGAACGTGGCCCTCATGGGTTACCAGTCGATCGAGGTGGTCTTCCTCGTCCGCGATCTCGGTGTGGGGGCGGGCACCGCCGGGCTCGTGCTCGCGCTCGTCGGCGCGGGCGGCGTCGCCGGTGCCGCGCTGTCGGGCAAGCTCGCCGCGCGGATCGGCACCGCGCGCGCGTTCGTCCTCTGTGAGGCCTTCGGGGCGCTGATGATGTTGCTGGGACCGCTCGCCCAAGGCGGGTGGGGGCTCGCGTTCTTCGTCGCCGCCGGGTTCGCGCTCAGCGCCGGGGTGGTCGGCTCGAACGTCCTCAACGCCACCTTCAAGCAGCGGTACGTCCCGGCGTCGATGTTCGGCCGGGTCACCGCGAGCATGTCCGTGCTCAGCTTCGGCGCGATCGCGCTCGGCGGCCTGCTCGGCGGGATCCTCGGCGAGACCGCCGGTGTGCGGCAGACGCTGGCCCTGATGGCCGGGCTCGAGGTCGTCGCCGTCTTCGCCCTGCTGTTCACGCCGATCGGCCGATGCCGTGACTTCCCGGCGGATCGCGTTTAGCGGGCTGAACGCGATCAGAGCAGCAGGACGTCCACCTCGTCACCCTGCTCGACCGAGTCCACGTCCTCCGGCAGGACGATCAGGCAGTTCGCCTGCGTGAACGACGCCAGCAGATGCGACCCCGGCCCGCCGCGCGGCCCGACGACCCCGGTGACCTCGCCTTCGGAATGCGTGTAGAAACCCCGCCGGAACTGACGCCGTCCGGCGGGGGAGGTCATCGCCTCGGTCAGCCGGGCTCGCACCCTCTGCCTGTCGACGCCCGCGTGCCCCATCGCCGCGAGCAATGCCGGCCGCAGGAACGCTTCGAAGGAGACGAGCACGCTCACCGGGTTGCCCGGCAACGTCACCACCGGCACGCCGTTCCACCGTCCGCAGCCCTGCGGCCCGCCCGGTTGCATCGCGACCTTCCGGAACTCCACGCCCTGCCCGGTCAGCGCGTCCTTGACCACTTCGTACGCCCCCGCGCTGACCCCGCCCGAGGTCACCAGCAGATCCGCCTCCGCCAGCCGCGGCTCGATCACCGCGCGGAACTCGTCCACGTCGTCGACGACACTGCGCACGACCTCGGCCTCGCAGCCCAGCGCGCGGATCGCGGACGCCAGCATGATGCTGTTCGACTCGTAGATCTGCCCGTGCCGTAAGGGTTCCGGCGCGTCGACGAGTTCGGTCCCGGTGGATACGACGAGCACCTTCAACGGCCTGAACACGGGAACCTCGGCGAGCCCGACGGCCGCCGCGAGGCCCAGTTGCGCCGGGCCGAGCACGGTTCCGGCCGAAAGCGCCACGGCGCCCTCGACGACGTCTTCACCCCGGCGCCGGATGTGCGCGCCCGGGACGGCCGTCCTGAGAATCCGGACGTCCGTCACGCCACCGTCGGTGTGTTCCACCATCACCACCGCGTCGGCGCCGGGCGGCAGCGGGGCGCCGGTCATGATCCGGTGCGCGGTGCCCGGCTCCAACTTCGTGATGTCGACGCGGCCGGCGGGGATGTCCTCGGCGACCGGCAGGGTCACCGGTGCCTCCGCGACGGCGGTGATATCGGCCGCGCGGACGGCGTAACCGTCCATCGCCGAGTTGTCGAAAGGCGGCAGCGAAACCCCCGCACGCACGTCTTCGGCGAGGACGAGCCCGGCGGCAGAGGCGAGCGGAAGGCGGATGACAGGGGCGGTTCCGAGCAGGCCGGTGACGGTCTCACGGTGGGCGTCGACGGAGATCACGCCGACCATCCTCCTCGGTCGGAGGTCGCATGCAAGACTCTGCGCGTCACAACGACCACCGGGGAGAAGAAGACATGCAGGTTCAGATCCGTCACCAGCCATCGTTCGCGGTGGCGAGGCTCATGCTCGCACCGGGGGAACCGGCGCAGGTCGAGTCGGGCGCGATGATGGCGACGAGCTACGGCGTGCAGGTCCAGTCGCAGGCGCAGGGCGGCATCATGAAGGGGCTCGGCCGCGCCTTCCTCTCCGGCGAGTCCTTCTTCATCTCCACCTACACCGCCCCGCAGAACGGCGGCTGGGTCGACGTCGCCGCGAACCTGCCGGGCGACATGCAGATCATCAACCTCGACGGCCGCACCGGCTGGTGCGTCACCCGCGGCTCGTGGCTCGCGTCGTCGCACAGCGTGCAGACCGAGACCAAATGGGGCGGGCTCAAGAACCTCGTCGGCGGCGAGGGCGGCTTCCTGACCCACGCGACGGGACAGGGCCCGCTGGTCGTGGCCTGCTACGGCGCGCTGGAAACGGTCACCCTGCAGCAGGGCGAGGTGATCACCATCGACACCGGGCACGTCGTCGCGTTCGCCGACACCCTGCAGTATCAGATCCGCAAGGTCGCCACCGGCGTCATCCAGTCGATGAAGAGCGGTGAAGGCCTCGTCTTCGACTTCGCCGGTCCGGGCCAGCTGCTCACCCAGACCCGCAACCCGTCGGCGCTGTCCGCCTGGGTGATCGCCCAGGTCCCCTCCCGCTGAGCGCATGCGGGTCCAGACGAGGCACACCCCGAACTTCGGGGTCGCACGCGTGCTGCTGTCCCCCGGCGAGGCCGTCCAGGCCGCCGGGGACACCATGCTGGCCAGCAGTTTCGGCATCACCGAAACCGTTCCCGCCCGCGGTGGTTCACGGGCGGGCAAGGCCGCGCCTTCGGTGTTCAACGCGCCGGAGGGCGGCGGGTGGATCGACTTCGCGCCGCTGACCGCCGGTGACGTCTACCCGCTGGAGTTCACCGGCGGGGCGGGCTGGTGCGTGAGCCGGGAGGCGATCCTCGCCAGGCCCGCTACCGTCCGGCTCGATCCCGGCTGGGCGCCGTTGCGGAAACTCTTCGGGGCCGACTCCGGTTTCCTGGAGCACTACAGCGGAACCGGTCCGCTCGTGCTGGCCGCGCAAGGCCCGGTCGACGCCTTCGAGCTCACCGCGGGCGAACTCGTCACCGTGCGGCCGGACTTCCTGCTCGCCTACCCGGACACCGTGCAGTGCCGTCTCCGCGCGGTCGATCAGTCCGGCCCGCAGTCCGTCCGCACCGGCGAAGGGCTCGCGCTGGACTTCGCCGGACCAGGACGCGTCCTGGTGCAAGCGCGCAATAGGCGGCTTTCTCGCGGATGACCTTAAGACGAATTGAGCATTGCCGACGCCGGTGATTCGGGTAGCGTGAACCGCACTCGAAACCGCCGGTCGGGGCAGAGAAGGCCGGCGGATCCTGTGCTGAGGGAGTGCGCCGTGGCAGTCGGCACCGTCAAATGGTTCAACTCGGAAAAGGGCTACGGATTCATCGAATCCACCGAAGGGCCCGACGTCTTCGTCCACTACTCGGCCATTCAGGCCGACGGATTCCGGACGCTCGACGAGGGTGATCGCGTGGAATTCGAAGTCCAGTCCGGGCGTGACGGGCGGAGTCAGGCGGCGGACGTGCGCAAGGTCTCTTAAAGAGACTTCGGCCGACCCCCGGCGGCCTCCGGAGCTGGCGCGTTACGCTTCGCTGCGTGACAGGCGATGAGTCGGGGGACCTGACCGGTCGCCGGCTGGGCAACTACCGCATCGACGGTGTGCTCGGCAAGGGCGGCATGAGCGTGACCTACAAGGCCACGGACGTGCGGCTCGGACGCAAGGTGGCACTGAAGGTCATCGGTGATCACCTCGGGGCCGACGCCGAGTTCCGCGAACGCTTCGTCGACGAGGCGCGGAACACGTCCGCGATCGACCATGCCAACGTCGTGCCCTTGTACGACTTCGGCGAGCTCGAAGGCATGCTCTACATCGCCATGCGGATGGTCGACGGCGGGGACCTCGCCGGGCTGATCTCCGGCGGCCCGATCGCGCCCGCCCGCGCGCTGACCATGCTCGACCAGGTCGCCGACGCGCTCGACACCCTGCACAACCGGGGTCTCGTGCACCTCGACGTCAAACCGGCCAACGTCCTGGTCACCAGCAAGGAGACCTCGCGCGAGCACGTCTACGTCGCCGACTTCGGCCTGACCCGCCGCGGCGCCACCGGGCACCGCACCCGGGGCGGCGACTTCCTCGGCTCGCCCACGTACGCGGCCCCCGAGCACCTTCGTGGCGAGCCGCTCGACGGCCGCACCGACCAGTACGCGCTCACCTGTGTCCTCTACGCCTGCCTGACCGGCAGCCCGCCCTTCAAGGGCGACGTGCAGACGGTCATCAAGGGGCATCTGAACGGGGAGCCCCCCGCCATCTCGCGGATCGTCGGCCTGCCCGCCGGGATCGACGAGGTCGTCCGGAAGGGAATGGCGAAGAATCCCGCCGATCGCTACCCCAACTGTGTTGAGATGATCGCGGCCGCCAGGCGCGCGCTCGGCCCGCTCGCGACTTCGAACGAGCCGCCCGGCCCGCCCGGGGCCGCGGCGCCGGTCCAGCAGTCCGCACCGCAGCAGGCGCCACGGCAGAACACGCCGCCACAGGGAGAGGGGGGCCCCGTGCACCCGTACGGAGGACAGCAGCCCGGCTACGGCCAGCAGGGACCGGGACCGCAGGGCCCGCCCCAGCAGGGTCCCCCGCCCGGCTATGGCCCGCCGCAGCAGCAGGGTGGTTTCCAGCAGGGCGGGTACCAGCAGGGCCCGCCGCCCGGTTACGGTCCGCCGCAGCAGCAGGGCGGTTTCCAGCAGGGTGGTTTCCAACAGGGCCCGCCTCCTGGCTACGGTCCGCCGCAGCAGCAGGGCGGTTTCCAGCAGCAGCCCAAGAAGGGCGGCGGCGCCAAGTGGATCTGGATCGTCGTCGGCGCCCTCGTGGTCGCGGGCGCGATCGTCGCGGCGATCTTCATCTTCAGTGATTCGAGCAGCGGCAACGGACCGCAGACCACCGCGCCGAACATCCCGGTCGGCCCCGGCGGCTCGCAGTCGCAGGCTCCCGGATCGTCGCCGAAGCCGCCGCCGTCGTCGATCTCCATCAAGCCGAGCAGCTGAATACCGCCGCGCTGACCTGCGGTTCTTGCACTCGACCCTGGAGAGTGCTAAAAACGACATTGGCACTCGACGCCGTCGAGTGCCAGGCAGAGCGGTCATCGATCGCTCGCCTGAAGGTCGGGACGGTGAGGCCGCACCCTTGAGTGGGTGGGTCGTCCGTCGCGGGCACCGAGCCTGGCCGAGGAAAGAGTCCTGCCGCCGCGCTGTCTAGGCGTGCGGCGGCGCCCAATATCGGAGGACCACACCGAAATGGCCAAACTGATCGCGTTCGACGAGGACGCCCGCCGCGGTCTCGAGCGTGGCTTGAACATCCTCGCCGATGCCGTCAAGGTGACCCTCGGCCCGCGGGGCCGCAACGTCGTGCTCGAAAAGAAGTGGGGCGCGCCGACGATCACCAACGACGGTGTCTCCATCGCCAAGGAGATCGAGCTCGAAGACCCGTGGGAGAAGATCGGGGCCGAGCTCGTCAAGGAAGTTGCCAAGAAGACCGACGACGTCGCGGGTGACGGCACCACCACCGCCACCGTGCTCGCCCAGGCTCTCGTTCGCGAGGGTCTGCGCAACGTCGCCGCCGGGGCCGACCCCATCAGCCTGAAGCGCGGCATCGAGGCGGCCGTCGAGGCCATCACCGAGCAGCTGCACAAGATGGCCGTCCAGATCGAGACCAAGGAGCAGATCGCTGCTACCGCCTCGATCTCGGCCGCTGACCGCACCATCGGCGAGCTCATCGCCGAGGCGCTGGACAAGGTCGGCAAGGAAGGCGTCGTCACCGTCGAGGAGAGCAACACCTTCGGGCTCGAGCTCGAGCTCACCGAGGGTATGCGCTTCGACAAGGGCTACATCTCCGGTTACTTCGTGACCGACCCGGAGCGTCAGGAAGCCGAACTCGAGGACCCGTACGTTCTCCTCTTCGGTTCCAAGATCTCCACCGTCAAGGACGTGCTGCCGCTGCTGGAGAAGGTCATCCAGTCCGGCAAGCCGCTGCTGATCATCGCCGAAGACGTCGAGGGCGAGGCTCTGGCCACCCTGATCGTCAACAAGATGCGCGGCACCTTCAAGTCCGTCGCCGTCAAGGCCCCGGGCTTCGGTGACCGCCGCAAGGCGATCCTGCAGGACATCGCGATCCTGACCGGTGGCCAGGTCATCTCCGAGGACGTCGGCCTCAAGCTGGAGAACGCGGACCTTTCCCTGCTGGGCAAGGCTCGCAAGGCCGTCATCACCAAGGACGAGACCACCATCGTCGAGGGTGCGGGCGACGCCGACCAGATCCAGGGTCGCGTCAACCAGATCCGCGCCGAGATCGAGAACTCGGACTCGGACTACGACCGCGAGAAGCTCCAGGAGCGGCTGGCGAAGCTGGCCGGCGGCGTGGCCGTCATCAAGGCCGGTGCCGCCACCGAGGTCGAGCTGAAGGAGCGCAAGCACCGCATCGAGGATGCGGTGCGCAACGCCAAGGCCGCCGTCGAAGAGGGCATCGTCGCCGGTGGTGGCGTCGCTCTCATCCAGGCCGCCGAGGCCGCCTTCGCCGGTCTGAAGCTCGAGGGCGACGAGGCCACTGGTGCCAACATCGTCAAGGTCGCCGTCGAGGCGCCGCTCAAGCAGATCGCCATCAACGCCGGCCTCGAAGGTGGCGTCGTGGCGGAGAAGGTCAAGGGCCTCCCGACGGGTCACGGCCTGAACGCCGCCACCGGTGTCTACGAGGACCTGCTCGCCGCCGGCGTGCCGGACCCCACGAAGGTCACCCGCTCCGCGCTGCAGAACGCCGCTTCCATCGCGGCGCTGTTCCTGACCACCGAAGCCGTCGTGGCGGACAAGCCGGAGAAGGCCTCGGCCGCTCCCGCCGACCCGTCCGGTGGCATGGGCGGCATGGACTTCTGAGTTCGAGCCCGTAACACCGGAAAGCCCGGACGCGCCTCGCGCGTCCGGGCTTTTCCTTTGCCCGGTGCTCGGGTGGAAGTACATGAAGGCCCCCTTCCTGTACCTAGGCGCAAGGAAGGGGTCCTTCATGTACTGGGGACCTGTACCGGCGGGTTCGCGTGATCCGGCGGACGGCACGCCCGTCACAGAAATCGTCGCCGAGGGGCGTGGGTCTACCGCTGCCCGTCCACTACGTACTTGCCGCCTTGCTGCCGGCGGTCCTTCTCGTACGGGTCGACGGAGTTCGGCTCCGACGGTTTCCTCGGCTCGAGGCCCGTCCGGTCGGTTTTGCCCGCCTCCCCGGCCGCGCCTTCCGTTTCCACCGTCTCGGGATCGGGGTCGATCTTGCCCCGGTCCTTGTTGGCGCTTTCCCAGGCGGCGAACAGCTTCTTGAGATCGTCCGAAAGCTCGCCGTCCGTTTTCGCGTAGGCTTCGGCCGCCTTCCTGAGCTGCTCACCGGCGAGGAGGAATCGAGCACAGCTCGTCCTCATGAACTGTTCGACGGCGTCGCGGATCTCCAAGGTCGTGTCGTCGCCCGTGCACGTCTGCGCGTCACGGCCAGCGAGGTGCCGGTCGGCGACATCGGCCGCGGCGAGGATCCGCAATTGTGCCGAATAGGCGCCGGCCGCTTCGAAGCAGGTTTGCGCCACCCTCAAGAGGAAGTGGACCTCGACCCTGATCCCCTTGTACTTCGCGCGGTCGGTCTGGTTCGGCAGCGTGTTCGCGGTGAGATCGTAGAGCTCGAGGTTGTAGCTGTGCACCCCCGCGATCGCCTTTTGCAGAGCCAGCACGTCCCCGCCGAAGTCGTCTTCGAGGCCGCTCAACGCGTTGTGTTCGTCTTGGATCGAGGTGGTGAGCTTCTGCAGGATGTCCTGGAGGGACATGGCGTCCTGCTCGACAGTGTGGCTCTTGAGGGCTCCGCCGACGAAGCCGACCAAGGTGAGGACGGCGCCGACCGGGCCGAGGACCTTCCCGCCCGCCTCGTTGACGGTGTCCACGACCTTGCTGAGCTTCGCCCCCGCGGACAGCAGATTGCTCACGATCCCGTGGATCGCTTGTGCCCGATCGAGCTTCTCCAGGATCGCGTCCGCGGTGGAGATCGTGAGGGTGACCTTTTCGTCCAGTTTCTTGGTGGCCCAGTTGAGCCGTTTGATGAGGTTGAGCCGGGTCACCTGGATCGTCGTGGCGCGCGTGGAGTACAGGGTGGACAGGCTGGCGAGGATGAGCGCCTGGTTCAGGATGGTCGGCGCGATCGAGGCGAAGAACCCGGCTCTGAAGGCCTTGGCGGCGAGTCCGGTCCACTCGATGAACCATTCCTCGTTCTCACTGGTCGTACCGTCCAGCCACTCGACGTTCCGGACGACCTCGCCCTGCCCGAGCAGTTCGGTCACCCGCCCGTTCTTGTCCTGGAAGCCGAGGTTGCCCGCGACGTTCAGGAACGTGTTGTGGGCGGTCTCCAGTTTCGTGAGATCGGGCCCTTCCAGCTGCGGGACGAACTTGGCGACCTCCTGCCGCCGGTTCCAGGCCAGCCGCTCGATCTGGGCCAGGTTCCGTTCGACATGGCACTCGACGTACTTCTGGGTCTGCGGATTCCAGCCCTGGCAATGGACGTCCTTGTAATGGCCGAGCATGCCGTCCATGACCCAGGTCAGGTATCCGCAGAAGTCGTCGGCACCCGAAAGGTGGCCGTACGATTCGGCTGGCCACTGCCAGGCCCAGGGCTCCGCCGAGCACGGGACGGCGGTCGAGAGATGCGTCATGGCGTCGACGGCGTCTTCCATCCAGCGCTTGGTGAGCGCCTTGTGGAAGTCGTCCAGCGCGCCGTCGAGCATCCTCTTGTACTCGCTGAGGGTCAGATACTTGCCGGCCATGGAGGCCCCCGCTTCCCACTCCCTGTGACAAAGTCATGGGGAGTGTAACGGCGCACGCGTGCTCGCGTGGCCGAACTCCCGGAAAAGCGAAAAGCCCGGACATCCCCATGTCCGGGCCCTCCACCTCGTCCCCCTCGCCCCCTACCGGATCGCGTTTAGCGGGCTGAACGCGCCGCGCCCCCTGCGCACGGCGTCCGTCCTCGCTCAGGACTCGCCGGGCTGCTCCGGAGTCAGTAGCCACGCGGCGGCGTAGACCGGAATCGCGAATCCGGCGGTGAAGAAGACGCTCGCCACGAGGGCGATACGCAAGATCGCGGCGTCGACGCCGAGGTAGGCGGCCCAGCCGCCGGCGACGCCCGCGAGCATCTTGTCGGTACGGCTGCGGTGGAGCTTCTTGGTGGCCACGCTGTTCGTCATGGCTTAATGTTCGCCTCGGGACGACCCCCGGCACATCGGGGAACGGCCCCGACCCGACCCTGGAATCCGACCCTGAGGGGCGCGAAAACCGGATGCGCCCGGAGCGTCCGTGCGAGTACGACTTGTCCGGTGAAACACGACAGCCCCGAATTCGCCGCCATCGCCGAGCAGGGCACGATCCTGCGCTGCCAGGTCGGGTCCGGGCTGCACGGCACCGCCGTGCTCGGCCAGGACGACCGGGACGAGCTCGGCATCTGCGTCGAGCCGCCGGACCACGTGATCGGCCTGAAGCGGTTCGAGCAGTACATCTTCCGCACGCAGCCCGAAGGCGTCCGGTCCGGTCCCGGCGACCTGGACCTGATCGTCTACTCGCTACGCAAGTGGCTGCGCCTGGCGGTCAACGGGAACCCGACCGTCCTGCTGCCGTTGTTCGTGCCCGAGAACGAGATCGTGCGCATCGACGAGCTCGGTGCCGAGCTGCGCGAGAACGCGCACCGGATCATCTCGCGCCGCGCTGGCCTGCGGTTCCTCGGCTACTCCCGTGCCCAGCGCGAGCGGATGCTGGGACAGCGGGGCAAAGCGGGGCGGCCGGAGCTGATCGAGAAGTACGGCTTCGACACGAAGTTCGCCATGCACATGGTGCGCCTCGGCGTGCAGGGCGTGGAGCTGCTGGAGACCGGGCGGATCACGCTGCCGGTCCCCGAACCGTGGCTGAGCTGGCTCCGTGATCTGAGGCAGGGCAAGAAAACCCGCGAGGAAGCATTGGAGGCGGCCGAGTCCCTCGAACACCGTCTCGACGAGCTTGTGCGGGTAGCGTCGCCGTTGCCGGAGGAGCCGGCCACCGGCTGGGTCGACGATTGGCTGGTGCGGTCCTACCTCAGGGCGTGGAAGATGCCTTGATGACGATCAAGGCGAAAGCGCTCATCTTCGGGGTCGCGGTGCTGACCGTGCTGGGAATCGGCACGGCCGGCGCCGCACCCGAAGGCCATGGCGCGCAAAGCAGGCTCGACGTCGTGCAGGCCCGCGGCGAGCTCCGAGTGTGTTCGACGGGGGACTATCGCCCGTTCACCTATCGCGACGCCGCGGGCGCGTGGAGCGGGATCGACATCGACCTCGCGGGCGACCTTTCCCGCCGGCTCGGCGTCCGGCCGCACCTGGTCCAGACCACGTGGAAGGCGATCGCTGACGACGTCGGGCGGAAATGCGACCTGGCGATGGGTGGCGTGTCGGTGACCTTGGACCGCGCGAAGAAAGGTTTCTACACCGTTCCCTATCTTCGTGACGGCAAGACGCCGATCACCTTGTGCGAAAACGAAAAGCGGTTCCAGACCGTGGAGCAGATCGATCAGCCGGGCGTTCGCGTCGTCGTGAACCCGGGCGGCACCAACGAACAGTTCGCCGACGCGAACCTCAAGCGCGCGACCATCGTGCGGCATCCGGACAACAACACGATCTTCGCCGAGATCCTGGCGGGCCGCGCGGATCTGATGATCACCGACGCGACCGAAACCCGTTGGCAGGCGAAGCAGAATCCGCGGCTGTGCGCGGTGCATCCCGACCGGCCGTTCACCTTCTCGGAGAAGGCGTACCTGATGCCGCGCGACGCGGTGTTCAAGGAGTGGGCCGACCAGTGGCTGCACCTCGCGTTGAACGACGGCACCTACGCGCGTATCGCGGAACCCTGGCTCGGCTGAAGCCGGTTGAACCATTTCCGTTACCCATCCGTATCCCTGGATGTGGGCTGGGAGGAATCAGACCGGAGGAAGACGCCGATGAGGAACAGCGCCGGGAAACACCGCAAGCGTGCGACGATCGGCATCGCGTCCGTGCTCGGGGTGGCCGTCATCGTCGCGGTGATGTTCGTGGTCGGCACTCCGAACGGGCGAGCCGCGGAAAGCTGTCAGGGGTTGGACAGCGCGCTCCGGAACAACCTCGATTTCATCGCGGCCCAGCAGGCGGATCCGGACACCGTTTCCGCGGCGCGGTTCGCGAACCGGCAGGCCGTCGTCGACCTCATCCGGCAGCGCCGCGAGGCCGCGGGTTGTACCGAAGAGGTGCGGGCGGACGGTGGCGCACCCGCCGCGTCCAGCGGCGAGTTCCCGGTGGGAAAGTCCTGATCCGCCGGGCCGCCATCGAGCGGGTCGGCTGAGGCACCCGCACCGGAACGGGGAAGACGCGGACGGATCCGGTGCGGAGGCGGCGCGAGTCCTCCTGGTCCCCTCGGCCAGGAGGGCTCGTGGTCGTTTGTATCTCGCTTGTACGCCCTTTCGGGACCCTTCTCGCGAAACGCCGAGAAAGGACATCCCATGAGATTCAGACGAGTGGTCACGGCGGCAGCCACCGCCTTGCTGGGCATGGCCGGGCTGGCGATCACCGCGACGTCGGCCGAGGCCGCTGTCGGACCGCGCCCCAACTTTCAGCTCCCGTTCCCCTGCAACCAGGTGTGGAACGGCGACAACGACAACAGCAGCGCGCACCGGGCCTACGAAATCGACTTCAACCGCGGCAGCACGGCGGGGGCGGACCTCGGCGACACCGTGGTCGCCGCGGCGGCCGGCAAGGTCGTCACCTCGGCGCACCAGGGTTCGGCGAACGGGTTCGGCAACCTGGTGAAGATCGACCACGGTGGCGGATGGTCGACCTACTACGCGCATCTGAAGGTCCTTTCGGTCGCGCTGAACGCGCAGGTCGCGCAGGGGCAGAAGATCGGCGAGGTCGGCAACACCTCCAAGCCGGGCAACAACATCAGCCCCCACCTGCACTACGAAGTCCGCACCAACGACTCCTCGTGGCCGAGCAACATCAAGCCGGCGTACTTCAACGGTGTGAAGTTCGGCTACCCCAACGCCAACGTCACCTCCAAGAACACCTGCAGCGGCAACGGGAACCCCAACCCGTACGACGCCGTCGAGGTGTGCGGAGACGGCTACAAGGTGATCGACTCGCAGGCGCTCGGCAGCGCGGCGACCACGTACCTGCTGTACAACGGCACGAACAAGAACAACTGCGTCACCACCATCAAGTCCACCTCGGTCGGCACGGGCAGTGCGGTTTCGGCCTTCCTCGAAGTGGAGGGTTCGGCGCGCAAGAGCGATTCCGGCAGCTTCGAGTACTACGCGGGTCCGGTGAGTGCGGCCGCCGGCGCGAAGTGCGTCAAGTGGGGTGGCTCGGCCGGGTCCGTCAGCTACGAGTCTCCGCTGGAGCACTGCGGCTGACCCCTTCCCGCGTGCCATGAATGGTCCGTTCCTTGCGAAATTTGCAAGGAACGGACCGTTCATGGCGTCCTGAGGTGGGCGCGGACGCGGGTGAAGCGGGCTTCCCAGGCCGTGCGGACGTCGGGTGGGGCGGCGTGCGCGGCGAACAGGTCCGGGCCGGGAGCCCGGCGCGGCACCGGCAGGCGTCCGTCCACAGGGGACAGTGAAGCGCCGCAGACGTCCCCGGTCAGCAAGGACATCGTGCCCAGCCCGCAGGCGAAGTCCAAAGTGGGCAGTGCGCCCGCGAGCGCCAGTCCGGCGGCGAGCCCGACGCTCGTCTCGACGGCGGAGGACACCACGCACGGCAGGCCGCAGGCTTCGGCGACCTCCAGCGCGCGCCGGACCCCGCCCAGCGGCGCGACCTTCAGCACGGCGATGTCGGCCGCCCCCGCCACGGCCACCTTGAGCGGGTCTTCGGCCCGGCGGATCGATTCGTCCGCGGCGATCCGCACGCCGACCCGGCGACGGACGTCCGCCAGTTCCCCGATCGACGGGCACGGTTGCTCGGCGTACTCGAGCCCGCCCGCCGCGCGGTCCAGTTCCCCGATGGCCCTGACCGCGGTGTCCACGTCCCAGGCCATGTTCGCGTCGACGCGAACCGCGCCCCGCGGCCCCAGCGCGGCCCGCACCGCCTCCACCCGGGCGCAGTCCTCGGCGAGACTCACCCGCGGATCGGCGACCTTCACCTTCGCCGTACGGCAGCCCGACGCGGACACGAGTTCGTACGCCTTCTCCGCCGATACCACCGGGACGGTCGCGTTCACCTCGACGCTCTCTCGCACCGGCGACGGCCATCCGCGTTCGCTCGCCTCCAGCGCGGAGGCGAGCCACGGGGCGCTTTCGGTGTCGGAGTAGTCGGAGAACGGGCAGAACTCCCCCCAGCCCGCGTCGCCGTGGATCAGCAGCCCTTCACGGACGGTGATGCCGCGGAACCGCGTGCGCAGGGGGATCGCGTAGACGTCCATCGACATCGATCATGCCACTGCTGGAATCAGGTGCCGATTCAGGCGATACCGGACAGAATGAGCGACGTGGCACTCGACTTTCGCGTGCTGGGGCCCACCGAGGTCACGGCCGACGGGCTGCCGGTCCCGTTGGGCGGCAGCAGGCCGCTCATCGTGCTGGCAGGCCTGTTGCTGCGCGCGAACACGGTGGTGCCGGTCGAGGAGCTGGGCCGCTGGCTGTGGCCGGACGACCGGAGGCGGTCCAAGGGAGCCCTGCAGACCTACATCCTGCGGGTCCGCCGCGCGCTCGGCGACGAGGTCACCATCCGCACCGAACGCGGCGGCTACCTGCTCGAACTCGACGAAAGCCTGCTCGACCTCGCCCGCTTCCGCGCGCTCGCCGCGGAGGGAGCGCGGGCCGCGAGAGACGGCGATCCGCGCCGCGCCGCGGACCGGTTCGCCACCGCGCTGGCCGAATGGCGCGGTCCGGCGCTGCAGAACGTCCATTCCGAAGCGCTGCTTCGGGACGAAGCCGACCAGCTGGGCGAAGAGCGGCTACGCGTCCGCGAGCAGTGGGCCGACGCGCTCATCGCCCTCGGCGATCACGCCACCGTCGTTCCCGAGCTGACCAGGTTGTGCCGTGAGAACCCGCTGCGGGAGCGGCTGCACGAGCAGCTGATGATCGCGCTCTACCGCTCAGGCAGGCAGGCCGAGGCGCTGAACGTCTACCGCCGGATCGGCGCGGTGCTGGCCGAAGAACTCGGCCTGGATCCCGGCGCGTCGCTGCGGCGGGCGCATCAGGCGATCCTGACCGGCGAAGAGTCCGGTGAGACCACATTGGACTCCGAGCTGACGCGGTACCGGCTCGGCTCCGAACCGCTGATCCCGCGTCAGCTCCCGTCGGATCTGCGGGTGTTCTCCGGTCGGCAGCGAGACCTCAAGGCGCTGCGCGAACTCGTCCCGGAGGCGCTGGACACCGAGCGGTCGACGTCGATCGCGTCGATCGAGGGTATGGGCGGTATCGGCAAGACGACACTCGCCGTCCATTTCGCGCACGAGGTCGGGGACCGCTTCCCCGGCGGGCAGGTGTACCTCAACCTGCGCGGATACGGGCCGGGCGAGCCGGTCGAAGCCGCCGCCGCGCTCGAAACCATGCTCGTCTCCGTCGGTGTCCCCGCCGACCGGATCCCCGCCGGCGTCGACGGCCGCGCGGCCACCTGGCGCACCCACAGCGCGGGCCGCCGGATGCTGATCCTGCTCGACAACGCCGCGAGCACCGAACAGATCCGGCCGCTGCTGCCCGGCCCCGGCTGCCTGGTGCTGGTGACCAGCCGATGGCAGTTGCAGGCGCTCGTGGCGACCCACGGCGCTCGGCGCGTCGCGCTGGGGGAGCTGCCGGACGAGGACGCGATCGCCCTCGTCGCTTCGACGATCGGGCTGGACAGGGTCACCGAGGATCCCGAAGCCACCGAACGGTTCGTCCGGTACTGCGGCGGGCTGCCGCTGGCCATCCGGATCCTCGCCGTGCGGGCGGCGCAGTTCCCGGACCTCGCGCTGCGGGCGTTCGTCCGGCTGTTGGAAGCCGAACAGGACAGGCTGGGCTCGTTCGACCTCGCCGACGGCGACCGGACGAACATCCGGGCCGTCTTCTCGTACTCGTACCGGGCGCTCGACGCACGCGCCGCACGGATGCTGCGGCTGCTCGGCCTGCCCACCGGCGGCGACTTCAGCGTGCCCGCGGCCGCGGCGGTGGCCGGGGTCGACATCGCGGAAGCGCACGAGGATCTGGCGAAACTGGCCTCCGCGCACCTGATCGCGCGGTCCAAGCCCGGCCGGTACCAGTTCCACGACCTCATCCGCGCGTACGCGGCCGAACTCTCGGCGGAACTCGACGGACCCGAGGTGCGGAAGAGCGTGCTGGACAGGCTGCTCCACGCGTCGCTCGCTTCGGCGCTGAACGCGTCGCGGCTCTTGCGTTCGGACCGGCACTACCGGCTCGTCGAGCCGGAGCGGTTCGATGGCGCCGGGCTGAAGTTCGGGCACTACGAACAGGCTCTCGACTGGTTCGACGAGGAGGCCGGCAACCTCATCGCCGCGGTGAACGTCGCGTACCGGGAGCGGCGGCACCGGGAATGCTGGCAGCTGGCGTGGCTGTTGCAGTCGTACTTCATCGTGCGGTCCCGGCTGGAGGACTGGCGTTCGGTGTTCGGCGTCGCGCTCCGCGCCGCCCGCGACTTGGGGGACCGCTCCGGTGAGGCCGCCATCCTCAGTGGACTCGGAGTGGCGTGTGGGGTCGCCCGCCAATACGAGGAGAGCATCGCCTACCTGAAGCAGGTCGTCGAACTGCAGCGACAGGTCGGCGACCGGCAGGGCGAGGCGCGGGCGCTCTACAACCTCACGCTGGCCAGTCAGGACCCCGACACGGCATGGGAATACGGGGAGCGTGCGTTGCGGCTCATCCGGGAGAGCAACGTCGGCGCCGGCATGGAGGCCAGCGCGCTGCAGGCGCTCGGCGACATCTGCGCCCAGGCGGGCCGATTCGAGCAGGCACTCGACTTCGCCGATCAGGCCTTGGCACTGGAAGCGCACGCGCTGCCCGACGAAGCCCGCTTCACCCTGCACACCAAGGGCATCGCGCTCGTCGGACTCGGCCGCGGTGACGAGGGCATCGCCTGCATGCGGCGGGCCGTCGAGATGTTCTTCGCCCACGGTGAGCTCTACGAGGCGGCCGACGTGCTGGCCCAGCTCGGCGGAATCCAGCTGCGGCGCGGTGATCCCTCGGCGGCGCGTGAATGCTGGCTGCGTTCGGTCCGGGTGCTGACCGAGCTTTCGCATCCGGACGCCGAGGACGTCCGCACGAAACTGGCCTCGCTCGTGGGCGACGCGGTCAAGGCGGAGTGAGGCACGGGCGACCGGCGTGCCGACCCCCAGGCGCAGCACGCGAGTACGCCCGTGACCTCAGGCGTTACTTAACAGGACACCGCTCACTGCGCGCTGACTGTGCAGTGTGCGCGGTCAAGCCAGGAGTTCCGCGAGGGCGATCGCGTTCTTCGGCGCCTCGACCTTGACGTCGTTGTCGAAGTAGACGTACGTGTCACGGCCCCAGCCCTTGATCTTCCGGGCCCACTTCTTCAAGGCCTTGTCGCCGTACCCGCTGACGTACAGCTCCTCGTCACCGTGCAGGCGGACATACGCGAATTCGTCGCTCGTCATCTCGTCGATGAACGGGAATTTGCCCGCGGTGTCGGCGACCACGAGCGCGATGCCGTGTTTCCGGAACAGTGCGAGGCTTTCGGGCCCGGCGAAGCTCGGATGCCGTACTTCGACGGCGTGCCGGAGCTTCCGGCGAGGCTTCGGATCGGTGTGCGGTTCGGCCTTCAGCTTGTCGTCGTGTTTGTGCGCGAGCTCGGCGGCGGCGTGACTGGTGCGCGGCAACAGCTCGAAGAACCCCTCCACCCGCTCGGCGTCGAACGCCAGCCGCGGTGGCAGCTGCCAGAGGAGCGGCCCCAGTTTCCGGCCGAGCGCCAGCACCCCGGAGGCGAAGAAGTTCGCCAGCGGCGCCTCGACGTCCCGTAGCTGCTTCATATGCGTGATGAAGCGGCCGCCCTTGACGGCGAAGACGAAGTCGTCCGGTGTCTGCTCGACCCACGCCCGGTACCGCTCGGGACGCTGCAGCGAGTAGAACGAGCCGTTGATCTCCGCCGAATTCATCCGGGACGACAGGTATTCCAGCTCACGCCGCTGCACCAGGCCGCGGGGGTAGAAGTCCCCGCGCCACGGTGGATAGCGCCAGCCCGAAGTGCCGATCCTCAGCTCCGCGACGTCGATCACCACCTTCCCGCGTTGCCCTGATTCCCCCTCTCCCGCCGGCGCAAACGCGCCCTCATGCCCACGAGAACTGCCACCTCCGGGTCTGGACCAGGCCGGCGGCGAACTCGCGCAGATTGCCCGGCTGACCGGCGAACGCGGGCAGGCAGAACGAACGGTGCTCGGCGGCGACCGTGAGCGCGCGGCCCTGGGTGCGTGGCGGCGCGGCCACCGACAGCTCCATCGAATCGAAGCCCAGCACCGTGAGCGTCGCGCCGAAGCGGTCTTCCCAGCTGCGCAGGACCGCGGACAGCTCGTGGACCTGATCGGTCACCTTGATCATGCCCGTCCAGCCGAGGATCGCCGGGATGTCGGCGGGCCGCTCGGTCTGCACCAGCGCCAGCCGATGCTGCCCGCGCGCGGCGAGGATCGAGCCGGTGTTGCCCGCCTCGGCCAGCGGATCCGCCCGGCGCGACGGGCGGCGGGCCAGACCGGGGAACTTCGCGCCGAACGGGCGCAGGCAGGCGCCGTCGCAGCATGACGTGTCCCACCAGCGGGCCAGCACCTCCGCCGGATCCACCGAGGCGATCCGGTGGTCGGCGGGGGCGAGCCTGCCGCGGTCGTCGATCCAGTCCTCGCCGTTGGCCGCGAACCGCTGGTCGTGCGGGATCAGCACCGGCCACAGCCCGGAGCGGTCGAACTCGGCGACGCAGCCGGTGTAGCGCTCCGGCCTGGCCAAAGGCAGATCCGAAACCCAGATCCGGCCGTGCCACCGGCCGGGCGGCAGGGTCTGGACGGGCGGCGTACGCGGGCGGAACGGTGCGATCGTCATCGGCTTCCCCTCGAACTGGTGTTCGGTCAACTCTACCCGAACACTAGTTCGAAGCACCGACAGTTTTCGATACCCCGTTTGCGGGATCTCGCGACTGTCGCCTCGTGTGCCCCTGGTGTCACAACGGCCACAGGAGCTGTCCACAGTGGACTTCTCGCGCTCTTGGTGCCGACTGTCCGTGAAGGCCTCCTTGAGGGACCCAGAGTCCCTCAAGGAGGCCTTCACGGACTTCGAGGCCGCAGGGCAGGGCCCAGACGCGACAGCAAAGCTCCCTTGCTCTCTTTTCGCAGGCCAGGCGGCTGGAGGGGCCGGTTCCTACATGGGGCGCAGCAGGTCGTCCGCGTCCATGATCCGGTACGCGTACCCCTGCTCGGCCAGGAACCGCTGACGGTGGGCCGCGTACTCCGTGTCGACGGTGTCCCGCGAGACGACCGAGTAGAAATGCGCCTGCCGTCCGTCGCCCTTGGGCCGCAGCAGCCGTCCCAGCCGCTGGGCCTCCTCCTGCCGCGAGCCGAACGTCCCGGAGATCTGGATCGCGACCGAGGCCTCCGGCAGGTCGATCGAGAAGTTCGCGACCTTCGAAACGACCAGCGTCCTGATCTCACCGCGCCGGAACGCGTCGAACAGTTCCTCGCGTTCCTTGTTCCGGGTCGCGCCCTGGATCACCGGCGCGTCGAGTTCGTCGCCGATCATCTCCAGCTGGTCGAGGTAGGCCCCGATGACCAGCGTGGGCTCGCCCGGATGCCGGTCGACCAGCGTTTTGATCACCTTGGTCTTGGTGTCCGCGGTCGCCGCCAGTTTGTACCGCTCCTCGGCCTCGGCCGTCGCGTACGCGAGCCTCTCGGCGTCCGTCAGGGTCACCCGGACCTCGGTGCATTCCGCCGGCGCGATCCATCCTTGCGCCTCGATGTCGCGCCATGGGACGTCGTATCGCTTCGGGCCGATCAGGGAGAACACGTCGCCTTCGCGCCCGTCTTCGCGCACCAGGGTCGCCGTCAGCCCCAGCCGCCGCCGCGACTGGAGGTCCGCGGTCATCCGGAACACCGGCGCGGGCAGCAGGTGGACCTCGTCGTAGACCACCAGGCCCCAGTCCCGCGAGTCGAACAGGTCCAGGTGCCGGTACTCGCCCTTGGTCTTGCGCGTGACCACCTGGTACGTCGCGATGGTGACCGGCCGGATCTCCTTCTTCTCCCCGGAGTATTCGCCGATCTCCTCCTCGGTGAGCGAGGTGCGCGCGATCAGTTCCCGCTTCCACTGCCGGCCGGCGACGGTGTTCGTCACCAGGATCAGCGTGGTCGCCTTCGCGTGCGCCATGGCCGCGGCGCCGACCAGGGTCTTGCCCGCGCCGCACGGCAGCACGACGACGCCGGATCCGCCCGCCCAGAACGCCTCGGCGGCCTTGCGCTGGTAGTCGCGCAGCTCCCAGTCGACCTCGGCCAGTTCGATCGGGTGCGCCTCGCCGTCGACGTAACCCGCGAGGTCCTCCGCGGGCCAGCCGACCTTCAGCAGCGCCTGCTTGAGCCGTCCGCGTTCGGACGGGTGCACGATCACGGTGTCCTCGTCGATGCGCGCGCCCAGCATCGGGCTGATCTTCTTGTGCCGGAGGATCTCCTCCAGCACCGCGCGGTCGATGGTCGACATGACCAGGCCGTGCGCCGGGTGGTTGGCGATCTGCAACCGGCCGAACCGGCCCATCGTGTCGACGATGTCGATGAGCAGCGGCTGGGGCACGGGGAACCGCGAGTAGGTCGTCAGCGCGTCGACGACCTGTTCGGCGTCGTGGCCGGCCGCGCGGGCGTTCCACAACGCCAGCGGCGTGATCCGGTAGGTGTGGACGTGCTCGGGCGCGCGTTCCAGTTCGGCGAACGGCGCGATGGCGATCCGCGCGTCGTCGGCCTGGCTGTTGTCGACCTCGAGGAGCACGGTCTTGTCGGATTGGACGATCAGCGGGCCATCGGTCACATCGTCCTTTATACGTTCCGGCCACATCTGCCCCCGTCGCGGCACCGCTGGTGGAAGGATGTGCGGCAGGTGAGGAGGAGGGACCTTGACGACGACACCGACCGGCGGGACGCCCGAGTACGACCCGTTCAACGCGCCCGCGCCGCTGCCGCCGATGCCGGAGGTGGGTCCGACGGCACCGTTCCCGAAGCCGCGACCGCTGAGTGTGCCGGCCAGGGTTTCGATCGTGCTGGGCGTCGTCGCCGCGCTGGGCCTGGGGAGCCTGGCCGCCTGGGGGATTTCGCGGTCGAGCGGGTTCGCCACGGTCGAGGCGGGCAAGTGCCTCTACCTGACCGACGAGGCGGGTGGCGACCAGAGCTACACGACCGCCAGCTGCACGTCGAGCCGCGCGACCTTCCGCGTCGATGAGGTGCGCACGGGTTCGTCCGACTGCCGTGATTCCGACTACATCCAGTTCGAGCTGTACGGGGGTTCGTCGAGCAAGAGGGCCGAAAAGACGCTCTGCCTGGCGCTGAACGTCGAGACCGGAGACTGCCTGCGCGACGTCGTGCACGAGACGCGCATCGCGAAAGTCCGCTGCACGGACATCAGCGCGGAGGCGCGGGCCGTCGTGACGCGGGGATCGTCGGAGAGCGCCTGTTCCTCGGACGACACGGCGCTGCACTACACCGGGCCGCCCGAGCGCACCGTATGCCTGCGGCCGACCGGCGAGAACATTTAAGGCCTCGGTACGAGCGCCTGCACGTCGAGCCGGGCGCCGATCATGCCCGAGTTGTGCATCAGGTCGGCGACGCGTTGCAGCCGGATGCCGTTGAGGGAGACCGGGTAGGTCCCGAGCGAGATCAGCGAAGCCGTGGTCCGGTCGATGTCGGAAAACGTCGGCAGCGCGTCGCGGACGACGGCCGGGTCGGCCGCCCGCACCTGCGCCTCGCCGAGCACCTTCCGGAACGCCGCGAGCGTGCGGGCGTTGCCCTGGCCGAAGGCTCCGGTCGAGACGTAGGCCGACATCGGGAAGTCCAGGGTCGCGCCGCGCGCGCCGTCGGCGAGGATGCTCGCCCCGAGTTCCTTCTCGGCCCTGGTGATGTACGGCTCGACCATCCACGCGGCGTCGACTTCACCTGCCTGCAACGCCTGCGGCATCCGGTCGAACGGGTGCTGTTTGAACTGGATCCTGGTCACGTCGATGCCCGCGGTCCCGAGGACCGAGCGGGCGGCGAGCACGCCGATGTCGTCGAGCATGTTCACCGCGATCTTCGGTGACTTCTTGAGGGTCGGCTCGGTGTACTCGGAGCCGGGAAGTGTGACGAGCGCCATGGTGTTGCGGCCGGCGGTGTAGGCCTCGCCCTGGAGTTGCAGTGGCGTCCCGGCCGCGGCGGCGCGGAAGATCGAGACGTCGCTGGCGAACGCTATGTCGACTTCGCCCGCGGCGAGCTTGTCGATCGCCTGGTCGCCGGGAACATCGACGAGGGTGACGGAAAGGCCAGCGGCGGTGAACTTCCCTTCGGCGACGGCGACCCGCAGGGGTGCCGTGTCGATGGGGCTTCCGACACCGACGCGCAGTTCCGCCCGTTCGAGTGGCGCGTCGGTACTTGCGTCACCACCGGAAAACACTCCGCAACCGGCGATCGCCAGCAAGGCCGCTACCAGCGGAATCGCCAAGACGCGCATCTTCGTCACCGCTCACCTACCGAGAGAATGTGCTCCTCCTTCTGGATCGTATGGTCCGTGCCCCATACGATCGCCTGCGGGAGACGCCGGATTGCGCGACTTTCGATCGTCCTCGAATCTTGTTACTCTACAGTAGGTTCGGGCTCTCGTCCCCGATATCAGCCACGGGAAAGGGTCCCGTGGTGGGAAAAGGAAACCAGGTGGCCCGTCGCGACAAGCGTCCCCGTCGGGGCGACGCGGCGGAACGGCATCCTCGTGTCGGCGGACGTTGGCGGCTCCGGAACTGGCACCTGCGTACCAAGCTCTTCGTGGTACTCCTGATTCCCGCGCTCGCGGTGGTCGCCCTCGTCGGGCTCCGGGTCGACTCGGATCTGCGCGATGCCCGGCAACTCGCCGAATTCGCCACCCGCGGCCGGGTCGACAGCACCGTCGCCGAGGCCGTGCACCAGCTCCAGCGTGAACGCGACCTCACCGTCCGGTTCGTCGCGGGCGATCGCAAGGGCGACGTCTCCGAACTGACCGAACAGCGCAACCGCGCGGACGAGGCCATCGGCACGTTCGACCGCACCCTCGGCGCAAGCAAGAACAGGCTCGGCGACAAGGCGGCGACGAGTCTGCAACTGACCAGCGACCGCCTGCGTGTGCTGACCGGGCTCCGGTTTTCCGCCGAACACTCGGCTTTTCCCGCCGACGCGGTGCTGCGCTCCTACAGCGAACTGATCTCCGGCCTGCTCGACATCAGCGATGCCACCGCCGCCGACGTGTCCGATCCGGATCTGGGGAAGCTCCGCCTCGCGGGCAACGCGCTCGCGCGGGTCAAGGACCAGCTGTCGGTCAAGCGCGCGATCATGGCGGCCGCGCTCGCCCAGGGCGGTCTCAACCGGGACCGGACCCGCGCGCTGCTCGGCGCGGAGGCCGAACTCGCCGCCGCCCGCAACGACTACCGCACCTTCGCGACACCCGAACAGCAGCGGATGTACGACGACACGGTGATCGGCCTGATCGTCGACATCGGCAACGACATGGTGGAGTCGGCGCTCATCCGCGCCGAGAACGACCAGGGGCTCGGCGGGCTGGATCCGAACCAGTGGGACACCTCCGCCACCTACACGGTCAATCTGGCCCACCAGGTACAGCAGGCGCTGCTCGTCCGGTTGCAGGAGCGCACCGACGCCCTCGCGGCACAGGCGAGAACGTCCGCGATCTGGGACGGCGGCATCGTGCTCGGCGTACTGCTCGTCGCCGGTGTGCTCTCGGTGATCATCGCGCGTTCGCTGTTGCGGCCGCTGCGGATCCTGCGCCGCAGCGCGCTCCAGGTCGCCGAACACCAGCTCCCGGCGGCCGTCGAAGGCCTGCTCAGCGATCCCGAGCCGCAGCCGGAGAACCTGCGGCGGCGGCTGGCCGTCGCGCCGGTCCCGGTGTTCAGCCGCGAGGAACTCGGCCAGGTGGCGCGCGCGTTCGACGCGGTGCACGGCGAGGCCGTCCGGCTCGCCGGGGAACAGGCCATGCTGCGGGAGAACATCAACGCGATGTTCGTGAACCTGTCGCAGCGGAGCCAGGATCTGGTCGAACGGCAGCTGTCCGTGCTGGACCGCATGGAGGCCGACGAACAGGATCCCGACACGCTCGCCGGGCTCTTCGAGCTCGACCACCTCGCGACGCGGATGCGCCGCAACAGCGAGAACCTGCTGGTGCTCTCCGGGACCGACGTCGTCCGTGAGGACGGTGGCGCCGTCGTCGCCGACGAGATCATCGGCGCCGCGCTCTCGGAGGTCGAGCACTACCAGCGGATCGAACTCGGTGCCGCGCCGCGGATCGCGGTGCGCGGCGAGGCCGTCAACGACCTCGTGCACGTGGTCTCGGAGCTGCTGGAGAACGCGACCCGCTACTCGGACCGGAGCACGATGGTGCAGGTCGAGGGGCACGAGACCGAACGCGGCGAATGGCAGATCGAGATCACCGACCACGGCGCCGGGATGCCGCAGGCGGAGATCGACCGCACCAACGCGCGGCTGGCGAACCCGCCGGACGTCGACGTCGAGGTCTCGCGGCGGATGGGCCTGTTCGTGGTGGCGACGCTGGCCGTCCGGCACCGGATCGACGTCCGTCTGCGGTCCGCGGACGGCGGCGGGATCACCGCGGTGGTCGTCGTGCCCGCCGCGCTCATCGTCGAAGCGCCCCAGCCCGCCCCGATGCCGGAGCCTCCGCCCGTCGTCGTCGTTCCCGAGCCGGAACCCGAGCCGCCGCTGGAAATCCCGCCGCTGCCCGAACCGGAGGAGAGCGTCGAAGAGTCGCGGTTCGCGCCCGTGCTGGATCCTGGGCCGCTGCGGCGCGCTCCCGTCGTCGCACGCGAGACCCAGCCGGAGTGGCCGTCTTCGGACGACGACGTCGTCGACCATCTCGAGCTGGACTCACCGACCGAGCGGATGCCCAAGTACCAGAGCGTACTTTCGCAGTGGTTCGACCACGGTGGCCCGCGCGAAGGGCCTTCGCCCGCCGAACCCGGCCCGCCATCCTTGCCCTCGTTCGAACCGGTGAAAGCGGCCGAGGAGAGCGCCGCGAGGGAGGAATCCGCGCAGGATCCGGACGAGCCGACCGAACCGACGCTGAAGCCGGTCCGACCGAAGGAAAAGGCGCCGGAGCCCGAGCCCGCTTGGCCGACGCCCGCCGAACTGGAACAAGAGGACGGCGCGGAGGAGACCTGGCCGGTGCTGCCCGCCGTCGTTCCCGAGGCCCGGTCGCAGGACGACAGGCCGGAGAAGCCGCGAGGGGAGAGGCCGATACTCTCACTTTCCCCCGAAGCGGTCCGCGAACGGATGACCAGCCTGCAAGGCGGATTCCGGCGCGGTCGCCACGCCAGGGGTGACGACAACCCCTCGGATTGAGCGAATGTGCGGAGCTGCGATGTACTCGGAAGGCGACCCTCAGCGTGAACCCGCCTCCGCCGAAGGCTCCGCTATCGCGGTGGGGGGGGGGGGGGGGGGGGGAACGCGACGGACACCTCGCGACCCCACCCCGGCGACCGCGTCGCAGCCCCCGGCTTCCCACCAAACACCAAGAGGACGGGAGAGCCCCTAACCCCC
>NZ_JBVJCE010000007.1:145137-172372 GCF_055588925.1 Amycolatopsis sp. NPDC041971 | reverse complement strand
GGGGGGGGGGGGGGGGGGGGGGGGGGGGGGGGTTTGCGTGGTGATGCGCAAGACGCAGAGGAAACCCGCCTCCGAGGGGGGTGTGGCGGGTGGGGGGGCGGGCCCCCCTCCCGAGCCACCGCGACGCACCCCTCGCGACCGCGTCCTGGCGACGTGATCGCGGCCGCGGGTTCACCGACAGACACTGAGCGAATTGGAAGGTCCATGAGCCCGAAAACCGGCCTGCTGGAAGTGATCGCGCTGACCGCGGCGGACGCGGAGCGCGCACAGGAGGGCGGGGCCGATCGCCTCGAACTGGTCAGCGACATGGCCAGCGACGGACTCACGCCGTCGGTCGAGACGCTGCGCGACGTACTCGCCGCCACCGACCTTCCGGTGCGGGTCATGCTGCGCGACAACATGTCCTTCGCCGCCGGCGACCTCGACGGACTCCGGGCGGACGCCGTACGGCTGATCGAGGCCGGCGCGCGGGAGTTCGTCTTCGGTTTCCTGGACATGGACAGCGAGATCGACGTCGACGCCAGCGAGACGCTGGCCAAGGAGCTCGACGGTCTGCCGTGGACCTTCCACCGCGCCATCGACCGCGCGCGGGACCCGTTGCGCGCCTACGATCAGCTGGCCGCACTCGGCTGCGACACGGTGCTCGCGGCGGGGCATCCGCACGGCGTGGCGCACGGACTTTCGGTCCTGCAGCGACTCGCCCGCCGTTCGGACGGGCCGCGCCTGCTGGTCGGCGGCGGCCTGCGGGCGCAGCAGGTGCATCTGCTGCGGGCGGGTGGAGTGGACGCGTTCCACGTCGGCGGCGCGGTCCGTCCCGGCGGTTGGGAGTCCGACATGGACACTGTGGACGTCGCCGCCGTGCGCGAATGGGCGGCGCTGGTCAAGGAGTAGGTGCGCGGGCGACCACCGCATTCAGAGGGCGAAACGCGGGCGGCGCCGCACATGCCGTGAAGGCCTCCTTCTCTGCCCTCAAGGTAGGCAAGGAGGCCTTCACGGACTTCTCGCGATCCGGCCGCGTTCATCGCATCGCGCCCAGGCGGGACGTACGCGCCGGGTCAGGTCCAGACCACGCACGGTGATATGAGGTTGCATCTTCAACTATCGGGTCTCGACGGGATAGCGTGTGGCCATGGCTACCCGCACCGTACGTGACGCGACCAGGGAACTGCTGCGCGATCTGGGCCTGACCACCGTGTTCGGCAATCCCGGCACGACCGAGATCGCCTTCCTGACGGAGTGGCCGGACGACTTCACCTACGTGCTCGCGCTCCACGAGGCGTCCGTCGTCGCGATGGCCGACGGGTACGCGCGCGCGACGCGGCAGGCGACGCTGGTGAACCTGCACTCCGCCGGCGGGGTCGGCCACGCGCTCGGGCATATCTTCACCGCGTACCGCAACAACGCCCCGCTGATCATCCTCGCCGGCCAGCAGACCAGGTCGCTGCTGCCGGACGATCCGTTCCTCGGCGCCGTCGAGGCGGCGAACTTCCCCAAGCCGTACGTGAAGTGGAGTTGCGAACCGGCCAGGGCCGAGGACGTCCCGGCGGCGCTGGCGCGGGCGTATCACGTCGCGACGCAGGCACCCATGGGTCCGGTGTTCGTCTCGGTTCCTGTGGACGACTGGGACGTCGAGACCACGAAACCGATCGTCTCCCGACCGGCCATCCGCGGCTTCGCGCCCGATCCGTCCGCTTTGGACGAATTGGTGTCCGCTTTGGACGCCGCCGAGCATCCGGCGATCGTGGTCGGCGCGGGTGTCGACGACGAGGGCGCCGTACCGGATCTCGTCGAGCTGGCCGAGAAGGTCGGCGCGGGTGTCTGGGCGTCGCCGATGGCCGCGCGCTGCTCGTTCCCGGAAGACCACCCGCAGTTCTTCGGTTTTCTGCAGCCGGAACGCAAAGCGCTCGCGAGCGCGCTGATCGACCACGACCTCGTGGTCGTCATCGGCGCCCCGGCGTTCATCTACCACGTGTACCGCGGCGAGTCGGAGATCTCGATGCCGCCGCTGTTCCTGGTCAACGCCGACGAGCAGGTCCTCGCCAGGGCCGAGGCGGGCACCGGCATCCGCGCGACGCCGAAGCTGGCGATCCGCGCGCTGCTGGACCGCGCGGCGCCGCGGGAGGCGCCGAAATCCCGTACCCGGATGGAAAAGCCCGCCGCGGTCACGCCGATCACGCCGAGCTTCGCCTACTCGGTGATCTCCGAAGTCCTGCCGGACAACGCGATCGTCGTCGAAGAGACCCCGAGCCACCGCAACGAACTGCACGACCACCTGCCGATCAAGTCCACCGACTCGGGCTTCTTCACCGTGGCCAGCGGCACCCTGGGCTACGGCCTGCCCGCCGCCGTCGGCGTCGCGCTGGCCCGCCCGGACCGCAAGGTCGTCGCCATCCTCGGCGACGGGTCGAGCATGTACTGCGTCCAGGCACTGTGGACGGCGGCGCAGCACAACCTGCCGGTGACGTTCGTGATCTTCGACAACTCGCAGTACGCCGCCGTCCGCATCCTCGGCGAGGCCGCGGGTGGCGAGAAGGTGCCGGGTGTCGACCTCGGCGGTATCGATTTCCCCGCGCTGGCGAAGAGTCTGGGGCTGGGAACGTCGGTCGTCGAAAAGGCCGAGGACCTCAAGACCACGCTGGAAGCCGCGCTGCCGGACGAGCGGCCGCATCTGGTGCACGTCCGCATCGACGCGAACCCGCGCACGCTGTACTGAGGTGCTGAAGTACCTGTAAGTACATGAAGGCCCCCTTCCTTGCGCTAGACGCAGGGTCCCGGCAAAGTCGCATAGCCGCTGGTCGGTGGCGCTTTCGGGGATCCGAATTGGACTTCCTACGAGAGCGGATGACAGGGTGCCTTGAGCGTCAAGTGTCCACAAAGGACACCATTCGGCCGCTGAATGTCCATTTGATGCTTTTATGTACGTTTTTCCACTGAGGTCGTGAGTGAAATTTAGGGCTAGAACCCTCTTTTTCACTCACGACCTGGTCAAAAAACGCCCAAATCGGGCACCGTAGCCCTGGAGGCGTCCTATGTGGACAGTCGAGAAAGATGTCAGGCGACTGTGACGAGCCCGCCTCTGTCACCGCAACACCCACTCGACCAGCGGCTATGCGACTTTGCCGGGGCCCTGGCGCTAGACGCAAGGAAGGGGGCCTTCATGTACTTACAGTCAGCTCTTGGCGCGCACCTCGGCGGCGTCGGCGGTGGCGGCGTCCTGCTGCGCGAGTTCGTACTCGGCCGCGTCGGCCGCGGCGGTGACGGCCTCCGGGGCGCCACCTTGCAGCAGCCGCGCGACCTCACCGCGCAGCGTCACGAACTCGGCGGACTCGCGAGTGGTGATCTGGTCCCGCTCCGCGGGCAGCCCGACCGGCAGATCCGCGACGATCTTGGCGGGTGACTTCGACAGCACCAGCACCCGGTCCGACAGGTAGACGCTCTCGTCGATGTCGTGCGTGACCACGAGAACCGTGCTCCCGTTCTCACGCTGCACGCGCCGGGTCAGGTCCTCGAGTTCGAACCGCGTCTGCGCGTCGACCGACGCGAACGGCTCGTCCATCAGCAGCAGAGCGGGACGGCTGGCCAGCGCCCGCGCGATCGACACGCGCTGCTGCATACCGCCCGAGAGCTGCCACGGGAACTTCGCGCCGACGCCGGACAGGCCGACCGACTCCAGCGCCTCCTGCGCCCGTGTCCGGCGCTCGGAGCGGCTCAAGTTACGCCACCGCAAGGGGAATTCGACGTTCTTCGCGACCGAGAGCCACGGGAACAGCGATCGGCTGTAGTCCTGGAACACCACGGCCAGATCCTCCGGCACGCCGGAGACGTCGTCGCCGTGCAGGCTGACGCGCCCGGACGTCGGCTTGATCAGCCCGGCGATGCAGCGCAGCAGCGTCGACTTGCCGCAGCCCGACGGGCCGACGATGCTCGCGAGCTGCCCCGCTTCCACGGTGAACGACAGATCGTCGACCGCGATGTGCGCTTTTTCTCCCGCACCGTACCGGTGGTTCAGCCCGGAGACTTCGAGCATGGTTGACATCTTGCTGACCCTTCGAAACTAGAGACGGCCGTTGCGGGTGGGCTGCCAGCGAAGCACTCTCTGCTCCACCGCGAGGAAGGCCGCGTTGAACCCGAAGCCGAGGAGCCCCAGCAGGACCAGCCACGACCACATGAGCGGGAAGTCGAACGCCTGCTGGGCGTCCATCAGGGACCGGCCGATGCCGTTGTAGGAGCCGACCAGTTCCGAGATCACCATCAGCAGCAGGGAAATGGACAGGCTCAGCCGCAGGCCCGCGAAGATCTTCGGCCCGGCGGCGGGCAGCACGATCGAACGCACCCAGTGCGACCGCGGGGTCCGGAACGATTTCGCGGTCTCGATCTTCACCTGGTCCACCGAGCGGACACCGTCCACGGTGTTGAGCAGCACCGGCCAGATCGCACCGAAGATGATCGACCCGGTCTGCATACCCGGCCCGAGTCCGAAAAGGACGATGAACACCGGGATCAGCGCGGGCGGCGGCACCGAGCGGAAGAAGGCGAACAGCGGTCCGACGTAGTCCATCCCGGTCTTGGACCGGCCCAGCATGACCCCCAGCGCGACGCCGAGGGCGCCGGCCAGCAGCCAACCGCCGAGTGTCCGGCCGAGGCTCGGCAGGACGTTGTCGAACACGGTGTCGGTGAGGAACAGCTGCGAGGCGGGACCGGTGAACCACAGTTTCGCCGAGGCGGACACGATTTCGGTCGGCGGCGGGAAGAACGGGCTTCCCGCGAGCCGGGCCGCGAGCTCCCAGATCCCGAGCAGGGCGAAGAACAGCAGCCAGTTGCGGACGAGGATGCCGATACCCCGGCCCACGCGCCTGCCGACGCGGCTGGTCAGCGTGAGGGTCGTCACGAGACCGCCTCCCGGTCGACCGTGCTCCAGCGGAAGGCCCGCCTGCCGATCATCTCGAGTCCGCCGTTGATGAGGAAGCCGAGCGCGCCGACCACCACGGTGCCCGCGAGCACGAGGTCGAACCTGGTGGAGCCGGTGCTGGCCTGCATGATGAAGTTGCCGATGCCGAGTTTGGCCCCGGCGAGGAATTCGGTGCTGACCACCGCGATCAGCGCGATGTTGGCGGACAGCCGGACCCCGGTGAACACGAACGGCGCGGTATGCGGCAGCGCCACCGACGTCAGCGTCCGGAACTTGCCGGTACCGCAGGCTTTCGCGGTCTCCTGCAGGACGGGGTCGATCTCGCCGAGCGCGTAGATCGTGTTGAACATGATGGGCCACAACGACGCGTACACGGCCAGCGTGATCTTCGCTTCGGGGCCGCCGCCGATCAGCAGGAGCACCAGCGGGATCAGCGCGACGGCGGGGATCGGCCGCAGGAACTCGATGACCACCGCGGTCGCGGTGCGCAGGCCGGGGATGCTGCCCAGCAGCAGACCGGCGGGTACGGCGATGGCGACCGCGATCAGCAAGGCGATCGCCCACGCGAGGAACGTGGCGACCAGGTCCCGGATGAACTGCGTCTCGCCGAACTGTTCGAAGATCGTCACGAGGACGACGGTCGGCGGGGGAATGAACTCTTTACGGACCAGGCCGGCCTGGACGATCGCTTCCCAGACGAGGAAGAAACCGGCCAGACCGGCCAGGGCACGGAGAAGTCGTGGCACCTTGACCTTTATCCAGCTTGAGGGGCGAGCATCGGAGCGGCGTCGAGCTTGGCGGTGATCACGCCGGTCTGCAGCAGCAGGTCCGGCACGCGCTGCAGGCGACGGGCGTCCAGAGTGGACCCGAACGTCGGCAGCGTGAGCAGTGAAGCGGTTTCGGCGTCGACCTTGGCGTACTTGACGATCATCGGTTCGATCTTGGAACGGTCGGCCGCGTCGCGCACGGCCTTGCCCAGCGCGCGCTGGAACGCGGCCAGCGTCTTCGGGTTCTTGTCCACGAAGGAACCGAGAGCGCCGAAGCCTGCCAGGGGGAAGTCCTGGGTGGCGCCGGTCGCGATGTCGACGACCGGGGTCGCGCCGACGACCTTGGAGGCCTGGGTCAGGAACGGCTCGGGCAGGTAGCCCGCGTCGACCTGGCCCGAGGAGAGCGCGGCGGCGATGTTGGGCAGCGCCATCGGCACCCACTGGACCTTGCTGGTGTCGACGCCGTGGTCCTTCATCACCGAGACGGTGAGCAGGTGGGAGGCGGTGTTCTTGTCGGTGATCGCGATCTTCTTGCCCGCGAGGTCGTTGACCGTCTTGACCGGGGAGTTCGACACCGTGACGACCGCGTTGCTCTTGGGGCTGGCCGAAACCGAGTCGGCCACGAGCCGGATGTCGGCGGCGCCCTTGCTCTTCGCGACGAAGAACGGCATGTAGGTGGAGAAGGCGATGTCGACCTCGCCACCGATCATCTTGGTCATCGCCTGCTGGCCGCTGGGGGCGTCGACCGCTTCCACCTCGAGACCTTCGGCCTTGAAGTAACCGGCTTCCTGCGCCAGCCGTAGCGGCGCGAGGTCGACGACGGGCAGCAGGGCCACCTTGATCTTCGGCTTCTCCAGCGCGCTGTCACCACCACCGGACGCCTTGGACGTGTCGTCACCGCCGAGGGCACCACAGGCACCCAACGTGGCCAGCATGAGCGCGCTCAAGGCGACGCCGACAGCACCTCGGCCTTTACTCGCACCACTCCTGCTCATGGCGTTTCGAAACAAAGCCAGCTCCTCGGAAACAATGAATCACCGTTGGGGTTTTTTCATCCGTGTCGTGGCTTCGATTCGCCAGGCACGCGGTCACCTTAGAGATTTGCCCACCTGCTCACAATGGGTGTCGTGAGCGGGTGATCATTTTAGGCCATTCGCCCGATCACCTGATCACCCGCTTGGACAACATTACTTTCAGTGATCGAATTACGGGTGGAACCGCAATTCGAAGTAACCGCGTGTCATCAACTGGTGGTCTGCGGCGCGATCATCGGACCGACGTCGATCTTGCTCTGGATGGCGCCCATCTGCAGGAGCAGGTCCGGGACCCGCTGGATGCGGCGGGGGTCCAGGGTGGACTGGAAGGTCAGCAGTGTGGTCAGCGCGGCGGTGTCCTGGTCGATCTTGGCGTACTTGACCAGCAGTGGCTCGATCTTGGAGCGGTCCGCCGCGTCCCGGGTGGCCTTCTGCATGGCGCGCTGGAAGGCGGCCACGGTCTTCGGGTTCTCGGTCACGAACTTGCCGAGCGCGCCGTAGCCCGCGGTGGGGAAGTCCTGCGTGGCCCCGGTGGCGGTGTCGACGATCGGGACCGTGCCCGCGGTCTTCGCGGCCTGCGTGATGAACGGCTCGGTGAGGAAGCCGGCGTCGATGTCGCCGTTCTTGAGCGCGGCCGCCATGTTCGGCGGCTGGACCGGCACCCACTGGACCTTGCTGAAGTCGACGCCGTGGTCCTTCATCACCGACTTGGTGAGGGTGTCGGACACCGTGTTCGGCGCGAAGATGCCGATCTTCTTCCCGGCCATGTCGTTGATGCCGCGCACCGCGGAGTTCGGCATGGCGATGATCGCCGTGCTCTTCGGCCCGGCCGACGAGGCGTCGGAGACCAGCTTGATGTCCGCGGTGCCCTTGCTCATCGCGATGAAGAACGGGGTGTAGCTGGCGTAGGCGATGTCGACCTCGCCACCGATCAGCTTGGTCAGCGAGATCTGACCGGTGGCGGCGTCGGAGATCTCGACGTCCAGCCCTTCCGTCTTGAAGTACCCGCCGTCGTGCGCCAACCGCAGCGACGCCGTGTCGATGGTGGACATCGACGCGACCTTGATCTTCGACTTCTCGAGGTTCCCGGAGCCGCCGGAGGAGGACGAATCGTCGCCGCCGAGCAGGCCGCAGCCACTGACCGATACCGAAACGACGGCCGCCATCGCGAATGCGAGGGCCCCACGCCGGCCAAAGCTGACGCTCAAGGCCTTCTTCGAGCTTGCAGAGCCAAGCAAGTGGTGCTCCTGAACAAGGGAGGACACGTGACGACGTGGCCTGATGTGGAATTCGGAAGTGACTCTTTGTCGAGTCACGGGCTCACTGTAGAGAACAGGCACACTGCTCACAATGGGTGGTCATCCGATGATCCCAACTAGTGACGATCACCCGAACAGGTTGTTTGTCAGAAGTGAACACAACTGGGCGTGTTCGTGCCGGGGACTTGTTGACAACTGAGCGCCAACGGGTCAAGACCCGTCCGGGGTCTTCTTGCACGTCTTGACCGAAGGGTTACATCTGGCCCGCCCGTTCGCTACCCTCATGCACCGGTAGTGAGGTGTGGACCACTGATGTAGTGAAAGAGAGTGCCTTGGATGGCCGAACGCTCTGGACCTTTCCCGAGGTGCAAGGCACTCTGTGTCAAACACGTTGAACACGTCCGTGCTTCACTGGTGCGTGCCCGCGCACTGGCGGGTTGGGCCGAATAGACCAATGGCGTCAGGCAGGGTTTCGGTCAAGTGCACTTGAGAGACTGCGGCAAAGAAGACTTCCTCATTTCCAGGAGTGGACACGCACGCCGTGCGCGCCCCTCCCGGGTGACGGGAGTGTGCGGGTAGTGGTCTCCGACAACCGACCCAGACAGCAGCAGTACGGCCAGTTCGAGAACGGCATGTCCAAAATGGGCTTTCCCGGCCCGGATGAAGATGATGGTGGTGCGGCGGTGCCGAACGAAGACACCGCGGGGGTGGGAGGGGCCCCTGCGCGGGATACCGGAGACGGTCCTGGCGGGAAGGCCGGGTCGTTCCTGGGCCTGCGTCACTGGCGTCTGCGATCGAAGCTCGCGGCCGTTCTGATCATCCCGACGCTGACCGCGCTCGCGCTCGGCACGCTGCGCGTGATCGACGACAGCAGCGAGGCGGCGAGGTTCCAGGACACGGCCGATCAGGTCGCGTTCGCCGACAAGATCACGCTCGTGGTGCACGAGCTGCAGAGCGAACGCGCGCTCGCCGTCGCCAATATCGCCTCCGATGACCCGTCGCGCCAAGCCGGTCTCGACTCGCAGGTCGCCAAGGTCGACCGCGCCGTCGACGACCTCCGGGCTTCGGCGAACCAGATCAACCCGGACGATCAGGACACGAGGGACCGCTACTCGCGTGGTCTCCAGCGGCTCGACGCCCTGCGCCCGCTGCGCGGCGCGATGAACACTTCGCTGCTGAGCGACACCCCGGTCCTCATCGCCTACTCCGGCATCCTCGACTCACTGGTCCAGCTCGGTCGCGAGGTGACCACCGCGGTGGCCAACCGCGACGTGCTCCGGCTCGGCGTCACCGTGCAGGCGGTCAGTGAGAGCAAGGAGTTCATCGCCCGCGGTGACGCGGCGCTGCTGATCGCCTCCTTCCGTTCCTCGTTCCCCGGCGACCTGTTCGACCAGGCCCGTTCGGCGGCCGCGAGTGGCGACGCCTCGACGGCGGCCTTCCTCGCCAACGCCAGCCCCGAACAGCGGCAGCTCTACTCGGACACCTTCTCCGGTCCGGAGGTCGACGACCGCCGCCGGATCACCACGATGGCGTTCTCGCTGCACCAGCAGAACGAGCCGCCGTCGATCGACAACGTCGCGCTCGGCAACGACAGCCGCGTCGCGCTGGACAAACTGCGCGCGGTCGAGACCAATCTGCTCGGCCAGCTGCGGGCACAGGCCGACGAACTGGCCACCGACGCGATCAACTCGGCCTGGATCGGCGGCGCGATCGTGCTGCTGGCCCTGCTCGCGGCGCTGTTCCTGATGCTCGTCATCGCCCGCCTGATGCTGCGCCCGCTGCGGGTGCTGCGGAAGACGGCGCTCGACGTCGCCTACACACGGTTGCCGGAAACCGTGCAAGCCATCCTGGACGACCCGGACCCGGTCAACGCCTCGAAGCGGTCGGTCGAGCCGGTGCCCGTCACTTCCCGTGACGAGATCGGTGAAGTGGCGCGGTCGTTCGACGTCGTCCACGCACAGGCCGTCAAGATGGCCGCCGAACAGGCCCTCCTGCGCGAGAACGTCAACGGCATCTTCGTGAACCTGTCCCGCCGGTCGCAGCGGCTGGTGGAACGCCAGCTCGGCGTGATCGACCGGCTCGAGGCCGACGAGCAGGACCCGGACCACCTGGCCAGCCTGTTCGAACTCGACCACCTCGCCACGCGGCTGCGCCGCAACGGTGAAAGCCTCCTGGTGCTCTCGGGCGCCGGTCTCGCGAAGTCCGTTCCCAAGCCGGTGCCCGCCGCCGACGTCATCGGCGCCGCGGTGTCGGAGATCGAGCAGTACGCCCGGATCGAGATCGGGATCGTCCCCGAGGTCGCCGTCCAGGGCCTGACGATCCACGACCTCGTGCACGTGCTCGCGGAACTGCTGGACAACGCCACCTACTTCTCCGAGCCGGAGACGAAGGTGACCGTCCGCGCGGTGATCACCCGCAAGAAGGCGCTCGCCATCCAGGTCACCGACCACGGTGTCGGCATGACCGAGGAGCGGCTCGCCGAGGTCAACCAGCGCCTGGCCGAACCGCCGGACCTGGACGTCTCGGTGACCCGGCGGATGGGCCTGTACGTGGTCGCGCGCCTGGCGCGCCGCCACGGCATCGAGGTCCGGCTGCGGGAGAACGAGGACATCGAGGGCGGCGTGATCGCGCGGGTCGTCGTGCCCGCCGAGCTGCTCACGCACATCCGGCCCGGCGTACGGAACCCCCCGCCGCCGAACCGCTCGGAAACGTCGATGCCTTCGATGCCGTCGGCGTCGGAGATGTCGACTTCGCTGCCGAACATCCCCGCTTCCGACCGCGGCCTGGAGATGACGCCGCCGCCGCCGTCGAAGCCCCCGACTTCGCAGCCGATCGCGCAACAGGGCGGGCTCGTCCCGCTCGACCAGCCGATCAGCCTCGACGACCTGGTCGCGGGCAAGAACGCGGCCGGACCGTTCCTCAGCCCAGCGGCCCCCGCCGACGACACCCCCGCGTGGCCGACGGCCGAGGACATCTCGCCGCCGAACGGCGACGGTGCCTCCAGCGGCACCGAGACCCAGTTCGCGTCGCTGGTGCTGCCGAAGCGGGAGCCGAAGTACACCCCGGTCGAAACGCCGAACAGGTACGAGGAGTCCGGGGAGTCTTCCGGCTCCGGTAAGTCGGCGCTCGACGACGACGTGCCCACCCGGCGGCTGCCGATCTACCAGTCGGTGCTTTCGCGGTGGTTCAGCGAAGGCGACGAAGCCGGCGGCGACACCCCGACCACCTACACGGAGCCGGTCGAGTCCGACCTGCCCGAGCGGACCCGCGACGACGGCTCCGATACGGCGGAACCCGTACCCGAGAGCGTTTCCGAAGAGGCATTGCCCACTCGGACCCCTCGCAGTGTTCCGCCGGAGTCCGTGCTCGGAGACAATGGCTGGCGCAGCGCGTCGGACGACGGCTGGCAGGCGGCCCAGGTCCTGTACGAAGACCGGAACGACGAGATCACCCCGGCGGGCCTGCCCAAACGGGTGCCGAACCAGTACCTCGTCCCCGGCTCGATCGGCGGGAACGAGCCCAAGAAGGAAGACTCGTTCGCCGACAAGACCTCCGGAATGCCGGGAACGGGTGCGATCGCCCGCTCGGCGACGGCGGCGAGGAGTCGGATGGCAAGCTTCCAGCAGGGCTACAAGTCGGGACGGCACGCGTTGAAGGAACGCCCGATCGACGCGCTGGATGACAACGGCGTTCCGGTGACCGGTGGAGGTTCCTCCGCCGATGACAGCAGTAAGGAGTGACAGTGACACGGGCGGGTGCGATGCAGCCGGGTGGTCCGGCGCAGCCTGGCGGCCAGGCGCAGGGTAAAGGACACACGAGCAGCTTTGCCTGGCTGATCACGGATTTCGTGCACCGGGTCCCGGGCGCGGCGCATGCCGTGGTGGTGTCGGCGGACGGTTTGCTGCTGGCGTCCTCGAAGGGACTGCCCAAGGACAGGGCCGATCAGCTGGCCGCGGTCTCGTCGGGGCTCACGAGCCTGGCGCGCGGTGCGGCGAAGGTGTTCGAAGGCGGCACGGTCGCGCAGACGGTGGTCGAGATGGCCAACGGCTTCCTCTTCCTGATGTCGGTGTCCGACGGTTCCTGTCTGGCGGTCCTCGGGTCGCCGGAGAGTGACATCGGCCTGGTCGTCTACGAGATGACCCTGTTGGTGGAACGGGTGGGGCAACAGCTGACACCGGAGATGCGCGCGCAACTGCAGGGCGCGTCGGTCCGCCGCTGAGCGACCGGGAACCGAGGAGAATGCCGTGGACGACGGGCGCTTGAGGGGCGATGGCCGGCTCGGTGACGACTTCTCCGGCGGGTGGTCGGAACGTGACGACGGCCGAGAGGACTGGACGTCCTTCCGGGACCGGGTCGACCGCGAATGGCGATCGCGGCGGGCACAGGGGTCGGACAACGACCCCGTGCCCCCGGACGAGGCCTCCCGCTGGCTGACCGATTCGAACGCGGGAGGCGGACCCGCCGATTTCAGCGTCACGGACTACCGGGAACGCCTGCTCGGCGGCCCTGGGGCCGAACTGTTCGGTGGTGGCAGCGGTCCGCTCTACGATTCCGGCGAGTTCGCCAAGTTCTCCTTCGACAAGGAGGAGGAACGCCGGGCGGCCGCGGCCGCCGCCGCGGACCCGCTCGCCGCGGCACTGCCGCAGCAGGCACAGAACGAGTACGTCGACGAGCAGTACACCACCGACGTCGAATCATCCGGCCTGGTCCGGCCGTACTTCCGCACGCGGGGACGGACCAAGCCGACGTACGACCTTGCCATCGAGGCGTTGATCTCGACCAGCGAACAGGGACGTGTGCTCGACCGGGTACGCGTCCCCGAACACCGGTCGATCTGCGACCTTTGCCTGGACACCCGGTCCGTCGCCGAAGTCGCGGCGCTGTTGCGCCTGCCGCTCGGCGTGGTCCGGGTGCTGATCGGAGACGTGGCCGGCCTCGGCCTGGTCCTGGTGCACACTGCCAGCCAGAACGTGGGTGACCGGCCCAGTATCGAGTTCATGGAGAGGGTGCTCAGTGGGCTTCGGAGAATTTGACTCCGACGCGAATGCGCCGCAGGTGACCGGACCGACTTCGTCGGCCAAGATCGTGGTCGCTGGCGGATTCGGCTCGGGGAAGACCACGCTGGTCGGAGCGGTTTCGGAGATCGATCCGCTGACCACCGAGGCCATGATGACCGAGGCCAGTACCGGCGTCGACGACAATTCGGCCACCCCGAACAAGTCGACGACGACCGTGGCCATGGACTTCGGCCGGATTTCGCTGGACTCGGATCTGGTGCTGTATGTGTTCGGTACGCCGGGCCAGCACCGGTTCTGGTTCATGTGGGACGACCTCGCGGTCGGTGCCATCGGTGCCGTCGTGCTGGTCGACACGCGGCGGCTCGCCGACGCGTTCCCGTCGATCGACTTCTTCGAGAACCGGAAGCTGCCGTACGTCGTGGCGATCAACTGCTTCGACCGACTGCTGCACCACCAGATCGAGGACGTCCGGCACGCGCTGACGATCTCGCCGTCCGTGCCGATCATGGCCTGTGACGCCCGGGAACGTGAGTCCGCCAAGCAGGTGTTGATCTCGGTCGTGCAGCACGCCATCGCACACGATTCGGCGTTGCGCGCGGGATAGAAAACAGGCGAAAAACCCGAAGCGGATGCGGCCGTTGGAGTGAACTCGGCAGGCTTCACCCGCTTCGGGGAGTGGTGCCGTCAACCGAATCGGGCGCGGGGCGATCCCTTCACGCGATCCGGTGCCGACGGCGCCCGATCGGGTGATCGAAATGCCGATGACCTGCGTGGACACCGATTCACGCCTGGTCGCGGCCGGTCACCACGGGGTGACCCACGAATGCGTGGTTCGCGATAGGTCGACGCGGTGAGCGGCTGGACGTTCACGTTCGGTCAACGCGAGCGGCCGGGTGGCGGGCTCGACACGATCGGCGGGACGAATACGCTGGGTGGAGGCGTCTTTCACCCCCGCCGGTACCGGGATCGGTGCTGGTCGGGGAGAGCCGCCCGGACCACACCGCCCAGGTGGTCTTGACGCAGCGAGGAGGGACTTGTGACGGCATCCGGACAGCAGAGCTCGTTCGGCTGGCTCATCACGGATTTCGCGCGCCGGGTTCCCGGTGCCGCGCACGCCGTGCTGGTCTCGGCGGACGGACTTCTCCTCGCGCCGTCGGAAGGGCTGCCACAGGAGCGGGCCGAACAGCTGTCCGCGGTCGCCTCCGGACTGATCAGCCTCACCGCCGGCGCCGCCCGCTGCTTCGACGCGGGAGGGGTCAACCAGACCGTCGTCGAGATGGAACGCGGCTACCTCTTCCTCATGTCGGTCGCCGACGGCTCGTCACTCGCCGTGCTGGCCGCGCCGACCTGTGACATCGGCACCGTGGCCTACGAAATGACCCTGCTCGTCGAGCGGGTCGGCCAGCAGATCACGCCCGAGCTGCGCGCGCAGCTGCAGGGCGGCGTACGTGGGTAAGCGCCGATGAAGATCACCGGATTCACCGAACCGGAGCCCTCCGGCTGGGACTCTCTCTATCAGGGCACCGAACGCGAGGCCTTCGACTCCCCGAGCCGCTTCGAGCTGAGCTCGATCAGCACGGTCATGCCGCGACGCCCGCCCGCGCCGGCCCCCGCCCCGGCGTCGATGCCTTCGCCGATCCGCCAACCGCCGCCGCCGCGCGTCACCGCCGACGACGTCGCGCCCGCTTCGGTCTACATGCCGCCGTCGCCGGGCTCGCGGGTCCGGCCCTACACCCGCACCGGCGGGCGCACCCGCACCGCGCACGACCTCGCGCTGGAGGCGCTGGTGTCGACCAGCGACGACGGCCGCCGGTACCGCGGCGTGCGGACCCCCGAACACCGGCAGATCTGCGACCTCTGCCTGGACACCCGGTCGATCGCGGAGATCGCCGCGCATCTGCGGCTGCCGCTGGGCGTGGTGAAGGTACTCGTCGGCGACATGGCGGACGCCGGTCTGGTGCTGATCCACCAGACGGAGCTGATCCTCGGCGATGCCTCTTCGCGCGGTTTCATGGAGCGCGTGCTTCAAGGCCTTCGCACCCTCTGAAAGCCCGGTCGGGCAGTCAGTCCTCGACGAGGGCGGCCGAGGTGATCCGGTGCAGCGGGTAGCGCTCGTGGTCGGTCCCTTCGAGGACCCCGCCGCCGACCCGCAGCGGCCGCACCACCCGCTGGCTCGCCGTCCCGCGTGAGTCGACGAAGCCGATCCACACTTCGCGGCGCTCCATGGTCGCCTGGGACAGCAACGCCAGCGTCGCGGACGTGTCCCCGGCGCCGCCTCCCTGCGGCGCGCGCACCGTCTCGCCCCGGCGGCGCGCCGAAGCGGCGTCACCGGCCCGGACGTGCGCGACGATCTTGCCGACCTGGTCGTCGGTCAGCCCGGCAGGCTCTCCGGGGGACCGACGCGCGGCACGTGCCTTCGCGGGCAGGCGACGCCCGGAAGGCCTGATGTCCATGACGCGTCCGTCGGGGCCTTCGGCGGCCGGAGCGAACCCGGCGGCGCGGAGAGCGTCGAGGACTTCGGCGAGCGGGTACGCGCTGATGAGCACTGTCGGCGCGATCATGCGCAAGCCGTACTCCGTCGCGACCGGGCTGCCCATGACCTCGGCGAGCAGCGACGCGTCGTCGCAGCGCAAGAACGATTCGGCGGCCCCGCCGCGCAGCCGCCCGTGCCGCCGGGCGACGTCGTCGATCAGATAGCTCAGCGATTGGGGCACCGGCGTCGCCGACCGCGTCGTGAACAGCCGGTGCAGTTCGCCCGCGGTCCGCCCGGTGTCGAGCGCACGCCGCACGGACGTCTCGGTGATCCGGTAGACGGTCGCGTGCCCGGAGGATTCGATGTCGGCGACGGCGGTCATCTCGGCCGCGAGTTCGGCCTCCAGCGGACCCGGCGCGACCACCGTCAGATCGGCCTGGACCAGGACGTGGTCCACCGGACGCGGCAGCGCGTCGATCATCGCCTCGACCGCGGCGGGCCGGTCCTCGGCCAGCAGCGCCCGGGTCGCCGTGGTGAGCCCGCCGAGCCCGATCAGGCCGAGCGCCGCCCCCTCGGCCATCGTCCAGCGCACGGTTTCGTCCCGCAGCCGCCCGCCCCGCCGCGGCGCGCGCCAGGCGAGCGCGGCGACCAGTTCGCCGGTGCTCTTCACCCCCGCGCCCTCGGGAAGCGCGGCCAGGGCGAGAAGGATCCGTCGCCGCGACGTGGGCGCCAGCGGACGGCGCAAATCCTCCGACAGCGGCGCGATCGGCTTGTCCTTCGCGTCCCGCCCGCCGGCGAGACCGGGCAGCCGGGGCAGCTCGAGCCAAGCCTGCGCGATCGTCATCCAGCGCTGCGCGGTCGGCGACGCGAGCCACGAATCCGTGAGCGTCGTCGGTACCCATTCCGGAGTGGTCGCTTCGCTGTCGGCCACCAGTCCGGCGCCGACCGCGATCTCCGCGAGGAGGGTCACCCGTGTCTCGTCGACGTCGAGATCCTTGGCGAGCTTCTTCAGCTCGCGGACCCCGAGCCCGCCGGACTTCAGCACCGGCGGCGGCGTCTCCGACCACGCGCGAAGCATGCTTTCGGTCTGGCGCAAGAACTCCATCGCCTCGCCTGCCGCCGTCGTGTCCACTGTGGACGACTGATGCGGATGCGTGGGGAGTTCCGGTTCGCGCAGCGACGCCGGGTCGAACACCGACCCGCCGCGCAGCGCGATCCCGATCTCACGCGGCAGCTCGACGGTCTGGTCGTCCCGGCGCAGCAGCAGGCCGCGCGCGAGCAGGCGCTGGACCGGGTTCCGCGCCCGCTCCAGCGGGACGTCGGCCGCCGCGTCGCGGGTGCGGCCGATCGGCGGCCCGGCGGCCAGCGTCGTCAGGAGGGCTCGTTCGTCCTCGCCGACCTCCGCGAGCGCGGTCTCGACGTCCGTTCCGGCGAGCGAGGGCGACGACGAGCCGAGCCCGGCGGGGAAGGGACCGAGCGCGTCGCGGGCCGACGGCGGGACGCGCAGCGCGGCGTCCTCGCCCCAGACCAGTGCCCGCTTGCGCAACAGCGCCAGCGGCTCGCCGATCTCGGTGCCCACGAGCCGCGTGACCTCGGCCGCGGTGACCGGATCGGTGTCCGCTCCGGCCAGCAGGAGAGCGTCGAGGACGGCGAGGGTGAAGGTGTCGAGGTCTTCGCAAGCACGCGCGACGGAGCCCGGCGTGCCGGCCCGGGTGGCGAGCACGATGGTGTCGGACGGGGGCGGCGTGGACAGGTCGCGACGCGTGCGCAGCAGTGCGGCGAGGGCGTCGTCGGACTCCTGGCGCAGCCAGTCCGCCAGGGATGGCGCGGGCATAGAAGACCAGGATACCGGGCGGGTGGTTGCCCGCCAGCCGCGTTCGGGCAGACTGTCCCGTGATAACGGCTTGACCATGCTCTGGAGGACGTTGTGGCGAAGGGCGAGAACAAGAAGCGCGCGGGCATCGACCCCACGTGGCCCGGTGAAGACGGGGAGCACCCCGTCACCGAGCTCGCGTCCGATCGGCAGGGCGCGCTGTCCCCGTTCGGCGACGTGGCCTTCCCGCTCGAGAGCGTGCCTTACGTGCACCCCGAGACCGAGATCAACCGGTAGAAAAGCTACTCGCGGGTTACCCCGGCGAGGGGCCGTGGCGATCGTCACGGGAGTAGGTTTTCGATCGACCTATTCGAGTTTTCCTCAGCGGGGGTAGTGCCATGCCGGTTCCCGGTCCCGGGTATTCGATCACCGTCCGGGTGGAGGCCCCTGCGTCGTCCACCGCGGCGGGTGATCTGACGACCGCCGTCGGCCGGGCCGGTGGTGTGCTGACCGCGTTCGACGTCGTCGAGTCGCACCCCGAGTCGATCGTGGTCGACATCAGCGCCAACGCCCTGTCGGAGAACCACGCGCAGGACATCACGCAGACCCTGGACTCGCTGCCGGGCGTGCGCGTGCGCAAGGTCTCCGACCGGACGTTCCTGATCCACCTCGGCGGCAAGATCGAGGTCACCCCCAAGGTCGCGCTCCGCAACCGTGACGACCTCTCCCGCGCGTACACGCCGGGCGTCGCCCGCGTCTGCCAGGCGATCGCGGCGAACCCCGAGGACGCGCGCCGCCTGACCATCAAGCGCAACACCGTCGCGGTGCTCACCGACGGCTCCGCGGTACTGGGCCTCGGCAACATCGGCCCGGCCGCCGCGCTCCCGGTGATGGAGGGCAAGGCGGCGCTGTTCAAGAAGTTCGCCGACGTCGACGCGTGGCCGGTCTGCCTGGACACCCAGGACACCGAAGAGATCATCATGATCGCGAAGGCGCTCGCGCCGGTCTATGCGGGCATCAACCTCGAGGACATCGCCGCGCCACGCTGCTTCGAGATCGAGAAGCGCCTGCGTGAACAGCTCGACATCCCGGTGTTCCACGACGACCAGCACGGCACCGCGATCGTCGTGGTCGCCGCGCTGCGCAACGCCCTGCGCGTGGTCGGGAAGAACATCGAAGACTGCAAGATCGTCATCAGCGGCGTCGGCGCGGCGGGCTCGGCGATCATCCGCCTGCTGCTGCACAAGAACCCGGGTGACATCGTGGCCGCCGACATCGACGGCATCGTGCACTCCGCGCGCGGCAACCTCGACGAGAACCTGACCTGGATCGCCGAACACACGAACTCCGAGCAGCAGACGGGCACGCTGCACGAGGCGCTCGTCGGCGCCGACGTGTTCATCGGCGTTTCCGCGCCGAACCTCTTCGGGGCCGAGCAGGTCGCGACCATGAAGTCCGACGCCGTCGTGTTCGCGCTGGCCAACCCGGACCCGGAGATCGACCCGCTGGAAGCGCAGCAGCACGCCGCCGTGGTCGCCACCGGCCGCAGCGACTTCCCGAACCAGATCAACAACGTGCTCGCGTTCCCCGGTGTCTTCCGCGGTCTGCTCGACGCGCAGGCGCACCAGATCGACGACTCGATGCTCCTCGCGGCCGCCGACGCCATCGCGGACGTCGTGGACAACGGCAAGCTGAACGCTTCGTTCATCGTGCCGAGCGTGTTCGACAGCGCCGTCGCCCCCGCCGTGGCGGACGCGGTGAAGAAAGCGGCGAAGGCTGTGAAATCCGCCGAGCGCTGAAGTCTCCGTCGGGCACGGGGCGCCCTCGGGGAGACCCGTTCGCCGGAAGTGATGGCAAATCTCCCTTGCTCCATTCGGAGTCCTCGTCATCACTGAGGCCGACCTCGTGGCCGACTTCAGGGTGACGACTCCACACCCGGCCCGCTCATAGGCTCGATTCCGACCAGGAAGTCGATCATGACGGGGGTTGGGGATGAAACGCTCTGTCCTGAGCAGGATCGGGACACTCACGGCCGCGGCGGCGACGGTGGCGGTACTCGTACCGGCCACGGCGTCCGCCGCGGTCTCGTCGGTGCGCTGGGGGCCGTGTCCGGAGGACGTGGTCGCGCCGGGGGTCGAATGCGGCACCTTGCGGGTTCCGCTCGACTACCGGAACCCGGGCGGGCAGACCATCGACATCGCCGTTTCGAAACTCGCCAGCACCAAGCCGGCGAAGCGGCGCGGGATCATGCTGACGAACCCGGGCGGCCCCGGCGGGCCCGGGCAGTCCATGCCCGCCGCGTTACGGGCGGCAGGCATGCCGTCGAGTGTGCTCGACGCGTACGACGTCATCGGGTTCGACCCGCGCGGGATCGGGCGCAGCACGCCGGTCACCTGCGATCTCAAGCCCGAGCAGCAGGTGAGCAACGTCCCGCCGTACGCGCGTGACGCGGCGGCGGTGGCCGAGCGGGCGGCGTACGTGGCCGGTATCGCGAAGCAGTGCGGTGAGTCGAAGACCGCCGCGAACCTGCCGTACATCACCACGGCCAACACCGCCCGCGACATGGACCGTATCCGGGAAGCCCTCGGCGAGAAGAAGCTCTCGTACTACGGCGTCTCGTACGGCAGCTACCTCGGAGCCGTGTACTCGACGCTGTTCCCGCGGCAGACCGATCGCGTCGTGATCGACAGCGTCACCGGCTCGGGCGGCCTTGATCCGGTCACCTCGCGTCGCCTGGCGGAGGGGTTCGAGGACCGCTTCCCGGACTTCGCGAAATGGGCGGCGGCGCGGCACGCCAGTTATGGGCTGGGCCGTACTCCGCAGCAGGTGACGGCGAAGTTCCACGAACTCGCCGCCAAGCTCGACGGCGGCGCGGTCCCGGGCGTGGACGGCGCGGCGTTCCGGATGGGCACGTTCGGCGCGCTCTACTCGACCAGGTCTTTCCCGGTGCTCGCACAGCAGTGGCAGGGGCTCGACGGCGAAGGCGTCTTGAAGCAGGCCGCCGAGACGACGCCGATCGACGTGGCGCAGGTGCTGTCCGGGCAGTTGCACGTGGTCTGCAACGACGGGAACTGGCCGGAGGATGTCGCGACCTACCAGCGCAACGTCGCGAAGGACCGGGTGAAGTACCCGATGTTCGGCGCGGCCGGGGCGAACATCTGGGCCTGCGCGTACTGGCCGTCCGAGCCGATCGAGCCGCCGGTGCGGATCGGCGACCGGGGACCGTCGAACATCCTGATGGTGCAGAACCTGCGTGACCCGGCGACCCCGCTCAGCGGTGCCAGGGAGATGCGCCGCGCCCTCGGTGACCGGGCGCGGATCGTGACCGTGGACGAGGGCGGGCACGGGGTCTGGCTGAGCGACGAGAACGCTTGCGGCAACAACGCCGTCAACCGGTTCTTCGTGGAAGGCGAGCGCCCCGCGCGCGACACGGCCTGCGCCGCGGACAAGGGCGGGCTCTTCGCCTCGATGACGCCGGAGCAGCGGCAGGAACGCGAGAAGGCCCTCGACGAGGTTCGCTCGAAGCAGCGGATGTTCTGAGGACTAGCCTGCTGGGCGTGAGTGAACTCAGCCACGTCGACCATACGGGCGCCGCCCGTATGGTCGACGTTTCCGGCAAGACGCCCACCGCCCGCACCGCGCTGGCGGGCGGCACCGTGCACACCACGGCCGAGGTGCTCGGCCTGCTGGCGACGGACGGGCTCCCCAAGGGCGATGCCCTCGCGACCGCCCGGATCGCGGGCATCATGGGCGCGAAGAAGGTGCCCGAGCTGATTCCGCTGTGCCACCAGATCGCGCTGTCCGGGGTGAAGGTCGAGTTCACCCTCGACGAGACCGCCGTGCACATCACCGCGACCGCGAAGACGGACGACCGGACCGGCGTCGAGATGGAGGCGCTGACCGCCGTCGCCGTCGCCGGGCTGACCGTGCACGACATGATCAAGGCCGTCGATCCCGCGGCGACCCTCGACGATGTCCGCCTGATCCGCAAGGACGGCGGCAAGACCGGGACTTGGGAGCGGCCGTGAAGCGCGTCGCGAGGGTGATCGTGGCGTCGAATCGCGCCGCGAGGGGCGTCTACGAGGACACGACCGGTCCGGTCATCACGGACTGGCTCGCGGCACGCGGCTGGGCCGTGCCCGAGCCCGTGGTCGTCGAGGACGGGGAGCCGGTCGGCGAGGCGTTGCGGGACGCCGTCGCGGCCGGGGTCCAGGTGATCGTGACGACCGGTGGCACCGGCATCTCGCCGACGGACCGCACCCCGGACGTCACCCGCGCCGTCCTCGACTACGAACTCCCCGGCGTCGCGGACGCGATCCGGGCAGCCGGACTGCCCAAGGTGCCCACGGCCGTGCTCTCGCGCGGGATCGCCGGCGTCGCCGGACGGACCCTGGTGGTGAACCTGCCCGGCTCACGCGGCGGCGTGAAGGACGGCCTGGGCGTACTGGACGGGATCCTCGACCACGCCGTCGACCAGCTGGCGGGCGGCGACCACCCACGGGAGGCACAGCAGTGAGCGTTCGGGTCGCACGGATCGCGGTGGTCGACGAGCCGCTTTCGGTCGAGGAACACGCCCGGCTGGTGGACGACGTCGCCGCGGGCGCCGTCGTCACCTTCGGCGGGGTCGTGCGGGACCACGACGGCGGGCGTTCGGTGGAACGGCTCGCCTATGAAGGCCACCCCAGTGCCGCCGAGGTGCTCGCGGAGGTCGTCTCGGACCTCTCGGGAAAGTGGGCGGGCGTGCGCGCGGTCGCCGTCAGTCACCGGCTGGGCGCGCTGGCCATCGGGGACGTCGCGCTGGCCTGCGCCGTGGCGGCCGAGCATCGGGGCCAGGCCTTCGCGGCCTGCTCGGAGCTGGTCGACGAGGTCAAGGCGCGGCTGCCGGTGTGGAAGCACCAGCACTTCTCCGACGGCAGCGACGAGTGGGTCAACTCGCCGTAGCGGCACAAGGCGGCCGCGTGCTCCGGCCCCGGACACGACAAAGCCCCACCGCCGGGGGAATGGCGCGGTGGGGCCTTGTCAGTCGTGACGTGGCCGCGCGGGGAATCCCGCGGGCATCACGACTTACCCGTGCTCAAGAACTCACTTGGTGGCGAGCTTCTGACCGACGACGATGAAGTCGGCGTTCGGCACGTAGTCCTTGTTCAGCTGCTGCAGCTTCTGGAAGCCGCCCTGAACGTCGAACTTGGAGGCGATCTTGGACAGCGTGTCGCCGGCCACGACGGTGTAGTCACCCGCCGGGTTGGAGTTCGCGACATTGGCGGCGGCCGGGGCAGGGGCCGGGGCCTGCTGCTTGGTGACCGGCGCGGTCGACTTCTTCGGGGTCACCTTCTTGATGGCCTTCGGGGCGGTCGACTTGGCCTTGGCGGGGCTGGCGGAGCCGGAGCCGGCCTTCTTGCCACAGTGCGGCCACGCGCCGATGCCCTGGCCCTGGAGGACCCGCTCGGCGACGGCGATCTGCTGCTCACGCGACGCGTTGTGCGCGCTGCCGGTGCCACCGTAGGCGCGCCAGGTGCTCTGCGAGAACTGCAGACCACCATAGTAGCCGTTGCCGGTGTTGGTGTTCCAGTTGCCGCTGCTCTCGCACTGCGCGATGGCGTCCCAGTTGGTCGCCGACGCGGGGGTCGCGGCGATGGCGAGGGGGGCGCCGACCGCGACGCCCGCAATGGCGACGCGGGCGATGTGACGGGTGGCGGCGGACATCTTGCGGTGCTTGCCTCGGTAAGACATGTGAGTACATCTCGCTTCCTGCGCCTACGAGTCTGTGCTGAGGGAAGGACTCGCGGGTCCTGGCCGGCCGTCTCAGGCCGGCTGACTTCGCCTGACGCACGACGCGTCGGCTCGGTCCCCTCGCCCCTGTCCGGAAATGCTTTCGCTCGGGGTTGGGTCCGGGAATCCGTTGGACAGGGCTTGGCGCTACGGGTTCCCGGTGTTGCGTGGTCGGTCGGGGCCAACCGAAAAGCGACGGTACGTAACGAACGGCCGGATCGGAAATTATTCGAGCTGTGACCTACGTCACAGTAACAGCACGCAACCCATAACGATTCGGCTGTTTGCGCAGGTCAGCGGGCCGTTACCGGACCGTTTCCTGGCCGAGATAATTCACGGATCGTGAGGCTTGCATCACGTGGATTAAGGGATGACTGGACCATTCGTGCGCCTTCGGGCGCTAGTGGGCCGCGCACTTTAGCGAGACCTCAGGAAGTCCGCCAGCCCAGGCAGGTCGTCCGTATTCAGGTGGTCGACCCCGGCGGCGACCAGCTCTTTCCACAACGCCGCGCGTGCGGGACCGGCGGTGTCCGGCGTCGCCCAGAAGCGCACCCGCTGGCCCGCCGCGTGGGCTCGATTAACCAAGTCGTGCAGTTTTGCGCGCTCTTCGACGGGGAAAGGGCCGTTGCCGGTCCAGGTGAACAGCCCGGTCCAGGAGTCCGAGACCAGCGGGGTCAGCCGAGGGTCCGAGCCGACGCCGAGGTCGTTCTGGTCCTTGATCCGGCCGTCGTAGAAGGCGAGCCGGACCTTCTGCCCGAGCATCACGTCCTTCGGCCGCCCGCCGGAGATCACGGCGGTGACGGCTCGCTTCCGTACGTGCCCGAACGCGTACAGAGAGAAGAGGAAGGAGTAGCGCGGGTCGTACAGCCGCTTCTCCAGCGCCGCGTACGTGCTGTTCGCGTCCCCCTTGACGTCGATCAGCAACTGGAACCCCGCACGTTGCCGGTAGACGCCGACGCCGTGGTTGGCCAGGACGCGCTTGCGCAGCGGCTCCAGGTAGAGCGACTCGAGGGTGCGATCCGGGCGGGTGTCGGCGAGGTCGTGCGCGACCAGCAACTGCCCGCCCACCAGGTAGATGTCGGCCTCGACGCTCGTGAAGCCCTGATCGAGCGCGTCCTGCAGCGGACGCGTGTGCTCGTAGTCGTTGTGGCTGTGCGCCTGCGGCAGCGGCCGGACGCCGCGCTCATGGGCCGAGGCGGGGGCGGTCGCGAGGCTCGTGGCGGCGACCGCGGCGAGCAGCGCGGCGAGGACGCGGCGGGGAGTGATCACTGGCGCATCCTCGGCGGCTTCGGCGACCGGCCGGTGAATTCCGGACGGACCACAGGTCAAAGGCCCTGGAACGGCTCGCGGGGGAGCAAGGGACCTTTGCTGTCGTTTTCCCGCGTTTCCGCAGGTCAGCCGCCCGCGAACGGCGGCAGGACGTCCAGTTCGGCGCCCTCGGTCAGCGGCCGCGTGAGATCCCGCACGGCGACGCCGTCCAGCAGGTACGAGACGGCATCGAGCAGCTTCGCGAGCTTCTCCGGGTGAAGTTCACGCAAGTGGGCGACGGCGTCGGCGACGCGGGCGCCGTCGGGCAGGGTCACCTTCTCCTCGTCGAGGCGGGCGGCCGCGCGAGCCGAGGCGAAGTACCGCACCACGATGGTCACCATCTCAGCCGCCGATCGCGCTCATCGGCCGGATCGGCTGCGCGAACCCGGCCTCGTTGATCTCGTGCCCGGCGAGCTTGCCCCACATGGTCGCCCGCCAGGCATCCGCTACCTCTTCTTCGCGCGCGCCCGCGCGCACGAGGGCGCGTAGGTCGGTCTCGTCGTTGCTGAACAGGCACGAGCGCACCGCGCCGTCCGCGGTCAGCCGGGTCCGCTCGCAGGCGGCGCAGAAGGGGCGGGTCACCGACGCGATCACGCCGACGTCGCCCGGCCCGCCGTCGACCAGCCAGCGTTCGGCGGGCGCCCCGCCCCGCGCGGCGGGGAACGGCGACAGCGAGAACTCCTCGCCGAGCATGCCGAGGATCTCCTCGGCGGTGATCATGTCGGCCCGGTTCCAGCCGTGCTGCGCGTCCAGCGGCATCTGCTCGATGAACCGCAGGTGGTAGCCCTCGGCGAGGCAGAACTTCAGCAACGGCACGGCCTGGTCCTCGTTCAGCCCGCGCATCAGCACCGCGTTGACCTTCACCGGGTCCAGCCCGGCCTCTCGCGCGGCGGCCATGCCGGCGAGCACGTGCGAAAGCCTGTCGCGGCGCGTGATCGTCTCGAACAGCGCGCGGTCGACGGTGTCCAGCGAGACGTTGATCCGGTCCAGGCCGGCGTCGGCGAGCGACTTCGCGCGCTTCGCGAGCCCGATCCCGTTGGTGGTCATGGAAAGCCGCGGCCTCGGTTCGAGTGCCGCGACCCGCTCGACGATATGCTCCAGGCCCTGGCGCAGGAGCGGTTCGCCGCCGGTGAGCCGGATGTCGGTGACGCCGAGCCGCTCGACGGCGATCCGCAGCAGGAACACGAGTTCGTCGTCGGTCAGCACGTCGGCGCTCGGCATCCACTCGAGCCCTTCGGCGGGCATGCAGTAGGTGCAGCGCAGATTGCACTTGTCGGTGAGCGACACCCGCAGGTCGGTCGCCACCCGGCCGAAGGTATCGATCAGAGCGGGACTGTCCGGCCTGGGCACGGTTGGGCCACCGCGTGTACCGGGGACACGGGGAAACCCGAGATCGACTGCTGTCATTACCACCAGACTAACCCTGAAGTGGGAGAAACCGACTGTCTGGAATGCATTCGTACCGAATCGCCGGGTGGCCTGGTTTCTCCGCCGAAGGGTTTTCCGGATGGCGAAATATCCGCTCTCGGCGGAGGAATCGGGCCGGTTCGCCCATCTCGGCAGGGAAGCCCCCGGCAATTCCTCGCGCGCATGGCTTTTCCGCATCTGCGGAAGTAACCTGCCAGACATGCCGCAATTCCGGTTGTCTGAGGCCGCTCGCCTGCTCGGCGTCAGCGATGACACCGTCCGCCGGTGGGTGCGCGCGGGCCAGTTGACCGCCTTCGACGACTCGGCGGGCCGCAAGGTCGTCGAGGGCGCCGAACTCGCCGCGTTCGCCAAGGCGCAGGCCGAACAGCCCGAGGATCCTTCGAGCGTCGGCCGCTCCGCGCGGAACCGGTTCGTCGGGCTCGTCACCGAGGTGCTCACGGACAAGGTGATGGCACAGGTCGAGCTGCAGTGCGGCCCGCATCGCGTGGTCTCGCTGATGAGCGCCGAAGCCGTCCGCGAACTCGGCCTGCGGCCGGGGGTGCTCGCGGTCGCCGTCGTCAAGGCGACCACCGTCGTGATCGAAACCCCGGAAGGAAGCCGATGAGGAAGCTCGCCCCCGTCCTGCTCGCGCTGGCGCTGGCCGCGACGGCCTGTGGTTCGGACGGGCCCGTCACCGCGACCGTCGAGTCGAGGACGCTGACCGTGTTCGCGGCGGCGTCACTGACCGAGTCGTTCGGGGCGCTCGGCAAGCAGTTCGAGGAACGGAACTCCGGGGTGACCGTGAAGTTCGGCTTCGAGGGCTCCTCGGCTCTGGTCCAGAAGCTGACCCAGGGTGCGAAGGCGGACGTGTTCGCTTCCGCCGACCAGGCCAATATGGACAAGGCCGCCAAGGGCGACGTGATCGACGGGCAGCCGTCGGTGTTCGCCACCAACCGGCTCGCCATCGCGGTCGGCAAGGGCAATCCCAAGGGCGTCAAGGGCCTGGCGGATCTCGCGAAGGACGGGCAGACCGTGGTCGTCTGCGCGCCGCAGGTGCCGTGCGGGGCGGCGGCGAAGAAGGTCCAGCAGACGTCCGGGGTCACGCTCAAGCCGTCGAGCGAGGAGCAGGACGTCAAGTCGGTGCTCGCGAAGGTGCGGTCAGGAGACGCCGACGCCGGGCTCGTCTATGTCACCGACGCGACCTCGGCGGCCGCGAACGTGGACAAAGTGGACTTCCCGGAGGCGGCGGGCGCGATCAACGACTACCCGATCGCGGTGGTGAAGGACGCTTCGCAGCCCGACCTCGCCAGGCTGTTCAGGGACTTCGTCCTCGGCGAGGAAGGCAAGAAGGAACTCGCGAAGGCCGGTTTTGGCGCGCCCTGACCCCGGGGGGGGGGGGGGGGGGTGGGGGGGGGGGGGGGGGGGGGGGGGGGGGGGGGGGGGAGAGAGAGGCGGAGAGGGGGGGGAGGGGGGGGGGT
>NZ_JBVJCE010000007.1:62877-145127 GCF_055588925.1 Amycolatopsis sp. NPDC041971 | reverse complement strand
TCTTCCTCCCCCCCCCCCCCCCACCCCCCCCCCACCCCCCCCCCCCCCCACCCCCCCCCCCCCCTGCGCCGGGGTGCCGTGGGTGCTGTGGCCGCCGGCGGTGTGCGCGCTGGCGCTGGTGGTGCTGCCGGTCGTCGGCCTGCTGGCGCGTTCGGACTTGACCCGCTTCCCGAGCCTCATCGCCTCGGCGTCCTCGCTGAACGCGCTCAAGCTCTCGCTGATCACCGCCGGACTGTCCACTGTGGCCTGTGTACTGCTCGGGGTCCCGCTCGCCGTGGTGCTCGCGCGCTCGCGGGCGCGTGGCGTCCGCGTCCTGCGCGCGGTGGTGCTGCTGCCGCTGGTCCTGCCGCCCGTGGTCGGCGGGCTGGCACTGCTGTACCTGTTGGGCCGCAAGGGTTTCCTGGGCATTCTGGTGACCACGCTGACCGGTGAGCAGGTGCCGTTCACCACGGCCGCGGTGGTCATCGCGCAGACGTTCGTCGCGATGCCGTTCCTCGTGGTCAGCCTCGAAGGAGCCCTTCGCGGTGCCGGCGACCGGTACGAAAGGGTCGCGTCGACGCTGGGCGCCAAGCCGTGGACGGTGTTCCGCCGCGTCACGCTGCCGCTGCTGCTGCCCGCGCTCGGTTCGGGCATCGTGCTGAGCTTCGCGCGGGCGCTGGGCGAGTTCGGCGCGACGATCACCTTCGCCGGCAGCCTGGAAGGGGTGACCCGGACCCTGCCGTTGGAGGTCTACACGCAGGCCGAGGTCGACGTCGACAGCGCGGTGGCGCTCGCGTTGCTGCTCATCCTGGTCGCCGTCGCGGTGATCGCGCTCGCCCGGCCGCGTGCGCTCGAAGGGGTCCGGTCGTGACCCTTTCGGCGGAGATCGCCCTTCGGCGCGGCGAGTTCACCTTGGACGTCGGCTTCGAAGTCCCGGACGGCGGTGTGCTCGCGCTGCTCGGCCCGAACGGGTCTGGGAAATCCAGCGTGCTCGGTTGTCTCGCCGGTCTGCTCCGGCCCGACCGGGCGCGGATCACCCTCGGCGGCCGGGGGCTGGCGGGCCTGCCGCCGCACGCGCGCGGTATCGGCCTGCTGTCTCAGGACGCCCTGCTCTTCCCGCATCTGTCCGCTTTGGACAACGTCGCCTTCGCGCCACGCTCGACCGGGGCCGGGCGCGCCGAGGCGACGAGGCTCGCGCGAGAGTGGCTGACCGAAGTGGACGCGCTCGAACTGGCCGGACGGCGGCCCGCGCAACTCTCCGGCGGGCAGGCGCAGCGGGTCGCGATCGCGCGGGCGCTGGCGGCCGAGCCGGGACTTCTGCTGCTCGACGAGCCCTTCGCCGCGCTGGACGTCGACGCGGCACCCGCGATCCGAGGCCTGCTCCGGCGGGTGCTGCGTTCCGGACCGCCGACCGTGCTGGTCACCCATGACCCGCTCGACGCGCTGGCGCTGGCCGATCACGTCGCCGTCCTCGGCGACGGCCGGATCGTCGAACGCGGCGAGACCCGCAAGGTGCTCTCCGCGCCGCGCACGGCGTTCACCGCGCGGATCGCCGGGCTCAACCTGGTGGCGGGTATCGCCGCCGAGGGCGGTTTGCGCACGTCAGGCGGGCTGTCGCTGGCCGGGATCCCGGCGGCGGACGTCGTCGCCGACGAGGCGGCCGTCGCCGTCTTCGCCCCCAGTGCCGTCGCGGTGTACCTGCGGGACGGTGAGCACCGGGGCAGCCCGCGTAACACCGTCGAGGGATTCGTCGACGCGCTCGAACCACACGGACCGGTGATCCGCGTCCGGACCCGCGGTGCCGACTGGGCGGCTGGCCTCGCCGCCGACCTGACCCCGGCCGCGGTCGCCGAACTGGCGCTCGAACCCGGGACACCGGTCGCTCTTTCGGTCAAGGCGGCGTCCGTGGCCGTTCACGCCGTCTCCGATCATCAGGCCCGGACCCCGCCCATCACCGCCCTCGACTGACAGGCTTCGCCTGGCTGTCTAAATTGAAGGTATGAACGAGCGCCGTTGGACATACCTCAGCGACATGGATGGCGTGCTGGTCCAGGAGGAGCATCTCGTACCCGGCGCGGACGAGTTCCTCAAGGAACTGCGTGCCAACGACATCGGCTTCCTGGTGCTGACCAACAACTCGATCTACACCCCGCGCGACCTGCGGGCGAGGCTCGAGCGGACCGGTCTCGACATTCCCGAGGAGGCCATCTGGACCTCCGCGCTGGCGACCGCGAAGTTCCTCGCGTCGCAGCGGCCGAACGGCTCGGCGTTCGTGATCGGCGAAGCCGGGCTCACCACGGCGCTGCACGAGGTCGGCTACGTGCTGACCGAACGCGACCCGGACTACGTCGTCCTCGGCGAGACGCGCACGTACAGCTTCAGCGCGATAACCCGCGCGATCAGGCTCATCGAGGGTGGCGCGAAGTTCATCGCCACCAACCCCGACGCCACCGGCCCGAGCATCGAGGGCTCGATGCCCGCCACCGGCTCGGTCGCCGCGCTGATCGAAAAGGCCACCGGCCGCTCGCCGTACTACGTCGGCAAGCCGAACCCGCTCATGATGCGCTCGGCGCTGCGGCGGCTCGGCGCGCATTCGGAGTCGACGCTGATGATCGGCGACCGGATGGACACCGACGTCCACTCGGGAATCGAAGCCGGATTGCAGACGATCCTGGTGCTGACCGGCATCTCCTCGCGGGAGAGCGCCGAGCACTACCCGTACCGGCCGACCAAGATCATCGACTCGATCGCCGATCTGGTCGGGCGGACCGGCGACCCCTTCGGCGAAGGCTGAGCGGCACATCCCCATGCGGAGGGCTTATCGTCAGACGATGCACGACGATCAGCCCACGTCCCCGACCTATGTGGTCGGTGACGTGCACGGACACCGGGACGAGCTGGCCGAGGCGCTCCGGGCGAAGGGGCTGCTCGACTCCGACGACGACTGGTGCGGTGGCGAAGCGACCCTGTGGTTCCTCGGCGACTTCGTCGACCGGGGGCCCGACGGCGTCGGCGTGATCGACCTGGTGATGCGGCTGGAAAGGCAGGCCGCCGCGGCCGGCGGGTGCTGCGGGACGCTGCTGGGCAACCACGAGATCCTGCTGCTCGGGATGTACCACTTCGGCGACACGGAGGTGCCGTCCGACTTCGGGCCGCGCAGCTTCGCCCGGAGCTGGGAGATCAACGGCGGACTGCTCGAAGACCAGGACCGGCTCACCCCGCAGCACATCGAATGGCTGACCTCCCGCCCGATGCTGACGCTGGCCGCGGACCACCTGCTGATGCATTCGGACACGCTCGAGTACCTCGGCTGGGGCGAGGACATCGACGAGATCAACGCGCGTGGCCGCGAGATCCTCCAGGGCAACGACATCCAGGCCTGGTGGGACGTATGGCGGCGGATGACCACGCGCTACGCCTTCCGCGGTCCCGAAGGCGCCGACGTCGCGCAGCAGCTCATGGACCGGCTTGGCGGCGAGCGGATCGTCCACGGGCACAGTGTCATCGCCGACCAGCTCGGCATCCACCCCGCGCAGATCGAGGGGCCGTTTCTCTACGCGGGCGGGAAGGCGCTGGGGATCGACGGCGGGTTGTTCGTCGGCGGTCCTTGCCTCATCGTTTCGCTGCCGTGGGAGCCCGAGGACTGAGCCCGCTACGGCAGCTCGACGATCTCCTTGCCCAGCGGCATCAGCGAGACCGGGATCATCTTGAAGTTCGCCACGCCGAGCGGGATCCCGATGATCGTGACGCAGAGCGCCACCCCGGTCAGCACGTGCCCGATGGCGAGCCAGAGCCCGGCGAAGACGAACCAGATGACGTTGCCGATCGTCGACGGGGCCCCGGCGTCGCGGCGGTCCACCACCGTGCGGCCGAACGGCCAGAGCGCGTAGGCCGCGATCCGGAACGACGCCAGCCCGAACGGGATGGTGACGATCAGGACGCAGCAGATGACGCCGGCGACGACGTAGCCGAGTGCCATCCACAGGCCGCACAGCACGAGCCAGACGACGTTCAGGATCAGGCGCATCAGACGTGCAACTCCCCGCTGGCCACGGTGACCGCCTGCCCGGAAAGCAGGACGCGGTCGCCTTCGAGACTCATCCGCACGATGCCGCCGCGGGCCGAGGCCTGTTCGCCGACGAGCTTGCCCCGGCCGAGGCGAGCGGCCCAGTACGGCGCGAGGACGCAGTGCGCGGAGCCGGTGACCGGGTCTTCGTCGATGCCGACGCCGGGCGCGAAGAACCGGGTGACGAAGTCGATCCCGTCGATGTCACCCGGGGCGGTGACCATCAGCCGTCCGTTCCAGTGCGCGTGCAGCGCGGCCAGATCCGGTGTGAGCGAGCGCACCACGGACGCGTCGTCCACGACCGCGAACAGGTTGTGCTTACTGCGCCCGACGTACTCGAAGGAGACGCCCGGCAGGATCGGCGACAGGTCGTCGTCGGACTCACGCGGCGGATCCGACGGGAAGTCCATCGACACCCAGCCGTCTTCGGCGCGGCAGCGCAACTCGCCGCTTCTCGTCGTGAAGGTCTGCTCGCCACCGAGGACGTGCGTGGTCGCCAACGTCGCGTGCCCGCACAGGTCGACTTCGGTCTCCGGCGTGAACCAGCGAAGCGACTTCCGGCCTTCGCCGCCGACCTCGACGAAGGCCGTCTCTGCGTGCTTCAACTCGGCGGCGACCGACTGCATCCAGCCCGCGTCGCCCGGCGAGTCCAGCAGCACGACGCCGGCGGAGTTACCGGCGAAGGCTTCGGAGGTGAAGGCGTCGACGATGTAGAGGCGCATACTGCCGACGATATCGGGCACGGCCGGACCCGGCCTCCGGGTTTCCCCTGAGGTGGTCTCCACTTGCAGGTGGCCGCCGTCACGCCGCGTTCTTAGACTCGACGCGTCGATGCCGCCGAACGCAGGAGTCTCCATGCCCGACGCCCCCGCAGTACCGGCTTCGAGGCACGCTTCCCCGCCGAGAACCCATCAGCGCAGCTACGCATCGGGAATCTCGGACACCCCGTTGCTGGGGGACACCATCGGGGACAACTTCGACCGCACCGTCGCCGCCTTCGGCGACCGGGACGCGCTCGTCGACCGGGCGGCCGGGAAACGCTGGACCTACAACGAACTCGCCGCCGAGGTGAACGCGCTCGCGCTGGGCCTGCTTGACCTCGGGATCGCCAAGGGCGACCGCGTCGGCATCTGGTCGCCGAACCGGTGGGAGTGGACCTGTGTCCAGTACGCGACCGCGAAGATCGGCGCGATCCTGGTCAACATCAACCCGGCGTACCGCTCGCACGAACTCGAGTACGTGCTGAACCAGGCCGGGATCAAGCTCATCGTGGCCGCGAACTCGTTCAAGACCTCGGACTACGCGGGCATGATCGCCGAAGCGGGGCCGAAATGCCCGGCGCTGGAACACGTCGTGCTGCTCGACGGCCCCGCGTGGCCGTCATTGCTGGAGATCGGCGGCAAAGCCGACCACGCGGCGCTGGCCAAGCGCCAGAGCGGGCTCTCCGCGGACGACCCGATCAACATCCAGTACACGTCTGGCACCACGGGTTTCCCCAAGGGCGCCACGCTCAGCCATCACAACATCCTCAACAACGGCTTCTTCGTCGGCGAACTCTGCAACTACACCGAAGCCGACAAGATCTGCATCCCGGTGCCCTTCTACCACTGCTTCGGCATGGTGATGGGCAATCTCGCGGCGACGTCCCACGGCGCGTGCATGGTCATCCCGGCGCCCGCGTTCGAGCCGAAGGCCACCCTCGAAGCCGTCGCGGCCGAGAAATGCACGTCCCTGTACGGGGTTCCGACGATGTTCATCGCCGAACTGGCCGACCCGGATTTCGCTTCCCACGACCTGTCCTCGCTGCGCACCGGGATCATGGCGGGCTCGCCGTGCCCGGTCGAGGTGATGAAGCAGGTCATCGAGCGGATGGGCATGGCGGAGGTGTCGATCTGCTACGGCATGACCGAGACGTCACCGGTGTCCACGCAGACCCGCGCGGACGATTCGGTGGAGCGGCGGGTGTCGACGGTCGGGCGGGTCGGGCCGCATCTGGAGGTCAAGGTCGTCGATCCGGAGACCGGGCTGACCGTGCCGCGCGGCGAACCGGGCGAATTCTGCACGCGTGGGTACTCGGTGATGCTCGGTTACTGGGAGCAGGCCGACAAGACGGCCGAGGCGATCGACGCGGCGCGGTGGATGCACACCGGCGACCTCGCGATCATGGACGCCGACGGGTACGTCAACATCACCGGCCGGATCAAGGACATGGTCATCCGCGGCGGCGAGAACCTGTACCCGCGCGAGATCGAGGAGTTCCTCTACACCCATCCGGACATTCTCGACGCGCAGGTCATCGGCGTCCCGGACGTGAAGTACGGCGAGGAACTGATGGCGTGGGTCCGCATGCGCGAGGGCGCGGAGCCGCTGACGGCCGAAGCGGTGCGGGAATTCTGTGCGGGGAAGCTGGCGCGCTACAAGATCCCGCGTTACGTCCATGTCGTCGACGAATTCCCCATGACGGTCACCGGAAAGGTGCGCAAGGTCGAGATGCGGGCGGAGTCGATCAGCATTCTCGGATTGGATGAAGCGGCCGCCACCAAGCACGCCTGACACTTCGAGCGAAGCGGAAGAGTTCTCGCCCTGCTCTCTACTGGCCGCGGGGTGACCTCCGAACACGCGTGAAGGCCTCCTTGCCTCGGCTCAACCGAGGCAAGGAGGCCTTCACGCGCTAGGCCGCGGTGTTGGCGGCAGCCTCGGCGATCGCCTTCGCGTCTTCTTCGCCGAAGGTCTCTTCGAGGTTCTCCGGCGAATAGTCGAGGTCGATCTGCTCCACCGGCATCCCGCGCGCGGACTCGATCGCGCCGAGGCGCCGCTGTGCCCGGTCCGCCGCGTACTGGATGATCTCCTCCGGATCGTTGTCGAACGGGATCTCCTCGAACTGGTCCTGCACCCACTGGATCATGCCGAGCGCGTGGGGAAGCAATTCGCCCATGCGCTGCTGCACCGCGTCCCACAGCGAGTCGTCCGCGGCGACGTGACGGCGGCAGGTGAAGGTGCCCCAGGCCATGTGACGGCGTTCGTCGTCACCGATGCGGCGCACCAGTTCCTGCATCCCCGGCAGGATGTCGTGCTGGGTGCAGATCAGCTGCCACGAGTAGTACCCGGTCAGCGCGAGACTGCCTTCGATGACGTGGTTGTAGGTGACGCTCGCGCGGATCTGGTTGAGCGGGCTGGGATCGTCTTCCAACGCGCGCAAGGACCGCGGCAGCTCTTCGTAGAAAAGCTTGCGGTAGTGGGGATTTTCCGCGACGTAGGAGTGCAGGTCCCCGGTGAGCCCGACGGCGTCCATCCAACGCCGGAACACCTCGGTGTGCTTGGCCTCTTCGAAACAGAACTGCGTCAGGTACATCTCGTCGCCGAAGCGGCCCGTCGCGGACATCGCCCGCATGAACGGCTGGATGTCTTCGGTGACGGCCTCTTCGCCCGCGATGAACTGCGCCACCAGATAGGTCGCCGACCGCCGCTGCTCCGGGTTGAGGGTGTCCCAGCCCTCGCGTTCACGGGAGAAGTCGATGTCGGCGGGGTTCCAGAACTTGTCGTTGCCCTTGACGAACAACCGCAGCGGGAACGAGTCCCAGTTCAGCCCGCCTTTGCGCAGTGAGGAAAAACCGGTCCGCAGCTCGGAAAGCGTGTCGGTCATGACGTCCCCTTCGAATCGGTGGTCAGCGCCCGTATCGCGGGCGCCAGCACGGCGACAACGGAAGCCGCCGCCTCGTCGGCCGGATGCGTCGGCATGACGAGATGGGACAGGGAGAGCCGCACGACGGTCTCCGCCAGCAGCGCGGCGGACTCCGGCGAGAGCGACGGCTCGAACTCGCGGTACTGCCCGGCCGCGACCTCGGTGGCCGCGGTCAGGATCGGTTCGCCCTTGGTGGTGAGCAGGGGAAGGAGGTCCTCGCCTGCTTCGGTGCCCAGCGTGGTGGCGACGAGCCGGTTCTCGCGGGCGTGCTCGATCGTGTAGACCACCGCCTCACGGATCCCGTCGCGCAGGTCCCGCGCTTCCCGCACCCGCAGCCGGATGCCCTCCAGGAATTCCGACGTCGTCCGGAGGACCACGGCCTGGGCGAGCGCGGCCTTGTTGCCGAACTCGTTGTAGACGGTCTGCCTGCTCACCCCGGCGCGCGCGGCGACGTCCGCCATGCGCAGGGCCGTGAAGCCGTGCTCGGTGAGCAGCTCGGTGGCCGCGTCGAGCAGCGCCTCCCGCAGGGAGGCCTTGGTCCGATCGGAGAAGCTCGTGATCTCGCCCACACTTCCACCTTGACACAGATCACATCGATGTCAAAGAAGTTGACGAGCATCCATCCGATGTAAATCAGTCGGTGGTGGCGGCTACCGTGATCGCGTGGGCATCACCGTGGGGTTCGACCTCGACATGACCTTGATCGATCCGCGGCCGGGCATGGTCGCGGTGATGAACGCGCTCGGCGTGGAGTCCGGGCTGCCGCTGGACGGCGAGTTCTTCGCGGCCAACCTCGGCCCGCCCCTCGACGACAGCCTGCGCGGCTTCGGGGCGCCGGAAGAACGCATCCCCGAACTGGTGACGCGGTTCCGCGCGATGTACCCGGAGACCGTCGTGCCGGTGACGGTCGCGCTGCCCGGCGCGGCCGAAGCACTGCACGCGGTCCGCGAGGCGGGCGGGCGCACGGTCGTCGTCACCGGCAAATACGGGCCCAACGCGAAACTCCACCTGGACGCCCTCGGACTCGAAGTCGACGTCCTGGTGGGAGAGCTGTGGTCGACGGAGAAGGCCGCCGCGCTCACTGAGCACGGCGCCCGCGTCTACGTCGGGGACCACCTCGGCGACATCCGCGGCGCGCTGGCGGCGGGCGCCGTCCCGATCGGGGTCACGACGGGCCCGTGCACCAAGGACGAACTGCTCGCGGAAGGAGCCGACGTGGTGTTCGACTCGCTGACCGAGTTCCCCGGCTGGTTCAGCTCTTTCGGCGAGCTTCGCGAACCAGGGCGATCAGGCCGAGGGCCAGCCCCAGCGGAGTGACGACACCCGCCGCCGCGGACAGCCACACCGGCAGGTTCTCCAGACCGGCGGCGAACAGGACGAACACCGCTGTGACGGCGATCATGCCGAGCGCGAACAGCCCGATGCCCACGCGCATCAGGATGGGTTTGCCGGGCTTTTCGGGGACGGCCACAGCGGCCTCCTTTACTGCGGGCTCCATGAAGCAGAGGGTATCCGCCGGTATCCGCTTCTCCACAGGGCATGTGGCGAGATACGCTTATGGGACGCGCGCCCTGGGTACGCCCCGGGCGCGTTCGTTGTGAGCAGGACAGCAAAGGACTGGTGAGGGAAGTGCCGACCGGCAAGGTCAAGTGGTACGACGCGGAGAAGGGTTTCGGTTTCGTCACCCAGGATGGGGGCGCCGACGTCTACATCCGCAAAGCCGCGCTGCCACAGGGCGTCGAAGGACTCAAGGCCGGGCAGCGCCTCGAGTTCGGTGTCGCCGACGGCCGCCGCGGGCCGCAAGCGCTCTCCGTCCGGCTACTGGACCCGCCGCCCTCGGTCGCCGAGGCGCGCCGCCGCCCCGCCGAGGAGTTGCACGGGCTCATCGAGGACATGATCAAGCTGCTCGAGCTCAAGGTGCAGCCGGACCTGCGGCGCAACCGCTACCCGGACCGCAAGAACACCAAGCAGATCGCCGAGATCATGCGCGCCGTCGCCAGGGACCTCGATCCCTGATCGGCGCGTTTACGGCGGGGTCCGAAGGGGCGTTCGCGCTGCGCTGTGCCGCCGTTCCGCGACCGCGGGTCGTGAGTGGCGTTTCGGGCTAGAACCCGAATCGCCACTCACGACCAACCCGACCGACGCGGTCCCGCTGGCGATTCGGTTTAACGTCGGATGACCGGGCGACTGTACCGGCGACGACGCGTCCCCGGTGGGCGGGTCATTTCGTCGTGTCCATTCCGGAATTGTCGACGCCGCCGGGTGGTATCGCCTTTCTGTACCGTGAATGGCCGTTCGGTGCACTTCGCGAGGCTCGCATGAGCACAGTTTTCGTCATTTGGATGAACGGGTGAGGTCGTCCGGGTTCACCCGGACGTTCGGCGGCTCGCTCAACCGGGTGACTTTCGCGGCGCGTTTCGTCTTGGCGGGTCGGCGTTGGTTTCTGTTCTCTCCTGGTGTGCTTGCGATGCCGGGACGGCTCGGTGGCCGACCGGGCAATGGGATCCGGGATCGGCCGTTCGTGTGAATAAGTGTCGAGAAGTGGAACGAGCCCGGCGTCGGCTGTGAACGTCTCGATAGGAGAACAGGGCCGTACGGATGGCCTAACAACACCTGCGAACAGTCTAACGGCGTCCGCCCGGACAAACGTGTACGCGGCCGCTTTACTTATGTTCGGCATGCGCGTCAATACCGGAAGCAAAGTTTCGGATATTGATCTTGAGGGCCGTCTCGTCTACGAAAATCACACTGTTTGTCAATTGCCGACATGGATTGTTCATGCCATGCTGCGTTGGTGTGGATCAACTGGGTCTGACACGGTGCGCGCTCACTGGGGACTGATGGGGGGTGCGACGGTGACTCGCGACCAAGAGGCATTCATGGATTTCACCCGGTGAACCGCCGAGCTGAGCCGGTACGGAAAACATAGGATCGAAAACGTCCGAGACCTCGCATCGCGGTGGGTATCGGCTTCGTCAGGCTGCACGGATGTCGGCCTGGTCGGACCGAACCGCTGAGCGATCGTCTCGCTTGATCGTCGTCGGGGCGATGGGAGGCTGCCCTTCGGCTTCGGTAGATCGTCGGAAACGCACCACCGGTCATCTGGGAGACCGTGGGGGCGGCCCGCACAGGCGCGGGTCTGCCCGGTGGTGCTCGAGGGATCCTCACCGTCGAGGACACCCCGCCCTGCGGCCGAAGCCGGCGCCGGACGGGTTCATGGTGTCCAACCACCGAAGCCGAGCACTTGGACGGTGGGTCCCTTGCCGTATCGCAAACGTCGAGCAAACAAAAGATTCAATGGGGGCTAGGTGGATCCGACGAGAGTTGACCTTTCCGCTCTCCCTGTCGTCGAAATCGAGTTGTCGCGGCTGTCCACCGCGTGTTCGCCACGAACGTCTGGCGAGGATCCGGAGCACGTCGAGACACTGTTGTCCGCGGAGTGGGAGCTTCCGCCCATTCTCGTTCACCGGCCGACGATGCAGGTGGTCGATGGCCTGCACCGGCTGAAGGCGGCGCGCGTCAGAGGCGATACGAAAATCCGGGCGAGGTTCATAGACGGCGCCGAATCCGACGCCTTCGTCCTCGCCGTGGAAGCGAATATCCGGCATGGTCTGCCGCTTTCCCTCGCGGATCGCAAACGGGCGGCCGTCCAGATCATCGGGACGCATCCGCAGTGGTCCGATCGGCGGGTGGCGTCGGCGACCGGTATCTCCGCAGGCACGGTGGCCGACCTGCGGCGGCGCGGCGGCGAAGGCGGAGGAGAGGCAAGGATCGGGCGTGACGGGCGAATCCGTCCTGTCGACGGTTCGGAACGGCGGAAACTCGCCGCCGAGCTCATCCGCAACGATCCGGGTCTTTCCCTTCGGCAGGTCGCCAAGAAGGTCGGTATCTCTCCGGAGACGGTCCGGGATGTGCGAGCCCGGTTGGAGCGTGGTGAGAGCCCGACCCCGGACGGGAGCAGGAAGTTACGGGCAAAGCCGCATCCGTTGCGGTGGCCGGAACCCGACTTCGAAAGCGCCGTGGACCGGGAACGCCTCGTCGTGCTGGAGCGGCTCAAGGCCGATCCGGCGCTGCGGTTGAGCGAGGTGGGCAGGCTCCTTCTGCGGATGCTGTCCATGCACTCGATCGACGGGCAGGAGTGGGAGAGGATCTTGCACGGCGTCCCGCCGCATCTGTACGGCGTGATCGCCGGCTTCGCGAAAGACCACGCCCGGGTCTGGTCGGAGTTCGCGGGCCGCCTGGAGAACCAGGCGACCGATCTCGCCGCGAGATGAGTCCGTGAAGGCCTCCTTGTGGATTCCGAGTCCATCGAGGAGGCCTTCACGGTGCATCGCTTAAGGAGCAGAGGTGACCGTTCAAAAGGCACTCGTCGTCGGCACCGGACTGATCGGCACCTCGGTCGCGTTGGCCCTTCGTGAGAAGGGTGCGGTGATCCACCTGTCCGACGTCGACGCGCATGCCGTCCGGCTCGCGGAGGAGCTCGGCGCCGGCCGGGAATGGACCGGCGAGGAAGTGGACCTGGCGGTGATCGCCGTGCCGCCACACCTCGTGGGGGACCGGCTGGCCGAGCTCCAGAAACAGGGCTCCGCGCGGGCTTACACCGACGTGGCCAGTGTCAAGGCCGATCCGATCGCCGACGCGGAGCGGCTCGGATGCGATTTGACCTCTTATGTTCCCGGCCATCCGCTCGCCGGCCGGGAGCGGTCCGGCCCGGCCGCGGCCCGCGCCGATCTGTTCCTTGGCCGCCCTTGGGCGCTTTGTCCCCGTCCGGAAACGGATGAGGGCGCCTTGCGGCGGGTGCGGGAACTGGTGTCGCTGTGCGGCGCGGAGGCCGTCATCGTCGGCGCGGACGAACACGACGCGGCGGTGGCGCTGGTGTCGCACGCCCCGCACGTGGCGGCGTCGGCGGTCGCGGCGAGTCTGGCAGGCGGTGACGACGTCGCGCTGAGCCTGGCGGGGCGGGGCCTGCGGGACGTGACGCGGATCGCCGCCGGCGATCCCGGGCTGTGGCGGAGAATCCTTGCCGGGAACGCGTTTCCGGTCGCCCGGGTGCTCGAACGGATCGCGGCGGATCTCGCCGCGACGGCCTCCGCGCTGCGGTCCGGCGACCTCGACGACGTGACGGATCTGCTGCGGCGCGGCGTGGAGGGGCACGGCCGGATCCCCGGCAAGCATGGCGGGCCGGTCCGCGATTTCGCGGTGGTCCAGGTGGTGCTGCGGGACAGGCCGGGAGAACTGGCCCGGTTGTTCAACGCCGCGGAGCTGGCGGACGTCAACATCGAGGACGTCCGGTTGGAGCACTCGACGGGTCTTCCGGTCGGGGTCGCCGAGGTTTCCGTTCGCCCGGACGACACCGGCAGGCTCGCCGAAGCTCTCCGGTTCCATGGCTGGCACGTGCCGCCCGTTCCCGGCGGATCCCGCTGACCCGGCGGCGGACGGCCGTCTGAGCGTCGCTTGTGGACAGTGCGAAGAAGTTCCGCTCGACGGCGGTATTCGTCGATTCCGCGGCAGGTGAACCGAACCACCCTAAGTGTTCGCTTCGACCCACTCGTGGACATCGACTCGATTCAGCACGATTGAGATCGCCGACCTGTTTTGTGAGAGGGGTGCCCGCATGGACGCAGTGCTGAACTACGGGGGGGTGAGGAAGAGCGATGACGATCCCGATCCCTGGGAGACCAAGGTTCATCCCGGGACGGTGCGCCGGGTGCTCACCTACTTCCGCCCGCACATCGGCATGGTCGCGCTTTTCGTCCTCGTCGCGGCACTGGAGTCGCTCGTCGTCGTCGCGACCCCGTTGCTGCTGAGGGAACTGGTCGACGTCGGCATCGTCGGAAACGATCCGGGGACCGTGCTCCTGATGTCCTGCCTGACCGCCGTGCTCGCGGTGGCCGGCGCGGCGCTGGCACTGGTGTCGGCCTACATTTCCGGCCGGATCGGGGAAGGGGTCAGCTACGACCTCCGGGTGCAGGCGCTCGACCACGTCCGGCGGCTGCCGATCGCGTTCTTCACCCGCACGCAGACCGGGGTACTGGTCGGGCGGTTGCATACGGACCTGATCATGGCGCAGCAGCATTTCGGTGGCCTGCTGATCGCGGCGACCAGCGCGCTCACGGTCTTCGTGGTGCTGGCCGAACTGATCTACCTGTCGTGGCTTGTCGCCGTCGTCGTACTGGTGCTGGTGCCGCTGTTCATCCTGCCCTGGATCCGGGTGGGGAGGGTGATCCAGCGGCGCGCCGGGCGGCTGATGGAAGCCAACGACGGCCTCGGAGGGCTTCTCCACGAGCGATTCAACGTCCAGGGCGCGATGCTCTCCAAGCTGTTCGGCCGCCCGGACGAGGAGCTGGCCGAGTACCGGAACCGTGCCGGGCGGATCCGCAAGATCGGCGTGAGCCTTTCCGTCTACGGCCGGATGGCCTTCGTGATGATGGCACTGGTGGCCTCGCTCGCCACGGCGCTCGTCTACGGGATCGGTGGCGAGCTCGTGCTCGCCGGGGCGTTCCAGCTCGGGACGCTGGTCGCCATCGCGTCCCTGCTCTCGCGGTTGTTCGGGCCGATCACCCAGTTGTCGGGGATGCAGGAGACCGCGCAGACCGTCGTGGTGAGTTTTTCCCGGATCTTCGAACTGCTCGACCTGAAGCCGCTGATCGAGGAACGCGAAGACGCGGTCGCGCTCGAGAAGGGCGTGGCACCGGACATCGAGTTCCGGAACGTGGCGTTCCGGTACCCCACCGCGGACGAGGTCTCGCTGGCGTCGCTGGAGCATTTGCGGGCCGACCGGGGACGCGGGGAGGTACCGCCGGACGTCCTGCGCGACGTGAGCTTCCACGTGCCCGCCGGAACCCTCACCGCGCTCGTCGGTCCGTCCGGCGCGGGGAAGAGCACCATCACCCACCTGGTCTCCCGGCTCTACGACCCGACCTCCGGCAGCATTCGAGCCGGCGGACAGGATCTGCGGGATCTCACCTTCGATTCGCTGCGTGAAACGGTCGGTGTGGTCAGCCAGGACGCCTACCTTTTCCACAACACGATCCGGGAGAACCTGCTCTACGCCCGCCCGACGGCCACCGAGGAAGAGCTGATCGAGGCCTGCAGGGGAGCGCAGATCTGGGATCTCATCGAATCCCTTCCCCAGGGGCTGGACACCGTCTCGGGCGATCGCGGCTACCGCATGTCGGGCGGGGAGAAGCAACGACTGGCCATCGCCCGGCTGCTGCTGAAGGCGCCGACGGTCGTCGTGCTCGACGAAGCCACCGCTCATCTGGACTCCGAGTCGGAGGCCGCCGTGCAGGCGGCGCTCAAGACCGCCCTGCGCAGCCGGACCTCACTGGTGATCGCCCACCGGTTGTCCACGATCCGTGAGGCCGACCAGATCCTCGTGATCGACGGCGGCGGGGTCCGGGAGCGCGGGACGCACGAGGAGTTGCTGGCCGAGGGCGGTCTTTACGCGGACCTCTATCACACACAGTTCGCCAAGCCGGAAAGCAACGGCGTCAAGCGCAACGGCGACGGGGCGGCGTCGGCACACCAGGTGGTTCTTGAAGGAGAACGATGAGTCCCGCAGCGCAGGCCACCACGACCGTGCTGGAGCTGTTCGCCCGCCGGGTGGACCGGGCACCCGGCGCGGTGGCCGTGGTCGACGGTGACCGGGTGCTGACCTACCGGCGGCTCGAGGAACTCGCGGACCGGTTGGCCGGGCGGTTGACCGGCCGGGGTGCGCACCGCGGCGGCCGGGTCGGGGTCATGCTGGACCGCTCGGCGGATCTGCTGGTGGCGCTGCTCGCCGTTTGGAAGGCCGGGGCGGCGTACGTACCGGTGGACGCCGCCTATCCCGCGCCGCGGGTGGCCTTCATGGTGGCGGACTCGGACGTGTCCTTGATGGTGTGCTCGGCCGCGACGCGCGACAGCGTGCCGGAAGGGATCGAGGCGATCGAGCCGGATGTCGCGACGGACGACGACGCGCGCGGAGCGTCGGCGGTTCCGGTGGGGCCGGGGGACCTGGCGTACGTGATGTACACGTCCGGTTCGACGGGCACACCGAAAGGCGTGGCCATCCCGCACGGCGGCGTCGCGGAGCTGGCGGGCGATCCCGGGTGGGCCGTGGAACCCGGAGACGCGGTCCTCATGCACGCGCCGCATTCCTTCGACGCTTCGCTGTTCGAGATCTGGGTGCCGCTGGTGTCGGGTGCCAGGGTGGTGATCGCCGAACCGGGGGCGGTGGATGCCCGGCGCCTCCGGGAGGCGGTCGCGGCCGGGGTGACGCGGGCACATCTGACCGCGGGCAGTTTCCGCGCGGTGGCGGAGGAATCGCCGGAATCGTTCGCGGGGCTGGCCGAGGTGCTGACCGGCGGCGACCTGGTACCCGCGCACGCGGTGGAGCGGGTGCGGGAGATGAGCCCCCGGACGCGGATCCGGCATCTGTACGGCCCGACGGAGACGACGCTCTGCGCGACCTGGCATCTGCTCGCGCCGGGGGACGCGCTGGGTACGGTGCTGCCGATCGGCCGCCCGCTCACGGGCCGCCGGGTCTCCGTGCTCGACGCGGCGCTGCGTCCCGTGGCGCCGGGGGTGATCGGTGAGCTGTACCTCGCCGGTTCCGGTCTGGCGGACGGTTACCTGGACCGGGCCGGGCTGACGGCGGAGCGGTTCGTGGCGGATCCGTCCGCGTCCGGGCGGAGGATGTACCGGACCGGGGACCTCGCCCAGTGGACCGCCGACGGCGAATTGCTGTTCGCGGGCCGGGCGGACGACCAGGTGAAGATCCGCGGGTTCCGGATCGAACCCGGCGAGATCGAGGCCGCGTTGACCGCCCAGCCGGACGTCCACGAGGCCGTGGTGGTCGCGATCGGCGAGCAGCTGATCGGCTATGTGGTGGCGGACGCGGAACCCGCCCTCGTCCGCGAGCGTCTCGGTGCGGTGCTGCCGGAGTACCTGGTCCCGGCCGTCGTGATGCCCCTGGACGCGCTGCCGCTGACCGGTAACGGCAAGGTCGACCGCGCGGCGTTGCCGTCGCCCGGCTTCACGGCGAAGACCGCCACCCGCGAACCCGCCACCGAGCTGGAGCAGATCCTTTGTGGACTGTTCGCGGACGTGCTCGGCCTTGACCGAGCCGGTGTCGACGACGGCTTCTTCGAACTGGGCGGGGATTCGATCATCGCGATGCGCCTGGCGGCACGGGCGGCCAAGGCCGGTCTGTCCTTGACGCACGCCGAAATCTTCAAGCACGCGACCCCGGCACGGCTGGCGGCCGCCGCCGCGGCGCGGGCCGTACCGGTCGAGCAGCCCGCCGCCCGCCCGCTGATCGTGCTCAGCGCGGAAGACGAGGCCGAGCTGGCGCTCGCCGCACCGGAGGCCGAGGAGATCTGGCCGCTGGCACCGCTCCAGGCGGGATTGCTCTTCCAGTCGACCCTCGACGACCAGGGGTCCGACAGCCGGCAGGGGCCCGACATCTATCAGGGTCAGTGGATCCTGGAGCTGACCGGGCAGCTGGACGTGGCCCGGTTACGAGCCGCGTGGGAAGCGGTTTTCGCCCGGCAATCGGCGCTTCGGCTGAGTTTTCACCGGCTCGCGTCGGGGAAGACGGTGCAGGCCGTCGCCAAGCACGTCACCCTGCCGTGGCGGGAAGTGGATCTGACGGGCGCGAGCGACGCCGACGCGGCCGTCGAAGCCTTGGTGCGGCAGGAACAAGAGAAGCGGTTCGACCTCGCCAAGGCACCGTTGTTCCGGCTCGTGCTGGCCCGGCTGACCGGGGACCGGCACCGCCTGTTGGTGGTCAGCCACCACATCCTGACCGACGGCTGGTCGGTGGCGGTCGTCCTCAACGAGGTGTCCGAGGCCTACACGGCGGGCGGGCGGCTCCCGGAGCGGACGGGTGTCGCGTCCTATCGGGACTACCTGGCTTGGCTCGACCGGCAGGACAAGGACGCGGCACGCGCGGCGTGGCGGGCCGAACTGTCCGGCATCGACGTGCCCGCGCTGATCGCCAAGACGGACTCCGGCACGGAATACGACTACCGCGTCGTCCACCTCCCGCCGGAGCTCCACTCCAGGTTGATCGAGTTCTCCCGCGACCACGGGCTGACACTGAACACCGTGGTACAGGGCGCCTGGGCGCTGGTGCTGGCCCGGTTGGTTCGGCGGACCGACGTGGTCTTCGGCACCACGGTCGCCGCCCGGCCCGCGGAACTCGCCGGGGTGGAGTCGATGCCGGGGCTCATGATGAACACGGTGCCGATCCGGGTGCCACTGGACGGTGGGCAAACGGTCGTGGACATGCTCACCGCCCTGCAGGACCGGCAGGTAACCCTGATGCCGCATCAGCATCTGGGGTTGCCGGAGATCCAGAAGGCGGCCGGACCGGGCGCGTCCTTCGACACGCTGCTGGTGTTCGAGAACTACCCGAGGGACTTCGCCGACCAGTTCACCTACCTGGGCACGATCGAAGGGACCCACTACCCGCTGACCATCGGGATCATCCCCGGTGACGGGTTCAAGATCCAGCTCGCCTACTGGCCCGGGCAGGTCGATCAGGCGGTCGCCGAATCGGTTCTGGAGTGGTTCACCGGTGCGCTGCGGGCGATGGTCGACGATCCGGCCGGACTCCTCGGCCGGGCGGAGATCGTCGAAAACCCGGTGCTGGAGTGGGAACCCGCGGTGACGGCCGGGGAACCGCTGCCCGTGTTGATCGGCAGGATGGCGGCGGAGCGACCGGACGCGGTGGCCGTCGCCGACGCTGAAGGCGAACTGTCCTATGCGGAACTGTGGGAGCGGGCGTCGAAGCTCGCCGCCGTCCTGCGTGCCCGCGGCGTCGGGCGGGAGCGCCGCGTCGGGCTGGTCGTCGGCCGGTCCTCGTGGTGGCTGACCGGGATGCTGGGGGTGGCGCTGGCGGGCGGCGTGTTCGTCCCGGTGGATCCCGCGTACCCGGCCGACCGGGTGCGGTTCATCTTCGGGAGCGCGGACCCGATGCTGGTGGTGTGCCAGGGAAGGACGCGGGAGGCGGTGCCGCCGGAGTTCGCGGACCGGCTGGTCGTGCTCGACGAGGTCGACCTGACCGCGGCCCCGGACGCGGACCTGCCACTCCTGGAACCGCGTGACGCGGCGTATGTGATCTACACGTCGGGTTCGACAGGTACGCCGAAGGGTGTCGTCGTCACCTATTCCGGCCTGGGCAATCTGGCGATGGCGCATATCGAACGGCTCGCCGTGTCGCCGTCGTCCCGGGTCCTGCAGTTCGCTGCGCTGGGCTTCGACACCATCGTGTCCGAGGTGATGATGGCGTTGCTGGCGGGGGCGACGCTGGTGATGCCTCCGGACGAGGATCTGCCGCCGCACGCTTCGCTGATCGACGCGCTGGAACGCTGGGACATCACGCATGTGAAGGCGCCACCGTCCGTTCTGGCCACTGTGGACAGTCTGCCGGACCGGCTGGAAACCGTGACCGCGGCGGGAGAACTCTGTCCGCCGGGTCTGGTGGACCGCCTGTCGCCCGGACGGCGGATGATCAACGCCTACGGGCCGACCGAGACCACGATCTGCGCGACGGTGAGCATGCCGTTGTCGCCGGAAGGGGACGTGATCCCGTTCGGGAAGCCGATCGCGGGGGTGCGCGGTTATCTGCTCGACGCGTTCCTGCGTCCGTTGCCGCACGGGATCACGGGTGAGCTGTATCTGGCGGGCGTCGGGGTGGCCCGCGGCTATCTGGGGCGTCCGGCGCTGACGTCGGAGCGGTTCGTCGCCGATCCCTTCGTCCCCGGTGAACGGATGTACCGCACCGGTGATCTGGCGTACTGGACCGAGGACGGCGAGCTGGTCTCCGCCGGACGGGCCGACGACCAGGTCAAGATCCGCGGCTTCCGGGTCGAACCCCGTGAGATCGAGTTCGCCTTGTCCGGCCGTCCCGAGGTCGCCCAGGCCACGGTGACCGTTCGCGACGGCCGGCTGGTGGCGTATGTGGCGCCGGGCGACGTCGATCCGGAAGCGCTGCGTAAGGAACTCGCGGCCCGGATGCCGGCGTACATGGTGCCCGCGGCGGTGCTGGCGCTGGACGCCCTGCCGCTGACACCGCACGGGAAGATCGACCGGAAGGCGTTGCCGGAACCGGACTTCTCCTCGAAGACGGCCGGGCGGGAGCCCGCGACCGAGGCCGAGCGGATCCTGTGCGAGGTGTTCGCCGAGGTGCTCGGGCTGGCACGGGTCGGGGTCGAGGACGGTTTCTTCGAACTGGGCGGGGATTCGATCTCGTCGATGCAGGTCGCTTCCCGCGCGCGCCGCGACGGTCTTTCGCTGACCCCACGGCAGGTGTTCGACCACCGGACCCCTGAACGGCTCGCGCAGTTGGTGGCGGGAACCGCTGTGCCGCACCAGGATCGGACCGCGATCGCGGACGGGGTGGGCGAGGTCGCGCTGACCCCGGTGATGCGGATGTTCGGCGACGGTGTCACGGGAGCCGGGTTCGCCCAGTGGGTCGTGACGGGTGCGCCCCCGGATCTGCGGGAGGAGACACTGGCCGCCGGGCTGGCGGCGGTGCTGGACACGCACGACATGCTGCGGGCGCGGGTCGTCGACGGCGACGGCGACGGCGACGGCGGCAGGCGGCTGGTGGTCGGCGAGCGCGGGTCGGTGGCCGCGACGGGAATGGTCACCCGCGTGCGGGCCGAGGGCGGCTCGCTCGCCGAAGCCGCCGAGGCCGCGGCGCGGGAAGCCGTAGGACGGCTGGAGCCGTTCGCGGGGGTGATGGTCCAGGCGGTGTGGTTGGACGCCGGGCCGGATCGGGTGGGCCGGGTGGTCGTGGTGGCACATCACCTCGTCGTCGACGGGGTCTCGTGGCGCGTTTTGACGTCCGATCTGCGCGCCGCCTGCGAGGCGGTGGCCGCGGGACGGGAGCCGGTGCTGGAGTCGGTGGGCGTGTCGTTCCGCCGGTGGACGGCTCTGCTCGAGGAATGGGCCGTCTCCGCCGAGCGGGTCGCGGAACTGCCCGCCTGGAAGAGGATCGTCGGTCAAGCGGAGCAACCAGGGCCCGCCCCGGCCGGGGTGGTGCGTTCGCGGTCGTGGACGGTGCCGCCTGCCGAGACGCCGGTGCTGGTCGGCCGGGCTCCGGCGGTGTTCCACTGTGGCGTGCACGAGGTGCTGCTGACCGGGCTGGCGGGAGCGGTGGCCCGGTGGCGAGGCGGGGACACGGTGCTGGTGGACGTGGAGAGTCATGGCCGCCATCCCGTCGAGGGGATGGACCTGTCCCGGACGGTGGGCTGGTTCACCAGTACGTATCCGGTCCGGCTGGAGGTGGCCGGAATCGATCTCGCCGAGGTGGTCGCCGGTGGTCCGGCGGCGGGGGAGTTGCTGAAGGCGGTCAAGGAGCAGTCGCGCGCCGTACCCGGCGACGGGCTCGGCCACGGGTTGCTGAGGTACCTCAACGGCGAGACGGAACCGGTCCTCGCGGCGCTGCCGTCGGCGCGGATCGGATTCAATTACCTGGGCCGATTCGTCGCCGGTGACGCGAGTGACGTGCGGGCGTGGCAATTGGCCGGGGAAATCGGCGGTTCGATGGATCCGGGTATGCGGTTGCCGCACGGTCTCGATGTCAACGCCATGGTCCAGGATCTGCCGGACGGTCCGGAACTGACGCTCATGGTGGAGTGGTCGGGCGACCTGTTCGACGACGCCGAAATCGACCGACTGGTCCGCGCGGTGCTGGACACGCTGTCCGGGCTGGCCCGGCAGGCGGAGGACCCCGCCGCCGGTGGGCACACCGCCTCCGATTTCGGTCTTCTCGAGCTCGACCAGGACGAGATCGAGAGCTTCGAAGCGATAGCGGCGGAACTCAGCGAGGGGCGGACATCGTGAACTCGTCGACCACGCCCGCCGGATCGGCGCTCGCGGAGATCTGGCCGCTGTCCCCGATGCAGGAGGGAATGCTTTATCACGCGTCGCTCCTGTCCGAGGACGCTCCCGACATCCAGCTGACCCAGCAGACGCAGTTCCTCGACGGACCGCTGGACGCGAAGCGGTTCCGGGAGTCGTGGGAGGCCCTTCTCGACCGGCATGCGGCGCTTCGCGCTTGTTTCCACCGGAGGAAGTCCGGCGAGCCGGTCCAGCTCATTTTCCGCGGTGCGAAGCTTCCCTGGGCCGAACACGATCTGTCCCACCTGGCCGAACCGGACGCGCTGGCCGAGGTGAGCTCGATCGCGGAGAAGGAGCGGGCCGGGAAATTCGACCTGGCGAAGCCTCCGCTGCTGCGGCTGACGCTGATCCGGCTCGGCAGGGAACGGCACTGCCTGGTGACGACGAGCCATCACCTGGTCATGGACGGGTGGTCGCGGGCGATCCTCGAGTCGGACCTCCTCGACATCTACGCGGCGGGCGGTGCCGGCCCGCGGCTGCGGCCCGCGGGCTCCTACGGGAACTATCTGGCCTGGCTCGACGAACAGGACAAGCAGGCGGCCCGAGCGGCGTGGCACGCGGAACTGGCCGGTGCCGACGGATCGTCGCTCGGGCTCCCCGAACGGCCGGGGACGGCGTTGGGCACGCCTGCCCGCGAACTGATCCGGCATTCACCGGACTTCACCTCCGCGCTGGCCGAGTTCGCCCGCGGTCACGGGCTGACGCTGAACACGCTGGTGCAGGGGGCGTGGGCGGTGGTGCTGGCCCGGCTGGCGCGTCGTCGTGACGTGGTGTTCGGCGCGGTGGTTTCGGGGCGCCCCGCGGAGCTGCCCGGCGTGGAACAGACCGTGGGGCTGTTCATCGGCACCGTGCCGGTGCGGGTGCGCTTGGACGGCGGGCAGTCGATCCTCGGGCTCCTGACGGAATTGCAGGAGCGGCAGTCCGCGCTGGTGCCGCATCATCATCTCGGCCTGCCGGAGATCCAGAAGCTCGGCGGGGCGGGTTTCGACACGGTCGTGGGATTCGAGAACTATGCCGATCCGGCGGCGGGCTCGGTCTCCCCGAGCGGTCTCAGCCTGACCCTGCGGGAGTATCACCAGGCGGCGCCGTACGCGATGACCCTGGTGGTCATGCCCGGCGAGAGCCTCGAGACCGACCTGCAGTACCAGCCGGAGCTTGTCGACGCGTCCCTGGCCGAAGAGGCTCACCGCGGGCTTGTCCGGGTGCTGGAGCGGATGATCGCGGAACCGGCGGCGCCGGTGGGCAGGCTCGACGTGGTCGGTGACGCCGAACGGGAGCTGGTCGTCGAACGGTGGAACGACACCGGCGACGGGGTGCCCGCGGCCTCGGTGCTGGAGTTGTTCGCCGAGCAGGTGCGAAAGGCACCCGGCGCGACGGCGGTGATCGACGGCGACCGGGTCTGGTCCTTCGCGGAGCTGGACGAATGGGCGGGCCGGGTGGCGGGTGCCTTGACGGTGCGGGGTGTGCGCCGGGGCGACCGTGTCGGGGTCGTGCTGGAGCGGTCGGCGGAGCTGCTGGCGGCCTGGCTCGGGGTCTGGAAGGCGGGAGCGGCGTTCGTGCCGGTCTCGCCGGACTACCCGGCGGACCGGGTGGAATTCATGCTGGCCGACTCTTCGGTCGCGGCGGTGGCGTGCGGAACGGGGACCTCGGGTCTGGTGCCCGCGGGATATACGCGGATCGTCGTGGACGAGGCCATCGAGGGCGAGGTCGCCCCGATCCCCGTCAGGGCGGAAGACCCGGCCTACGTGATCTACACGTCCGGATCGACCGGGACCCCGAAGGGGGTGGTGGTCCAGCATCGGGCCGCGGCGATCCTGGTGGGAGATCCGGGGTGGGCGGTCGGGCCCGGTGACACGGTGCTGATGCACGCTCCGCACACCTTCGACGCGTCGGTGTACGACCTGTGGGTGTCGCTCGGCGCGGGGGCGCGGGTGCTGCTCGCCGAGCCCGGCGTGGTCGACGCGGAGCGGCTCGCCGCGTACGTGACGAAGGGCGTCACCTCGGTGGTGATGATGGCGGGGCAGTTCCGGGCGCTGGCGCAGGAGTCGCCGGAGGTCTTCTCGGGATTGCGCGAACTGCTGCTGAGCGGCGACGTGGTGCCGTCCGAGGTGGTGGACCGGGTCCGGCGGGTATGCCCGCGGTTGCGGGTCTGGCACGCGTACGGCCCGACCGAGGCCGCGGTGTGCGTGTCGTCGAAGGCGATCGAGCCCGGAGATCGGCTCGCGCCGGCGTTGCCGATCGGCGGGCCGCTGCCGGGCAGGCGGCTGTACGTGCTGGACCTCTTCCTGCGCCCGGTGCCGCCGGGCGTCGCGGGTGACCTGTACATCGGCGGCGACGCGGTGGCACAGGGGTATCTGGGCCGTCCGGCGTTGACGTCGGAGCGATTCGTCGCCGATCCGTTCGCCTCCGGCCGGAGGATGTACCGGACCGGGGACGTGGCGTACTGGACGGACGAGGGCGAGCTGGTGTTCGCCGGACGGGCCGACAACCAGGTCAAGATCCGCGGCTTCCGGGTGGAGCCGGGCGAGATCGAGGCGGCGCTGGCGGCGCTGCCCGGTGTCGACCAGGCGGTGGTGGTCGCCCGTGACGGCCGGTTGATCGGCTACGTCGTGTCCGGCGGTGAGGTGGATCCGGGACGGCTGCGCGAGCAGGTCGCCGGGACGTTGCCGGACTATCTGGTGCCGACGGCGGTCGTGGCGGTGGACGCCTTACCCGTGACGGCGAACGGGAAGGTCGACCGGGCGGCGTTGCCGGATCCCGATTTCGGCGGACTCGTTTCCGGCCGGGAGCCGGTGACCGAAGTGGAGCGGGCGTTGTGCGCGCTCTTCGCCGAGGTGCTCGGTCTGGAGCGGATCGGCGCGGACGACAGTTTCTTCGAATTGGGCGGGGATTCGCTCCTGTCGATGCAATTGGCGGCGCGGGCGCGTCGCGACGGGATGACGTTCGGCGCGCGGGAGGTGTTCGAGCATCGGACGCCTTCGGGAATCGCGGCGATCATCGGACGCGGAGCGGCCGCCCCCGCCGTGGAAGGGCAGTCGGACGTCGCCCTGCTCGACATCGGACGTGACGAGATCGACGAATTCGAAGCCGAGTTCGACGCCGGGTGACGGTGGCCGTAAGTGAAAAGGGTCGTCAGAACGACACTTTTCACTCACGACCCATTCGGCGCGCTGCGAAACGCCGCTCGGCAAAAGCACCTTGGACATGTTGTCCGGTCCGGCGCTTCAGGCGGATGATCCTTCCACAGGGGGAAAACACCCTGCCTGACGCCGCCATCCTCGACCCGGGCAAAGACGAGATCGAGGAATTCGAGGCTGAGTTCGACGACGAACTTCAAGCCCTTCGCTGATCGAGGGAGATATTGATGGCTCAGTCGCGGATCGAGGAAATCTGGCCGCTGTCGCCGCTGCAGGCCGGGTTGCTCTTCCACGCGGTCTACGACGGCGAAGGCCCCGACGTCTACATAGGACATTGGATCCTGGACCTCGACGGGCGGGTGGACGCGGGAAGGCTGCGTGAGGCGTGGGCGGCCGTGCTGGCCAGGCACGCCCCGCTGCGGGCCTGCTTCCGGCAGCGCAAATCGGGTGAGACGGTACAGCTCATCGCCCGGCAGGTGGAACTGCCGTGGCGGGAGGTCGACCTTTCCCACCTCGAAGACCCCGAAGAAGCCGTGCGGGAGCTCTCCGAAGAGGATCGGACGAAGCGCTTCGACCTCGCGCAGGCACCGTTGCTGCGCCTGACTTTGATCCGGCTCGGGCACGAAACGCACCGCCTTGTGGTGACCTGTCACCACACGATCCTCGACGGCTGGTCGCTGCCGATCCTGGTCGACGAGATGTCGGAACTGTACGCGGCGGGCGGGGACAGGTCGGCGCTGCCGGAAGTGACCTCCTACGGGGCATATCTCGCGTGGCTGAACCGGCAGGACAAGACGAGGTCGCTGTCGGCGTGGGCGGCGGAGCTGAGCGGTGCCGAGGAGCCGACACTGGTGGCGCCCGCCGATCCCGGCCGGGTGCCGTCGGTGCCGGAGAGCGTCGAAATCCGGCTGCCTTCGGCCCTCCTGCGATCGCTGGGCGAGCTGGCCCGCGGGCGGGGGCTGACGCTGAACACGGTCGTACAGGGCGCGTGGGCGATGGTGCTGGCGCGGCTCGCCGGCCGGACCGACGTGGTGTTCGGCGCGACGGTGTCGGCGCGCCCGCCGGATCTGCCCGGCGTGGAAGGAATGGTGGGGCTGTTCCTCAACACGGTTCCCGTGCGCGTGCGGTTGCACGGCGCCACCCCGGTCATGGAACTGCTGACGGATCTGCAGAAGCGGCAGTCGGCCCTCATTCCCGACCAATACGTGGGTTTGGCGGACATCCAGCACGAGGCGGGCCCCGGTGCCGTCTTCGACACGTTGATCGTCTTCGAGAAGTTCCACCATGGGCCCGGCGACCGGGAAACCCTGGTCACCAGGATCAACCAGGGCCGGATCGCCGCCCACTACCCGCTGACACTGGTCGCCGTCCCCGGCGAGTCGTTGCTCCTCAAACTCGACTATCTGCCGGATCTGTTCGACCGGGACACCGCGCTTTCCATCCTCGAGCGCTTCGGTGAGGTACTGCGCCGCCTGACGGACGCGGCCGGTCTCACGGTGGCCGACGTCGAGGTGACGACCGCGGCCGAGCGTGACCTGGTGGTGAACGACTGGGGTGCCGCGTCCGCCCCGGCGCCGGGCACACTGTCCCCGGAGCTGTTCGACGGCCAGGTCGAGAGCCGCCGTGACGAGATCGCGGTCGTCGAGGGTGATTCGACGCTGTCCTACGGGGAACTGGCCGAGCACGCGGAGCGGATCGCCGGTTACCTGAACGGCCGGGGCGTCCGGCGCGGTGATCGCGTGGCCGTGGTGATGGAACGCTCGCGCGATCTGATCGCGACGTTGCTCGCGGTGTGGAAAGCGGGCGCGGCGTATCTCCCGGTCGACCCCGCCTATCCGGTGGAACGCGTGAAGTTCATGCTCTCCGACGCCGATCCGGCGGCGGTGGTGTGCGCGGAAACGTACCGGAGCGCGGTGCTGGACGGAGGGCTCGAACCGATCGTCCTCGACGATCCGGCGACGCGTCGGGCGGTGGCCCGAGCCCCTCGCCTGTCGGCCGGCGTGAGCGCGGACGACGTCGCTTACGTGATGTACACGTCGGGTTCGACCGGGACGCCGAAGGGTGTCGCGGTGTCACACGGCGATGTCGCGGCACTGGTCGGGGAACCCGGCTGGCGGGTCGGCCCCGGGGACACCGTGCTGATGCACGCCTCGCACGCTTTCGACATCTCCTTGTTCGAGATGTGGGTGCCGCTGCTCGCGGGTGCCAGGCTGATGCTCGCCGGACCGGGGGCGGTGGACGGCGAGGCGCTCGCGGGTTACGTGGCCGCGGGTGTCACGGCCGCCCACCTCACCGCGGGATCCTTCCGCGTGCTGGCGGAGGAGGCGCCGGAGTCGATCGCCGGGCTGCGCGAGGTGCTGACCGGTGGGGACGCCGTGCCGCCGGCGGCGGTGGAGCGGGTGCGGAGGGTGTGCCCGGAGGTGCGGGTGCGGCATCTCTACGGCCCGACGGAAGCCACGCTGTGCGCGACTTGGTGGGTACTGGAACCCGGTGCCCCGACGGGATCGGTGCTGCCGATCGGCCGTCCGCTCGCGGGACGGCGGGCCTACGTCCTCGACGCTTTCCTGCGGCCCGTGCCGCCGGGGTCGCCGGGTGAGCTGTACGTAGCCGGAGCCGGTGTGGCGCAGGGCTACCTGAGCCGTTCGGCGTTGACGGCCGAGCGGTTCGTCGCCGATCCGTTCGTTCCCGGCGCGCGGATGTACCGGACCGGGGATCTGGCTTCCTGGACGGACGAGGGCACGCTGGTCTTCGCCGGACGCGCCGACGACCAGGTGAAGATCCGCGGGTACCGGGTGGAGCCCGGTGAGGTCGAGGCCGCCCTCGCCGCCCTGCCCGGTGTCGGTCAGGCCGTGGTGCTCGCCCGGCACGAGCAGCTGATCGGTTACGTGGTCGCCGAAGCCGGACAGGACGCCGACCCGGCGCGGCTGCGCGAACGGCTCGCCGAGACGCTGCCCGAGTTCATGATCCCGGTCGCGCTGCTGGTGCTGGACGAGTTGCCGTTGACGGTCAACGGCAAGGTGGACCGGCGGGCTCTGCCCGAACCGGACTTCTCCAAGAAAGCGGCGGGCCGTGAGCCCTCGACCGAGGCCGAACGAGTCCTTTGTGGAGTGTTCGCCGAGGTGCTCGGCCTGGAGCGGGTCGGCGTGGAGGACAGCTTCTTCGAACTGGGCGGCGACTCGATCTCGTCGATGCAGGTGGCCGCCCGCGCGCGGCGCGAGGGCATCTCCCTGACGCCGCGGCTGGTGTTCGAACACCGGACCCCCGGCAGGCTGGCGGTGCTGGCGAACGAGGCACAGCCGGTACGGGCCTCCACTATGGACACAGGGGACACAGGGGGCACAGGTGTCGGGGAGATCCCGTGGACGCCGGTGATGCGTGCCCTCGGGGATGACGCGTTGCGCCCCGGCTTCGCGCAGGCGCGCATCGTCGTCACTCCGGCGAACTTCGACCCGGACGCGCTCGCGAAGGCCCTGCAAGCCGTGCTGGACGTGCACGACCTTCTTCGGGTCCGCGTGGAGTCCGACGGACGGCTGATGGTGGCCGCGCCGGGTGCGGTGGACGCGGCCGGTCTGGTGACGCGGGTGGCGGCGGGCGCCGGTGACAGCGGTGACATCGGCGAACTCGCCGCGCGCGAGGCCAGGACGGCGGCGGGCACGCTGAACCCGTCGGCGGGGATCGTGGCGCGGCTCGTCTGGGTCGACGCCGGGAACACCGAGCCGGGCCGGTTGGTCTTCGTGGCGCATCACCTGGCGGTGGACGCGGTCTCGTGGGGGATCCTGCTGCCGGATCTCCGGGCGGCTTACGACGAGGCCGTCGCCGGCGGAACCCCCGCACTCGAACCCGTGACGACGTCGTACCGGCGGTGGGCGCGGCGGCTGACCGAACAGGCCTTCAGCGAAGACACGGTGGCCGAACTCGATCGATGGGTCGCCGTGCTCGAGGACGCTAGGCCGGCGCTGGAACCGGTCGCCGGGCAGTCGCACTCGTGGTCCTCGACCCTGTCCGGATCCGTGGCGCGTGCCTTGGTCGCTCGGATGCCGGGAGCCTTCCACTGTGGTGTTCAAGACGTCTTGCTGGCCGGGCTCGCCGGTGCGGTGGCCGCCGGCGCCGGGGTTCTGGTGGACGTGGAAGGCCATGGCCGCGACGCCGCCGACGGTGAGGACCTGGTGCGCACCGTCGGCTGGTTCACCAGCGTTCATCCGGTCCGGCTCGACGTTTCCGGTGTCGATCTTCCCGCCGCGGCGGCCGGGGAAGCGGCGGCGGGGGAGTTGCTGAAGACGGTCAAGGAACAGGCCGGTGCCGTCCCCGGCGACGGGCTCGGTTATGGATTGTTGCGCCATCTCAACCCCGACACCCGGGCGAGGCTGGCCGGGCTGCCGTCCGCGCAGATCGGCTTCAACTATCTCGGCCGGACCGGTCGCGCCGCCGAGGACGGCGCGTGGCAGCTGACCGACGGGTCGCTCGGCGGCGGTCCGGAGATGGTCCTCGTCCACGCGCTGGAGGTCGGCGCGGACGTTCAGGACACGCCGGCCGGACCCCGGCTGAGGCTCGTCGTGGAAGGCCGGGATCTCGACCCCGCCACGGTGGAGCGACTCGGCGAGGCCTGGGCGGCGATGCTGACCGGTCTCGCGGCCCACGCCGCCGTTCCCGGCGCCGGTGGGCACACGCCGTCCGATTTCGCTCTCGTCGACCTGACTCGGCGGGATGTCACGGAGCTGGAGGCCACGGCGCCGGGACTGACGGACATCTGGCCGTTGTCCCCGCTCCAGGAAGGCATGCTCTTCGAACGTGCCTTCGACGAGGACGGCGTCGACGTCTACCAGAGCCAGCGGATCCTCGACCTCGACGGACCGCTCGACGCGCGACGGCTGCGCGCCGCCTGGAACCGAGTGCTCTCCCGGCACGAATCGCTCCGGGCGGGCTTTCCTCAGCTGGGCTCGGGCGAAACGGTGCAGGTCATCGTCGACGAGGCCGAAATCCCTTGGCGTGAAGCCGATCTGTCGCAGCTCGACGAGGCGGACGCGGCCGTGGAGATCGACCGCCTGCTCGCGGAGGACCAGGCAAAGCGGTTCGACGTGACCCGGGCGCCGCTGCTCCGGCTCACGCTGATCCGGCTCGGCGCGGACCGGCATCGCCTCGTGGTGACTTCGCACCACGTGATCCTCGACGGCTGGTCGACACCACTCGTTTTGGGCGAGGTGTCGACCGTCTACGCGGGCGGCGGACAGGACCTTCCGCCGGCACCGTCCTTCAAGGACTACTTGGCGTGGCTGAGTGGACAGGACGAGGAGGCGACCCGGGCGGTTTGGCGGTCCGAGCTCGCCGGCACGGACGAACCGACCGTGGTGGACGCAGACGCGGACAAGACGATGGTGATGCCGGCCAACCATTCCGAATCGCTGTCCGAGGAGGAGACGCGGGCCCTCGCCGACTTCGCCCGTGGTCATGACCTGACGTTGAGCACGATCCTGCAGGCCGCTTGGGCCTTGGTACTGGCGCGGCTGGCGTGCCGGACCGATGTGGTGTTCGGGAACGTGGTGTCCGGGCGGCCGGCGGAGGTGCCGGACGTCGAGCGGATGGTGGGGATGTTCATCAACACCGTCCCGGCCCGCGTGCGGTTCGACGGCGGCCGGTCGGTGCTGGAGACACTCCAGGACCTGCAGGCGCGCCAGCTGACGTTGTCCGAGCACCAGTACCCCGGGCTGCCGGAGATCCAGAAGGCGGCGGGGCCGGGCGCGGTCTTCGACACCATCGTGATGATCGAGAACTACCCGCACACCGCCGACGGTCTCGGCGACGACGGCGGGATCAAGATCAGCTCGGTCGCCACCCGGACCGGCACCGGCTATCCGCTGACCATGAACGCCGGTCTCGGGGATCGCTTACGGGTCAACGTGTCCTACCGGCCGGACCGGATCAGCCGGGAGACGGCCGCCGAGGTCGCGAGGCAGGTCGTGCGGATCGCCGGACGGGTGGCGGCGGAGGCTTCGCTTCCCGTCGGCCGCCTGGCCGTGACGAGCGAAGCGGCACGCGCGTCGGTGGTGGAGCGCTGGAACTCGACCGGCGAAGCGCACGGCGGGCCGTCGGTGGTGGAGTCGTTCCGGCGGCGGGCAGGTGCCTCGCCGGACGCGGTGGCGGTCATCGACGCCGGCCAGACCCTGTCCTACGCCGAGCTGGACCGGGAATCGGATCGCCTGGCGGGGTACCTGGCCGAGATTGGCGTCCGGCGCGGCGACCGCGTCGGCGTGGTGCTGGACCGCGGCGCGAACCTGCTCGTCGCGCTGCTCGCGGTCTGGAAGGCGGGGGCGGCGCAGGTACCGGTGAACACGGACTATCCCGCGGACCGGATCGAACGGATGTTGTCCGACGCCGGCGCGTCGGCGGCGGTCTGCGTGGGAAAGACCCGGAACGCGGTGCCGGACGCGATCGAACCGGTGGTCATGGACGCGCCGGAAGTCGCGGGCGCACGGCACGAGGCACCGTCGCTCACGCTCGGACCGCACGACGTCGCCTACGTGATGTACACGTCGGGATCGACCGGTGTGCCCAAGGGAGTCGCGGTACCGCACGGAAGCGTGGCGGCACTGGCCTGCGACCCCGGCTGGTCGCAGGGCCCCGGTGATCGCGTGCTGCTGCACGCGTCGCACGCGTTCGACGCCTCGCTGGTCGAGATCTGGGTGCCGCTGGTCAGCGGTGCCGCCGTCGTGGTCGCGGAGCCGGGGGCGGTCGACGCGCAGCGGTTGCGGGAAGCGATCGAACGCGGCGTGACCACCGTTCACCTGACGGCCGGGACCTTCCGGGTCGTGGCCGAGGAAGCACCGGAGTCCTTCACCGGCCTGCGGGAGATCTTGACCGGCGGTGACGCGGTGCCGCTCGCCTCGGTCGCGCGGATGCGCCGGGCGTGCCCGGACGTCAGGTTCCGTCAGCTCTACGGACCTACCGAGATCACCTTGTGCGCCACGTGGCTCGTCCTCGAACCAGGGGCCGAAACGGGGGACACCCTGCCGATCGGCGGGCCGCTGGACGGCAGGCGGGCGTACGTCCTCGACGCGTTCCTCCAGCCGGTGGCGCCGAACGTGACCGGGGAGCTGTACCTCGCCGGCGCGGGTCTGGCGCACGGTTATTCGGGCGCCAGCGGTCAGACGGCGCGGCGGTTCGTCGCCAACCCGTTCTCGTCCGGCGAACGCATGTACCGCACCGGGGACCTGGCGCGCTGGACGGACGACGGTGAGCTGCTGTTCGCCGGACGGGCCGACTCCCAGGTGAAGATCCGCGGCTACCGCGTCGAACCGGGAGAGATCGAAGCCGCGCTGACGGAGGTCCCCGGCGTCGCGCAGGCCGTGGTGGTGGCACGGGAAGAACGTCCCGGCGAGAAGCGGCTGATCGCCTACGTGACCGCGGAAACGGGGCGAGGACTGGAATCCGGCGCGGTCCGCGAGCGGCTCGCGACCCGGCTGCCGGACTTCATGGTGCCCGCCGTGGTGCTGGTGCTGGACACCTTCCCGCTGACGCTCAACGGGAAGATCGACCGCGCGGCCTTGCCCGCCCCCGAATTCACCGGGAAGCAGGCCGGTCGCGCACCGCGCACCGAGACCGAACGCGTGCTGTGCGACCTGTTCGCCGAGATCCTCGGGCTGGACCGGGTCGGCGCCGACGACGGTTTCTTCGAGCTGGGCGGGGACTCGATCCTCTCCATGCGGTTGGCCGCCCGTGCGCGACGCGAGGACCTCGTCTTCGGCGCGAAGCAGGTCTTCGAGCAGAAGACACCCGCGGGGATCGCGGCGATCGCCGAACGCGGCGGGGTGGCACAGGCCGACGCCGAGGACGGTGTCGGTGAAGTCGCCTGGACGCCGGTGATGCGGGCGCTGATCGAACGCGATCACCACGCGATGACCCGGGGAGCGCTCGCGCAGTGGGTCACCGTCGGTGCGCCCGAAGACCTGTCCCTGGAGGTGCTGACAGCTGGTTTGAGCGCCGTGATCGACGCCCACGACCTCGTGCGGAGCCGGGTCGTCGAGAACGACGGGGAAGAGCCCCGGCTGGTCGTGGCCGACCGGGGAACGGTCGCCGCGGCCAGGCTGGTCGAGCGGGTCGAGGCCGGTACGGGTGACGTCGACGAGGTCGCGGATCGGTGCGCCCACGAGGCGGCCGGACGGCTGGATCCCGCCGGCGGAGAGATGGTCCAGGTGGTGTGGGTGGACGCGGGACCCGGCCGGATGGGGCGGCTCGTCGTGGTGGCCCACCACATCGCGGTCGACGTGGTGTCGTGGCGCATCCTGCTGCCGGACCTGCGTCTGGCCTGTGAAGCCGTGGCCGCCGGCCGGGAGCCGGTGCTCGATCCGTCGAACGTGTCGTTCCGGCGCTGGGCGCGGACGCTGACCGAACAGGCGGTGAACCGCACCACCGAACTCGAGATGTGGACGCGGATCCTCGACGGAGCACCGGCGCGGGTCGGCGAACTCGACCGGTCGCGGGACACCGTGTCGACCGCGGGACGCAGGTCATGGACCCTGCCACGGGACCGGGCGAGCGTGCTCGTGGAGAAGGCCACTTCCGCTTTCCACTGCGGTGTCCACGAGGTGCTGCTGGCCACCCTGGCGGGCGCGGTGGCTCACTGGCGCGGCGGTACCGCCGTCGTGGTGGACGTCGAAGGGCACGGCCGTCAGCCCCTCGACGAGCTGGACCTGTCGCGGACGGTCGGCTGGTTCACCGACGTGCATCCGCTCCGGCTCGACGTGGCCGGGGTGGACACCGCCGAAGCGCTCGCCGGTGGCGACGCGGCGGGCGTCCTGCTGAAGAAGGTCAAGGAGAACGTGCGGGCCGTGCCCGACGGCGGGCTCGGCTACGGGATGCTGCGGTACCTCGACGCCGAGACGGGCCGGGCACTGGCGGCGCTGCCGGAGGCGGAGATCGGGTTCAACTACCTCGGCCGCTTCTCGGCCCGGCGCGGCGGCGCGGCGGAACCCTGGCAGATCGCGGGGACCATCGGCGGCACGGCGGAACAGGACGCGCCGTTGCGTCACGTCGTGGAAATCGACGCGGTCGTGCTGGACTCCGCCGACGGACCCGAGTTCAGCCTGACCGTGACGTGGGCCGAGCGGGTGCTCGGCGAAGCCGACGCGGAGTCGCTCGCGAAGGCGTGGCTGGACATGCTGACCGGCCTCGCCGCCCACGTCGGCGATGACCGCTCCGGCGGTTACACGCCGTCGGACTTCCCGCTCACCGCGCTGACGCAGCGAGAGGTGGAAGAGGTCGAGGCCGCCGTACCGGGCCTGCAGGACATCTGGCCGCTCTCGCCACTGCAGGAAGGTCTGCTGTTCCACGCCGCCGACGAGCGCGGCCCGGACGTCTACGCGAGCCTGCGGACCCTCGCCCTCGACGGTCCGCTGGACGTCCCCCGCTTCCGGGCCTCGTGGCAGGCCCTGCTCGACCGGCACGCCGCCCTGCGCGCGAGTTTCCACCAGCTCGAGTCCGGCGAGGCCGTGCAAGCGGTCGCCCGCGAGGTGGCGGTGCCGTGGCTGGAGACCGACCTCTCCCACCTGCCCGAACACGAGGCGCTGGCGGAGTTCGACCGCCTCGCCGCGGAACTGCACGCCGAACGGTTCGACCTGACCCAGGCACCGTCGCTGCGACTGCATCTGGTGCGCCTCGGGGAAGGACGGCACCGGCTGGCCCTCGCGTCGCACCACATCGCGGCCGACGGGTGGTCACTTCCGCTCCTCATCACCGACGTGGTGGCCGCGTACGAAGCCGGCGGCGACGGCCGGGCCCTGCCCGTCCCGACGTCGTACCGCGACTACCTCACCTGGCTCGCCCGCCAGGACAAGGCGGCCGCCAGGGAGGCATGGCGGACCGAACTCGCGGGACTCGACGAGGCGACCCACGTCGTGCCGCCGGACTCGATCATCGCGCCCATCGAACCCGACCGCGTCACGTTCGAACTCGACGAGGACGCGAGCAGGCGGCTGGTCGAGTTCACCCGCGGTCACGGCGTCACGGTGAACACGCTCTTCCAAGGGGTCTGGTCGCTGCTCCTCGCCCGGCTGACGGGACGCGACGACGTGGTCTTCGGTGCCACGGTGGCCGGGCGCCCGCCCGAGATCCCCGGTGTCGAGTCCGCCGTCGGCCTGTTCATGAACATGCTGCCGGTCCGTGCTCGCCTGACCGGCGCCGAACCGTTCGTCGACATGCTGACGGATCTGCAGGAACGTCAGGTCGGGATGATGGCGCACCAGCACATCGGGCTGGCCGAGATCAACCAGCTGGCCGGTCAGGGCGCGGCGTTCGACACGATCGTCGTCTTCGAGAACCCTCCGTCCCCGCTGAACCCGTCCGACGCCCCCGACGCGCTCGTCATGCGTCCCGCGGCGATCCCGAACGACACCGGGCACTACCCGCTGTCCATGCGGGTGTCCGCGGCCGGTGGCATCCGCGGTGAATGCATCTACCGCCCGGACGCCTACGACCGGGCACAGGCCGAAGAGGTCGTCGCGTCGATCCTCCAGGCCGTGGAGCAGGTCGTGGCCGAGCCGCGGCTGCCGGTGGGCCGGGTCGCCCTGATCGCGCCGGAGCGGCGCCGTCTGGTGGTGGACGAGTGGAATCGGACCGACGTCCCGTTCGAAGCCGAGGCACTGCCGGTGCTCTTCCGAGGACAGGTGGAGCGGTCGCGGGACGCGGTGGCGGTGGAGGACGCCAGGCGCCGCCTGACGTTCGGTGAGCTGCTCGAAGAGGTGGAATCCCTGGCACGGCTGCTCGTGGGGCTGGGTGTGCGGCGGGAGACCAGGGTCGGCGTGGTGGTCGGCCGCTCGGCCGAGCTGGCGGTGACCCTGATGGCGGTGTCGTTCGCCGGTGGGTCGTTCGTGCCGGTCGATCCGGACTACCCGCGCGAGCGGATCGAGCTGATGCTGGCGAGTTCGGCACCCGAAGTGCTGGTGTGCACCACCGCCACCCGGTCGGTCGTGCCCTCGGGGTTCGCGGGTTCGGTGCTGGTGCTGGACGAGCTGCCCGCTTCCGATCCCGACGTGGTGCTGCCGCGGGTGGCGCCGACCGACGCGGCGTACGTCATCTACACGTCAGGGTCGACCGGGGTGCCCAAGGGTGTCATGGTCACCCACTCCGGACTCGGCAACCTCGCCGCGGCGCATATCGAGCGCCTCGGCGTCACGTCCTCCTCGCGCGTCCTGCAGCTGTCAGCCATCGGTTTCGACGCCATCGTTTCCGAGCTGTACATGGCTTTGCTGGCGGGCGGGACGCTGGTGCTGCCCGATGCGGAGAGCATGCCGCCGCGGGTGACACTGGGCGACGCGCTGCGGCGGTGGGGCGTCACCCATCTCACCGTGTCGCCGAGCGTGCTGGCCGCGGAGGAAGACCTGCCGGACAGCCTGGAAAGCGTGCTGACGGGCGGCGAGGTGTGCACGCCCGCGCTGGCGGACCGCTGGTCGCCGGGCCGCCGGATGATCAACGCGTACGGGCCGACCGAGACGACGATCTGCTCGACGATGAGTTCCCCGTTGTCACCGGGATACGAGGTGGTCCCGCTCGGCGGCCCGATCCGGAACGTGCGGCACTACGTACTCGACTCCTTCCTGCAGCCGGCGGCGCCGGGAGTGGCGGGGGAGCTCTACATCGCGGGGGTCGGCCTCGCCCGCGGTTACCTCGGGCGTCCGGGGCTGACGGCGGAACGGTTCGTCGCCAGTCCGTTCGCACCCGGGGAGCGGATGTACCGCACCGGCGACCGGTTCCGCTGGACCACCGACGGGCAGCTGATGTTCGTCGGCCGGGCCGACGCGCAGGTCAAGGTGCGCGGGTACCGGGTCGAGCCCGCCGAGATCGAGACCGTGCTTTCGGAGCATCCAGGGGTCTCCCAGGTGGCCATCGCCGTCCACCGGGACGGGCCGGGCGACAAACAACTGGTGGCCTACATCGTGCCGTCGGCGGACACCCCCGCCGGCCCGCTGATGACCGCGCTGCGCGAGCTGGCAGCCGGACGACTGCCGGAGTACATGCTTCCTTCGGCGTTCGTCCCGCTGGACAAGATGCCGCTCACGCCCAACGGCAAGCTCGACCATCGGGCGCTCCAGGCTCCCGACTTCGCCGGGTTGACCTCCGGACGGGATCCGCGCACGGCCACGGAAAAGCGGCTGTGCGAACTGTTCGCGGAAGTGCTCGGCCTGGAACGCGTCGGCGCCGACGACAGCTTCTTCGAACTCGGCGGCGACTCGATCACCTCGATGCAGCTGTCCGCCCGTGCGCGCCGGAAGGGCCTGGAACTGACCCCCTGGCAGGTGTTCGAAGAAAAGACGCCGGAACGGCTGGCGGAGCTCGTCACGGAACTCCCGGCCGAAGGCCAGAGCACCGTCGCGCCGGAACCCGAGGCGGGCATGCTCGTCGCCCTTTCCCCTGACCAGCTGGACCAACTCGAGGCCGGATTGGCCCGCGATTAACCGCCATAAGGAGCAGATCGTGACCGTTGACGACACTCGCGCGAAGCCCCGCTCCAGCGTCGAGGACGTCTGGCCTCTCTCGCCGCTGCAAGAAGGGATGCTCTATCACACCGCCCTCGACAAGGACGGGCCTGACACCTACACGGTGCAGACCGTCTACGGCATCGACGGCCCGCTGGACGCGGGACTCCTGCGGGCGTCGTGGCAGGCACTCGTGGACCGGCACGCCGCGCTGCGGGCCTGTTTCCGCTTCGTCAGCGGCGCACAGATGGTGCAGGTCATCGCGCGGGACGCCGAGATCCCGTGGCGTGAAACGGATCTGTCCGGGCTGCCGGACGACGTCGCCGACGGCGAGGTGGACCGGCTGGCCGCGGAAGAGGTGGCCGAGCGGCTGAGCATCGAGGTCGCGCCGCTGATGAAACTGCACCTGGTCCGGCTGGGCCCGGAGCGCCACCGGCTCGTGCACACCCTTCATCACGTCCTCACGGACGGCTGGTCGATGCCGATCATCCATCGCGAGCTCGCCGCGATCTACGCCGCGGGCGGCGACGCGTCCGGGCTGCCGCCCACCGTGTCCTACCGGGATTACCTCGCCTGGCTGGGACGGCAGGACAAGGACGCGGCCCGGACTGCCTGGCGTGACGAACTCGCCGGGTTGGACACCCCGACCACGGTCGTCCCCGCCGACCCGGCCCGCGTGCCGGACATCCACACGGCGGTGGTCGAACTGTCCCCGGAGCTGACGGACGGCGTGGCCAGGCTGGCGCGCGGCAACGGCCTCACTCTCAACAGCGTCGTGCAGGGCGCTTGGGCCGTCGTGTTGTCGCAGCTCGCCGGGCGCACCGATGTGGTGTTCGGCGCGACCGCCTCGGGACGGCCCGCAGACCTGGCCGGCGTCGAGTCGATGGTCGGTCAGCTGCTCAACACCCTGCCGGTGCGTGTCCGGCTCGACGGCGCGCGGCGGGCCGTCGACCTGTTCGCCGAGCTGCAGAGCAGTCAGTCGGCGCTCATGGCCCACCAGCATCTCGGCCTGCAGGACGTGCTGGCCCTGGCCGGACCCGGAGCGGTTTTCGATACGCTCGTCATTTACGAGAACTTCCCCCGCGCCGGGCTCGGCGGGCCGGACGACACCGGTCTGGTCCTGCGCCCGGTGAAGCGAGGACGTAACTCGTCGCATTATCCGTTCACCCTGATCACCGGACCCGGTGAGCGGATGCCGCTCATCCTCGACTACGACCGTGGCCTGTTCGACGAGGCGGCCGCGGAGTCGGTCGTCGGCGCGTTGGCCAGGGTGCTGGAGCGGCTCGTCGCCGAGCCCGACGTCCTCGTCGGCAGGCTGACGCTGCTGAGTGAGGCCGAGCACGCCTTGGTGGTGGACGACTTCAACGCCACCGAAGGCCCGGTACCGGGGGCGTCCGTGGTCGAGCTGTTCGGGCGGCGGGTGACCGCGGCGCCGGACGCGGTGGCGATCACCGACGCGGGCGGCACGGACCTGACCTACGCCGACCTCGACCAGGCGTCGAACCGGCTGGCCGGTCACCTCGCCGATCGCGGTGTCGGCCGGGGAGACCGGGTCGGGGTGGCCATGGAGCGGTCACCGGATCTGCTGATCGCGTTCTTGGCGATCTGGAAGGCGGGCGCCGCCTACGTCCCGGTGGATGTCGAGTACCCGGCCGAGCGGATCGCGTTCATCCTCGCCGACTCGGAGCTTTCGACCGTCCTGTGCACCGAGGCCACCCGTGGTGTCGTGCCGTCGGGCGCGATCGTCCTCGACGCGCCGGAGACGCGTGCCGCCATCGGCGCTTCGGCCGCCACGGCGCGGGAGTTCCGGCCGAGCGCGGACGACCTGGCGTATGTGATGTACACGTCGGGATCCACCGGCACCCCGAAGGGCGTGGGCATCCCCCACGGGGCCGTGGCGGGCCTGGCCGGCGACGCGGGCTGGCAGATCGGTCCCGGCGACGGCGTGCTGATGCACGCGACGCACGTCTTCGACCCGTCGCTCTACGCGATGTGGGTGCCGCTCTCGACGGGCGGCCGGGTGCTGCTCACCGAACCGGGCGTGCTGGACGCGGCCGGGGTGCGGCGGGCCGTCGAACGCGGCGCGAACTTCGTCCACCTCACCGCCGGTACCTTCCGCGCCCTCGCGGAAACGTCGCCGGAGTGCTTCGAGGGCCTGGTCGAGATCGGCACCGGCGGCGACATCGTGCCCGCGCAGTCCGTGGAGAACCTGCGGCGGGCCCAGCCCGGCCTGCGGGTGCGGAACACCTACGGACCGACCGAGACCACCCTTTGCGCCACGTGGCTCCCGATCGAACCCGGTGACGTGGTCGACCGGGAGCTGCCGATCGGCCATCCCATGACGAACCGCCGGATCTACCTCCTCGACGCCTTCCTGCGGCCGGTCGCCCCTGGAGTGGCGGGCGAGCTGTACATCGCGGGCACGGGCCTGGCACGCGGGTACCTCGCCAAACCGGAGCTGACGGCCGAGCGGTTCGTGGCGTGCCCGTTCCTCCCCGGTGAGCGCATGTACCGCACCGGCGACCTGGCGCGCTGGACCCGCGACGGCGAGGTGGTGTTCCTCGGGCGCACCGACGAACAGGTCAAGATCCGCGGCTACCGGGTGGAGCTGGGAGAAGTGGAGGCCGCGCTGGCGGCCCAGCCGGGAGTGGTCGAAGCGGTCGTCGTGGCGAGGGAGGACCAGCCGGGCGAGAAGCGCCTGGTCGGCTACTTCGTCTCCGACGGCGGTGACCCGGGCGCGGAGGAGATCCGGCGGCGGATGGCACTGGCCCTGCCCGCGTACATGGTGCCCATGGCTGTCATCGCCCTGCCGGGCTTGCCCGTCACCGCCAACGGCAAGGTCGACCGCCGGGTCCTGCCCGCCCCGGATCTCGCGGGAAGCGGGTCGGAGAAGGCGCCCGAGAGCGAGGCCGAGAAGGTGCTGTGCGCGCTGTTCTCCGAGATCCTCGGCGTCGACCAGGTGGGGGTCGACGACGCTTTCCACGATCTCGGCGGGAGTTCGGCGCTGGCCATGCGGCTCATCGCGCGGATCCGTGAGGAACTCGGCGCGGATCTGCCCATCCGGCAGCTGTTCTCCTCGCCCACCCCCGCGGGGGTCGCGAGGGCGCTCGCCGCGAAGGCCCGTCCCGCGCTGGAAGCCGCGAAACGACCGGACCGGGTGCCCCTCACCGCCCGGCAGCTGCGCGCCTGGCTGCTGGCCCGTCCCGGAGAGGAGACGGCCGGTCTGCACATCTCGGTCGCGCTGCGCTTGCGCGGCAGGCTGGACGTGCCCGCGCTGGCGGCGGCGCTCGGTGACGTCGCGGCCAGGCACGAGATCCTCCGCACGACCTTCCCCGGGGACGCGCAGAGCGTCCACCAGCACATCCAGGACGCCTTGGCGGTCGAGCTGACCCCGGTGCCCGCCACCGAGGAGGCCCTTCCCGGGCTGCTCGCCGAGCAGCGTGAGCTGGTCTTCGATCTCACCCGGGAGGTGCCTTGGCGGTGCGATCTCTTCGAGCTTTCGGAGAAGGAGCACGTGCTGCACCTGCGGGTGCACCGCATCCTCACCGATGAGGACTCGATCGACGTGTTCTTCCGGGACCTGGCGGCCGCGTACGGCGCGCGTCGCGAGAACCGGGTCCCGGAGCGCGCGCCGCTGACCCTGCAGTTCGCCGACTACGCGATCTGGGAGCGGCGGCTGCTCGCCGACGAGGACGAGCCGGGCAGCCTGACCAACGAGCAGGTCGTCTTCTGGCGGGACAACCTGGCGGGTATCGACGGGGAGACGGTGCTCCCGTTCGACCGGCCGCGGCCCGCCGTCCCGTCGCGGCGTACCGAATCGGTCGAAGTGCCGCTGGAAGCGGATGCGCACGCCCGGCTGACGGGGGCGGTGGAGCGGCTCGGCGCGGACACGCACCAGTCGGTGCACGCCGCGCTCGCCATGCTGCTGAGCAGCTTCGGCGCGGGCCAGGACCTGGTGATCGGCACGACGCTGCCCAGGGACGAGGACCTCATCGACCTCGAGCCGATGATCGGGCCGTTCGCCCAGCCGCGCGCCCTGCGTACGGACGTCTCGGGCGACCCGACCTTCCTCGAGGTCGTCTCCCGGGTCCAAGAAGCGGCCCAGGTCGCGGCCCAGCACCCCGACGTGCCCTTCGAACGGGTCGTCGAGCTGCTGGACCTGCCGGCCTCGCTCTCCCGGCATCCCGTGTTCCAGGTGGGCCTGTGGGTGGACGAGGAAGGCCTCGGGTCGTGGGACGCGGCGGAACTGCCCGCCCTGCGCACCGATGTCGAACCCGGCGGGACCGAGGCCATGGAGCTGGATCTCGCGTTCGAGCTCACCGAGCGCTTCGACGACGACGACAACGAGGGCGGCATCGACGGCACCCTGCGGTACGCCGCCGACCTGTTCGACGAGGCCACGGCCGAATCGGTGGCCAGGCGACTGGTCCGCGTCCTGGAACAGGTGGCGGAGAATCCCGAGCGGCGGATCAGCGACCTGGACATCTTCCTCGACGACTCCGAACGCGGCCGTCCGGTGATCGCACCGGCGCGGTGGTCCGGCGCGGTGCCGGCGGTGGTCGCGGGCCTGGCCGGGGAAGGCCCGCTCGGCGCCCTCCTGCTCGACGAGCGGCTGAACCCGGTGGCTCCCGGGGCCGTCGGCGATCTGTACGTCACGGGGCAAGCGGTGGACGCGGGAACGGCCGAGCTGCCCACCGTGCTCTGTCCGTTCGGGCAGCCGGGGCACCAGATGCTGCCCACGGGCCTGCTCGCCCGCAAGACGCCGGCCAAGACCCTGGTGGTCGTGGGCGAGCGACGGCGGTCGACCGCCGCGGTGAGGACGGGTGACTTCGAGATCCTGTTGCCGCTGCGGGTCGGCGGCGACCGCCCGCCCCTGTTCTGTGTCCACGCGAGCGGCGGTTTGAGCTGGAACTACGAGCCACTGCTGCGGTATCTGCCCTCGGATCAGCCGGTCTACGGCGTGCAGGCGCGAGGACTGGCCCGGACCGAACCACTGCCGGGCAGCGTCGACGAGATGGCGGCCGACTACCTCGAGCAGATCCGCGCCGTGCAGCCGAACGGGCCGTACCACCTCCTCGGCTGGTCTCTCGGCGGGCGTATCGCGCAGGCGATCGCGACCCTGCTCGAAGCGGCGGGGGAGGAGGTCGGTCTGCTCGCCCTGCTCGACGCCTATCCCGTCTACATGGGACGGAACGCGACCGGCACGCCGAGCCAGCAGGCCGCGCGTGACGAAGAAGCGCTCGAAAAACGGAATCGGCAGGACCTGGACCTCGCGGGGCAATTGGTCAAGGGAGCGGGCGCCCGATCGCGGCTGGAGGCGGTCATGCGCAACCTCTGGGAGGTGGGGCCACGCCACACCACTTCACCCTCCGCGGCCGACATCCTGCTCTTCATCGCCACCGTCGACCGTCCCGGCCATCTGCCCGTCCCGGTGGCGAAAGCCGGCTGGAAGGAGTTCACCAGCGGGGCCATCGAGCCTCACGAGATCCCGTCCAACCACTACGACATGGTGCAACCCGCGGCGCTGGCCCAGATTGGACCCATCGTCGCCGAGAAACTCCGGTCCCGGCCGGAACGTGAAAGGACACAACGATGACCAACCCATTCGACAACGAAGACGGTTCCTTTTTCGTGCTGGTCAACGAAGAAGGGCAGCACTCCCTCTGGCCGACCTTCGCGGAGGTGCCCGCGGGCTGGACGCGCGTGCACGGCGAGGCGAGCCGTCAGGAGTGCCTCGCCTACGTCGAGGAGAACTGGACCGATCTCCGGCCGAAGAGCCTCATCCAGGAAGTCGGCGCCTGAAAAGGTGTCCAGCCGCTCAAGGCGGCCGGTTGGACGGGCTCGACGCTCGTCCGACCGGCCTGAACACCCGTTCCGCTTCCGGTGGCTGGGCGAGGCGAAAGGACCTGTGCAGTGATCGAAGAGAACAACGTCGTCCGTGGCACGTTCGAGGAGATCAACGTCGATCTGGGGTTGGCGATCCACCGGCGTGATCGCTTCGACCCGGTGCCCGAGCTGAGCGCTTTGATGGCCAACGGCCCGATGGCCGTCCTGGGCGTCGAAGACGCGCCCGAAGGACGGACCGCTTGGCTCGCCATGGGGTACGACGAGATCCGGCAGGTCCTCGGCTCGGACAAATTCAGCGCCAAACTGCTTTACGGCGGAACCGCGGCGGGCTTCACCTTCCCCGGTTTCCTCACCCAATACGATCCGCCGGAGCACACGCGCCTGCGCCGGATGGTGACGTCCCCGTTCGCCATCCGGCGGATACAGGGATTCCGGCCGCAGGTCGAGAAGATCGTCGACGCCACACTGGACGCCATCGAGGCCACCGGTGGCCCGGTCGACTTCGTCCCGCGGTTCGGCTGGCCCATCGCGACGACGGTGACTTGCGACTTCCTCGGCATTCCCCGCGACGACCAGGTGGAGTTGTCGCGTGCCCTGCACGCCAGCCGGGCCGAGCGGTCGGGCAAACGGCGCGTGGCGGCGGGGAACAAGTTCTGGACGTACATGAACCAGGTCGTGAGCCGCACGCGCCGTGCTCCCGGCGACGATCTGTTCGGTGTGGTGGTGCGCGAACACGGCGACGACATCACCGACGCGGAATTGATCGGTGTGGCGTCGTTCGTCATGGGGGCGGGCGGGGATCAGGTGGCCCGCTTCCTCGCGGCCGGCGCGTGGCTGATGGTCGAACACCCCGAGCAATTCGCCCTGCTGCGGGAAAAGCCGGACACCGTCCCGGATTGGCTGGACGAGGTGGTCCGGTATCTGACCAGCGACGAGAAGACCACTCCGCGCGTCGCGCTGGAGGACGTGAACATCGGCGGCTGCCCGATCAAGGCGGGCGACGCCGTCACACCTTCTTTCCTGGCGGCGAATCGCCGCGACTTCCCCGGCGAGGAGGACCGGTTCGACATCGGCCGGGAAAAGCCCGCGCATGTCGCGTTCGGGCACGGCATCCACCACTGCCTCGGCAGGCCGCTGGCCGAGCTGGTGTTCCAGGTGGCGATTCCGGCGCTGACGCACCGCTTTCCCACGTTGAAGCGGGCCGAACCGGAGCGGGAGATCAAATTGGGGCCGCCGCCGTTCGACGTGGAAGCCCTCCTGCTCGACTGGTAGTGCCGGCGGATGGTGGACGTACATGAAGGCCCCCTTCCTGTACCCAGGCGCAAGGAAGGGGGCCTTCATGTACCGAGGAACAGTGACCGTGACGGGTGGTCCGGCTCGACAAGCCCCTGGCCCATGTCTCGTAGTAGAGGAGCTTTTCCCTTGAGTGGTGACGATTCGCGTCCGGTCCACATCCGGCGGCAGGGTCTCGACCCGGCGGACGAACTGCTCGCCGCCGGAGCGCTGACGGAGGTCACCGTCGGCTCCGGAGCGGACGCCGTGACGACCTGGATGGCCACCACGCACGCCGTCGTGCGGCAGGTGATGGGCGATCACAAGACGTTCAGCACCCGGCGCCGCTGGGACCGGCGGGACGAGATCGGCGGGGCAGGGATCTTCCGGCCGCGCGAGCTGGTCGGCAACCTGATGGACTACGACCCGCCGGAGCACACGCGGCTGCGGCAGAAGCTGACGCCCGGTTTCACCCTGCGCAAGATGCAGCGCCTGCGGCCCTACATCGAACAGATCGTGTCCGAGCGTCTCGATGCCATGGAACAGGCGGGATCGCCGGCGGATCTGATCGAACTCGTCGCCGACGAGGTCCCCGGTGCCGTGTTGTGCGAGCTGATCGGGGTGCCGCGCGACGACCGCGTCATGTTCATGCAGCTGTGCCACGGGCATCTCGACCCCGCCCGAAGCCAGAAGAGGCGCGCGGCCGCGGGTGAAGCGTTCTCCCGCTATCTGCTGGCGATGATCGCCAGGGAACGGAAGGACCCGGGCGAGGGGCTGATCGGAGCCGTGGTCGCCGAATACGGTGACGAGGCCACGGACGAGGAGCTGAGGGGCTTCTGCGTTCAGGTGATGCTGGCCGGCGACGACAACATCTCCGGGATGATCGGGCTGGGCGTGCTGGCGATGCTGCGGCATCCCGAGCAGATCGAGGCGTTCCGGGGCGACGAGCAATCGGCACAACGGGCGGTCGACGAGCTGATCCGGTATCTGACGGTGCCCTATGCCCCGACGCCGCGGATCGCCAAGGAGGACGTCACCATCGGGGACCAGGTGGTGAAAAGAGGGGAGAGCGTCATTTGTTCCCTCCCCGCGGCCAATCGTGACCCCGCACTGACGCCTGATCCGGAACGTCTCGACGTCACCCGCGAGCCCGTTTCCCATGTCGCGTTCGGCCACGGCATCCATCACTGCCTGGGAGCCGCGCTGGCCCGCCTCGAATTGCGCACGTTCTACACCATGCTGTGGCAGCGTTTCCCCACCCTGAAGCTCGCGGATCCGGATCAGGAGAACATGTTCCGCCTGACCACCCCCGCGTACGGATTGACCTCGCTGATGGTCGCGTGGTGATCGCCCCCGGCCGTTTCCGGACGGCCGGGTCGTCCACGCGAGGCGCTGGACCTCCGCTCGACAACCGATGAAACTGGGGCCGACGACGGGTCGGGTCGATAAGGCCGAAGCGCACTCGCGGTCAGTTAAGGAGCTTCCACTCGACATGGGGAACGGTATCGATCAGGCCGCGCCACTCCTGCGGGAGCCGGCGAACTTCCAAATGAGGACGAAGTGCGATCCGCATGAGGACAATTTCGACCTCCGGGCGCACGGCCCGCTGTTCCGCATCGTCGGGGAAGCGTCCGCTCAGCTGGGCAGGGACTATGTCTGGCAAGCCGGTGGCTATGACGTGGTCCGCAAGATCCTGGGTGATCACGAGAATTTCTCGACGCGTCCCCGGTTCACGCAAGGGGAGTCCGGGGCGCACGTCGAGTCCCAGTTCGTCGGGCAGATATCGACTTATGACCCGCCGGAACACACCCGTCTGCGGCGGATGCTGACGCCGGAGTTCACCCTCCGCCGGATCCGCCGGATGGAACCCGCGATCCAAAGCCTCATCGACGATCGGCTCGACATGGTGGAGGCCGAGGGCCCGCCCGCGGATCTCCAGGGGTTGTTCGCCGATCCGGTCGGCGCGGGTGTCCTGTGCGAACTGCTCGGCATCCCGCGCGACGATCGGCGTGAGTTCGTCCGGCGGCTCAGGCGGAACGTCGATCTGGGCCGGGGGCTCAAGGCGAGGGCGGCCGACAGTGCGGCGTTCAACCGGTACCTGGACGGATTCATCGCGCGGCAGCGGAAGGATCCGGACGAGGGATTCCTCGGCATGCTGGTCCGGGAACACGGTGACAACGTCACGGACGAGGAACTGAAGGGCCTGTGCACGGCGCTGATCCTCGGTGGGGTCGAAACCGTCGCCGGGATGATCGGCTTCGGGGTCGTCGCGCTGCTGGACAATCCCGACCAGATACCGCTGCTTTCGGCGGGCCCGGACAAGGCCGATCGCGTGGTCGCCGAACTGGTGCGTTATCTGTCGCCCGTTCAGCAGCCGAATCCACGCCTCGCCATCAAGGACGTGGTCATCGACGGTCAGCTGATCAAAGCGGGGGATTATGTCCTCTGTTCCATTCTCATGGCCAACCGGGATGACGCACTGACGCCGAATCCCAATGTATTCGACGCGAACCGGGATTCGGTTTCGGACGTCGGATTCGGGCACGGAATCCATTATTGTATCGGCGCGGCCGTGGCGAGGTCGATGCTGCGGATGGCTTATCAGACCCTGTGGCGCCGGTTCCCGGGACTGCGGCTGGCCGTGCCCATCGAAGAAGTGAAGTTTCGCAAGGCGTTCGTCGACTGCCCTGATCAGGTGCCGGTCATCTGGTAGCGGACGGCAGACAGAGATGTTCGGCAGCCACAACGAATTGACACTCGATCGAGGAATGGTGGGATATGTCGGTGGAAGATTTCGATGTGGTCGTGGCAGGCGGCGGGCCGGGTGGTTCGACCCTGGCCACCCTCGTCGCCATGCAGGGGCATCGGGTGTTGCTGCTCGAAAAAGAGGTGTTCCCGCGGTATCAGATCGGTGAGTCGCTGCTGCCCGCCACGGTGCACGGGGTGTGCCGGATGCTCGGCGTCGCGGACGAGCTGGCCAACGCCGGCTTCCCGCTGAAGCGGGGCGGCACGTTCCGCTGGGGCGCCCGTCCGGAGCCGTGGACGTTCCACTTCGGCATCTCCGCCAAGATGGCGGGTTCGACGTCGCACGCCTATCAGGTCGAGCGGGCGAAGTTCGACCAGATCCTGTTGAACAACGCCAAGAGCAAGGGCGTGGTCGTGCGCGAGGGGTGCGCGGTCAACGATGTGGTGGAAGAGGGCGAGCGCGTCACCGGGCTGCGGTACACCGACCCCGATGGCGATGAGCGTGAGGTGTCGGCGCGTTTCGTGGTCGACGCGTCGGGCAACAAGAGCCGCCTGTACTCCCACGTCGGTGGCACGCGGACCTATTCGGAGTTCTTCCGCAGCCTGGCCCTGTTCGGGTATTTCGAGGGCGGCAAGCGGCTGCCGGAGCCGGTTTCGGGCAACATCCTGAGCGTGGCCTTCGACAGCGGCTGGTTCTGGTACATCCCGCTGAGCGACACGCTGACCAGTGTCGGCGCGGTGGTCCGCCGGGAGGACGCGGACAAGATCCAGGGTGACCGGGAAGCAGCGCTCAACGCGCTGATCGCCGAGTGCCCGATGATCTCGGAGTACCTCGCGAACGCGACCAGGGTGACCACCGGCAAGTACGGCGAACTGCGTGTCCGCAAGGATTATTCGTACCAGCAGACGACCTTCTGGCGCCCCGGGATGATCCTGATCGGCGACGCCGCGTGCTTCGTGGACCCGGTGTTCTCCTCCGGCGTGCACCTGGCGACCTACAGCGCGCTGCTCGCGGCCCGGTCGATCAACAGCGTCCTCGCGGGCGACCTGGACGAGAAGACCGTGCTGAACGAGTTCGAGGCGCGGTATCGCCGCGAGTACGGCGTGTTCTACGAATTCCTCGTGTCGTTCTATCAAATGAACGTGAACGAGGAATCGTATTTCTGGCAGGCCAAGAAGGTCACGAACAACCAGCACACCGAGATCGAGTCGTTCGTCGAGCTGATCGGCGGCGTGTCCTCCGGTGAGACGGCGTTGACCGCCGCGAACCGGATCGCCGAGCGCAGCGCGGAATTCGCCGCGGCCGTGGACGAGATGGCCGGTGGCGACGGGGACGACATGGTGCCGATGTTCAAGTCGCATGTGGTCAAGCAGGCGATGCAGGAAGCGGGCCAGGTGCAGATGAAGGCGTTGCTCGGCGAGGACGCGGAGCCCGAGGTGCCGCTCTTCCCCGGCGGGCTGGTCACTTCGCCCGACGGGATGAAGTGGCTGCCGCATCACCCCGTGTGACGGCTCCGCGGTTCGGATGGTGCGCCGAAGGCCGTGATCGGAGGGAACAGGGGATGCGAAAATGCGCGTGTTGATTTCGGGGTGCGGCTCTCGCGGGGACACCGAACCGTTGGTGGCCTTGGGGGTTCGGCTGCGGGAACTCGGTGCCGAGGTGCGGATGTGCCTGCCGCCGGACTACGCGGAGCGGTGCGCCGAGGTCGGTGTGCCGATGACGCCGGTCGGCCGTCCGGTGCGGGCGGGGGCACGCGAGCCCGGCGAACCGCCACCCGGTGCGCCCGAAGTCGTCACCCAGGTGGTCGGCGAGTGGTTCGACAAGGTGTCGGCGGCCGCCGGGGGGTGTGACGCGGTGGTGGCGTCCGGTCTGCTGCCCGCCGCCGTCGCCGTACGCTCGGTGGCCGAGAAGCTGGGCATCCCTTATTTCTACACCGTCTGGTCTCCGGACCATCTGCCGTCGTGGCACGACTCCGCGCGGCGGAAGTTGTACAACCAGGGCGCCGACGAGCATTTCGGTGGCGTGGTCAACAGCGGGCGGGCCGGGATCGGCCTGCCACCGGTGGAGAATCTGTTCGATTACGGCTACACCGATCGGCCATGGCTGGCGACGGACCCGATCCTGGCTCCGCCGCCGGGCGGCCGGTACGCCAGGCAGACCGGCGCGTGGATCCTGCCGGACGAACGGCCGCTTCCCGCGGAGCTGGAGGCGTTTCTGGCCGCCGGCCCGCCGCCGGTGTACGTGGGTTTCGGCAGCTCGTCCGGAGCCACGACCGCCGGCGCTGTGAAGGTGGCCATCGAGGCGATCCGTGCCAAGGGCCGCCGGATCGTCGCCTCCCGTGGCTGGGCCGACATGGTCCTGCCCGAAGACGACGCCGACTGCTTTGTCGTCGGCGAAGTGAATCTCCAGAAGCTTTTCACCAGGGTGGCCGTCGCCATCCACCACGACAGCACGGGCACGACGTACGTGGCCACGCAAGCGGGCGTCCCGCAGATCGTGGTGCGCAACGTGATCGACAACGTCGTGGAGCAGGTGTACTTCGCCGACCGGGTGGCCGATCTGGGCGTCGGTGTGGCACTCGAGGGTCCGATCCCGGCCTTCGAGGCCATGTCGGCCGCGCTCACCACGGCACTGGACCCGGAAACCCGCGCACGGGCGACGGTCGTGGCGGGCACGATCCGCACCGACGGGACGACGGTGGCCGCGGCGGAGCTGTTCGACGCGGCGGGCCGGGAAAAGCCCGCTGTTCCCGCGTGACGTGCCACAACCTACGGAACGGGGAACCAGGTGATGCGTGTCTTGTTGTCGACGTCCGGTAGCCGCGGGGACGTCGAACCGCTGATGGCGCTGGCGGTCCGGCTGCGAGAACTCGGCACGGAAGTGCGGATGTGCGCCCCTCCGGACTCCGCGGACCGGGTGGCCGAATTCGGTCTGCCGCTGGTGTCGGTCGGCCGCTCGGTGCGTCCGGAGGCGGACAGGAAGACTCCGCCGTCGCGCGAGGACATGGCCCGGTTCATGACCGAAGCGATCACCGTGCAGTTCGACGAGATCCCGGCGGCCGCCGAGGGCTGTGACGCGGTGGTGACGACCGGTCTGCTGCCCGCGGCGGTCGGCGTCCGGTCGGTGGCGGAAAAGCTGGGCATTCCCTACTTCTACGCCTTCCACTGCCCGATCTACGTGCCGTCGCCGTACTACGCGCCGCCGCCGCCCATCGGCGAGCCGCCCGCCCCGGAGGGCACCGACATCCGGGCGCTGTGGGACCGGAACAACCGGAGTGCCCAGAAGCGATACGGGGACACGCTCAACGGCAGGCGGGCCGAGATCGGCCTGCCGCCGGTGGAGGACATCTTCGCTTACTGCTACACCGATCAGCCGTGGGTGGCGGCGGACCCGGTACTGGCCCCGCTGCAACCGACGGACCTCGGCGCGGTGCAGACCGGCGCGTGGACCCTGCCCGACGAACGGCCGCTTTCCGCGGAATTGGAGGCGTTCCTGGCCGCCGGGCCACCGCCGGTGTACGTGGGTTTCGGGAGCCTGCACGCTCCCGCCGACGCCGCGAAAGTGGCCATCGAGGCGATCCGTGCCCAGGGCCGCCGGGTGGTTCTTTCTCGCGGCTGGGCCGATTTGGCCTTGATCGACGACCAGGAAGACTGCCTCGCCATCGGAGAGGTCAACCAACAGCTGTTGTTCGGCCGGGTGGCCGCCGTCGTCCACCACGGCGGGGTGGGCACGACGACCGTGGCCGCCCGTGCGGGCGTTCCCCAGATTCTGGTTCCTCAGATAGCGGACCAGCCGTACTACGCCGGCCGGGTCGCCGAACTGGGCATCGGTGTGGCACACGAAGGCCGGGTCCCGACCTTCGACTCGCTGTCCGCGGCACTCACCATCGCCTTGGCGCCGGAAACCCGCGCCCGGGCGGGGGCCGTGGCGGGCACGATCCGCACCGACGGGGCGACCGTGGCCGCGGAACTGCTGCTCGACGCGGTCAAGCGGGAGAAGACGTCCGTTCCCGGGTGAACCATTACCCGACGACCTCGCTTCCATTTCATCCCTTGAGGAAGGTTTGAGACCGGCCATGATCGATCAACCGGACAACGCCACCCGAACGTATGAAGCCAGCACCATGTGGCAGCAGATCGGTGAAGCACACCTCAACCAGGAGATGATCGCCGATCTGGCCGGGTTCAAGAACAGTGAGGTCAACTACCGGCTCGCGCTGGTCAACGTGCGGACGAACGGTGTGCGTTTCCTGAAGACGCTGATCTATGGTCTGGCGGGCCGATTGAGTCAGGACGCGTGGGCGGGACTGACCCGCATCCGCAATCGCGAGGTGGGTGACCCGATTTCGGTGACCTATCACGGCGAGCAGGTGGACCTGGACTACCTCCGGGCCGCGTTGGAACTGGAGTTCATCGCGAAAGCGGTCGACCTGGACGAGGCCGAGGTGCTGGAGATCGGCGCCGGGTATGGGCGAACCGCCCACGCGATCATCTCCAACCACGAGATCACCGGGTATTGCATCGTCGATCTGCCGAACACACTGGAACTGTCGCGGAAGTACCTCGCCGCGGTACTGACCGACGAGCAGTACGGCAAGGTCGAATTCGTGCCGGTGGACAAGATCGAAAGCACGCTGGCGGACCGGAACTTCGACCTCTGCCTCAACATCGACTCGATGGCCGAGATGAGCGCGGAGACGGTGCGGTCGTACCTCGCCCTCATCGACCAGCAGTGCCGTCACTTCTACGTGAACAACCCGGTGGGGAAATACCTGGACAAGAGCCTGGACTCGCACGCGCGAGGCGAGGAGGCCGTCGCGCTCGCCCTGAGCACCGGCCTGCTGACGGACATCATCGACATCCACGACAACCGGGCCGTCGAAGCGCAGGCACGGAAGTACGTCGAGGCCTATCTGCCGGGTGACGGCTGGACGTGCGTCGCCGACGAATGGGCTCAGCCGTGGAGCTACCTCTGGCAAGCGCTGTACAAGCGGCAAGGTCGTTGACGGACACCGCCGGACGGCCCGGTCGAAAACCCATCGGAACAGAGGTGCGAAATGCGTGTGTTGTTGTCGACGTGCGGATCACGAGGAGACGTCGAACCACTGGTGGCACTGGCGGTTCGGTTGCGGGAACGCGGCGTGGAGGTGCGGGTGTGCGCCCCGCCGCCCGCGGCGGAGCGGCTGGCGGAAACCGGTGTCGCCCATGTGCCGGTCGGCGTGAAGCAGCGGGTGATGTTGCAGGAAGGGATGCCGCCGCCGTCGCCTGAGGACGAGCGCCGGTTCGCGGCCGAGGCGATCGACATGCAGTTCGACAGCGTCCCGGCGGCCGCCGAAGGCTTCGACGTGGTGGTCGCGACCGGGGAGATGGCGGCTGCGGCCTCCGTGCGCTCGGTGGCCGAGAAGCTGGGCATCCCCTACCACTACGCCGCCTACAGCCCGGTCTATCTGCCGTCCTCGTACTTCGCGCCGCCCTTGGACGAGCGGACCACGCCGGGCGTGACCGACAATCGGGTGCTGTGGGAGCAGCGCCACGAGCGCTTCTACGAGCGGTTCGCCGGCCCTCTCAACAGCAGGCGGGCTTCGGTCGGCCTGGCTCCGTTGGAGAATCTTTTCGACTACGGCTACACCGATCGGCCATGGCTGGCGACGGACCCGGTCCTCGCCCCGCTGCAGCCGGGTATCGACGCCGTGCAGACCGGCTCGTGGATCCTGCCCGACGAACGGCCCCTGTCCGCCGAGGTCGAGGCGTTCCTGGACGCCGGAACACCGCCGGTGTACGTGGGTTTCGGCAGCACGACCGCGATCGGGACCGGGGACATCGCGACATCGGCCATCGAGGCGATCCGTGCCAAGGGCCACCGGGTGATCCTTTCCCGCGGCTGGGCCGAACTGGCCCTTCCCGACGAGGGAGCCGACTGTCTCGCCGTCGACGAAGTGAACCTCCAGGTCCTGTTCGGCCGGGTGGCCGCCGTCATCCACGGCGGCAGTGCGGGTACGACGCACGTGGCCGCTCGAGCGGGCGCTCCCCAGATCATCATCGCCCGGCACACGGACCAGCCGTACTACGCCGACCGGGTGGCCGAACTGGGAATCGGTGTGGCACACGACGGTCCGGCCCCGACCTTCGAATCCCTGTCGGCCTCGCTCGCCGGAGCCCTCACCCCGGAGACCCGGGCGAGGGCGGCTGCCGTGGCAGGAACGATCCGCACCGACGGGGCCGCCGTCACCGCGGACCGGCTGCTGGACGCGGTCAGCCGGGAGAAGGCCGCCGTTTCCTTCTGACCACACCGATCCGGCCGGTGGCCGGTGGTCCGTCCAGATTTCACCTGTTGTCCCGTGGCACCGCTGACGCGAAAGTGACGCTATGTCTCAAGACCTCCGGCTACTGGCGATCTCCCCTCATCTGGACGACGCCGTCCTGTCCTTCGGAGCCGGCCTCGCGCAGGCGGTGCAGGACGGTGCGGAAGTGACCGTCCATACGGTGTTCGCCGGTACGGCGGCGCCTCCTTACTCGCCGGCGGCGGAGCGGATGCACTCGATCTGGGGTCTCTCGCCGGAGGAGGACGCACCGCTGCACCGGCGGAACGAGGACATCGCCGCGCTCGAACAGCTGGGGGTCGGTCATCGGCACGGCCGATTCCTCGACGCCATCTATCGCAAGCTCCCGGACGGCCGATGGCTGGCCGACAACGTGGAGGGCCGCAAGAAGCTGGCGATCAGCAGGCAGACCTCGCAGAGCGACCCGGATCTGTTCGCCGCGGTCAAGGACGACATCGAAGCGGTCGTCGAAGAGTTCGAGCCGACGCTGATCGCCACCTGTGCGGCCATCAGCCATCATGTCGACAACGAGATCACGCGGGACGCCGCGTTGTTCGTCGCGGCGGAGAAGGATGTTCCTGTCCGGCTGTGGGAAGACCTTCCCCACGCGGTCTTCGGCATGGGCTCGGCCGAACTGCCGGCGGGATTCAGACTCGGTCCCCCCGATTCCGGCTCCGTCGAACCCGAGGCGCGGACGCGGAAATTCGAAGCGCTGAAGCTCTATTCATCGCAGATGTTGATGCTCAACGGGCCGCAAAAGGATCTGTTCGATCAGTTGGACGGGCATGCTCGTAAGACCTCGCCGGACGGCGGCTATCGCGAAACGACCTGGCCTGTCGTCTCTCGCGACGACAGCTGAGACCGCACCACCCGAAGAACTTGATCAGTCGGTACGGCCACGGGCGCCGTATCGTGCCAGGAGGTAGCTGAATGTCCGAAACACTCACCGTTCTGCCGTCGCCGAGCCCGGATCCCGTGCCCGACGACAGATCACCCCGCTGGATGCTCTGGCGTTCGCCGCCCGGACAGCCGTCATGGGCCCGGCCCACCCTGCTGGGCATCGCGTTCGTGGCGGCGGTGCTCTACGCCTGGAATCTGCCGCGGGTCGACTACGCGCCGCTGTATTCGGACGCCGTCCGGAGCATGTCCGAGAGCTGGAAGGCGTTCTTCTACGCCGCCGTGGACCCGGAGGCGACGGCCACGCTCGACAAGCTCGGCGGCTCGTTCGCGGTACAGGCCGTCTTCGCCAAGATCTTCGGCTTTCACGCCTGGTCGCTGGCGCTGCCGCAGGTGATCGGCGGGGTGATCTCGGTGCTGGTGATGTACCGGGTCGTGCGGCGATGGGCGGGCGTGGTCCCCGGTCTGCTCGCCGCGGCGATCCTCACCTTCACCCCCGTCGCCGCGTCCATGTTCGGGCACAGCATGGCGGACGGCCTGCTGACCATGTGCCTGGTGCTGGCGGCCGACGCGTTCCAGCGCGCCGTCCTGGAAGCACGGCTCCGGTCGCTGCTCTGGGCCGGTGTCTGGGTGGGGCTGGGTTTCCAGGCCAAGATGATCACCGCGTGGATGATCCTGCCCGCGCTGGCGATCGGTTACCTGCTGACGGCGCCGACCGAACTGCGCCGCCGGGTGAAGCACGTGGCGATCGCCGGGGTGGTGACGCTCGCGGTTTCGTTGTCGTGGATCGCGCTCTACACCTTCACACCGGCCAGCGCCCGGCCCTATGTCAGTGGCACCACGAACAACAGCGCGGCCGCCATGGTGTTCGGCTACAACGGTCTCGGGCGCGTGGGGATCAACGTCCCCGGTGCGCTGCCTCCCACCGGCCGGATGGCCGGACCGCCGGTGCTCGGTCCGCCGGACAATCCGCTGGACCGGTCGAAGCTGCGCGGCTCGAAGGGCGAGCCGGGTGAAGCGGGTCAGGCGGGGCCGGGTCAGGCGGGCCCGGGTCAGGCGGGACCGGGTGAAGCGGGCCCGGGTCAGGCGGGACCGGGTGAAGCGGGCCCGGGTCAGGCGGGGCCTGGTGAAGCCGGACCGGGACAGGCGGGGCCTGGTGAAGCCGGACCGGGACAGGCGGGACCGGGCCCGGCGGGACGGGACCCGAGCAAGCTGAGGCCGGGTGACGTGATGGTCCTGCCCAACGGCGATGTGATCGTGGGGCCGGGCGGTGAGCCACCGCCTCCGGAGGACCCCTCGAAGGTCGCGAGCCGGGTGGACCCGGTGTTCAGCTGGTACAAGTTGTTCGACGGCCACCTCGGTGTCGCGATCGCCTGGCTGTTCCCGCTCGCGTTGCTGGCACTGGCGGGCGGGCTCTGGTGGCGGCGCCGGGCCGAACGTGCCGACCCGGTGCGCGGCGGTTTGGTGATGTGGGGTGTGTGGCTGGCGACCTTCACCGTCGTCTTCAGCGCGAGCGAAGTCGCGCACACCGCCTACGTGGCCACTCTCGCACCCGCGATCGCCGCGCTTTCCGCCTTCGGCATCGTGATGTTCTGGCGGGCGTACCAGGGTGGCGGCAGGCAGGCGTGGCTCCTGCCGCTCGCGCTCGCGGCCGAATTGGCCTGGGGTGCCTGGCTGTGGTCCGGTTACCCCAACTTCCTGCCGTGGGCGAAATGGGGAACGCTCGCGCTCGGCGTGGTCGCCCTCGTCGTGCTGGTGCTGGCGCGAGTGGCCAAGGGTGCCTCCACCACGCTCGTGAAGGCCGGACTGGTCATCGGTGTCGTGGCCATGCTCGCCGCGCCCGCCGCGTACTCCGTCTCCGTTCTCGACTCCGACTACGCGGGCGACTCCTTCGACGCCAACGCGGGGCCGGCCTCAGGCTCCGCGTGAGGTGAACCCGAGCTTCGCGTTCGTGGGGCTCGCAGTGAAGTACATGATGGCCCCCTTCCTTGCGCCTAGGTACAGGAAGGGGGCCTTCATGTACTCGGGAAGGTGCGGAAGGCGCCGCCTTCACCGCCGGTAACGCGAAAAGGGGCTTCCCTCGCATCGCATGCGAGGGAAGCCCCTTCACAACTACCCCTGGCAGGTCAGGGGAGCCGCGGCGTGATGAGCGCCGCGAGCCGCGCGACGCCCTCTTCGATCAGTTCCGGCGTGAGCAGGCTGATCGACAGCCGAAGCTGGTGGAATCCGCCCTTGCCGCCGTAGAAGTGGTGCATCGGGGTGAACAGCACGCCGTGGTCGCGGGCGGCGACTTCCAGCAGTTCGTCGTCGACGACGAACGGGACGGTGACGGTGACGAAGAAGCCGCCCGTCGGGGTGTTCCAGCCGACGCCGGCGCACGAGCCGAGGGCACGGTCGAGCGCGCTCAGGGTGAGCTGAAGATTGCGTTGGTAGATGGCGATTTCCCGCGTGTTGGCCTTGGTGAGGCTGAAGTCGTTGAGCAGGAGCTTCCCGGCGATCACGGCCTGCGCGATGGGGGAGGTGTTCACCGTGAGCATGCCCTTGAGCTTCGAGAGCTGGTCGGCGAACAGGCCGCCGTCGGCCATCCGCTGATCCGCCACCGCGAAACCGACCCGGGCGCCGGGCATGCCGGTCTTGGCGAAGGAGCCGAGGTAGACCACGGAGCCCGACCGGTCGAGCGACTTCAGCGAGGGGAGCCGCTCGGAGCCGAACAGGCCGTACGCGTTGTCTTCCAGGAGCAAAATTCCGTGCGCCTCGGCGACATCGAGGAGACGGCGGCGCGACGGCAGATCCATGCTGGTGCCGGTGGGATTGGCGAAGTTCGGGGTCACGTAACAGGCCCGCACCCGCTTGCCCTGTTCGTCGGCGCGCTTCAGCTGGAGGACGAGGTCGTCCGGGTCGATGCCGTTCTCGGTCGAGCGGACCGGCCACACGGGGGTGTCGGTGAGCAGCGCCGCCCCGGTCAGGCCGACGTAGGTGGGGGCGGGGGCGAGCAGGACGTCGCGGTCGCCCGCGCGCAGTGTGCGGAGGACGAGGAACATGGCCTCCTGCGCGCCCACCGTGACGACGACGGATTCGGGGGCGGCGTCGATGTTCTCGTCCTCGGCGAGATTCCGGGCGATGAGATCGGCGATGACGCCCTTGGTGGTGCCGTATTGGAAGAGAGTGCGGGTCACCCCGGCCTCGTCCAATTTCCGATCATCGCGCAGATGGGCGCAATAAGCGTCGATGTACTCGTGAATGAGCCGGATGTCGAAGAACTCTTCGTACGGCCGGCCTGCCGCCATGGAAATGGCCACAGGGTATTCGTCGATCAGCTCGTTGAGCAGGTTCATCGACGAGATGGCCGGATCGGTGAGCGATCCGTGCAGCGTTTCCACGTTCAAGTGAGTGGACAGACCGTTTGAATCCATGAATACTAGGATTTCCATACGCCGTTGAGGTGTCAAGAAAAGGCCGTGGACGCCGGGATCGTTCCCGTGAATCGGTCCCCTTTCCCGAGAGCGTTCAGGTTGTCCATCGCCGAATCCTCCGGACACTCGATCTCTGAAGGTACGGTCGGATACGCGCCACGGCATCTGGGAGGACGCGACCGTTGAGGGGAAACACTTTCGCCGGGACGGTTTCGGTGACCTCCGGCCGCCTCGCCACCGAATCGCGGCACAGCAGCCATATTCCCGGAGGAGCATCATGCTGATGACAACCGAGAACGGGATCCGGTTGTCCTACAACGACTGTGGTGACGGCCCGCCCGTTCTTCTGCTGACCGGCACCGGGGCGCCGAGTTCGGTGTGGGACCTGCATCAGGTGCCCGCGTTGCGTGCCGCCGGTTTCCGCGTGATCACCATGGACAATCGCGGGATCCCGCCGAGCGACGACGGCACGGACGGGTTCACCATCGAAGATCTCGTCGCGGATGTGGCCGCCCTGATCGACTTTCTCGACGCGGTGCCGTGTCGCGTGATCGGGACGTCGATGGGTTCGTACATCGCGCAAGAGGTCGCGCTCGCCCATCCGGAACTGCTGCATTCGGTCGTGCTGATGGCGGCCTGCGGCAAGAGCAGTCTCGTCCAGCGGGAGCTCGCCGAGGGCGAGGCGAAGCTGATCGAACAGGGCATCGAGTTGCCGCCGGGTTTCCTCGCCGCTGTCCGCGCCATGCACAACCTCGGGCCCGCGACGCTGGCCGACGACGATCTCGCCGGAGACTGGATGGACCTGTTCGCGGCGTCGGGATCCTGGGGCCCGGGCGTCCGGGCCCAGTTGTTGCTGAGCGCGTTGCCGGATCGCCTCGACGCCTACCGTGCGATCAAGGTGCCCTGTCACGTCGTCTCGTTCGAGCACGACCTCGTGGCGCCACCGGCCGCCGGGCTGGAACTGGCCTCGGCGATCCCCGGCGCGACCTACCGCACGATTCCCGAGTGCGGGCATTTCGGCTACCTGGAGAACCCGGAAGCGGTGAACCGCGAGCTGCTCCGGTTCCTCCGCACCGAATCGCGCGAGACACTGGGAGAGACCGCATGACCGTCCTTTCGGCGGCCACGACACCCGCCCTGTTCGAGGCGACCGCAGCCGTGCTGCCGGATCGTCCGGCGGTGGCGATGGACACCACCACGCTCACCTACGCCGAGCTGAACGGGGAGGCCAACCGGCTCGCCCGGCGCCTCGTCGCGCACGGTGTCGGTCCGGAGCGGCTCGTCGCGCTGGCGATGCCGAGGTCGATCGAGTTCGTCATCGCGATCCTCGCCGTGCACAAGGCCGGTGCCGCGTACGTGCCGGTCGACCCGGACTATCCGGAGGAACGCAGGCGGCAGATGCTGGACGACACGGCGGCGCACTGCCTGTTGTGCCTGCCAGGGCAGGATGTGGCGGGGGCCCCCGTCGTACTGAGTGTGGAACGGGAACCGGGCGGGTCCGTGCCGAACCTGGACGACCAGGACCGGATCGGCCCGTTGCGTCCGGACCAACCCGCGTACGTCATCTACACCTCGGGCTCGACGGGGCGGCCGAAGGGCGTGCTGGTCACGCACCGCGGGATCCCGAACCTCGCCGACGACTACGTGCGCCGTCAGAAACTGGGGCCGGAGAGCAGGTTGCTGGCCTTCGCCTCGCCCAGCTTCGACGCCGCGGTCGCCGAATTCTGGCCGATCTGGCAGGCGGGTGGCTGCCTGGTCCTGGCTTCCGCGCCGGACCTGGTCCCCGGAGAGCCGCTCTCCCGGTTGGTGCGCGACCAGCGCATCACCCATGTCACGCTGCCGCCGTCCGCGCTGGCACCGCTGGAGGAGGCGGGCGGCCTGCCCGCGGGACTGACCCTCCTGGTCGCCGGCGAGGCGTGCCCGGCCCCGGTCGCGAAACGCTGGGCCGTGGACCGCGTGATGATCAACGCGTACGGCCCGACGGAGGCCACCGTCGCGGTGACCGCGAGCGAACCCCTGACCGGTGAGGAGACACCGCCGATCGGCAGGCCGATCACCGGTGTCCGCACCTACGTCCTGGATGACCGGCTGAAGCCCGTCGAGAACGGAGAGGTCGGCGAGCTGTACACGGTGGGCCCGGGCCTCGCCCGCGGTTACCTCCGAAGAGCGGCCGCGACCGCGGAGCGGTTCCTGCCGGATCCCTTCGGTGGCCCGGGGGAGCGCATGTACCGCACCGGGGACCGGGTGCGGACGCGTCCGGACGGTCAGTACGTCTTCGTCGGCCGGGTCGACGACCAGCTGAAGGTGCGCGGCCACCGGATCGAGCCGGGTGAGGTCGAAGCCGCCCTGCTGGCGGTGGACGGCGTGGCCCAGGCGGTGGTGACCGAACACGAGAACAGGCTCGTCGCCTATGTGGTCGGCACCGGCGGCGAACGCGTGCCCGTCGAACGACTCCTGCCGCCGCTTCGCGAGCAACTGCCCGGATACCTGGTGCCCGACGTGGTCGTCGGCTTGCCGAGTCTGCCGGTCTCGCCGAACGGCAAGATCGACCGGGTCGCCCTGCCCACTCCCGAAGAGGAGCACGCGGGACGCGCGGCGGGCCGGGAACCGCTCACCCCCACGGAAATAATCCTGGCCGAACTGTTCGCCGAAGTGCTCGGCGTCAGCAGCGTCGGCGTGGAAGACAGCTTCTTCGAAATCGGCGGTCACTCACTGCTCGCGACCCGGCTGGTGAGCCGGATCCGGGAACGCTTGAAGATCCGGCTGAGGGTGCAGGCGTTCTTCGACGCGCCGACAGTGGCACGGCTCGCCAAGGTGCTCGACGGCGCCCAAACCTGACCTGGAGACCATTCATGCAGACGACGGCAGCCGTCGACCTCGGCGATCCCGACCTGTACACGACTTTGGACCGGCACGACCGGTGGCGTGCGTACGCGGCGGAAGACGCGATGGTGTGGAGTGAACCGGGCAGCTCACCCAGCGGCTTCTGGTCGGTGTTCTCGCATCAGGCGTGTGCCGCGGTCCTCGGCCCTTCCGCCCCGTTCACCTCCGAGTACGGAATGATGATCGGCTTCGACCGCGCCCATCCCGACAACTCCGGTGGCCAGATGATGGTGGTCTCCGAACAGGATCAGCACCGGAAACTGCGCAAACTGGTCGGGCCGCTGCTTTCGAGGTCGTCCGCCCGGAAGCTCTCGGAGCGGGTGCGCGCCGAAGTGCGCGGTGTACTCGACCAAGTGCCCGAGGGCGAGGTGTGCGACGTCGCCGCCGCGATCGGCCCGCGGATCCCCGCCGCCGTCGTCTGCGAAATCCTCGGTGTACCCGCCGAGGACCAGGACATGCTCATCGACCTGACCAATCACGCGTTCGGCGGCGAGGACGAACTGTTCGACGGGATGACGCCGCGCCAGGCGCACACCGAAATCCTCGTCTACTTCGACGAACTGATCACCGCGCGCCGCGCGAGCCCCGGCGAAGACCTCGTCAGCACGCTGCTGTCCGACGACGAGCTCTCGATCGACGACGTGTTGCTCAACTGCGACAACGTTTTGATCGGCGGCAACGAAACCACGCGGCACGCGATCACCGGTGCGGTGCATGCTTTCGCCACCGTCCCCGGACTGCTGGAACAAGTGCGGGACGGGAGCGCGGACGTCGACACCGTCGTGGACGAGGTGCTGCGCTGGACCTCGCCCGCGATGCACGTGCTGCGGGTGACGACCGGAGAGGTCACGATCAACGGCCGTGACCTCGAAGCGGGCACGCCGGTGGTTGCGTGGCTTCCCGCCGCGAACCGGGATCCCGCCGTGTTCGACGATCCCGACACGTTCCGGCCGGGACGGAAACCCAACCGGCACATCGCCTTCGGGCACGGCATGCACCACTGTCTCGGCTCCGCGCTCGCGCGCCTCGAACTGGCGGTCGTGCTGCGGGAAGTGGCCGAGCGGGTTTGGCGGGTGGAGATGGTGAAGGAGCCGGCCTGGCTGCGCGCGGTCGTCGTGCAGGGATACCGGGAACTTCCGGTGCGGTTCACCGGCCGCTGATCCTCCTCCGTCCGAAGTGGACGGAAGTCGACGGAAGTGTCAAGCGGACAACGTTGATGCGGAAATGGCTTCGCGTCATCCTGTGATCGAGGATTACATCTATTCCACGGAGGAATGTCTTGTCTTCTCAAGAAACCACGCAGAACTTCGAGATCGACCATGTGGAAATGTATGTGGCCAACCTCGAGGCGGCCGCGTCCGGCTGGATGGACAGGTACGACTTCTCCGTCGTCGCCACCGACCGGTCGGCCGACCACCGCGGCGTGACGCTGCGGCACGCCGCGATCACGCTGGTCCTCACCGAGCCGCTGTCGGACCGCCACCCAGGGGCCACGTACCTGCAGACCCACGGCGAAGGGGTGGCCGACATCGCGCTGCGCACTCCCGACGTGGCCGCCGCTTTCGAAGCGGCGGTGAAGGGCGGTGCGGAGCCCATCCGCGAGCCGGAGAAGCGCGCGGACTCGGTCGTCACGGCCACTGTCAGCGGTTTCGGCGATGTCGTGCACACCCTGATCCAGAACGACACCACCGAGGAAGCCTCCCGCGGCAAGGGAGGGGTGGATCTGCGGGAGATCGACCACTTCGCGGTCTGCCTGAACGCGGGGGATCTCGGCCCCACGGTGGCGTTCTACGAGCGTGCCCTCGGGTTCAAGCAGATCTTCGAAGAGCACATCATGGTCGGTGCCCAGGCGATGAACTCCACCGTCGTGCAGAGCGCTTCGGGGGCGGTCACCCTCACCCTGATCGAGCCCGACAAGACCGCCGACCCCGGCCAGATCGACGACTTCATCAAGGAGCACCACGGTTCCGGCGTCCAGCACATCGCCTTCACCAGCCCGGACGCGGTCCGCGCGGTCAAGGAGCTCGCCGCGCGCGGCGTGGAATTCCTGAAGACGCCGGACACCTACTACGACCTGCTCGGTGAGCGGATCGAGCTGGAGACGCACTCGCTGGACGATCTGCGCGAGACGAAACTGCTCGCCGACGAGGACCACGGCGGGCAGCTGTTCCAGATCTTCACCGCTTCCACGCATCCGCGTAAGACGATCTTCTTCGAGATCATCGAGCGCCAGGGCGCCGGCACCTTCGGCAGCTCCAACATCAAGGCCCTGTACGAAGCCGTCGAGCTGGAGCGCACCGGGCAGAGCAAGCTCGGCCCCGCCCGGCGATGACCCACCTCTGCCTGGACGACCTCGAACGTGCCGCACGGACGGCCCTCCCCGGCGAGATCTGGGATTTTCTCGCCGGGGGCAGCGGGGCCGAGGCTTCGCTGGAGGCCAATCGCGCCGCGCTGGAGCGGATCTTCGTGATCCCCCGGATGCTGCGCGAGCTGACCGGCGGCACCACCGAGGCCGAGGTTCTCGGCCGGCGCGCCGCACTCCCCGTGGCGGTCGCGCCGGTCGCGTACCAGCGGTTGTTCCATCCCGAAGGGGAGCTCGCGGCGGCACGCGCGGCGCGGGACGCCGGCGTGCCGTACACCATCTGCACCCTGAGCAGTGTTCCGCTGGAGGAGATCGCGGCCGTCGGTGGGCGGCCGTGGTTCCAGCTGTACTGGCTGCGCGACGAAAAGCGGTCACTGGAGCTCGTACGCCGTGCGGAGGACGCCGGTTGCGAGGCGATCGTGTTCACCGTCGACGTGCCGTGGATGGGACGGCGGTTGCGTGACATGCGGAACGGCTTCGCGTTGCCGGAATCGGTGACGGCGGCCAACTTCGACGCCGGTGCGGCCGCGCATCGCCGTACCGACGGGCTTTCGGCCGTCGCCGACCACACCGCGCGTGAATTCGCCCCGGCCACTTGGGAATCCGTCGAGGCGGTCCGTGCGCATACGGACCTTCCGGTGGTACTCAAGGGGATCCTCGCGGTCGAGGACGCCGTCCGCGCCGTCGACGCGGGTGCCGCCGGAATCGTGGTGTCCAACCACGGAGGCCGTCAGTTGGACGGCGCCGTCCCGGGGATCGAAATGCTGGGAGAGATCGCGGACGCGGTTTCCGGTGGTTGCGAAGTGTTGCTGGACGGCGGGATCCGGACCGGCGGGGACGTGCTCAAGGCGGTCGCGCTCGGAGCGTCGGGGGTGCTGGTCGGGCGGCCCGTCATGTGGGGGCTGGCCGCGGACGGCCAAGAGGGCGCCCGGCAGGTGCTCGACCTGCTCGCCGTCGAACTCCGGAACGCGATGGGCCTGGCGGGCTGCGACTCGCTGAGCGCGGCCCGGCGGCTGGGCACCCGGGTCGTCCGGTACGGCTGACGGCTCCGCCGCGGACGGGCTTTCCCGATGGCGAACGCCGCATTGTTCTGTTCGTGTCCACCACATGCCGGGTGTCTCCGCGGTGGACCTTCCCTGAAGGAGGAAGGTGCTTCTCTCACTTCCCGCGCCGATCGCCCCGATCGCCGCGCACAGTCTCCTGATCTTTTTGCTCCAGGCAGGTTTGCTGCTCCTGCTCGCCGTCGTCTTCGGGCGCCTGGCCGCCCGGTTCGGGATGCCCGCTGTCGTCGGCGAACTGTTCGTCGGGGTGATTCTCGGCCCTTCGCTGCTGGCGTGGGCCGCACCGGGGCTGCACGGCTGGCTGTTCCCGGCGGTCGCCGAGCAGTACCACCTTCTCGACGCCGTCGGCCAGATCGGTGTCCTGCTGCTGGTCGGTCTCACCGGTATGCAGATGGACATGCGCATGGTCCGGCGGCGCTTCGGTGCCGCCGCGGGCGTCGGCTTCGGCGGCTTGATCATTCCTCTTGGCCTCGGTATCGGCGCGGGTTTCGTCCTGCCGCGGGTGCTGATTCCCGACGGCACCGACGTCACCGTCTTCGCTCTTTTCCTCGGCGTGGCGATGTGCGTCAGCGCCATCCCCGTCATCGCGAAGACCCTCATCGACATGAACCTGTTGCACCGCAATGTCGGACAGCTCACGCTCGCCGCGGGAATGATCGACGACGTGTTCGGCTGGTTACTGCTGTCCGTCGTCAGCGCGATGGCGGTGCAGGCGGTCACGGCAGGCACCGTGCTCGTTTCCCTCGCCTGTCTGATCGCCATCGTCGTCTTCGCGCTCACCCTCGGCAGGCCGCTGGCACGGGGTGCGCTGCGCATGGCAGGCCAATCCGACGGTCCCTGGGCCACCGTCGGTGTCGTTGTCGCCCTGCTCCTCCTCGCTTCGGCCGGTACGCACGCCCTCGGTCTCGAGGCCCTCTTCGGGGCTTTCATCTGCGGCATCCTGATCGGTACGGCGGGAAAGGTGGACCCGGTCAAGCTCGCGCCCCTGCGCACCGTCGTCCTTTCGGTGTTCGCACCGCTCTTCTTCGCCACGGCCGGGCTGCGGATGGATCTCACCGCGCTCATCCGCCCAGAGGTACTCCTGACGGGACTCGTGGTGCTCGCGCTGGCCATCATCGGCAAGTTCGTCGGCGTGTACGCCGGAGCGCGGATCAGCGGCCTGAACAAGTGGGAGGGACTGGCGCTCGGCGCCGGGCTGAACGCGCGCGGGGTCATCGGGATCATGGTCGCCACCGTCGGTCTGCGGCTGGGCATCCTCGGCGTGGAGATCTACACGATCGTCATCCTCGTCGCCATCGTCACACCGCTGATGGCCCCGCCCATCCTGCGGTTCGCGATGAAGAGGCTGGAGCAGACCGCCGAGGAGCAAGTGCGGGAGACCGAACAGCGGGCTTGGAGCACGCAAACGGCGACGAACCAGAAAGAACAGATTCCCTAGTTTCCCGTGATCCTGCTCGCCGCACGCGTGTTTTGAGGGACGGCACACGTGACTGGAGGGACGACAACGAAACCAGAACGTCGAACAAGCGCCGATCACACGGGCCGAATCCGGAAAAGCGAATTGGACGAACTGGACCTTCGCGAGCGTCCGAAGCTACCTTTTGCCGGGGCATGGGGGCTGACGTAGCGGTGACGCGCCCGGGACTTCCGTCGGTGCTCAGGGAGACCCTCGCGGTTTCTCCTCAGTGCCGGCCAATGACCGATCGACGACATGGAGCAGCGCGATGACGGGAAGTCCTTTGATGCTGCGTCGCCTGGTACCACCTCCCTCGGTGCGCCCGCGTGACGATCGCGGCCACGCCGATCGCATCGCCTTGTCGGCGGCCACCACGGACGGAGTGCACATGCGGACCGAAGACGTCCGCGCGTGGATCACCGAACGCCGTGCGGCCAACGTCTTCCACGTCGACCACATCCCGTTCGCGGAGCTGGACCAGTGGGGGTTCCAGGACGGGACCGGCAATCTCGTGCACAGCAGCGGACGGTTCTTCGCCATCGAAGGCCTGCACGTGATCGAGCAAGACGGTCCGCACGGTGACGGCCCCTACCGCGAGTGGCAGCAGCCGGTCATCAAACAGCCCGAGGTAGGCATCCTCGGCATTCTCGGCAAGGAGTTCGACGGGGTCCTGCACTTCCTGATGCAGGCCAAGATGGAGCCGGGAAACCCCAATCTGGTGCAGCTTTCGCCGACCGTGCAGGCCACCCGCAGCAACTACACCAAGGCGCACGGCGGTACGAACGTCAAACTGATCGAGTACTTCGCCCCGCCCGACCCCGACCGGGTCATCGTCGACGTCCTCCAGGCGGAACAGGGTTCCTGGTTCTTCCGGAAGAGCAATCGCAACATGATCGTCGAAACCCTCGACGACGTGCCGAAGTGGGACGACTTCTGCTGGCTCACCCTCGGCCAGATCGCGCAGCTGATGTACGAGGACGAAACGATCAACATGAACGCGCGGAGCGTGTTGTCGTGTCTTCCCTACCATGACCCGGCTCCCGGCGCGGTGCTCTCCGACGTCCAGCTCCTGTCGTGGTTCACGAACGAGCGTTCGCGCCACGACGTGCGTCCCAGCCGCATTCCGCTCAAGGACGTCCGCGGCTGGAAGCAAGGTGTCGAAGCGATCGAGCACGAGGACGGCCGCTACTTCAAGGTACTGGCGGTGGCGGTGAAAGGCGGCAACCGCGAGAAGATCAGCTGGACCCAGCCGTTGCTCGAATCCGTCGGGCCGGGCGTCGTCGCGTTCCTCGTGCGCGAAATCGGTGGTGTGCCGCACGTTCTCGTGCACGCCAGGGTCGACGGTGGTTTCGTGGACACGGTCGAGCTGGCGCCGACCGTCCAGTGCACGCCCCACAATTACGCGCACCTGCCGGCGGAGGACCGCCCGCTCTTCCTCGACACCGTCCTGGCCGCTCCACGGTCGCGGATCCTCTACGAGGCGATACATTCCGAAGAAGGCGGCCGTTTTCTCAACGTGCGGGCCCGCTATCTCGTGGTCGAGGCGGACGACACGGCCGATCCGCCGCCCGGCTACGCCTGGGTCACGCCGGCCCAGCTCACCGCGCTCACCCGGCACGGGCACTACGTCAACGTGGAGGCCCGCACACTCCTGGCGTGTATCAACGCCTTGACCGCACAACCGCACGGAGGTGCGTGACGTGAAGCTGATCACCGTTCTCGGCGCGTCGGGCTTCATCGGCTCGGCCGTCACGCGCGAACTGGCCCGGCGGCCGATCCGGCTGCGGGCGGTGGCGCGCAAGCACTTCACCCCCGCGCCCGGCCGAGCGGAAACCACCGTCGTCACCGCCGACCTCACCGACCGGGCGGCGCTCGCCGACGCGGTAGCGGGTTCGGACGCCGTCGTCTACCTGCTACTGGGAGACGGCGGCTGGCGTGCGGCCGAGACCGAGGGTGGCGAACGCGTGAACGTCGGCGTGCTGCGGGACCTCGTCGATGTCCTCGGAAGTGGCGAAGGGACGCCTCCGCTGGTGGTGTTCGGCGGTACCACCTCGCAGGTCGGTGTGCCACCACGGGAACCACTCGACGGGAGCGAGCCCGATCATCCGGCGACTCCGTACGACGTGCAGAAGCTCGAGGCCGAACAGCTCCTCAAGAAGGCCACCGCCGATGGCCGGGTGCGCGGTATCAGCCTTCGGCTGCCGACGATCTTCGGTGAGACCGCGACGGAAGGGGCGAACCACGATCGTGGTGTCGTGTCCGCCATGGCGCGGCGAGCGCTCGAAGGCCTGCCGCTCACCATCTGGGGTGACGGGACGGTGCGACGCGATCTGATCCACGTCGAGGACGTCGCGAAGGCGTTCACCGCGGCACTGGACAGCCCGGATTCCCTGGTGGGCGGGCATTGGCTGATCGGTGCCGGCCGGGGCGATCGGCTGGGCGAGGTGTTCCGGCTCGTGGCGAAGGAGATGGCCGAGCACACCGGAAAGAGCCCGGTGGAGGTGACCTGCGTGGAACCACCGTCCCACGCGCCCGCGACGGATCTTCGCAGCATCACCATCGATTCCACCTCCTTCCGGACGATCACCGGCTGGCGTCCGGAGATCTCGCTGTCCGAGGGCGTGCGCCGCACCGTCGCCGCGTTGACCACCCCAGTTCACGGAAAGGCTCGCTCATGACCACGCGCGTTTGGGACTACCTGGCCGAATACGGGAAGGAGCGGCTCGACCTGCTCGATGCGGTCGAGACGGTCTTCGACTCGGGGCAGCTCGTGCTCGGTGCGAGCTTGCGCGGCTTCGAAGAGGAGTTCGCCGCGTACCACGGGGTCGGGCACTGTGTCGGCGTCGACAACGGGACGAACGCCATCAAGCTCGGCCTCCAGGCGCTGGGTGTCGGTCCGGGCGACGAGGTGATCACGGTATCGAACACCGCCGCTCCGACCGTGGTCGCCATCGACGGAACCGGCGCCACCCCGGTCTTCGTCGACGTCCGCGAGGACGACTTCCTGATGGACACGAGCCAGGTCTCCGCCGCGGTCACCGAGCGCACCAAATGCCTGCTGCCCGTGCATCTGTACGGGCAGTGTGTGGACATGGCTCCGCTGACGGAGCTCGCGGCGAAGCACGGACTGTCCATTTTGGAGGACTGCGCGCAGGCGCACGGGGCCCGGCAGAACGGCACGATCGCGGGGTCGACCGGGGACGCGGCCGCGTTCTCCTTCTATCCCACCAAGGTGCTCGGCGCGTACGGCGACGGTGGCGCGACCATCACCTCCCGCGAAGACGTCGAGCGGCGGCTGCGGCGGTTGCGGTACTACGGCATGGAAGAGCGCTACTACACGATCGAGACACCCGCCCACAACAGTCGTCTGGACGAGGTCCAGGCCGAGATCCTGCGGCGTAAGCTCAAGCGGCTCGACGCGTACACGGCGGGCCGCCGCGCTGTCGCCGAACGCTACGTCGAAGGTCTGGGCGACACCGAGCTGAAGCTTCCGCGGACCGTTCCCGGCAATGAGCACGTGTACTACGTGTACGTGGTGCGCCATCCCCGGCGCGACGAGATCCTCGAGCGGCTCAAGGCGTACGACATCCAGTTGAACATCAGCTACCCGTGGCCCGTGCACACCATGACCGGGTTCGCCCACCTCGGCTACGAGACCGGCTCGCTGCCGGTCACCGAGAAGCTGGCCGGCGAGATCTTCTCGCTGCCGATGTACCCGGCGCTTTCCCCGGACCTGCAGGACAAGGTCATCCACGCGGTCCGCGAAGTGCTGTCCGACCTCTGACCACGCCAACCACAGGAGCAGCTGTGCAAGCACGTAAACTCGCCGTCGAGGGAGCGCTCGAATTCACCCCTCGCGTCTTCCCGGACGACAGGGGCCTGTTCATCTCGCCGTTCCAGGAGGAAGCCTTCATCGAGGCCCACGGCGGACCGCTTTTTCCCGTGGCGCAGACGAACCACAGTTTGTCCAAACGAGGCGTGGTGCGCGGCGTCCATTACACCGTGACTCCGCCGGGGATCGCGAAGTACGTTTACTGCGCCCGCGGCAAGGCCTTGGACATCGTGGTCGACATCCGGGTCGGCTCGCCCACGTTCGGGAAGTGGGACGCGGTCCTGATGGACCAGGAGGCCCATCGGACGATGTACTTCCCCGTCGGTGTCGGCCACGCCTTCGTCGCGCTCGAGGACGACACCGTCATGTCCTACATGCTTTCCGGGGGTTATGTGGCGGAGAACGAACTCGCCCTCTCGGCACTGGATCCCGCACTGGGCCTGCCCATCGACTCCGGCGTCGACCCGATCCTGTCCGATCGGGACCGGGTGGCCATCACACTCGCCGAAGCGCGGGAGCGGGGCCTGCTGCCCGACTACGCCACCAGCCGCGAGATCGAGCGGCGGCTGTCCGGAGTCCCGCTCTCCGCCTGACTTTCCCTGTCCGTGAAGGACTCCTTGAGGGACCCAGAGTCCCTCAAGGAGTCCTTCACGGACCATTATCCGAAACGAGAACAGAGAAAGGTGAGATCGATGTCCGCTGCGCAGTTCAAGCAGCTCCTTCGAAGCAAGTTGCGAACTTGGGGATGGATGTATCGATGACTGCTCTCGCCGAATCAGCCGAGGACTTTTCCGCACTGACGGGACTCACCGAGATCACCAGGTTCGCCGGTGTGGGGACCGCGGTTTCCGAATCGTCCTACTCGCAATCCGACCTTCTCGAAATCCTCGACATCGAGGATCCGAAGATCCGCTCGGTCTTCCTCAACAGCGCCATCGATCGGCGTTTCCTCACCCTGCCGCCGGAGGGTCCCGGCGGCGCCCGCGCGGCGGAACCGCAGGGTGACCTCCTCGACAAGCACAAGAAGATCGCCGTCGACATGGGCTGCCGGGCGCTGGAAGCCTGTCTCAAGTCGGCCGGAGCGACGCTTTCGGACCTGCGTCACCTGTGCTGTGTCACCTCGACCGGTTTCCTGACCCCCGGGCTGAGCGCGCTGATCATCCGAGAGCTGGGCATCGACCCGCATTGCAGCCGTTCGGACATCGTGGGCATGGGCTGCAACGCCGGACTGAACGCGCTCAACGTGGTTTCGGGCTGGTCCGCGGCCCATCCAGGCGAACTCGGCGTCGTCCTGTGCAGCGAGGCGTGCTCCGCCGCCTACGCCCTCGACGGCACCATGCGGACCGCGGTGGTCAACAGCCTTTTCGGCGACGGATCCGCGGCTCTCGCGCTCATCTCCGGCGACGGACGCGTGCCGGGTCCGCGCGTCCTGAAATTCGCCAGCTACATCATCACCGACGCCGTCGACGCGATGCGTTACGACTGGGACCGTGACCAGGACCGGTTCAGTTTCTTCCTCGACCCGCAGATTCCTTACGTGGTCGGCGCGCACGCCGAAATCGTCATCGACCGGCTGCTGTCGGGGACGGGCCTGCGCCGCAGCGACATCGGCCACTGGCTGGTGCACTCCGGCGGGAAGAAGGTGATCGACGCCGTCGTCGTCAACCTCGGCCTGAGCCGGCACGACGTCCGCCACACCACCGGTGTGCTCCGTGACTACGGGAATCTCTCCAGCGGCTCCTTCCTCTTCTCCTACGAGCGGCTCGCCGACGAAGACGTCGCCCGCCCGGGGGACTACGGCGTGCTCATGACCATGGGGCCTGGCTCCACAATCGAAATGGCGCTTATCCAATGGTGACGCGGAACGAAATCAAGGGCGAACCGGTGCTGCGCTTCGACGGCTCCCGACCGCTGTCCGCCGCGGCGGTCGAGGAGATCGACGGTCTCTGCGACCGTGCCGAGGACCAGCGTGCACCGGGACCGGTCATCGTCCACGTCACGGGCGCCCCGCCCGCCGACTGGACGAAGGGACTGGCGGTCGGCCTGGTCTCCAAATGGGAGCGTGTCGTGCGCCGGTTCGAACGGCTCGGCAGGCTCACCGTCGCGGTGTCGTCGGGCGAATGTGCCGGAATGGCACTGGATCTGCTGCTCGCCGCCGACATCCGGATCGCCGAGCCGGGGACCCGGTTGCGGCTCGCCTGGGCGGGCGGCGGTGCTTGGCCGGGGATGAGCCTCTACCGGCTCACCCAGCAGGCGGGTGCGGCCGCTATCCGGCGGGCCGTGCTGGTCGGCACCCCGATCGAGGCGGATCGCGCGCTCGCCCTCGACCTGATCGACGAGGTGTCCGACGACCCGGCGAAGACGCTGGCCGAGCTGTCCCGGGTCACGGACGGACCCGAAACGGCGATCCGCCGTCAGCTGATCTTCGAAGCGGGCTCGACCACCTTCGAGGAGGCGCTCGGTTCCCACCTGGCGGCGGCCGACCGGGCCTTGCGGCGGGAAGCCAAGTCGTGACAACGCATTCGCCAGGGCTCGATCTCCGGGCCCTGGCGGGGGAGGCCCACCGGGTCGACGACGACGTCCGTGCCTCGCGCACGGCTTTCGTCGAGGCACACGCCGAAGAGATCTACGACGAACTCACCGGTGGCCGGACGCGGTACCTGCGCATCGGCGAACTCGTCCGGGCGGCCGCCCTCGCCTTTCCCGGTCTGGTGCCGTCGGAGGAGCAGATGGCGGCCGAGCGGTCGCGTCCGCAGGCGGAGAAGGAAGGCCGCGAGATCGACCAGGGCATCTTCCTGCGCGGGATCCTGCGCGCGCCGAAGGCCGGTCCGCATCTGCTCGACGCCATGCTGCGGCCCACCACCAGGGCGCTGCGGCTGCTGCCCGAGTTCGTCGAGACCGGTGTCCTGCGGATGGAGGCGGTCCGGCTGGAACGCCGGGACGGTGTCGCGTATCTGACCCTGTGCCGGGACGACTGCCTGAACGCCGAGGACGTCCAGCAGGTCGATGACATGGAGACCGCGGTCGACCTGGTGCTGCTCGATCCGGCCGTCCGGGTGGGACTGCTGCGGGGTGGGGTGATGAGTCATCCGCGGTACGCGGGGCGCCGGGTGTTCTGCGCGGGGATCAACCTCAAGAAGCTCAGCTCCGGTGACATCCCGCTCGTCGATTTCCTTCTGCGGCGGGAAATGGGCTACCTCCAGAAGATCTTCCGCGGGTTGCTCACGGACTGCTCGTGGCGGTCGCGGTCGACCGACAAGCCCTGGATGGCGGCCGTCGATTCCTTCGCCATCGGCGGCGGGACCCAGCTCCTCCTGGTCTTCGACCACGTGCTGGCGGCGTCCGACGCGTACCTCAGCCTGCCCGCGGCGAAGGAGGGGATCATCCCCGGCGCGGCCAATTTCCGGCTTTCCCGCATCGCCGGGCCGCGGGTGGCCCGGCAGGTGATCCTCGGCGGACGACGGCTCCGGGCGGACGAACCGGACGCGAGGTCCATCGTCGACGAGGTCGTCCCGCCGGAGGAGATGGACGCGGCGATCGACCACGCGCTGGCGCGGCTCGAAGGAGAAGCCGTGGTGGCCAACCGGCGCATGCTGAACCTCGCCGAGGAACCGCCGGAGGAATTCCGCCGGTACCTGGCCGAATTCGCGCTGCAGCAGGCTTTGCGCGTCTACGGCGCGGACGTGATCGGCAAGGTGGACGGTTTCGCGGTGGGCTCGCGATGAGTGAGACCCGGGTGCGCTACGAGAAAAAGGACCACGTCGCCTACGTCACGATGGACCGGCCCGAAGTGCTGAACGCCATGGACCGGCGGATGCATACGGAACTCGCCGGGATCTGGGACGACGTCGAAGCCGACGACGAGATCAGGGTGGTGGTCCTGACCGGCGCGGGAGATCGCGCTTTCTCCGTCGGGCAGGACCTCAAGGAACGCGCGCGGCTGACCGAGGAAGGCGTCGAGGCCTCGACGTTCGGCAGTGGTGGTCAGCCGGGGCATCCCCGGCTGACCGACCGGTTCACCCTGTCCAAACCGGTGGTCGCCCGGGTGCACGGTTACGCGTTGGGCGGCGGTTTCGAACTGGTGCTCGCCTGCGACATCGTGGTCGCTTCCGAGGATGCCGTCTTCGCGTTGCCGGAGGTCCGTCTCGGCCTGATCGCCGGCGCGGGCGGCGTGTTCCGGTTGCCGCGGCAGCTTCCGCAGAAAGTGGCGATGGGATATCTGCTGACCGGGCGCAGAATGGACGCGGCGACGGCGCTTCGTCACGGTTTGGTGAATGAGGTCGTACCGTTCGCCGAACTGGATCGATGCGTCGCCGAATGGACGGACAGCCTCGTTCGGGCCGCTCCGCTTTCGGTCCGCGCGATCAAGGAGGCCGCGCTGCGCTCGCTCGACCTTCCGCTCGAAGAGGCGTTCAAAACCTCTTATCCGTGGGAAGAACGTCGACGGTGCAGTGCCGACGCGAGCGAAGGAGCCCGTGCCTTCGCCGAGAAAAGGGATCCGACCTGGACCGGCCGCTGAATCAGCGGGAATCGGGTTGGACAGGGCTTTCACCATTGTTTCGCGTGAACGATGGTGGGAGATTTTCCGGGTAAGGGAAATCTCCTCACTTGAGTGATGCCGGGCTTTTCTCCAGCTTGCTTCTTCATTCACCCGAGACCGCCGTCCGGGGGAGGGAAATCCCGGCTTTCCCTCCCGCCCGGTACCGGCAGAAACCCTGGATATCTGTGATGACAACCATCGCCGCGGTCGAACTCGACAACCAGCGCATCGACCGTATGGTCCCGCTGGTCACCCCGGCCTTGCTGCACCACGAACTGCCGCTCGGCGCCACCGCGGCCGACACGGTGCGGCAAGGCAGGGAAAACGTCCTCCGCGTCCTCGACGGCACGGACGACAGGCTGCTCGTGATCGCCGGGCCCTGTTCCATCCACGATCCCGCCGCCGCCCTCGAATACGCCGACCGCCTCGCCGCCCTCGCCGGCCGGTTCGTCGACGACCTCCTGATCGTCATGCGCGTCTACTTCGAAAAGCCCCGCACGATCGGCGGCTGGAAAGGGCTCATCAACGACCCGCATCTCGACGGCACCGGTGACGTCAACCGCGGCCTGCGCATCGCCAGGGATCTGCTCCTCGAACTCGCCGAGGGCGGGCTGCCCGCCGCGTGCGAGTGGCTGGACACCACGATCCCGGCCTATCTCGCCGACACCGTTTCGTGGGGCGCGATCGGCGCCCGCACCGTCGAAAGCCAGAACCACCGCATGCTGGCCAGCGGCCTGTCCATGCCGGTCGGCTTCAAGAACCGACGCGACGGTGATGTCACCGTGGCCGTCGACGCGATCCGTGCCGCCGAGGCGCGGCACGTCGTCCCCGGTGTCGACCCCAGCGGGCTGCCCGCCATCCTGCACACCGTCGGCAACCCCGACTGTCACGTCGTCCTGCGCGGCGGCAACAGCGCGCCCAACCACAATCCCGCGTCCGTCCGGGGAACGCTCACCGCCCTGCAGAACGCTGGCCTGCCGCGCCGTGTGGTGATCGACGCCAGCCACGACAACAGCCGCAAGGACCATCTCCGGCAGGCCGTCGTCGCGGGCCAGATCGCCGAACAGATCAAAAACGGCCAGCGCGGCATCGTCGGGGTCATGCTCGAATCCAACCTCCAGGCGGGCCGCCAGGACCTCCACCCCGACCGGCCGCTCACCTACGGCCAGTCCATCACGGACGCCTGCATCGACCTCGCCGCCACCCAAGAGGTCTTCCAGACCCTCGCCACCGCGACCGCCGCCCGCCGGGCCGGTGCGAAGTGACTACCTGATCGCCTCGGCGCACCCCATCGCCGTGTTCGGCGCGGCGTCGCCTTGGGTGCGCCGGAGACGCGCCTCACCCCAGACCCGGACCTCCTCGACCACGGGCAGGACCGTGGCCCCGTAGGGCGTGAGCCGGTAGATGACGCGCGCCGGGACCGGCCCGGTGACCACGCGTTCGACGAGACCGTCGGCCTCGAGTTCGCGCAGCTGTTCGGCCAGCACCTTGGGTGTGATCGGGGTGCCCCGGCGGCGAAGACCGGCGAAATGGGACTCGCCGTGGGCGAGCCAGTACAGCAGGGTCAGCTTCCATTTCCCGCCGATCGCGGCGAACGCCGCGGCCATCGGACAGCCGGGCAGCGGGTTGGGACGCGAAAGGTTACCCGCAGGTGCCTTCTTGTTCATGGCCGTCCTCCGCTCGGATAGTCGGACCATGACCGTGCCATACAAACGAATCCTGACAGTGGGCCTTTCGGCTCTGATGCTGATCGCGACAGCGGTCTCTCCCGCGGCTTCAGTCGCTTCGGTCGCTTCGAGCGCCGATGGGCAGCGGGCGTTCGACTGGGAAATCGGGACCTGGCGGTCCACGGTGCGGGTGCTCGCCGAGCCGCTGTCCGACTCCGCGGACCAGTGGCTCCAGTTCGACGGCACCAGCACCGTGCGCCCGCTCATGGACCGGCGGGCGAACGTCCTCGAGTTCGCGGTCTCGGGGCCGCACGGCCGCATCGACGCGCTCAACCTGCGGCTGTACGAACCCCAGGCGCGGCGGTGGAGCCTGACCTTCGTCAACATGCGCGACGGTCTGCTCACCCCGGCGGTCTACGGCGGCTTCCGCGACGGTGTCGGCGAGTTCCACGGCGACGACCGGATCGGCGACCGTCCGATCAAGGTGCGCTTCCTCGTGGTCCGCCACGGTCCGGACGTGGCGAAATTCGAGCAGGCGTTCTCGGCCGACGGCGGGACGACCTGGGAAACGAACTGGGTCGCCGTGGACCACCGCATCCGCCGGTGAGGCCTCGGTACAGCGGGTCGTGAGTAACGTTTCAGGTTCTAGCGAGCCCTCTCTAGGCACCTACTGCGTGGTGAGGTACATGAAGGCCCCCTTCCTGTACCTAGGCGCAAGGAAGGGGGCCTTCATGTACTGGGAAAGGGACCTACCGGGCGCCGCCATGGCTGGTGGTGCCACTGAGGCTCAAGGCGGCGTCCGGACCCACCCGCAGCAGGTACTTGAAACCCTCTTGGCTCTAGCCCGAATCGCCACTCACGACCACCTGGACCGACCGCTCACTCTCGCCCGCCGCGGCCGACCGTGTCGAGCAGCGCCAGTTCGTCGTCGCTCAACCGGATGCCGCCCGCCGCGACGTTCTCCTCCAGGTGGCGGGGATCGCCGGTGCCCGGGATGGCGAGCACGTGCTCGCCGCGGTGCAGGGTCCAGGCGAGCCGGATCTGCGCCGGGGTCGCGTCGTGTGCCGCGGCGACCTTCGCGATCTCGGCCTCGCCCGGAACGGAGCCGGGCGTGGGATCGCCGGGAAACGAGGTCGTGACGGCGAAGAAGGGCACGAACGCGATGCCGTGCTCCGCGCACAGGTCGACCAGGGCGTCGTCTTCCCGGTCGGCCAGGCCGTAGCGGTTCTGCACGCAGACCACCGGCGCGATCGTCCTCGCCTCGGTCAGCTGGTCCGCCACGATGTTGGAGACGCCGAGGTGGCGGATCAGCCCCGCCTCGCGCAGGTCGGCCAGCGCGCCGAAGTGTTCGGCCGGCGATCCGCGTTCCTTGCCCATCCCGGAGCCCCAGCGCAGGTTGACGACGTCGAGGTGGTCGAGGCCGAGTTGCCGGATGTTCTCTTCGACCTGGCCGCGGAGCTGATCCGGCCGCGCGAAGGAGAACTCGCCGTCGCGGGAGCGGCCCGCGCCGACCTTCGTGGTGATCACGAGGTCTTCGGGATAGGGCTGGAGCGCGGTGCTGATCAACTCGTTCGCCGACCGCTGGGGAGTGAAGTAGAACGAAGCGGTGTCGATGTGGTCGACACCGAGTTCGATCGCGCGGCGCAGGACCGTGATCGCGTCCTCGCGGCTCTTGGGCTTCTCGTCCCACGGCATCCCGGTCAACCGCATCGCGCCGAGGCCGACGCGGTTGACGGTGAGGTCGCCGAGCCGCCAGGTGCCCGCGTCGTCGTGAAGGTTCGTCATACCCATCAGCGTCGTGACGGGCCCGCCGGTGGTCAGGAAATGGCAACAACCTGCCACCTGGTCGCGAGCCGTGCGGTTGGGGCAGTATCGAGGCCATGCGGACGGGTGACGGCCTCACGAGGGCGGGCGATTCGGTCACCGTCGTGCGCGGCGAAGAAGAACTGTTCCGCCGGGTCGGGCATCTGTTCTCGACCGTGACCGAGCTGGCGTGCGCCGCCAACGACCTCGCGACCTGGGTGGCGGGTCGGCGGCCGGACGAGCTCACCGCGGCCACCGAGCGCCGGTCCGGCGAGCTGCGGATCCGCAAGATCTACCGGGCCGGTCTGCTGCTCGACTCGGCCTCCGCGCAGGAGCTGGCCCGGGTCAGCGGCCGGTTCGGCGCGCAGATCCGCGTCTCGACCGAGGACGTCAACGAGACGATCATCATGGACGGCAGGCTCGTGATCCTGGCCGGTGACCTCACCGCCGGGCAACGCGGCTACAGCGTCATCACCCAGCCCGAAACCGTGCAGGGGGTGATGTCGCTGTTCGAAACGGCCTGGCGATCGGCGACCGATCTCGCCGTCTACGACGCGCAGGTCGCCGAGATCCGGCGGCTCGCGCCCGCGGTGCTGGACCTGCTCGGCAGCGGTGTCAAGGACGAAGCCGCCGCCCGGACCCTCGGCCTCGGCGTGCGGACCTACCGGCGCCGGGTGGCCGAGTTGATGGCCGCGCTGGGCGCCGAATCCCGCTTCCAGGCGGGCGTCCGGGCACGCGAACTCGGCCTGGTCTAGGACTCCGGCCCGCCCCCCGGGAGCGGTTCGCAAGCGACCTGCCACGACTGCGGCACGCCCCCGCGCGCGGCGACGATGCCCCCGACGATGGCGCAGGTGGTTGTCGACGTCGCCACCGGCGCCGCGGTTGTCGGGGACGAAGAACATCCGGGAAACGAGTTCTTCCGGTGACCCGGCCGGGTCAGGACCCGGCTCGGCATCCCGTGGTCAGCGGGGGCCGGGAGGGTAAGATCCTCCCGCCGAGGGCGTCGTCGACACGCGTGGACCGGATACGGAAATCTTCCGGGAACCACCGCGCGGCCCGATGCGTCGATGTACACGAACGGCGTCATCGCGTTTCGGGAAACGACGCGCACGGGTGAGTGTGAACTCATAAGGTGCGCGGTAGAACAGTGTGGGTCAGGCAAGCACGCGCGCAGGCGCCGGGACTGGAGGGATCATTCATGACTCGCCGATTCGATCCAGAGCAGATCGCCGCGCTGGCCAAGAAGGTCGGCGGGCTCAAGGACGGCTTCAGCGGGACGGGCAAGGACCTGGGCGACGGCGATCCCGGAGGCGCGTTCGGCGACCTGAAGAACGCGGCCAGCACGGGGACCACGATGAAGGGGTTCCACCGCGGCGTGAACGCCGAGCTGGCGGCCGCCGTGAAGCTCGTCGACGCCGCGTCGAACGCGCTGGCCAACGCCGCCGAGCGGATGCGGAACGACGAAGCCGCGGGTGTCCACACCCTCCGCGGCGGCGCCCGCGAGCGGGATTGATCGGACTGAGACGGGAAGCAGGGGGATTTACCGATGACCACCGCGGAGCGGAATCCGAGCACACTCGACGACCCGTCGCATGACCGCCCGAAGTCGTTGGACGCCATCGACAAACACGCCCAGCAGGCGCAGAAGCTCAATTCGAGCGCGGTCAACGACCAGGCGAGGAAGGTCGGCGGCGCGGCCACCAGGGCGAACGATCTCGGCGACGATCTCAAGCTCTTCCGTGACGACGTGCTGCGCGAATGGGAAGGCAAGGACGCCGACGCCGTCGCCGAGCACCTCGAAAAGCTCGGCAAGGCCAGCTACAAGGTCAGCGACAAGGCCGAGGCGGCCAAGAACATCCTCCAGCGGGTCTCCGAAATCCTGGACGAGGTCAAGAAGAAGGTCGCACAGCTCGCCCAGGAAGCCAAGGACAAGGACGCGGACAATCGCAAGCTGATCGACTCGGCCCGGCGTCGGAAGAACGGTTCCGAGAACGAAAACGAGATCGCCGCCGCCGCGTCGGACATCGAGCGGCTCCGGCAGCTCAACGAAAAAGACTCGAACGGCAAGAAGGACGAGATCGAGCGGGCCCTGGACGAGGCCGAGAAGCAGATCGACGATCTCCTCAAGCCGCTGGGCCTCGAGATCGAGGGCGGTTTCCTCGAGCTGGTGCCCGCCGATGACGGCCAGACCACGGCGTCGAGCGTCAACGCCAAGCCCGTCGACTCCCGGGTGAGCAGCACGCCCAGCTACGGGGGCGGGGACGGCGGTGGTGGTGGTGGCGGAGGCGGCGGCGGTGGTGTCGCCGGGGTGCAGGGCGACGGCAGGCCCGCCAAACCGATCGACGCCCAGGGGGACAACCCGGCGAAGATCGCCGAGAGGTTCCTCGGCCGCAACGCCGGCGACCTCAAGGGCAGTGGTGAACTGCCCGCCATGCAGTCGTGGGTGCCCAACAACGTCAACTGCGCGAACTTCGTTTCCGGCTGTCTCGAGGCGGCGGGCCTGATCGACAAGGGGCAGGCCAGTGCCTCGGTCGCGGGTCTGTCGGCCAACCTCGAGGCGGACGGCTGGAAGTCCGTGCCGCTCTCCGAAGCGAAACCGGGCGACGTGGTGATCTCGAACAACGGCGGGCACGTCGTGTTGTACGCGGGTGACGGCCAGTTCATCGGCTCGAACAACGTCAACCCCGACGGTTCGCAGAAGATCAGCATGGGCGGCGGTGGCGGCCTCGTGAAGATCCTCACCCCGCCGACCTGATCCGACACAACGCCAGCGCGTCACCGGGCAAGCTGACGCGGCCGCCGTCGTCGGCCGCGTCGCTGCCCCGCCAGTGGGAGGTAGCTAGATGTACACCCCGTCCGCACGACCCTTTCCGGTGTCGCTGAATCCCGGCGACCCGGTCCGGGAGGCGGTACTCCAGGCCGCCACCGCCCGGCTCGACCAGGAGTTCGGTGATCGGGTCCGGGTCGCCGTGGAACAGCTCGACCGGCTCGGTCCCTGGGTGTTCCTGCAGGGGACGATGCGCGGCACCGAAGCCGGTCGTGCGTACTACGCCGGCACCGTCTACGAGAACAAGCGGGCCGATGGCGTCATGTCCGACGTCTACGTCGCCCTGCTCAAGAAGAAGAGCGAGACGAACGTCGACGACGACGCGCGGTCCTGGCGGGTGGCCAACTGCGCCATCGGCCCGACCGACGTCGCCTGGCTGACCTGGCCGGACGAGCACGAAGTACCGCAGGAGCTCTTCGGGTTCTGAGGCGCCGTGAGGGGTTTGGCGCGTTAGGGCCAACGGTGTCTTAGGTGTCGACTGCCGGTGCGCGGGTGGCGGTTTCGCGTGATCCGGCGGAAGACACGCGTGATCCGGCGGAAGACACGCGTGATCCGCTGAACGACACGCGTGATCCGGCGGACGACACGCGGCGGGCCTAGGCTCGGCCCCACTTCGGCAGGTCGCGGGCGACCTCGTCGGGGGAGGGCATCCGGGCGATTTCCCCGGCGATCGCACGGGCCGCGTCGCGATGCTCGGTGTTTCCGTGGTGCGGCAGAAGACTCCGCGTGTGTTCGGTGATCGCCTCCGCGCTGAGTTCGCCGGGCTGGAGGCTCAGCGCGGCGCCCGCGGCCACCAGGGCTTCGGCGTTGGCGAACTGGTCGGCTCCCTGGGGGAGGACCAGCTGCGGGACGCCGACGGCGAGCGCGCCGAGGGTCGTGCCACTGCCGCCGTGGTGCACGACCGCGTCGACGTGCGGCAACAGCTCCGCTTGCGATATCCACGACCGCACCGTGACGTTGTCCGGCACGGCGCCGAGTTCCGCCGGGTGGACCCGTCCGGCGGCGACCACGACCTGTGCGCCGAGCGGGGCCAACCCCTCGATGGCCGTGGTGAGTACTTCCGGCGTGCCGAACGCGGTCCCGAGCGTCAGGTAGATCAGCGGCCGCGTGATCCCTTCGACGCGTGGTGCCGGTTCGGAATAGGGCACGGGACGCAGTGCGATGCGCTCGGCCGTCGCGAGGAATCCCTTGTCCTGCAAAGACGGCGGGCAGATGTCGAGATGTGGCCGGTCAGGCGCGCCGCCGGCCCGCGTGGGCTGCTGGAGCCCGATGCCTTCGGGGATCATGCGGCCGAACCCGTGCCAGAGGCCGGGGATTCCGGCGCGCTCCGCGGCGACGGCCGCCCCCGGCAGTCCCCATTCGTGCACGACGAGGTCGGGCCGTAGCCGGGCCAGTTCCGGTTCGAGGTCCTCGGCGTAGATCTCGTAGAACGAATCCGCCGGGCGAAAGGGCCGGAGCCCGTTCCTGAGCAGCGGCGGGTGGACGTGCTCGCCCGCGGCGAAATGCACTTCGTGCCCGGCGTCCCTGGCGGCGACGGCGAGGGGGATCAGCGGATAGGTGTGGCCGACCGACGCAAGGCTGGCGAAAAGTACTCGCATGCGGACCAGTTCCGTTCGGAGACGTTTGGATGGGCAACTCAGATGTTGAGAACATCTGAGTACAGCCTAGCCCATCTTCGATTCCCCTTGGTCAGGGACGGCGCCCTCGTGCAGCGGAAGCCGGTAGGTCTTGCCGTCGACCGGCGAGGACCGCGGGGTGAGCACCGGAAGCGGATCCTCCCGACGGTGGGGCCGCCCGAGGGCCTGGTTTCCAGCTGCTACCGCTGTTCGACGGCCGCGTTCCGCACCGGAGAACCATTTCCCGCGACATTGTTCCCACTGCACGCGGAAAGAAGTGCGGTGCCCGAAGGTTCGCTTCCTCCTGCCCGCATAAGCAGGACCTCCGCCGGCTTCGCGATCTTCTCTGACGGCGGTCTCCGGACCGCCTAGATTCCCTTGCCTCTCAAGGGAAACTCGGCCAGTCGGCGCGGGGGGGGGGGGGGGGGGGGGGGGGGGGGGGGGGGGGGGGGGGGGGAGGGGGGGGGGGGGGGGAGGGGAGGGGT
>NZ_JBVJCE010000007.1:0-62867 GCF_055588925.1 Amycolatopsis sp. NPDC041971 | reverse complement strand
CGGTGTCGAAGGGCTGATCCGCCTACCTCGGAACCGTGCTCTCCTACATCTTCGGCAAGTGCACTAAGACGACGTTCGAACTCGGCCCCACCCCCCCCCCCCCCCCCCCCCTCCCCCCCTCCCCCCTCCCCCCCCCCCCCCCCCCTCCCCCCCCCCCCCCCCCCCCCCCGACGAACTCCTCGGGCGCGTCGGATTCCACGTAGGTGCCGGCGCCCTCGACGATCACGGTCTCGTGGTCGGTGAAGGTGGCTTCCAGACGTTCGCGTTCCTGGGGCCGGAAGGCGATGTCGGCGTCACCCCAGATGATCAGTGCCGGGAGGTGGGCGATGTCCGCGAAGCCGGCTTCGATCTCGGCGAAGAAGGCGCGACTGGCGCGGACCCGGCCCGGGAGTACGGCGGAGGCCTGGCGCCGCTGGGGAGTGCTCAGCGCCCGGCGGTAATGCGTCATCTCGGCGGCGCTCGGCTTCCGGCGCCGGTGGCCGGTGGGGATGAACATGTTGACGAGGAGGTTGAACCGCCGGACCAGGAAGCGGGCCGGAGGTCCGCCGAGGAGCCGGGAGAAGGCCTCGAAGTGGAGGACGCCGTTGACCGGCCAGGCCCAGGTGTTGGAGAGCACCAGCCGTTCGAAGACGCCCGGCCGCCGCTGCGCCGCGGCCAACCCGATCTGGGCGCCCCAGTCCTGGCCGACCAGAGTGACCCCCTTGAGGTGGAGTTCGTCGACGAACGCGGTGACCACGTCCGCGTGTTCCTCGGGCCAATACCGGTAGCCGGGTTTCGGGGTCGACAGCCCGAAGCCGGGGTAGTCGAGGGCGACGCAGCGGAAATCGTCGCGCAGCGCGCGGATCACGTCGCGCCAGAGGAACGACCAGGTCGGGTTGCCGTGCAGGAACAGCAGTGTGGGCCCGGATCCCTCGTCGACGTAGTGCACGGTGTGCCCGTCGATGTCGACGAAACGGCTCTCGAAGGGGAACAGGCTGTCGTCGACCCAGGTGGGTCGCACGCATTCGGTGGTGTCGACCATGGCGGTCCCCTCCGGTCGTTCTCGCGTATACTTGAGCTTGTCACGCACACTTGAGGAAAACAAGCGGGAGCTACGATGCGCGGCTACGGCCAGTACTGCGGGCTCGCCCGGTCTCTCGAGGTGGTCGGCGATCGGTGGAATCTGCTCATCGTCCGCCAGCTCCTCATCGGCCCCGCCCGCTACCGGGAGCTGATCGACGGCCTCCCCGGCATCGCGACCAACCTCCTCGCGGATCGGCTCCGCGACCTCGAAGCGTCGGGTGTGCTCGAGCGGCGGCTGGCAGGCTCGGGCAGCGTGGTCGAGTACGCCCTCACACCGTGGGGTGCCGAACTGCGCGAACCGATCGAGAGCCTGATCCGCTGGTCCGCCCCGTTGATGGCCCGCGGCCCCGACGGCGACGCCTTCCGACCGGAGTGGCTCGCCCTCGCCGTCCCCGCCCTGCTCGGTTCCCGGGTCAAGGTCCGCGCCTCGGTGACGATCGGTCTCGAAATCGGCGGCTCGACCTTCCAGCTCCGCGCGACACGCTCCGGCTTCGAAATCGGCCCGCACGACGGCCGCGAACTCGACGCCACCGTCCGTGCCGAACCCGCCTGCGTCCTCGGCCTTTCCGCCGGCGCTCTCACCCTCGGCGACGCGCGTGGTCTCGGGCTGGTCGAGATCGACGGCGACGAGTCCGTGGTCCGCACCGTTTTCGCCGCCTGACGAGGAGGTCGATACGGTTGCCGGATGAGCGAAACGCTGGACGAGACCGTCGCGCGCATCATGGCGGGCGTGAGCACGACGATCGCGGACGGCGACAGCATGTTCGCGGGCAACAACGTCGAGCACTACCTGAGCGTGTCCAGGGACGCTTTGCGCGCGGTGCTCGCCGCGCTGCGGGTCACTGGTCGGCCGGAACCCAAGCGGCTCTTGGACTTCGGATGTGGTTACGGCCGGGTGATGCGCTCGTTGCGCGCCGCTTTCCCGGCGGCCGAGCTGATCGCGTGCGACCTGGATCCGGCGGCGCTGGCCAGTTGTGCGGAGGCGTTCGGCGCGCGAGCGGTGCTCGGTGCCCCGGACGTCGACGACATCGAGCAGGTCACCGATGTGGACCTGCTGTGGTGTGGTTCGGTGCTGACTCATCTCGATGCCCCGGATTGGGGACCGCTCCTGCGCTACTTCTCGCGCGCGCTGGCTCCCGGTGGTGTCGCGGTGGTCACCACGCACGGCCGCCGGATGGCGATGCGTGCCGAGGCGGGCAAGGACTACGGACTGGACGCGCGTGCCACCGACCGCGTGCTCGCGGCGTACAAGGCGTGCGGTTTCGGCTACAACGACTACGCGGGCAACGACGGGTACGGCATTTCGCTCAGCTCGCCCGGCTGGGCGGTGCAACGCGCGCTGGAGGCGCCCGACCTGCGGCTCGCCGGATACGACGAGGCCGCCTGGGATCTGCACCAGGACGTGATGGTGCTTGTCAAGGACGCCAACGCGAAATTGAAGACGGACCTCTAGCCGCGCTTCAGGATGACGAGGAACTGGCCGCCGCCGGGCTCGACATTCGCGGTCACCGGCAAACCCGGTACCAGCCGGGAGAACCGGTCGACCAGCCAGTCCGCCGCCTCCTTGGCATCCTGTTCGGTCGGGCAACGGGCCACCAGTTCGCGGCCCCCCTTGCGTTCCAGCCGTCCGGCGACGGTGATCAGCGGCGCGGGTTCGACCACGTGCAGGCGATCCGGCCAGGCGATGACGACCTTGACCGCGCCCTTGCGGGTGTTGCAGCCGCGGTGCGCGAGCCGCTCGGCGACCTTGGCCTTCCGGTCGGCGGTCCGGCTGTCGACACTGGGACCCCGAGGGTCGTTCACCGACATGTCCGGGTCGACCGGTTCGTCGCAGACCCAGCATCGCCAGCCGTCGCGTTCGGCCACGTCATCGAGAAGACTCATCCGGTCAAACTAGCTTGCCGCTCCAGCACGGGTCCGAGCCGATGCGGAATTCCGTGAAGGCCTCCTTGAGGGACCCAGAGTCCCTCAAGGAGGCCTTCACGGACCGTCGGCTTTGCCGAGCTCCAGCGTGGCGTTGTGCAGCGAGGAGTACAGCGGGTCGGAAGTGAAGTCCGGCCCGGTCTCCTCGCCGAGGTAGACGTCGATGTGCCGGTCGCCGCCGAGTCCGGGGGTGAATTCGTCCATGATCCGCCAGGAGGCGGAACGCAGCCGGTCGCAGACTCCCGCGTCGATCGCCGTGCCGTCCTCCGCGGTGCCGCAGCCGGTGATCCGCAGTTCGCGGCCGGCGCCGAGGACGGCCGGATCCGCGGCGGCGGAGACGAACGGCTCCAGCGGGCGGCCGTGGCTGTCGCGGGGCGCGTTGTCCAGCCAGAAACCGATGTCGTGGGACCAGTTCAGGTAGCGACCGGCGTGACGGCCGCTGACGATCCGGCCGGTGCCTTCGTCCTCGACGGCCTTCACGAAGTCTTCCGGGTAGCTGCCGAGAAGGTCGTCGCCGCGTTCGCAGTCGATCACCAGACACCCGGTGACCGGCACCGGATCTTCGTCGTGGTGCGACTCGACCGCGGTGTAGTACACGGTCACGTACCAGCCGGTGGACGACTCCTTCCCGGAGTCGCCGCGGTCGATGGTGGAGGCCGCGGCGAGGGCCAGCCCGGCGGCCGCCAGGACGAGAACGAGCTTGTTCCGTTTCGGGCGGCGTCGGTGCTGGCCTGCCATCACACCCGCTCCAGTCGCTGTGGCGGTTCGGTTTCGGCCAGCGGGTGCGGGACCGGCCGGGTCCGCTCGGCGGCGGCCAGGACCTCCGCGGGAATCGGCTGGGTGACACTGGGATCCGGCCGGTGGGTGCGCGGATCGAGCGCCATGGGCGGAGCGGTCGGCTGCGGGAATCGCAGAGGCTGAGAGACCGGGGCGGGTGCCGGAATCGGCATCGGCGGCACGGGCTGGCCGTCTTCGGCCAGCCGTTCGGTCTTGGCCCACCCGTTGCGTCCGGACAGCAGCCGGAACAGCGCGCGCCAGGTCGCGATGATGCCCAGCGCCAGAAACCACGGGTAGAGCAGCCCGGCGAACAGGCACCGCAGGATGTTCTCGTCGCGGAGCCGGACCCAGTAGACCAAGCCCCAGAGCAGACTCGGCAACATGGCCAGCCCGACCAGCATCGCGGCCGATGTCGGCAGAGTGTCCACTGTGGCCACCAGCCCGCCCAGCGTGCTCCCGGTCGCCAGCGCCACGGCGGACGCCGCGACCAGTCCGACCAGTAGCAGCGACATGGGCACGGTCAGCCAAGGCGAGAGCAGGTAGATCAGGAAGTCGGCGAGGCCGAAGCCGCTGACGAACCTCGACGTGGTCAGTCCGCGAAGGTGCCGGAAGCATTGCAGGTTGCCCTGTGCCCACCGGGTTCGCTGGCGCAGCAAGCGTTTCACGTCGGTCAGTCCCTGCTGGGTGACCCACGCGGATTTCGTGTAGCGTACGCGGATCCCGTCCAGGTGCAGGCGCAGACCGAGTTCCAGATCTTCGACCAGGCAGGCCGACCACGGGCCCGGGTGGAACCGCGCGAGGACGGACAGCCGGGTGAACTGGCCGTTGCCGCCCAAGCCGACACTGCCGACCAGGTCGCGCAAGGACTGTGCGGAGTCCGCGATGGCGCCGAATTCCAGATCCTGGAGCAACGCCAGCGTCTTGTGCCGGTTGTGGATGCGCACCCGGCATTGCACGGCACCGACCGACTTCTCCGCCATCAGTTCGGCGATCTCGTCGAGCATTCCTTCGCTGCAACGGCCGTCACCGTCCACGATCCCGACGATCGTCTGCTCGATGGTGCCTTCCCGGCCGGCGATGTCGAGGATGTAGCGGTACGCGGTGTTCAGGCCCTCGCCCTTGCCCTGCCGGGCCATGGGCAGCTCACGGCGCAGCACGTGCAGCCGCGGATCCCTGATACCGGCGAGGATGTGCGGCGTCGCGTCGTCGGAGGCGTCGTCCACGACGACGACGCGGACCGGCGTGTACCGGGTTCCGGTGGCCAGCGCGTTGCGCACCGTGTTCGCGATGACGCGTTCCTCGTTCAGTGCCGGGATGACGATCCAGAACGGTACCGGCTCCGGCGTCCGGCGCACACTGCGTGGTCGTTGCGGCGACCGCCAGGCGAACACCGCCAGGACGAGGTTCTGCAGCGGCCACCAGATCAGCACGCCGACCATGACGGTGGCGATGACGGACAGACTGGTCTCCATTTCGCTACCGCCCCCTTTCCCGTGCGGGCGCGATGCGTACGAGAACCGACCGAGTGGCGAAAAGCAACAGAACGAAGGCGGCGAGTGAAAGTGGCAACCAAGTGCCTGCCCCCGCGGCGATCCCCATGGTCGCCGTCACGCCGACGGCGGGCCCGATCCGGACAACAGACATTTCTCCCCCAATTTCGTGTGCTCAATTCCTTGTGTGCGCAGGATTGTGCGTGCTGCGTCGGGCCCCCGGCCGATCCCGCATCCGTGCACTACGACGTGAGGAGTGCGGCTTCGGTTCCCTCGATCGGGTGAGGAAAGTCGGCGGGAACCGGACAGAACCACTCTGCGTCGCATCGGTCACAGCACCCCGCGCGAATGATCATGCGAAGCGCGCGAAACACTGAAAATAATATTCGACCTTGGGGGAGTAATGGTTGGGAATCGACAGGAAAGCGGAGCGACCCGGCCTCGGGTGTGGCTGGTGATGGGGACCCGGCCGGAGGCGATCAAACTGGCGCCGGTCGCCGAGGCGATCGCCGCGGCGGGCCGGATGGAGCCCTACCTGGTCGCCACCGGACAGCATCCGACGATGGCGGGCCAGGCGCTGGAGACGTTCGGCTTCCGCGCGGACACCACGTTGCCGCTGCACCGCCGCGACGGCGGCCAGCCCGAACTGCTCGGCCAGCTGCTGACCGGTCTGGACGCGCTGGCCGATCGTGAACCGCCCGCGGTGGTGGTGGTGCAGGGGGACACCACCACCACACTGGCCGGTACGCTCGCCGCGTTCTGGCGGCGGGTGCCGGTGGTGCATCTGGAGGCGGGCCTGCGCTCGTTCGACCTGGCCGCGCCCTTTCCGGAGGAGCTGAACCGGCGGCTGGTCACTCAAGCCGCGTCTCTGCATCTGCCGCCGACGTCGGCCGCGGCCGGGAATCTGCTTCGCGAGCAGGTTCCCGCCGAGCGGATCGTGGTCACCGGCAACACTTCGGTGGACGCCATCCGCGCGATCGCCGACCGCGGGGCCGTGACCTACCAGGACGAGCGGGTCGCCGCGGCCGTGGAGGCGGCCACCCGCGGTGAACGGCTGGTGCTGGTCACCGCGCACCGCCGCGAGTCCTGGGGCGAACCGCTGCGTCAGGTGCTGCGCGCGGTCAAGGAACTGATCGCCCGGCACACGGACTTACACGTGGTCCTGCCCGCGCATCCGAACCCGGCCGTCCGCGAGCTGGTCGACGACGAACTGGACGGCCTGCCTCGCGTGGTGGTCACCGAGCCGCTGCGTTACGAGGAATTGGCCGGTGTGCTCGCGGCCGCCACGCTGGTCTTGTCCGACTCCGGCGGGATCCAGGAGGAAGCGCCCACCTTCGGGGTGCCGGTGCTGGTGTTGCGCGAGGTCACCGAACGGATGGAAGCGGTGCACGCGGGCTGTGCCCGGTTGGTCGGCACCGATCGCGAGCTGATCGTGCGGACGGCGTCGGAACTGCTGACCGACCGGCGGGCCCGGGCGGCCATGATGACCAACGGCAATCCTTTCGGCGACGGAAGGGCCGCGTCGCGCACCGAGCGCGCGCTGGCCAGGCTGCTCGGCCTGAGCGCCGAACCGGTGGAGGAGTTCGACGCGGATTCGCGTGTGGTGTCGGGGGGTGTGCTGGTATGACCCGCAGGGTGAACCGGCGCCGGCGTACACCCGCCGGACTGCGCTTCGCGGCGCTGGCCGTCGTCGTCGCGACCGGATTGGTGATGCTGGTCGTGTACACGCGCCCGGCCAGCGCGATACTCGCTTCGCCCGCGGCCGCTCCGGTCTCCCTCGGCGACCGGCTGGCGACGACCAGCGAGGTCGGCAGTCCCGGTCCCGGCGGGAACCGCGCTCACCGGACGCTGGTGGTCTACGACGCGGGTGAGCGCGACGCGCCGAACCCGCCCGCCGGGGCGGACGAAGCCGGGATGGCCGAGGCACACGCGATGCAGACCGCGAACCTGGTTTCGCGGGCGGGCAGCTGGACGATGCGCGCCGCGGCCGACTACCGGGCGGGCGAGCTCGGTGGTCACCAGGCGCTGGTCTACGTCGGTTCGATCAGCGAAGCCGCGCTACCGGCCGTATTGCTCGCGGACGTGGCGACCGCGAAGGTGCCGGTCATCTGGATGGGCGAGAACATCCATCGCCTGGCGGAACACGACCCTGGCATCACCGCGCGCTGGGGCTGGACGCCGGTGGGCCGCACACTGACCTCGCCGACCGAGGTCCGCTACAAGAACGTGTCACTCGAGCGTAACCCCGAGATCGGCTCGGTTCCGTTGGTACGGCGGGAGAATCCGGCGGTCAACGAAGTACTCGCGGACAGCGTCGCGGGCGGCGAGCACCTGCCGTGGGCGGTGCGCTCGGGGACGTTCACCTACCTCGCGGAGGCACCGTTCTCCTACGTCAACGAGGGAGACCGGTACCTCGCCGCCGCGGACATCCTGCTCGGCACGCTCGCTCCGAAAACCGTGGAACGGCACCGGGCGCTGGTGCGGATCGAGGACATCGGCCCGCGCACCGACCCGGGACAGATCCGCCGGATCGCCGATCTGCTCGGCGGGCAAGGGATTCCGTTCTCGCTCGCGGTCTACCCGTACTACGCGGACCCGCACGGTGTGGCCAACGGCGGCAGGCCGACCTTCGCCCGGCTCGTGGACAGCCCGGCCCTGGTGGACGCGCTGCACTACGCGATCCGGCGCGGGGCGACGATGATCATGCACGGTTACAGCCACCAATTCGAGGAGCTGGCGAACCCCTACGGTGGGGCGAGCTCCGCGGATTACGAGTTCTACACGGCGATCGTGGACAAGAACAACCACGTCGTGGAGACCGGCCCGGTTCCCGGTGACTCCGCGGAATGGTTCCGCGGGCGTATCGCCACCGGCCTCGGCGAGTTCCGCCGGGTCGGGCTGCCCGAACCGGAAGTGTTCGAGTTCCCGCATTACGGCGGTTCCGCGGTGGACTACAAGGAGGTCAGTTCCCACTTCGCGGCGCGCTACGACCAGGGCAGCTATTTCGCGGGATACTGCCCGCGCGGTGCCTGCGGCTCCACCTCGACGGTGTCCTACCAGACCAAGTACGGTCAGTACTTTCCTTACCCCGTAAGGGATGTCTATGGCGCGGTGGTGATACCCGAGAACCTCGACCACGTCGCGCCGGAACCGTTCAACCAGCATCCGGCCCGGCTGCCCGCGGATCTGCTCGCCGACGGCGCGAAGTCGAAGGTGGTCCGCGACAACGTGGCCAGCTTCTTCTTCCACCCATTCCTGCCCTTGGAACACCTGAACACGGTCGTCCTCGGCCTGCGGGCGCAAGGATACGAGTTCAGCACCGCCAGCGAGGTCGCCCGCGGCTGAGCACCCCGCTTGACACGACTCCACGGCCTTGACCGTCCTTTTGGAGTGTCGAGAAACTCTGAAGAACCCCCCGCGTGACAGGATTTTGAAGAGCTTCGGGTGCCATTGCCGGGTGGACCGGTGATGTGCCAGCATCGACGGCATGACGGTCGGCGATGTCAGAATGGCCACTTTCGTCTTCTTGCGAGATCGGATCCACGGGCTGCTGGCACCGACCGGCTGCGGTTTCGACGTCTACCCGCATGGGTCCTTCGTGAAGGGCACTCAAGTGGATCCGTACGGCGACGTCGACATCGTGGTCGAACTTTGTCATCCGGTCGTGCCCGAGTGGCGAGGCGGCTTCGAACCGGCCCCCGGTACGCGGTTCGGCAAACGGGTGAAAGGCCGGCCGCCCACCCCGGAATTCCTGTGGTTCAAGGAAACCGTGGCCCGGGCGCTGAGCTACGACTTCGAGACGATGTCGCCGGGCCTGGCATCGATGGTCGCGTGGGGCAAGGTCCAGCGGGTGCTCAAGGTGGCGCCGGTCTTCCCTGGCCACGTCAACGCCGATCTGCTGGTTTGCCAACGGTTCCTGGAGACGCCGCCCGTTTCGGTGAACACGGCGGACCAGGGCGTCATTTTCTGGGACGGCCACGGCGAACTCCAGGTCAGTCATCCGAGGAAGTACATCGCGAAGGTCAAGGAAAAGGACATGCGCACCGACGGCATGTTCACGCGATTCGTCCGGCACCTGAAAGCGAACCACGTCGGCATGAAGCAGCGAGGCGTGAGTGGCAGGCGTTCGTCCATTCCGGGGCAGAAGGTCCCCATGGACTCGTCATTGGGCGTGTCCTCGGCGACTCTGGAAATGCTGGCGTACGGGGTCCCCAACGATTACTACTCTTCCCGAAGCCTGAACGCGACGAGGAAGAGAGTGAAAACCTATCTTCGCGCTGTCGCCGAAACCGAACGCTCGCGTGAGTCCTTCGTGCCCTGGGATCTCGTAAACGACACGACCTATCCAGAGTGGATCGAGTTCATGCACGGAGGATTCAGGATGCTGCTCTCGAACGAGAAAATGTGGGCCTGACGGTCAAGCCGACGGGGGAAACGGCTCGTAGGAGTCGCTGGTCGCGTCGAAGGTGAACGCCGTCCACCGCCCGTGTTCCGGCGCGGCCAGCCGGGCACCGAGTGCGACCGCGATCGCGACCGGCCCGCTGAGGAAGATCGCGTGCCCACCGGTTCGGGCGCCGGCGGTCAGCGGCGCTTCCCGCCAGGCGCGGCAGATCTGCTCCACCGCCCCGGTGAAGGTGGCGGTGTCCTCGGTCAACAGCGGTGACGCGGTCCGGAGCCGCAGGACGTGGCCGTAGCCGTGGCGACGGCAGGACGCCATCACCTGGTCGAAGAACTGGTCACCGCGGCCCTGCAGATCCACCGCGAGAGCGACCTTGTCCGGAGCGCCGTCGTCGACGGCCTCCAACCGGTCGACGTCCAGCGGTTCGGCGTCGGAGTCGATCACGCGCAAGGACGTCGCGGGGAAGTACGCCGGTGCGCCGTCCGCCTGCCGGAGGGCGTGCACCACCACCTCGCGGGCATGGGTGTACCCCAGCCGGGCACCGAACCAGAACGCGACGTGCAGCGGCATGATGGGGATCAGGTTGATCCGCACGGCATCGGGGGTCAGGCGTTCGGCCATCGTGGTGGCGGACAACGTCTCGTCGGCGAGGGCGTCGACCAGTTCGCGGTCCCGGGCGCCGTCGCCGGGCAACTCGATGCCGGTCTTCAGCGTGATCGTGCAGGTGCGCCGGCTGAAGCTCTCCGCCTGCTGCTCCAGGTGCCGGGCGCGAGCCCGCCCGCGCCTGCCGTCCGATGCGGTGACCACGATGCCGACCCGCACTCGGCGGCGGAGACGGCTCCTCGCCCACAGGCCGAGGGCGACCAGGGCGAGCCCGGCGGCGAAGGCCAGCACGAACCACCATCGCCCGGCAGGCTCGCCCGCCAGGAACGACTTCGCGGCTTCGACTCCGAATCCGCCCGCCGCCATCCCGCCGACGGTGAGCGGGGCCGTCCCATCGGTGACGGCCGCCCACCGTCCGTCGGAGCCACCGGAAGTGTCACCGGAGCCGACGACCGTCAGCCGGGGCGAAACCGGCCGTCCTGAATCTGTCACCACAACCATCCGTTCGGGGCCTGCGTTCGTGGTGTGCTCGAACCAGCGGATCGGATCACTCTATTCGGCGACCGGCAGACTCGCGGTCGCGGATTCGCGTAGGCGGCGAGGTGGTGCGACCCTGACGGTATGACCGATCGGCCAGGGCCACGACGAGAACTGGAGCGGATTCGGGAGAGTGCTGGACCGGGTGCGGCTCATTCCCGGACCGCTCTGGGCGCCGGGCCGCTTCCCGATCGCTTGCGGGCCGCGATCCTCGCCTTGGCTTTCGCCCGAGGCGAAGGCAGCAGCACCTGTCCTTCCGACGCGGCCAGGGCGCTGGCGGACGAGTGGCGTCCGTTGCTGCCACAGGCTCGGGAACTGGCCCGCGAGCTCGCGCGGGCGGGCGAGGTGCGGCTGACCCAGGATGACCGGTCACTGGACCCGGATGGGGAGTGGGAGGGACCGATCAGGATCCGGCTGTCCGGGCACGCTTATGGCTGAGCCGGACCGCACGCCCGACGGGCACTTCGTCGTGATCGACGGCCGGCGCTGGCGAGCGACCGATCCGGAGATCCCGGAGGAAGCGGCGGCCCGGTTGCGCAGTCTGCTGATGCGGGCTCGCCGGGATGTCGGCGCGGCCCGCCGTGCTGGGAACTCCGAAGCCGAGCGGGAGGCCAGGGCGCGGGTGCACACCGCCAAGGTCGCTTTGGGTGAGCGTGGCACCCCGTGGTGGGATCAAGATGGCGAGGAGCGGCGGCAACGGTGGCAGCACGGCCTGGACCTCTTGAGTTGACCCCTGCCTGTCAAGCGTTCGTCCTGGTCCTCCCACGCGATCGCGCGGGAGGACCAGGACGGTCCGTCTACCGCTTGATGTAGAGGTCCCACGAGAAGGTCGACGCAGAGCAGAAGTAGTCCGACCACCGGCGGTTCTGTTTGCCGAGTTGGCCGTTGATCTTGCAGTCGCCCTCTGTCGACCAGCTGGACTCGTAGTAGTACCTCGGGTCGACGCCCGCACTGGCAGGCTGCGCGAACGCGATCGTTGACGCCAGCGCACCCATGACGGCGGCGGCCGCCGCGATCTTCTTCTTCACTTGTGTAGCCCCAGTTCTGTCTTGTGACACGTGCGCGTACAAACAATCATGAACCGGGCTCGCTTGTCTGGCGAACGGGCACATTCGACAAGTTTTCGACGGTGTCGGCGCGGCAGTCACTGTGGAGCTAAGAGGATCCGCTGGTCGGTTGGCATGACTCGTCGATGTCGGGCGCACGAGTGTGAGGTCAAGGGCTTCCGACGGAAACCCGGCTTCAGGCGACAAAGCGGCGCAAGCGCACCCTGCTCAGTCCTCGGTGGCGGACACGAAGATCCGGGAGAGTCTCCCGGTCGCCCACTGCAAGCCGAGCCGATGCTCGGCGAGGTCGTAGTTGACGGTGACTTCGCCGGTGGCGCGATTCTCCCAGCTGTTGTGGGGAACGGCACCGTAGGCCAGCACGTGGGCGTCGACCGAGTGACGATGCCCGCCGAGGTCGAGCCCGGAGATCACGCGGTCGGCGCCCGGACAGAGCGTGACATCGACGGTGACCTTCTTGACCCGGCCGTCGAGCAACGCGATGTCGACGCCGTCGACGCTCGGCTCGGCGGGGTCCAGCACACTCTGCCGGACGGTCGAGCCGGGGAAGAGCCCCCGCAGTTCCGCGTACGCCGCGGAGTGCTCGGGCGCTCCCAGAGCGGCGTACATCGTCGCGATGACGCCGGCCAGGGACGTGCCGGGGACCCGGGGCAGGCCTGCCCCGGGCTCCTCGGTCTTCCGGGGTGCCGGCCGTGGGTCCGGCCCCCCGAAGCCGGCCACCCGATCCCAGATCCAGTCGGCCATCGATGTGGCGACGGGTTCGTCGGGCTGTCCGGGCCGTCGCCGGACCAGCGCCCCGAACGCGACGACGGCCAGGTACGCCCCGGCGTCGTCGGTCATCACCTGTTCCCAGACCTCGTTCTCGGGCCAGTCGGGGTGCGCTGCCGGGTCGGCCTCGATCTCGGCGCTCATGGCGATGATCTCGGCCGCCGACATCAGGCGGAAGGGCTCGGCCGAACCCCAGGCGGCGCCGGAGCCGGGCGGCTGGCCGTCGTGCCAGGCGAGCAGGTCCTCCGCGACCATGGAGCCGATCTTGTCGGCTTCGGGCTCGTCGGCGAGCGAGATGCCCGGTCGCAGGGTGGCTCGCAGGCCGGCGGGCAGCACGTCGTCCAACGCCGCCAGCGCGGAAGCCAGGTCGATGCCGACCATCTGGTCACGGAGTTGCCGCCACCCCACCTCGATCGCCCCGGTGCGGCGGATGTCGTCCAAAGTGATGTCCTGGGCGTGGGCGTTCTCGACGATCCGCAGCATCGTCCGGGCCGTCCCCACCAGATTCTGCGCGAGGTCTTCGGTCGGATTCTCGCGCAGCAGTCGCAGACCGAGCCGTTCCGCGTCGTCGAACCGGTATTGCACCAGGTAGGACCAGCCGAGCAGCAGCGCGACCGAGGAGTTCGCCGCGTCGGCCCGGATGGCCTCCTCCGCCGCGGGGATGAACCGTTCGGGTGGGGCGAGGCTCTCCAGCAAATACACCGCGCGTTTCCCGAGTGCCTTGGGGAGCTCGCCCGGCGCCGTCCGGGAGCACAGGGCCACCGACTCGTCGAGCCGGCGCCACCCGTCCTCGTGTTCCCCGCCGAGTGCCAGGGCGGACCCCAGTTCCATCCAGTCGCGCCAGTCCTCCTGTTCCTCGGCCAGCACGGTGTGTGCCCATCGCAGCGCCTCGGGACGATCATGCTCGGCGGAAGCCAGATGGCGGAGAGCGCGAGCCGCGTTGATGAACTGGCGGTCGCGGCGACCGGCCACCTGGAGGAAAAGGCGCCGCGCCTCGTCCGCGTCGCCACAGAACTCGCGGTGATTGCCGAGCAACAGCGACACGCTGCTTCGCTCCGGCTGGGCCGCGAGCACCCGCAGCGCCAGCTCGGCGACCTTGGGATGCGTCGGCTGTGCCGCGAAAAGCTCCCATGCCAGGTCCAGGGTCCGCTCCAAGGCGTCGTCGTCATCGGAGGCCTTGCGCCCGAAGTCACTCATCGCAGTCCTCGCTTGACCCGGTAAGCCCGGAGTTGATCGAAGGTTCCGTCGTCGACGCCGTACTCCAGTACCGGCGCCACCTGGTCGAACCAGGAGGCCGTGGACGGGGTGATGCCGCCGGCCGCGGCCAGCAGCGCGTCGGTGGTGACCGGCACCAGCTCGCCCCTGCTCATCGACTCGACCATCGCCTGCTGCAGCACGGTTTTCGTCAAGTGGCTGAGATCGGCGCCGGAGAACCCCTCGGTCGCCGCCGAGACGGCCGCGACATCGACATCGTCGGCCGGTTTGCCCGCCAGCGTGCTCTGGACGATCGCCGCCCTGGCGACCGCGTCCGGTGGCAACACCAGCACCGTCTTGTCGATCCGCCCCGGTCGGCGCAGCGCGGAGTCGATGTCCCACGGCCGGTTCGTCGCGGTCAGGAAGTAGACCCCGTCGTTCGCGCCGGCCACGCCGTCGAGCTCCTCCAGCAGTTGAGTGACGAGCATCCGCATCGCGTGAGACCCGCCGCCACCGGAGGTACGCTGTCCGCCGAGCGCGTCGAACTCGTCGAAGAAGATCACACACGGCGCTGCCGCGCGGGCGTGGCGGAACACGCTCTGGATCGCCTTTTCGCTCTCCCCGATCCACTTGCCGAGCAGGTCCGCGAGGGTCACGTGGATGAAGGACGCGCCGAGATCGCCGGCGATCGCCCTGGCGATGAACGTCTTGCCACAACCGGGTGGGCCGTACATCAGCAGTGACCCGCCCGGCTTCTGCCCGAACGCCGCCGCCAACCCGGGATTGCGCAGCGGCGCGAGAAACGCGGTGTCCAGGTGCCGCTTGACCTCGGCGAGACCCGCGACGTCGGCCAGGGTCACCGCCGGGCGTTCGGCGTCCCACAGTGCCGCTGAAACAGTGGCGCCGCTGTCCTGCCGGTCCTCGTCGGCCGGAACCGGGTTCGAGGCTCGCAACCGCGCCGCCATCAGCCGGGCGCGCAGCACCCGGATCCGCACCGGATCACCGCCGAGGGCCTCGAAAGCCGTCAGTTCGGTGGCGGCGCGGTCCGGATCGTGCTCCAGCAGCAGCGTGACGAAATCCTCGCGCAGTGCCGAATTACCGGGGTCGGCCGCCACCTCACGCGCGATCACCTCGACGAAGCCGTCGCTCGGATTGTCACCGATCACCGCGCGGTCCCTTCGAGCCGACCCTTGACCAGACCCGCGGTGGCCAGAACGGCGGGAACACGCCGGACGGTCAGCATGACGCTCCCTGAGGATGTGGTGAGGGGTCGGCCACAAGATATCCGCGGAGGCGCCCACGCACTGTCACTCGAACACACCACACCACCCTGAATCGTCGGGTGACGTGGGTCTCGCCCGATGGGCCGAAGTGCCCGGGGCAAGGCCGTCACCGACGATGCCGCGCGGTCGGCAGACCCGTTCGAACAAAACGTTTGCCGCCATTGCTTTGCCGTCAATAGGCTGGTTCCGGGAATACGCGAAATTCTGGGGAGATCACGTGATCCTTGTGACCGGTGCGACCGGAACCGTCGGCCGTCAGGTGGTCCGGCAGCTCGTCCAGGCAGGCCGGCGGGTACGGGCACTGACCAGGAACCCGGCGGCGGCGAACTTGCCCGCCGGGGTGGAGGTGCTGGCGGGCGACCTCGCCGTGCCGGAGACCGTCGCTCCGGCATTGGCCGGCGTGACCGCCCTGCATCTCATCTCGTTCGCGGGAGAGGGTTACGCGCCGCTGGAAACCGCGCCGGAGATCGTTGATCTCGCCGCGAAAGCCGGTGTGGCCAAAGTGACCGTGCTGACCGGGTATGAAGAAGGCCCCGTGGAGCGGGCTGTGGAAGCCGGCGGTTTCGAGTGGACCCATGTGCAGCCGGTGGAGTTCATGGCGAACGCGCTCGGCTGGGCGGAGTCCATCCGCACCGAGGGGGTGGTCCGGGAAGGCTTCCCGGACCAGCCGAGCGCCAAGGTCCATGAAGCCGACATCGCCGCCGTGGTGGTGGCCGCGCTGCTCCAGGACGGACATGCGGGTGAAAGATATCCCTTGACCGGCCCCGAGGCGCTGACCGTGACCGACACCGTCCGCACGATCGGCGCGGCGATCGGCCGGGATCTCCGGTTGATCGAGCTCACCGAAGACCAAATGCGCGATCAGCTCCGTGCGGCGGGGCAGCCGGACGAGGTCATCGAATCCCTCATCGGATTCGGCACGAACCCGCCTCCCGAGGTGCACACGGTCCTGCCGACCGTCGAGGAGGTCACCGGCCGTCCGGCACGTACCTTCTCTCAATGGGCCACCGAAAATGCTGGGGCCTTCCGCTGACCCGGAAACCCCCGGCGAGTTCGAGGCGGGCGGTGTTTCGTGTGGTGAAGCCGAAAGCCGGTGTGTTGGCGCGGGTGCATACTCTGAATCCGCGCCAACACATAAGGCCGCGAAGAGCTGCCGATCAGCCCTGCGGTGCTTCCTGCAGTGCGCGGACCTCGACCCTGCTCCGCAGCGCACGCGAGGCCTGCTTGGCCCATTCGATCGCGACGTCGTCGTTTTCGGCCTCGATGATCCAGAAGCCGCCGAGGTACTCGTCGGCCTCGACGAACGGGCCTGGGGTGAGCACGGGGCTGTCACCGGAGTAGTCCACCGTGGTCGCGCTCGACGGCGGTTGCAGACCGCCGGCGGTCACGAACGCGCCCGCCTCCTGAACGGCGGTGTTGAACGCGCCGACCTCGGCCATCATCTCCTGCAGCTCCGCGGGGTCCATGCCCTCCATCGTCAGCTCCTCGGCGGAGTCGTGCGGAAGGCTCAGGAAATACTTCGTCATGGTCGTCTCCTCGTCGTACGGCCGGCGGCCGCTGCCTGGATGCCCGAAACGCTAGGCGGGGCTCACCGCTGACGAATCAGTCATCGTGACTGATGTCCGGGAAACCGGCGACCGGCGTCGGCCACGCGGCCGCCGTGCCCGCGCGGTTGGGAGCGGGGCGGATCTGACGATGGGCCTCACGACACCGCGATCGTCATCGTGAGGTCACGGCCGAGAAGACCGGAGAGACGCTCGACCTCATCCTCGAACTCCGCGCGGGACGGGCGTTCCGCCTCGGCGAACCAGGACACGGCCAGTACCCCTCGGTCGATGTTCCAGGTGGCCGCGACTTGTCCGGCTCGCAATGCCAAGTTCGCACCTCGGGTCACGGCCGGGCGGCGCGCGGCGGGGACGATGCGGTGGTCAGCGGTGCCCGATCCGAGCACCCACTGATCATATCCCGGCAACAGGATCACTCCTTCCGGCTTCGGGGCGGCCGCGGTCAGGGAGGTGAGGTGCTCGCGCAGGTGCAGCATGGGGCTGCCGTCGACCTGGATCTCGGCGACATGGTCCTGGAGGAGGTCACTGAGCCAACCGTCCAGCCGACGGCGACCGGCACTGAGACCTGCGACCAGCCAGTAGCGCAAGTTGTCCCGGGTCGCCGGCCCATAAGCGGCCAGATAGGCGAGGACTGCTCGCCTTCCGGCCTCAGGGAGGTCGGGAAGGCCGGTCCATCGGGGACTGGACGCCGGCGACTGGAAGGTGAGCTGTCCATCCTGGACTGGGCCGAAGCACAGGTCCCCTTGCCATGCCAGCGGCTTGAGCAGCGTGTGGCCGGGATGAGAAAGTGCGGCCCGCAGATGCCGGAATCGAGGGTAGCTCGCGACCTTCTCGACCAGTTCGGAGTGGCGAACAGGTCCGTGCGCGACAACGCCGCGCACCACCTCTCGAAGGGCCGGCCAGTCCTGCGGACTCAGGTCGTAGTGGGCCTGCCAACTCGGCAGTTCCCATTGGCGGTTCGCACAGCGAACCGCCAGATGGACACCGGCATCATCGGCGGCGAGCAGATGCGTGGCGCCGCGGAAGGCGTAGGTCTTGATCAGGTCGCCGTCGCCCAGCGCGTCCGCGAGCGCATCGGACGACGGCCGGGCCAACCGCCGCCCGGTGGCCAGGCCGGGGTCGCCCGACCACGCGGGAACGGCCCCAAGCCGGCGAACCACCTCAGTGACCGACCTCGCCCCCGCGACGAGAAAGTGCCGTTCCAGACGCCAGGCCAGCGCTTGCGGCAGTGACACGTCCATGCGACAAGATTAGTGCTGCCGGCCGCGCTGACCTGCAACGAGATTCGCAAGCATCGCCAACGGAGGGACATAACGATCGTCGGCCGCTAGACGAGGTTGGCCAGCTCGGCGCGCCCGGTGACGCCGAGCTTCGGGTATGCCTTGTAGAGGTGGTGGCCGACGGTGCGTGGGCTGAGGAAGAGCTGTGCGGCGATCTCCTTGTTCGTGTGACCGGTGGCGGCCAGCCGTACGACCTGCAACTCCTGCGGCGTCAACAGGGTGAGCGGGCCGCTGCGCCGAGGCTCGTCGCCCCGCTCGCCGAAGGCGGACAGCTCGCCGCGCGCACGCTCGGCCCAGAGCTTCGCGCCGAGGCCCTCGAACGCGGACACCGCCGCCGCGAGATGGGCGCGGGCCTCGGTACGGCGGCGCTGGCGGCGCAGCCACTCGCCGTAGACCAGCTGGGTACGGGCATGCTCATAGGGACCGCCGTGCCGCTCCTGGAGCCGCAGCGCCTCGGCGTACAGCGCGTCGGCGTCGCCGTCATCGGCCAGCAAGGCCCGGCAGCGCAGTACGAGCCCGGTGGCGACCGGGCGGTCGACGTGCTCGGCCCAGTGCCGGAACGCTGTCAGTGGTCCGTGGGCGCGATCCGGCTTGCCGCTGCGCGCGGCAGCCTCCACCAGATCCGGCACCGCCCGGACCAGGACGTCGCGGCTCGCAGGTCCCTGGGACACTTTTTCGAGCCGGTCGAACGCCTCCCCGAACCGCCGGGCGGAAAGGTCGAGCATGCCGAGACCCCAGTCCGCGATCTCGGCATTGACCCGGTGCCGGGCCCGGGCTCGCGGGAGCACCTCCTCGGCGAGAGCTCGGCAGCGTGGCTCGTCACCCGACACGGCGTGCAACCACACCTCCACCGACCGGTGTGCCAGGCGCTCGGTCGTGTTCCCGAGTTCGGCGCTCATGGACGCGCCTTCCGCCACACACGCGCGGGCGTCCGCGAACTCACCGCGGAACAGCCGCGCCACGGCGAGCACGTTCAAGGTGTACGGGACCCACCCCAACGCCCCGGTAGCCCGCACCCGGGCCAGCATGTCCTCGGTTCCGGCGATGACGGCGTCGTCGTCCGCGATCATGAGTCCGCCGAAGCCGGCCGTGATGCGATGCATCAGATCGTTCCCGCCGCCGCGTGTGGCGGTGTAGAGATCGCGCATCGGGCCGACGGCCAGCTCCGGGCGTCCGGCGAAGAGCTCCGCCCACCCGAGAAGGGCGGCGACGATCGGTGCCCAGTGCTCCGGCGGGGTGAACCCGCGCATCAGCTCCGCCGCACGCCGCAGCAGATCGTGTGCCGCTCCGTGCCGGGCGGCGTGCGCGGCCTCGAAGAACGTGAGCGCGGCGCGCTCCGGATCGGTGTCGCGCACCAACGCGGCGGCCTCGATCGTCAGCTCCGCGTCGGCTCGCGGGGAGGTGCGTTCGTACTCCACGGCGCCACGCGTGTAGATGGCGTCGGCCCGGACGCCGGGGTCGGTGGTGAGCGAGAGCGCTTCGGCCGCCAGCCGGGCGGCGCGGTCGGCCTTGCCTGCGTCGAACGCGGCCTGGCTGGCCCGGGCGATACGCCGGGCCTTCAGTTCCCGGTCGGCGCTGAGCCGACCGGCGCGGTCGTAGGCCGCGGACACCGCCATCGCGCCGCCTCGGTGCCAGGCCCGCTCCGCCGCGCCTTCGAGTTCGGCGGCCACCGCCTCGTCGGGGGTGGTGGCGGCGGCGGCGAGGTGCCACGCCCGGCGGTCCGCGTCGGCCTCCGCACCCAGCGCGTCGGCGTACGCGCGATGTACCTCGATCCGCCGGTGCAGCGGCGCGTCCTGGTAGGCGGCCGCCCGTACCAGCGGGTGACGGAACGTGATCCGGCCGTCGATCCGGAGCAGCCGGTCGCGTTCGGCGGGCGCCAGGTCGCCGGGGGCGCCACCGAGGGCTTCGATCACGTGCAGGATCGTCGCGAGCGGCGCCGCCGTGTCCGCCGCCGCCGCCAGAAGCGCGCGTTGGGTGGGTTCGGGAAGCTCGACGATCTGGCGGCGGAACGCCTCCTGCACGCGGCGGGTCACCGGTAGCGGGCCGACCTGCTCGGCCGGGTCGGCCTCGTCGACATCGCGCGCCGCGAGCCGCGACGACCCGAGTTCGATGATCGCCAGTGGATTGCCGCCGGATTCCGCGAGGACCCTGGTCCGCACCGGTTCGCTGAGTTCCGGCGCGTGGTCGTCCAGCAGCCGGCCGGCATCGGGCGCGGCGAGGCCGGACAGATCCACGACCTCGACGCCTGCGATTTCGAACGGCACCGACGTCTCGCGCACCGCGAACAGCATCGCGATCGGGTCGGCCACGAAGCGGCGGGCCGCGAACAACAGCGCCTCCACGGAACCCTGGTCGAGCCATTGCAGGTCATCGACCACGCACAGCAGGGGGACGTCCTCGGCCAGATCGGCGAGCAACGACAGGGTGCCGGCGGAGATCAGGAACCGATTGGCTTCGTCTCCCTCGGCCAGGCCGAAAGCGCACCGCAGTGCCGTGGCCTGGGGAACGGGCAAGGCGTCCAACCGAGCCAAGCGTGGGAACAGGAGTTGGTGCAGACCGCCATACGCCAGCTCGGAGTCGGACTCGACCCCCGCCCCGCGGACCACGCGCATGCCCTCGGCTTCGGCGATCGACACGGCGTGGTCGAGAAGGACCGATTTCCCGATGCCCGCCGCGCCCCGCAGCGCCAGCACACCGCTGCGCGTGTCGCGCGCGTTTGCCAGCAGGCGTCGAATCCGCGCCAGCTCGACGTCCCTTCCCACCAGCGACATGCGGTCACCCTAGATGGGCGGGTGCGAACTCGGTCCCCGCGCCAGGTGAACCCGGCGACCTCCCGGCAGGGTCGGACACCACCGAGGCCGTATGGCTACGCCGCCGTGCTCAAGGCGTTGCAGGTCGCGAAGGCCAGGACAAGACGACACATGCTGTGACAAGATGGCCATAGCGTGTCACACTCGATGATCTGGGGATCTCGCGTGGAGCGAGTGGCGGAGAGGTCTTGAATGATCGGGCGTCCCAGCTGACCGGGCCGGCCTGAGAGTGCGGCTGAACGGGGGAAGAATGGCAGGGTTCAAGGTCGATATCGCGTCGGTCTACGCGATCGGCGCGCAGCAAGGACGCCTCGCCGAGGACGCGAGGCAGGTGCGAAAATTCGCCATGCCGGAACTGAATTTGACGGCTAGTGAGGGACTGTTGAATGCCGTCCTTGACGGTCACCAGGAAGTCACTAGCCTTCTTGCCGCTTTCCTTAACACGCTGTCGGAACGGATCGCGGCGCCAGGTGAGGAGGTATTCAGGGACGCGGCGAAGGCCTATGACAGATACGAGGAAGGTGCCGCCGAAAAACTGGACGGCATGTATCCGCGCAGTACTCCCTCGGCGTCACGAAAAGGCCTCGATGATCTACAATCCGCGTCAGCTCCGTTCGCTGACCTGTGCGAACCGGTCGATCGTCTTAAGAAGCCGAAGGACTACAATTCGGAGTATCCCTATACGCCGGAACTGCTGGACGCGATCAGCCCGACCGCCCTATACCGGGATCTCGTGTGGAGTGTCACCGCTATAGCGGCACAGATCGGCGTGCTGGACAGAGCCTTCGACCCCTTCGAGGCGGTCATCAAAGTAGTAAGTGGCGACTGGGCCGGACTTCGCGCCTGCGCGGATGTATTCACCAGCATCAGCCTTGCATGCGGCGACATGGCCACGAACGTCCAATGGTCCGCGCAGCAACTCGATGGATTCTGGGCGGGCAACGCGGCCGACAGCGCGCAGACCTACCTCTTCGAGCTCGCGAAGTCCCTGAAATCCGCGCAAGCCCCCTTCCAGGAACTGTCCGATCAGTACAAGCAGGCCGCGGACGGCGCCCACGAGGTGGGCGAACTGCTGGGTACGCTGATGTGCGACCTGATCGACGCCGCGCTCGCGTTCATGATCGGCCTTCAGGCCGCTGGAGCATCAGCCGGGACCATTGTGGGCGCTCCTGCGGCAGTAGTCATCGCCGAAGCCACCCTGATGTACGAAATCGTCAAGATCGCCGAGATCGTGTACACGGCTTCTAAAGTCGTCGACCTGGGGTTCAAGTACATGGAGATCCTCAACGCGGCAACCGGCGGGCTCGGTATCGTGCTCGTTCCCGAAAACATGCCCCGCCTTGATCCGAGTGGCCCCAGGTCCCTGCCCCGATGACCACGGAACGGACGATCAATGACCGGTGACACCTCCGAGCCGATCACGAATCGATACCGCGATCTCCTCGCTCGGCTCGAGAACACCCCGATCGGCGCGGAGCTTCGCGAGGAGAGCCAGCGGCGCCGCATGCTCTTCCAGCACCTGAAGGACAGCGAGAATCCGGTCGTCGGTGAACTCGCACGGGACCTGGCCGCCGGGAACATCGGGTTGCGCGCGGCCGGAGAAATTCCCGCCTACGCGGACGTCCTGCGCGCGGGCATCGAACGACTGGCACACTTCGACATCCATGCCATGGCCGGCCGTCTCGAAGCATTCCTCGATGCCGCGGAGAGCCCCGAACCCAGCACGGCTCCGTCGAACACCGACAGGCCAGCACCGCAGGACCTGGCGGACGACGACACCCACACCGTGGTCATCACCGAGAACGCGTGGTAAACGCCCCGCCGGCAACCGGGGCCTCGACTAGTTCGCCAGTTCCCGGCGAACCTTTGGGCGACCTCTGCGCAGCTCTCCTGACGCAGCACCTCGAGATCGCCGCTTCGGCGTCCTCAGCCTCGACGCATTCAGCGGAACCACGACGCTCTCGCGCGCGTCAGAGTGACACTCGATGCTACAGTGTCACATCACTCTGACGGAGGCGCGTCACATGTCAACTCGGTTCTTGCCCGTGCTCGCCGCGGGTCTTGCTCTGCTGGTCACCGCGTGTTCCGGCGGTGGCAGCACCGGCCCGGCGGCGACCACCGGCGATTCACCGTTCGAAAGCTCGGACACGGCCCAGTCCGGCCCGAAATACACGCAGTTCGCCGACTTCCCCGGCCAGGCCCTCGTCACCACGGAACCGGGTCTGGACCTGGCGATCCAGGTGAAGGCCGTCGACGTGGTCTGGACACCCGAACTGGCCGGTGTGTCGGCGAAGGCGGGAAAGCACTACGTCGCGGTATATGTGGCGGTGACCGGAGAGCTTGCCGATCGTGGCGTGCAGCGAGCCAAGATCAAGTACCTGCAGCTCCGCTACCACAACACGGCCGGGAAAATGTGCGACCCGTATCAGCCGAAAGAAGTCCCCCAGTACTGCTTCATCGAGGCATATCCCGCCAGTGACCTCAAGACCAAGGTCGCGGACAAGACTTGGCGCGACGCCAGTTGGTCGGCGGACTCCCTGATGGGCAAGAACCTCGACCGGGGTGAGACCGCGATCGGCGTGGTCGGATTCAGCTTGGAGGACGGTACGAACACCGACGGCCTCCAGCTCTGTGGGCCGACCAAGCAGACCACGGTCGACACCGGACGTTTCCCGTGTGTTCCGATCCCGAAGCCGGAAGGGGTGTGAAGCCGGCTGACGCTGTAGCCCGTCACCGTGGTGACCCACTGTTCACGCGGCGGGGCGGCGAGTCATCTCGGCTCTTTCCCAGCGGGGCGGTGGAGGAGCGTGAGCGCGTCGGCGTGTTTGTCGCGGATGACGGCGCGCTTGAGCTTGAGCGTGGGGGTCAGTTCACCGGTGGTGCCGTCCCAGGGCTGGTCGAGCAGGGTCCAGCGTTTGACCTGCTCGACGCGGGACAGCCGGGCGTTGCCCGCGTCCACCGCCCGCTCGACTTCGGCGCGCACGGCCTCGTGCGCCGCTGCCTGGGCGGGTGTGGCGGCGGTGATACCGCGGTTGGCGCACCATTGCCGCCATCCGGTCGGGTCCAGGGTGATCAGCGCGACGAGGTACGGCTTCTCGTCGCCGTGCACGTAGACCGTGCCGATCAGTTCGGATGCGCCCGAGATGGCTTGTTCCACGTTGGCGGGGGAGATGTTCTTGCCCGCCGCGTTGATGATGATCTCCTTCTTGCGGCCGACGATGCTCAGGTGTCCGTCGGGGTCGATGCGGCCGAGGTCGCCGGTGTGCAGCCAGCCGTCGACGAAGGTTTCGGCGTTCGCGTCGGGGCGGTTGAGGTAGCCGGGGACGATCACCCGGCCGCGGGCCAGGACCTCGCCGTCGTCGGCGATCCGTAACTCCACCCCGGGCAGCGCGCGGCCGACGGTGCCCAGTCTCGGCGAGACCATCGAATTGAGTGTGAGCACGGCGGAGGTCTCGGTCATTCCGTAGCCTTCGACGATCGTGACGTCCAGGCCGCGGAAGAACGCCAGAACGTCCGTCGAGATCGGGGCCGCGCCGCTGATCGCCAGCAGCACGCGGTCCAGGCCGAGTGCGGCGCGAAGCTCGCGGTACACCAACGCCTCCAGCACCGCGTGCTGCACGCGGGTCGTGGGGCCGAGTCGCTTCCCGTCGAACCGTGCCCGGCCGACCTGCTTGGCGAGCACCACCGCGCGGCGGATCAGCGCGCGCCGCACGGTGCTGGACTCGGCGACCGCCCGTTCGGTGACCGCGCCGAGGAATTTCTCCCACACCCTCGGCACCGCGAGGAAGATGTGCGGCCGGATCGACGGCAGCACCTTCGTCAGGTCCCGCATGTCCCGTACGTAGGTCACCGTGGACGCGAGGGCGCAGCTCGTGTAGTGCGTGATGATCCGCTCGGCCATGTGCGCCAGCGGCAGGTATGACACCTGCGCGTGCCCCGGTTCCGGGACGGCGCCCAGGTCTTCGACCGTCCGGGTGAGCACTCCGTCGAGCACGGCGCGCACACCGTCGTGGGTGATGATCGTGCCCTTGGGGTGGCCCGTGGTGCCCGAGGTGTACACGATGGTCACCGGGTCGTCCGGCCGGACGAGGGCGGCGGCCGCGCCGACCTCGGCGATTCGTTCGTCCACTGTGGACGAAGCTCGCTCGGTCACGGCCTCGAAGGACAGCACATCGGGCTCGTTGCCGTCGCCGTCGACCACGAGGATCGTGCGCAGGTTCGGCAGCCGGTCGCGGATCGCCAGCCACATATCCAGCCGCGCGGCGTCGACGACGCATACCGTGCAGGCAGAATCCCGTGCCACGTAAGCGAGTTGCTCGGGCGAGAGGGTGTTGTAGTACGACGTCGGGATGGCGCCCGCGAGCAGCGCGCCGATGTCGCACACCGCGTGCTCGGCCCGGTTGACCATGTGCAGCCCGACCACGTCCCCGTGGCCGACCCCGAGGTCCAGCAGCGCGAGCGCCACCGCGGACGCGTGCCGTTCGTACTCCGCCCAGGTCAGCCGCCGGTCCCCGTCGATGAGCGCGACGACGTCCGGATGCCGCGCGGCGTTGCGCCGCACCAGATCGATGACCGTGCCGCGGTCCTCGCCGGTCATCGGGGGGTCATCCGCGCCGTGGACAGACCGAGTCCGGACGCCGCGCCGGGAATCCGGGAATCGCCTGACCGCAGCGAGAGTTCCTCGCGGCCGGGTCCGAGAGGGTGGGTGCCGAACACCGTGCCTGCCTCCGATGACGAGAAGTGGTAATCGAGATTTTCGATTATGGGAGTCGAGAGAGGATCTGGCAATCCCTTCCCCCGAAACCGGAGGCGCCCCGGATCAGCTCCAGGCGAACAAATCCCGCGGTAGGCCCATCGCTGCGAAGAGGTGATCGCGCGATGTTTCGAGGTCCCGGCGCAGCCGGTCCAGGTTCGCGTCGAGCAGTCGCCCTTTCCACTTGCGCACCTTGCCGGCGACGATCACCGTCTCGACGTTGGTGCGGTCCATCAGTGAGACGACCGCGCCCGGCACGCTGTTGAGCGGGGCCACGTTGAGTGCGGTGGCGTCGAGCAGGACGATGTCGGCCTCCTTGCCGGGCGTGAGCGAGCCGGTCTTGCCGTCGAGTCCGAGGTGCTTGGCGCCATTGATGGTCGCGAAGCGCAGCACATCGCGGACGGTCAGCAGTTCGGGCGTGCCCGGGGCCGGCGTCGGCCAGTTGTTCGGCGGTACGAGGCCGCCTTGGTCCAAGATCATCTGATTGACGACCATGCGCTGCATGGTCATGGCGGAGCGCATCTGCGTGAACGGGTCCGCGGCCATCGTCGTCTCGACGTCGGAGCTCAGCGAAGGTTCCATGCCCAGTTCCTGCATCTTGAGGATGGGCGGGGTGCCGTGCCGCATGGTCATCTCGATCGGAAAGGCCAGTGAGACCTGCGCGCCGGCGTCCCGGATCCGCCGCCAGGTCGGGTCGGACATGCCGGTCATGTGGATGAACAGGTTGTCCGGTCCCACCTCGACCCCGCCGGAGCCCTGGGCGACAGCGTCGAAGACGGGCCGCATCCCGAACGACCCGACCGAGTGCGCGGCGATCTTCACTCCCAGCTCGCGGGCGATCCCCCATGCGCGGGTGTACAGCTCCCGGCCGAGGTGGAGCTCACCGCCCATGACCATGCTCACCAACTGGTCGTCGGAGGAGAACCACTGGTTGCTGATGCGGTAGGCGTCCTCCGGGTACCGGGCTTCCGCACGGCCGTCGCCCTCGAAGAAGCCGAACGCCGAACGCCGCCCGGTGTCGACGAGCGCCTGGATCGCCGCATCGGTGTGCTCGGGAGAATGATGGATTTGCGAGACGTCCAGCACCGTCGTGACACCGGCGTCGAGCTGCGAAAGCCCTGCGAACAGCGAGTTGATGTGGACGTCACCCGGCCGGTAGGCGCGCGCGAACCCCTCCAGGATGTGCTCGGCGTAGCTCGGGTACGCGCTCGGCGAGCCCGAGCGGTCGTCGAGGAGCAGGCCATTGGCGAGAAACGCACGCTCCGCCGTCTCGAACAGATGGTGGTGCGTGTCGACGAAGCCCGGCAGGACGACGCGCCCCCGCGCGTCGATCACGCCGGCGCCGGCGGCGCGGATGCCGGGCCGGATCTCGACGATCTTCCTCCCTTCGACCAGGACGTCGGCCACCTCGAAGTTGCCGACGTTCTGGTCCATGGACATCACCGCGCCGCCACGGATGACGTAACGGCGTCCCCGCTGCCCGCTGTCCTTCGGGGGCTGGTCACCGGTGCGCGCCTCGGCATCATCGCCGGCCGTGAACAGGCCCGTTCCGGCAGCGGCAACCGCGGCCGCCGTGGTGGTCTTCAAAAAGTCGCGCCGCCCGGTTCGTCTGCCCATGGTGTGCCTTCCCCGTGCGATGCCTACCCATTCGAGTAGACGTGTCACCTCAATTTACCTATTTGAGTTGATTTATCAACTCATGAGGTAGGGTGACTTTATGGAACGACAGGGGTTGACCGAACGCGAGCTGCGCGCCTGGCGGGTGTCCTTCCGGACGTTGGAGTTGCTGCGGACCCGCATCGAGCAGCAGCTCCAGGCGAGCAGCGGCCTGTCCAACGCCGACTACACGGTGCTCGCGCTGCTGTCTGAGGCGCCGGAAGGGCGGATGCGCGCTTACGAGCTCAGCCGGGTGGCAGGCTGGGAGAAGAGCCGCCTGCACCATCAGCTCACCCGGATGGGCAATCGAGACCTGGTCGCCCGGGAACGGTGCGGCTCCCGCGGCATGGACGCGGTGATCACGGCGAAAGGCCTGGCCGCCCTCAAGGAAGCCGCGCCCGGTCACGCCCAGGAAGTTCGGCGCCTGGTCATCGACCGCCTCACCCCCGAAGAACTCGACCAGTTCGCCGACATCGCCGGCACGATCCTCGACAACCTGCAAGCAACGATGTCGGCCGAGGCCGCGGATCAGGCGCGGGTTCGCTGACGGGCGGCCGGTCGGAGGGTCGGCCACGGCGGGAAGGCGGCCGCGATGCCGGTGAGCACGAGCAGTGTCACCGGCAGCCACCACCATCGCCGCCGCCACCCTGGCGATGAGCGGCACGGCCAGCCACGCCGAGGACGCCACCATGTTCGGCACATCGGTGCACGGAACCGTCCGCAACAACTTCTCCGTGCCGTGGTGAGGTCGGCTCGGTGATCAGTTCGAGTTCGGCGAAGGTCCGTGTGCACCAGGACCGCGCCGAGTCCCTTGACGGTCCGGGGAGGCCGAGCCCGTCGAAGGTGCGTTGGGACTGTTCGGCTTCCGTCCGGGACTTCACCAGCGGGACCTCCCAGCCCGCGTCGGCGAAGGCAACGCCTCGTCGGAGTTCCCGCTCAGCCCATCACCGTGCCCGAGTTCGCGGTGTTTCGGCTGCGCTTACGAGAGAACGCACCCAGGTCGATCTCCAGGCCGGTGCGCGGGGCCCGGAACCGGACGGGCGACGCGTCGTGGTCGACGCCGTTCTCCACCTGGTTGATCAGCTCCGTCATCAGCTGCCCCACGACCGGCGCGTTCTTGAACTGGTTGCCGCTCGTTCCGATCGCGAGGTAGAAGCCCTCGAGTTCGGTGCGGTCGTAGATCGGAGTCCAATCGTCGGCGACGTCGTAAACCCCCACCACGCCGCGCGCCCGGTTGGGCACCGCCAGGTCGGGCAACCGCCGCGCGGCCCGCGTCACCTGAGCCTCGAAGACCGCGGCCGTCGGGTGGATGTCGACGGCGTCCGGGTCGTCGATCCACCGCATCGGATCACACTCCGGTTCCGTTCCGCCGACGAGCAGGTCCCCTCCTGTTTCACCGCGGAAATAGGTGCCCAGATCCATGTCCGCCACCACCGGCCCTCCATAGCCCTCCGGGACCGGCACGTGCGCTACTTCCTGCCTCATCGGGCGCACACCGACCGTGAAGTCGGAACCCACGCCCGCCAACCGGTTCACCGCGCCCGACCACGGACCGGCCGCGTTGACCACGACGGCACAGGGAATCCGGGTGCCGTCCGACAGCCGCACCGACGTCACGCGCCCGCCGGCCTTCTCCACCGCCGTCACCGTGCTGCGAAAGCGGAACTCCGCCCCGCACGCCGAGGCCGCGGCGGCGAGGTTCACGGCGGCGAGGCTCGGGTCCGAGAGGTAACCGGCGTCCGGGGTGTACACGCCACCGAGCGAGTGTTTCGCGTCTTCCCAGAATTCCTCGTCGTCGAGCCGCTTCGGCGGCCAATAGCGGCCGGCGTCGATACCGGGAACGCGCTCGGTCAAGGTCGCGCTGTCCCATTCTTCGTAGGGAACACCGATCTCATCGAACAACGGAAGCCACGACGTACGCGGAGCCCCCTCGACGTCCAGCATGACCAGCCCACTCTTGCGGAACATCGCGAGGTCGCCGACCTCGTGCCCGAGGTGGCCGGCCCAGTCGAGCCAGCCGAAATGCGCCTCCCACGCCGTCGCCACCCCGGCGGTGGTGGAGAAGTTGAAGCGAACGATCGCAGTCGATGCCGAGGTCGACCCCTGTCCGGCCCCTGGGGCCCGATCGAGCACGACCACCCGGTGCCCCGCCCGCGCAAGCTCGAGGGCGATCGACGAACCGATCACCCCTGCCCCGATCACGACCACGTCGGTACTCATACGTCGCTCTCTCTCCTGAAGCACACCCGGTGATCGCGCTTACCGGGCACGGCAGGTCCTGAGGTAGCTGAGGAACGAGGCCTGCAGGCCGGTCAAGTGCGTTTCGCGCAGGATCGCGCTGGTGACGGCTCCGCCGTGTGAGGTGAGGCGGTGAAGGAGGGTGGCCGTGTTCTTCGTGAGGCTCTGGTAAATGGCCAGGTCTCCGAGAAGCTCTCGGTCGTTGAGGGTCACGTGAAGCTTGGTGGCATGCCGGCTGTCACCCATCTCTTGGAGCTGGGCGAAGACCTGACTGTCTTCACTGGCGACGCCGGGACTGCCCGCTCCGATGCTCTCGAAGAGCGTGCAGCCGGTGAGCCAGGTGTAGAGACTGAAAAGTCCGCCGTAGGAGTAGCCGAAAAGGCCGTGGCCGCTCGTGGCTGTGCCGTAGTCGCGTTCGATCCGCGGATGCAGTTCCGCGGTGAGGAAGCTCAGGAACGCGTCGGCGTGGGTGTCGCGCAATTCGGCGAGGTAGGCGTCGGATTCTTCGCGTGTCCTCGCACCCGCTTGAAAGCCCAGTTCCACGGCATCGACGAGTTCCTTGGCGATGGGCTCGCCAGGCGGCACGAGGTCTCTGTTGCGCAGCCGATCCCAATGCTGTGCCTCTTCGCCCGCGTAGCCGACGCTGACCTGGATGTAGGGCTGGATCCGCTGCATGGGATCCAGCTGGGTGACGATGAGCGGAGCCGTCAGGCCCACGGCCCAGTTGCCGTCGAGCACATAGACGGCAGGCGCTTGCGCCGTGGCGGGGTCGTAGCCCGGTGGCGTGGTGACCCAGACGCCGTAGTCGTGCCCACCGCCGGAGCGCATCTCGAAGTAGTCGGTGTCGGCGAGGCAGCCGTGCCACATGGTGCTCATCGGAGGTCCTTCACAACACGTCCGGCTTGGACGACGAGTACGGCGTTGGCGGGGTCGGCGAAGAGTTTCGGATTTTCGAGCGGGTCGCCGTTCCAGAGCACGAGGTCCGCTTGCGAGCCGGGAGCGATGGCTCCCACCTGACCGGACAGGCCGAGGATCTCGGCGTTGGTCTTCGTGGCCGCCACGAGAGCTTCCATCGGCGTCTCCAGCTCTGCGCGCAACATGAGCTCTTCGCCTCGACGGCCCTGAGCCGGACCGATGAGATCGGAACCCAGCCCGATCCGCACTCCGGCCTCCTTGGCGACCGCAAGCGCCTCGGTCATCCGCTCACGAACACCGATCACCCGATCGCGGGCCGACTCGTCGAGGCCGGCTCCGGCCGTGTCATGCAGCAGCTGCTCGACGACAGCGAACGTGGGCACCAGGGCGACCTCGCGAGTGGCCATCAGGGTGGCCGTGGCCTCGTCGAGGTCCGTGCCGTGCTCGACGCAGCGCGCCCCGGCCTCGACCGCGTTCCGAATACCTTCGCTGTTGTGGGCGTGAACCGTCACATAGGTGCCTCGCGCCGCGGCTTCTTGAACAGCGACGGCGATCTCTTCCACGGTGAACTGGGTGTCGGTCAGCCGGTCGTGAGCGCCGACCACTCCGCCGGTCACACAGAGCTTCAGGAAGGAAGCCCCGCGGCGGAAGGCCTCGCGCACATTGGCTCGCAGCTCGTCCGCGTTGCCCGACATCATGGACAGGGCGCACAGACCCGGAACGTGATGGCTGCTCCACAACTCGGTGGGTTCCCAGGCGGCTCCGTAGTAGCCGTGCCCACCGGTCTGGCACTGAACAGGTCCGCACGACAGGACGCGTGGTCCCCGGACCTTGCCCTTGGCGATCGTGGTGACGACGCCGCCGTCGATCCCGCCGGTGTCCCGGACGGTCGTGAAGCCGGCATCGAGTGTCGCGCCCGCCGTGGCGAAGATGTCCGCCGCGATCTCGGCGGCACTGATCCGGAACGAGAACTGCGGCTGGATCAAACTCGACAAGCCCAGGTGAACGTGAGCGTCGATCAGGCCGGGCGTCATCGTCAATCCCCCGGCATCGAGGCGTTCGCCGTGTGCACCGGATGCACCGGATGCACCGAGCCGGGCGATACGCCCGTCCTCGATGGTGACGTCCAGGTCGACGGGGTCGCGACCCGACCCGTCGACGACCGCCGCGCCGACTATCTGAAAACTTCCCACGAGTCGTTCCCTCCACCGTTGCGAGCCGACTGCGAACATGTGCGAGGCGGCACGGCGCGGTCAGCCTTCTTTTCCAATGGATAAACTGTGGGAGTGATCCTGTCAAGCACGGAACGCAAGGGCGACGCACGCGAGCGGCTCCTGGCTCGGCTTCTCGACGCCTTCGACGAGGGCCTTCCCGCACCGGAGGTGTCGCTGCGCGAGGTCGCCGCCAGGACCGAGACCAGCCACGCCCTCCTGCGATACCACTTCGGGTCGCTTCCGGGTGTCTTGGCGGCCATGCTCGAGGCACAGCGATCCCGGGACAACGAGGCGCTTTTCGAGGTCGCCCGGCAGGGCACCTTCGACGACCTCGTCATGGCGATCTGGCGGACCTACACCCGCCCGGAGCAGCTGTCCCGTGTCCGCGGCTTCTTTCACGTCGTAGGACTGGCGGCGTACAGGCCAGAGGACTTTCGTGAGTTCATCGACTCGCTCGACGACCTGACCAAGATGCTGGCCTCGCTCGCGGAACGCGAAGGCTTCGACAGCAAGGAAGCGCTGACCACGGCCTCCGTCACCATCGCCGCGATCCGTGGCCTGCTCCTCCAGGAGGTCCTGACTCCGGCAGTCGCCTCGGAGGACGCGGTCGCCTTGATCCTGCGCATGAGCAAGGGCCAATCCGTTCCACGGACACATCCGGGGCCTTGACGACGGCGCAATCTGCTCAAGTACCGCAGAGGCAGGGCGGCTCGGAGCGGCTGCCTGCGGCGACGATCACCGTCGCGACGTCGTGCAGTCCGACGTGGGTGAACGCCTAGAACCGTTGCCCGTGAGCGCATCAATCGATCGGTTGATCCGCCGGGCTCGCGGTTGATCCGGACTTCAGTCGTTCCGTCGATGTTCGGCGATGGGCCTGGCCAGCACGCTGGTGCGCATGTCGTCAAGTGAAGCAGGTGCCGGCCCAGTCGCCCTTCGCGAGCGGGCGTTCGCGCCGGATCTCGCTCGTGGGTTGATGCTCGCGTTGGTCGCGCTGGCGAACTCGGTGCTCTACCTCTATGACCGCCCGTACGGCGCGCGACAGCACATCGTCGAGCACGACCTGCTCGACCGGGTGGTCAGCATGCTCAACGTGGTTTTCGTGGAGGTACGCGGCTACCCGATGTTCGCCGCGTTGTTCGCTTATGGCGTCGTGCAAATGGTGCGGCGACAGCAGGCCACGGGCATCCCGGACCACGCGATCGACCGGGTGCTGCGGCGACGGTTCCGCTGGCTGATCGTGTTCGGGTTCGTCCACGCGGTACTGCTGTTTCCCGGTGACGTGCTCGGCCTGTACGGGGTACTGGGGTTCGCGCTGCTGGCGATGCTGCGGGTCAAGGACCGGACGTTGCTCACCATCGCCACGGGCTGGCTGGTGGTGGTCGCCTTGATCCAGGGCATCGCCTACGTGACCCCGCCGGGCAGCGGACAACGCTCCTTCTTCTGGTCTTTCGCGGTCAGCGACCCGGCCACCGCCCTCGCCCTGCATCCGGTGGAATGGGCGATGACACCGCTGGGACTGCTCGGCGTCGGCAGCGCCGTCCTGGTCGGTGTCTGGGCGGCGCGGCGCGGGGTGCTCACCGAGCCGGAACGGCACCGTAGGCTGCTGGCCCGCACCGCGATCGGCGGACTCATCGTGGCGGTGGCCGGAGGCTTGCCGATGGGTCTCGCGGTCGGCGGATTCCGGGCCCCGGAATCCGGTCTGGTCATGTGGGTCTTCTCGGCCGCGCATTCGGTGACCGGAGTGGCGGGCGGTCTCGGCTATGCGGCGCTGATCGGCTTGCTCGCCTTGCGGATCCGGGACCGGCGTGGCCCGGTGGTACTGGCGATAACCGCGTGCGGGCAGCGCTCGCTCAGCTGCTATCTGTTCCAGTCGGTGGTTTTCGTCGCGCTGCTGATGCCCTACACCTTGGGCCTCGGCGGCACGTTGGGATCGGCCGGAGTCGCCTTGCTGGCCTTGGGCACCTGGCTGGTGTCGGTGCTGCTCGCCGACGGGCTGCGGCGGGTGGGCAAGCGCGGACCGGCGGAGGTTCTGCTCCGGCGGCTGACCTATCGGAACTCCCGCTGACAAGATGGGCCGGGTGACGTCGATGGAGGAACGGCTGGAACGGCGATGGAACCGGGCGTGGGCGCTCGCTCCGTACGGACTGCTCGGGCTCGCGACCATCCTTTCCCTGGTCTTCGATACGACCACCTCGCCGGACCGGCTGGTCACCCTGGCCATCGTCGCGGGGCTGAGCGGGTGGCACGGCTGGTTCATCGTCGCGCATCCGCGGTGGTGGGAACGTCAGACCTTGGCGATGACCGTGTACTTCGCCGGGTTGCTGGCAGGCACCGTGGTTCTCGTGCTCCGCGGCGACAGCTTCCAGTTGTTCGTCCCGATGTGTTACGTGCTCGCGTTCGTCGCCCTGCCCGGCTGGCTCGCCTATGCCGGGGTAGTGCTCGCGAACATCCCGTGGCTGGTGCTGTCGGGTACCGAACTCTGGCGGACGTTGCTCGATCTCGCGATGGTGACACCGCTGGCCGCGTTGATCGGCTGGGCGATCCGGGGGATGGAACGGGAGGCGATCCGGCGCCGGGAGGCCAACGGCAGGCTCGTCGCCATGGCGGCCGAGAACGCCGAATTGCACGCGCAACTGCTGGCGCGGGCCAAAGACACCGGTACCGCGGAGGAACGCGCCCGGATCGCCAGGGAAATCCACGACACCGTCGCTCAGGGATTGACCGGGATCGTCACCCAGTTGGAGGTCGCCGAGGAACTGGCGTCGGCCGAGGGGCCGCTGCGCGGCCGGATCGGCACCGCCCGGCGGCTGGCCCGCTCGAGCCTGGTGGAGGTTCGCCGTTCGATCGAGGCACTGCGGCCGGGCCCCCTGCACGACGCCAGGCTCGGTGACGCGGTGGCCGCCGCGGTCGCGACATGGCGGGAGCAGTACGGCGTCCCCGCGACTTTCGTCCTGACCGGTACACCGCGACCGATACATTCGGAGATCGAGGTGATGATCCTGCGGGCGGCGCAGGAAACCCTCTCGAACGTCGGCAGGCACGCACAGGCAAGCAGGGTCGACATCACCCTGTCCTACATGGAAGACGTGATCATTCTGGACGTCCGCGACGACGGCACCGGCTTCGACACCCAGGTTTCATCCGCCGGATTCGGGCTCATCGCCCTGCGTGAGCGGGTACGGCTGCTGTCCGGCACGGTGGACATCGAGTCGGCACCGAGGGCGGGGACGGCGGTCAGCGTCAGCGTCCCGATGATCGAGGTGGCCCGATGACGTCCGTGCGGCTGGTGATCGTCGACGACCACCCGGTGGTGCGGGACGGCTTGCGGGGCATGCTCGGCACGCAGCCGGACCTCGAGATCGTCGGCGAGGCCGCGAGTGGCACCGAGGCACTGACCGTGGTGGCCGCCACCAGCCCGGACGTGGTGCTGACCGACCTGCGTATGCCCGCCCCGAGCGGCGCCGCGTTGATCCGGCTGCTCAGGGAACGCGTTCCGGCCACCCGGGTACTGGTGCTGACCACGCACGACACCGACTCCGACGTGTTGCCCGCCGTCGAGGCCGGGGCGATCGGCTATCTGCTCAAGGACGTGCCACGCGAGGAGCTGTTCCGCGCGGTGCGTGCCGCGGCTCGCAACGAAAGCGTGCTCTCCCCGTCGGTGGTCGCGCTGCTCCTCAACCGAGTCCGGCCGCGAAAGCCGATGACCGAAGCCAAACTGAGCGCACGGGAACGCGAAGTCCTCGCCCTGATCGCCCGCGGCAAGATCAACCGGGAGGCCGCGGCCGAGCTGCACATCAGCGAGGCCACCGTCAAAACGCACCTCCTGCACATCTACGCCAAACTCGAGGTCCCTGACCGGGCCTCCGCGGTCGCCGCCGCGTATCAGCGGGGAATTCTGCAGTCAGAACGCGACGCCTGAAAGGCTGTCCGGTGCCACAGCAGGGAACAATGGACGCCTACAACCAAGCCGGCGACGGCAAGGGTCGGTCGCGGTGGTAAAGCGTCTCATCGTCATCCCTGGAACACCCGCGGTTTCGGATGGTGCCGTGTGGATCCGGTCCCTTCCACTGTCCTTGGTCGGCGACGGGCGGCCGTTCGCGATTCGGTGCGGACCGAGTCGGCGCGGACAGAGGGCTTCGCTCAATCCAGTGCGCTGTCCGGCCGGTCCGTCGGGGGCCTGGCCGCGGTGCTGGGTCTGTGACGAGAGATCAAACCGCGTCGAGTCGCGCTTGCGCGAGGTCGTTCGCCGCCTGAGTGGTCGTGATACCTCGGTCTTTCGAGCGTGCCAGCAGATCCGAGATGACCTCCCCGACCTTGATGACTTGCTTGCGTGCCGTTTCTTCGGTGTGATTCAGAATCTGCGCCTGCAGGAAGATCACGCCGCCCGAGTTCACGCAGAAGTCCGGCGCGTAGACAATGCCCCGTTCGCCCAGTTCGCGAGCCAGCTCTGGGGACGCCAGCACATTGTTGGCTCCGCCCGCGACGATCCGGCACCGCAGGTTCGCCACCGTGTCCGGGGTGATCACCTCGCCCAGCGCACAGGGCGCGAAGACGTCCAGCTCTCTGGTCGGCAACGTGTCGGCATCGGCCACCGTCGCGCCGGTCTCCGCGGCGAGTGCGGTGGCGCGCTCCTCGACCACATCGCTTACCAGGACTCGCGCGCCGTCTTGGACGAGTAATCGGACCAGTGCGCTTCCCACATTGCCCGCGCCCTGCACGCCGATCCGCAGGCCTTTCAGGTCGGCATGGCCGGAGAAACGAGCGCAAGCCTTGATCCCGGCCGCTACGCCCAGCGCGGTCCACGGCGAAGGATCGCCCTGCGCGCACACGGGAGAGGTCACTTCGCCGATCGTTCGCAGGTCGCCTTGATCGGTGCCTATGTCATTCACCGGGATGAACCGTCCCCCGAACGTGGCGATCGCCCGTCCGTGAGCCAATAGCCGTTCCGGCGTCTTTTCGGAGGCGTCCGCGGGGATGATGCTCCAGCCGCCGCCCAAGTCCAGCCCGGCCGCGGCGGCTTTGACTGTCATGGCGCGGGCGAGGGCGAGGCATTCGGAGACGGCGTCGTCCTCGCTGGCATAGGGGCGGACGCGCACGCCGCCGAGCGCCGGGCCGAGGCGCGTGTCGTGCACCGCGACGATCGAGCGTGCCGCGCCGGCCGAGTCCCGGTCGACGACGACCCGTTCGAAGCCGGTCAGGGAGAGTTCTTCGACGGTCAAGAGTCCTCCACGGTTTTTCGGGATCGTCGGCGGGACACCGCCACGCCGATCAGGCAGAGCGCGCCCCCGGCGAACGACAGCGCGGCGGGGACCTCGTCGAGTGCCACCCAGCTCAAGAGAACCACCAGCACCGGCACCAGGTATGTCGTGGCGCCCAGTTTCCCGGCCGTCGTCCGGGACAGCGCGTACGCCCACGTGGAGAACGCCAGCGCGGTGGGGAACAGGCCGAGGTACACGATCTCCAGAACGGCGCTCGACGGTGCCACCGACACCTCCCGCACCAGCGAGCCGGCGAACGGCAGGCACACCACCGCCCCGACCACGTTGCCGTACGCCGTCACCTGCAAGGCGGTGGCGTGCCGTAGCGCGGGCTTTTGGGCGACCACGCCGGTCGCGCTGCCCGCCGCGGCGAGGCCGCACAGCAGCACACCGAGGAGGCTCGCGCTCCCGCCGTCCGACGACGCGAACCCCACCAGGACGGCGCCGGCGAAGCCCAGTGCCAAACCGACCATCAGCTGCGGGGGGAACCCTTCCTTGAGCAGCCAGCCGCCCAGTGCCGCCATCAGGATCGGTGCCAGGTTGATCACCAGTGAGGCGGTGCCCGCGTCGATCCGCTGCTCACCGGCGTTCAAGGCGACCATGTAGACGCCGAACCACGCCACTCCCGAAACGAGGATGCCCGGCCAGGCCGGTTTCGGTGGGAGCCCTTGCTTGCGCACCACGAGAAACGCGCCCAGTGCCAGCGCGCCGGTCAGGAGCCTGCCCAGAGCGAGCGCGCCTGCGGAGATGTGCTCGCCCGCGTCCCGGATCACCACGAAGGCCGAAGCCCACAGCACGATCGTGACGCCTGCGGCGGCGAGCGCGCGCAGGTCGGTTTTCTGGTGTGTGGTGGTCACGATCGGCTTCGATCCCCTCGTCCCCACTGGGGGCCGCCGCTTCACGTCGCGCTCTGACGGCCCGCGTCCGGCCGCGTCCACGGCCCGGTTTTCGATCATAACGGCGGGGCGGGGGGCCGGCAGTCCAACGCGGCCAGTTCCGCGACGCCCTCGGCCTGCCGCTCCGGGAGCAGGTAGAGGGTGCAGGCTCGTTCGAAGCGGGCGCCGATGGTTTCCCATCCGGCGATCGCTTCCTTCAGCGCGGCGTGGTCGCCGTGCGCCCTGCCACGGGCGCGGGCCAGACACGCCGCCGCCCAAAGGTTTTCCTTCGCGGCGGGTTCGGCGGCGGCCAGCAGCGCCTCCGCCCCGGGAGTACCGGCCACGACCGCGGTTTCGGCGGCGACCGCCCAGGCGTAGGCGTCGTAGAACTGGTGCGCGCTGTCGTACCACTCGTTTTTCGGTACCAGCGCTACGGATTCCGCGGTCTGAACGTCACCATGGTGCAGAGCGACGCGAGGGAGGACGAACGCCGCGAAACTCTCCCTGAGCCCGCTGTGCACCCCGGGCTCCGACAAGGTCAGCGCCCGGTCCGCCCAGGTGTCGTAGCCCGAGGAGTTCCCGCGGAGGCCGTGCACCATGCCCGCGGCCAAGGCCGCCGGGGCCATCCAGCGGGCTGCGGGACGGCCTAGACGTTCCCAGGCGTCCCAGGTGGTTTCCGCGTACTCCAGCGCCTCGTCGAACCGGCCGCTGAGGGACAGCGGCACGACGAATTTGCTCGCCCGCATGTAGAGGCCCCGGAAGGGGTCCTCCCAGGACGTCTCGGCCGCGCGCACCGCATCCGGCAGCCTGCCCGCGGCGAGCGCGACCAGCGGCACCACGTGCAGCGTGTCGATGACCTCGACACCGATGTTCGGTTCGTGGCGGGGGAGCTTCTCGAAAAGCGAAAGCCGCTCGCCACAGGAAAGGTGGGCGCGGGCGAAGCGGCCGGCGGCGCCGTCCGCGCTGGCGACCGCGTCCAGTGCCGCGGAGATCAGCACCGGCTGGTCGGTGGCGCGCGCGGCGTCCAGCGCGATCATGGTCAGGTCCGGATCTGGGGTGGTCTTCTCGCCGGTGGCGTTCCACGCCCGCGCGGCCGCGAGATAGGCCTCGGCGACCGGATCGCCGTCCGGTGCGGCACGTTCGGCCTCGGCCAGCAACGTGACCAGCCGTTCGTGCGGAACCAGGTCGGTGAACGTTGCCGGGAACCGGTTCCCGACGCAGACCGCGTAGGCGAGGGCGATCGCCGTCCCCGATCCGTCGCCGCCCGCCGTGGCGCGTTGCGCGGCCCGCTGAAGCAGCGTGAACGCCGGCTCGCCCCGGTGTTCACTCATGGCGACGTCGGCGGCGGTGCGCAGGTCACGCGCCGCCGTGCGGTCGTCGGGTGCCAGCCCGGCGGCCAGCTCGAAGGTGCTTCGCGCCTCGGCGAGCAGCTGTCGTGCGTAAAGGAGTTCGGCCAACGTGCGGGCGATGTCGTGGTGGCGGGCATCCGGTCGGCTCGCCGCGCGCACGGTGGCCCGCAGGTCGTCGGCGATCAGGTCGAACCGGTGACGCCAGTCTCCGCCGGTCTCGATGGCGGCTCGAAGCTCCGCGGATTCTTCCGCCGCCCAGCCGACGCGCCGCTCCATCACGTCGGTTCCCGGCCGGGGCAGGATCTCGTGAACCTCCGGCGACAGGCGCCAGCCGTCCTCGTCCCGCTGGATCAGGCCGTCCGCCGCGAGCCGGGACAGCGTGGCCTCGGCCTCGCCCGGCGTGATCCCCGCCAGAGCCGCCGCCATTCTGGCGTCGAAAGTGCGGCAGTGCGTGGAGAAGGTGGCCAATTGCGCGATTTTCTTTTCATCACGAGGGTTCCAACGCCCGGACAAGGTAATGACGTGTTCCGCGTGGATGCGAAGCGGATCGGGCGATTCGGCCAAAATCGTCAAGTTCGGACAATGCTCCAGCAGATCGGCGAGCAGTTCGGGAACGTCCGCGCAGTCGTGTCCGCAGCCTCGGACGACCAGCAGCGGACGGCCGTGGCGCAGCGGTGCGCGCAGGGCCTCGAAGAGAGGTTCGGCCGGTCGCTCCACAACCCCTAGTGCGGCTGCCGCGGCTTGCGCGAACGTATCCGGGAGACGGCCGGCCGTCAGCATTGTGACACCGGAATAATCGCTACCCGCGGCTCCGGTGGCCTGGGCGATCGCTTCCGCCCTGGCGGACGGTGAGCCGCCCGTGATCGTCGTCAACCGGTTTTCTGTCAGACTGTCGATAATCTCCTCCGGATCTTTCACGACTCCAGCTTGGCAGGACGTGGAGAACTGACAAGCCGGAAAGGTATTTTCACGCGTTCGGCGCAAGCCGAACGTCGAGTGGCGATTTCGCGAAAGTGTCCATTAAGGACGGACAATGGTCGGAACGGCTGCGTCCATATCGGCCATGTGGTGGCGTGAACATGGCGGACGGTGCACAAAATCGGGCAAAATTCGGAGATTTCCGTTGTGGTTCACCAGAAAATCACCACTTGTCGTGTGCTGTGGGTTATCTACGTGCTAGCGTTGCTGTTGACGTCAGTGATGGCGGCGGAATCGGCTTGAACGCCAGTTGTTCATGGTGTGGTCCTTATCCGCGACAGCTCGTTCGCGACGGTGGGGCCTGGGGTGCGCCGAGCGGCCAAGACAGCCAACCCGGTTCAGCGAACAGGGTCAATTCAGCGTTTCCTCGAACTGGAGTGCGGATCGCTCGCGCCAGAGAGCACTCGAATCCTCGATGGCGCGACGCACTGAGGACCGTTCACGAAAGTACAGGTGACGGCAGTACGGAAAGGGGTCCCGATGCGCGGAAAGATCCACAACAGCGGAACACGACGGCCGGATGCGGCCCGCGAGAGGAGAGTCTCGAGGTGACTGCTCCTTCACCGCGCCGTCCGGACCAGGAGACGGCGCACTACCACTGCCTCGGAGTCGGAGTGGGGCCCGCGAACCTCAGTTTGGCGTCCTTGCTGCACGACCGGGACGGGGTCGCGAACATCTTCGTGGACCGGGAAGAGCGGTTCGGCTGGCACGACGGACAGCAGATACCGGGCGCGACCCTGCAGGTGTCGCTGCTCAAGGACCTGGTCACGCTGTCCGATCCGACCAGCCGCTTCTCCTTCCTGTCCTACCTGCACGAACAGGGCCGGATCTACCACTTCATCAACGCCCAGTTCGATGCCGTGCCACGGCAGGAGTTCCGTAACTACCTCGAGTGGGCCAGTAAGGCCAACGAGAACGTCCGCTTCGGCGAAGAGGTCCGTGAGGTCGACTTCGACGGTTCGTCGTTCGTCGTCCGCACCACCAAACGAACGGCCACGGCGGACAACGTCGTGGTGGGGATCGGCACGAAACCCTGGGTGCCCGAACCAGCGCGCGGAAAACTCGGCGGATCACAGTTCCACGTCGCCGATTTCGTATCGCACAGCCGGGATTTCGCGGGAAAACGGATCTCGGTGGTCGGCGGCGGGCAATCCGGCGCCGAGGTCTTCCTCGACCTGCTTTCCCGCCCCGTGGACCAACTACCGCGCCGGGTGACCTGGGTTTCCCGTCGGCACAACTACTTCCCGATCGACGACACACCGTTCACCAACGAGTACTTCGTTCCCAGCTATTCCGACTACTTCTTCGGCCTCGACCGTCCCGCCCGGGTGGCGCTCAACGCGCAGAACGTGCTGACCAGCGACGGGATCTCCGAGTCCACGCTGCGGGAGATCTACCAGCGCTGCTACGCCCGCCGGTTCGTCGATGGCGCCGATGACCTTTTCTCCCTCCTGCCCAACCGGACTGTCACCGGCGTCACCGCGGACCGCGACGCATGGGATCTGACCGTCGAAAGCAACGACGACCCGGGCCTGGTCGAGCATGTCGAGGCCGATTCCGTGGTCTGGGCCACCGGCTATCGCCCCGCGACGGCGGACTTTCTTTCGCCGCTGGAGGACAGACTCGCCCGGGAGGGCGAGGAATACATCGTGGACAAGGATTTCGCCATCCGCTGGGACGGCCCCCGCGACCGCTCGGTGTTCCTGCAGAACGGAGTCCGCGAACAGCGTGGTCTCGCCGACCCGAATCTGAGCCTGATCGCGTGGCGCAGCCAGCGGATCGTGGACCGGTTGCTCGGGGTGCACTCCAACGAACAGCTCGAGCCCTTCATCGACTGGGCGGGCAAGCACACCACCGACGCGCTGGACCGGACGTGAGCGCGGCGACGGCCGGCACCGCGCATCGAGCCGCCGGCGACCGGGATGCGGGCGTCCGGGGTCGAGTCGACATCGCCGTGCTGGGCGGGGGCATCATCGGCTGCCTGACCGCTCGCGAAATCATCCGGCGCGCGCCGGAGGCGTCGGTGCTGCTGCTCGACCGCGAGCTGGTCGGCGGCGGAGCCTCACTGCGGTCGGCCGGGTTGCACGTCCCGCGAGGCGCCACCGCGGCGGTGCGCGAAATGGCCCGCTTCAGCCAGGAGCACTACCGCGGGTTGCTCCAGGACCGTCCCGGGTTACCTCTTCACCCGGTGGCCATGCGAGTCGTGGGCACTTCCGCCGACGAGCCGAAACTGCGCACGGACTATCTGCCCGAAGCCGATCTCACCGCCACCGATGACCTGCCGGATGGAGTGCTTTTGCCGCCGGGTTCGGTCGCCTGGTCGGTCCAAGGCGGCCATTACGCCGACGTGGCTCAGATGACCCGCGCCTTGACCGCCGATCTGCGCACGGATGCCGAGGTACGTGAGGCGGTGCGGGTGGAAGCGGTGACCGAGCACCGGGATGGTGTTGCCCTGCGGCTGGGAACCGGGGAGGACCTGACCGCGGGCAAAGTGGTGCTCGCTCCGGGGCCGTGGCTGGCCGCCCCCGCGTGGCGGGCGATGGTGGCTCCGTTGAGGGCGAGGGTGAAGAAGGTCGTCGCACTGCACGTCGGCGGACGGCCTGCCCCGCACGACGCGGCCGTGATCTTCGAGCGCGAAGACGCTTTCCTGTTGCCGTTGCCCGAACGCGGGCACTGGCTCTTCAGCTACACCTGCCCGGAATGGGACGTCGATCCGGATGCCCCGTCGAGGGGACTGACCGGACACAACCTGGACGAAGCACGGGAGATCCTGCGGCGTCACGTCCCCGCGATGGCCGCCGACCGAATCTCCGGACGAGTCTTCTGCGACGCCTACAGCGGTACCGGCGAGCCCGCGGTGCGTGTGCTCGGCGATGGCCGGGTCGTCTTCGCGGGCGCGGCGAACGGGTCGGGCTACCGGCTCGGGCCCGCCATCGCCGCCCGCGCGGCCGACCTGCTCGAAATGGGAGGAAGTTGATCGTGGAGATCAGTACGTTCACCGGCGAAGGACTGACCCGGGCGTTCGGCATCGATGTCGCGGCCTTGGATCCGGGCGCGGACGACGACCTGGGCGTGGGGGCGTCCTGGGGCCGGGTGGCACCCGGCGTGCGGTCGCTGACCCACCAGCATGACGAGACCGAGATATGGGTCCTCGTCGCCGGAAGCGGCGACCTGGTCGTCGACGGTGCCGGCTACCGGATCGAGGCCGGGACGGTCGTCCGGTTCGACCCGTTCGAAACCCACTACGTCACCAACAACGGAGAGACCGACCTGGTACTGGTGTCGTTCTTCTGGCGCGACCTCACCCGTGCGACGGCCGCCGCCGGGGAATCGGTGCGCCGCCGGTTCGGTGAGCGTCCGGTCTTCGTGTTCTCCTCCGCCCCGACCCCGAACGGGGATCTGCATCTGGGACACCTCGCGGGGCCGTTCTTCGCCGCCGACGCCTACACCCGGTTCCAGCGGATGAACGGCGTCCAGGCCTGGCACCTTTGTGGTACCGACGACTACCAGAACTACGTCGAGGCGGCCGCGGCGAAGGAAGGCCGGAGCGCGCTGGACACCGCGGCCCACTACAGCGAGCGGATCCGCGAAACCTTTGCCGCGATGGACATCGAAGTCCATCAGTTCACCGCGACCAGCGTCGACGACACCTACCCGGACGGGCTGCGCGCCTTCTTCGGCGCGCTGGCAGGCTCAGCTCCGGTCCGGCTGACCGAGGCCGACGCGCTGTTCGACCCGGAATCGGGCAAGTATCTCTTCGAATCCGGTGTCACCGGCAGCTGCCCGTCCTGCGGGCAGACCACCGGCGGCAACATCTGTGAAGGCTGCCGCGAGCCCAACTCGGTGGCCGATCTCGGAAACCCGGTGTCGGTCGAGTCCGGTGCCCCGCCCCGCCGTGGCACCGTGCGCCGCTATCAGCTGTCCCTGCACGAACTCGCCGACTATGTCCGTGACCACCATCGCCGGGGCCGGGTACCCGCCTCGGTCAAGGAACTGGCCGCCCGGGTGCTGTCGGACGGTCCCGTCGAGTTCCCGCTGACCCATCCCTCCGACTGGGGACTGGCCCCTGACGAGTCCGATGTGGACGGACAGGTCATCTGGTCGTGGGTCGACCTGGCCTACAGCTTCCTGCACGGCATCGGCGCGCTGGGTGCGCGCATCGGCCATGACTGGAAAGCCGCCGATCCGGACCAGGACTGGAAGATCGTGCATTTCCTCGGGGCCGACGGGACCTTCTTCCACCCGATCGCCTACCCGGCGCTCTACCGGGCGGCGTATCCGGGTTGGGAGCCCGACATCGACTACCACGTCAACGAGTTTTACCTGCTCCAGCAGAGCAAGTTCTCCACCAGCCGCCGTCACGCGGTGTGGGGGCGCGACGTGCTCGGTCCCGAGACCGCGGACGCGTACCGGCTCTATCTGGCGCTGACCCGCCCGGAGGGCAGGCGGACCAACTTCGATCCGGACGAGTTCGACGTCTTCACCCGCGAAACGCTCGAAGGCCAATGGCAGGGCTGGCTCGCCGGTCTGGGCGAGCGTCTCGCCCGCGACCACGGCGGCAAGGTGCCCGACGCCGGTATCTGGACCCCGGAACACACCGCCTTTTTGGCCAGGCTCACCGAGCGGCTCACCGCGCTGACCCGTGCACTGGGCGCCGACGGCTTTTCCCTGAACTCCGCCGCTGCCCACCTTCTCGGCCTGGTCGAAGACACCCGCGTGTTCGCGGCCGGGGAGTCGGCCGCCGCGCATCTCGGTGACTGGGCCGACGAGGCGCGCACCGCCCTCGCGCTCGAGGTGGCGGCGGCCCGGTTGCTGGCCACCTGCGGCACCCCGGTGGTGCCCCGGTTCGCGGGTGCCCTCGCCGAGGCACTGGGGCTGCCCGCCGAACGGAGCTGGCCACGGACGGTGGAACTGGTCCCCGCGGGAACCACCGTGACCCTCGCCGGCCGCACGTTCTTCGGGGCGAAGCAGGAAAGCGCCGCCGAGTCGCCCCTGCTGCCCTGGCTGTCCGACGTGGTTCGCGAGGTGCTGAGGCTGCCCGCCGACGAGCCCGTGGCGCATCTCTCCCTGGCGGAGCTGGGAATGCAGTCGATTCAAGCCGTCGCGCTGCAGTACCAGCTGACCGACCAGCTGGACGCCGACGTCTCGCTGGAGACGCTGCTCAACGGCGGTGACGTCGCCAGGCTCGCCGACACCCTGGTCAAGGAGCTGCCCGAGGACGTGGTGCGCAAACACGCGGAGGTGAGCCGATGACCACGATCGAACGAGAGACCGCGGCTCAGGTGGTTCGCGAACTCCGCTCGCGAGGACTCAGCGTCAGCCTCTCGGGTTCGGACCTGAAACTGCAGGGGCCGCGCGAGCGGATGGACGCCGAACTGATCGCGAAAGTCAAGGCGCACAAAGCCGAACTGGTCGAATATCTGGACACTCCGCCCGGCACGCCGCTGACCGCGTTGCAACGCGGCTATCTGATCGGCCGGGACCGGCAGGTGGAGATCGGCTCCGCCAGCCACATCTACCACGAGATCTCCGGCAGCTGGGACATCGACGGGTTGGAAAGCGCGCTGAACACGGTGGTGGCCCGGCACGGAATCCTGCGCACCCGGTTCACCGAGGACGGATTCCAGATCGAGCAGCGCTCCGCGCACGTCCCGATCGTCCGGTACGACCTGCGCGGCAAATCCGCCGAGGAGCAGCACGCCCACCGGGAGTCGGTGCGCGCCGACCGCGGTCACCGTAGCCTCCCGGCCGACGAAGCGCCGCTGCTCGCCGTCGCGGTCACCCTGCTCTCCGACGAGGAGATGCTGCTGCACGTCGACCACGACGGTCTCGTCCTCGACGCGATCAGCGTCTTCCTGTTCTTCCAGCAGTGGCACGCCGCGTATACGGGTGCGACGGCGGACGCGGGGGAGGAAGCGAGGTTCGCCGACTTCGTCGCAGCGCGGGAACGTGCCCGGACCAAGGCCCCGGCCGGACGGTCGAAGGAGTACTGGCTGGCCCGCCTGGACGACCTGGCGCCGTGTCCGGATCTGCCGTTGCGCACCGGCCCGGCGGCGATCGCGGAGGCCCGGTTCACCGCTCGCTTCGCTCGGCTCGATCGTCCACAGTGGACCACGTTGAAAGAGCTGGGCGCCCGGCACGGGCTGACACCGTCGGGGCTGCTGCTGGCGGTCTATGCCGAAGTACTGGCCTGCTGGGGCGCGGGCGAGCGGTTCACCCTCAACGCCACGGTGGCCAACCGGCCGCCGATCCATCCCCGGATCCACACCGCGCTGGGCAACTTCGGCGAGACCATGCTGGTACAGGTCGAGCCGGAGGCAGGCGGCGGGTTCGCCGACCGGGCCCGCGCCATCCAGGCATCGCTGCGCGAGTCGCTGGACAACCGGCACTTCTCCGGCATCGAGGTGCTGCGCGAGCTGGCCCGCCGGGACGGCGCGGACGCCCGGATGCCCTACACCTTCAACAGCGCCATCGGCTACGAAGGCGCCGACGGGTCGGCGATGGAGCTGTTCGGGCCGGAGGTGTACACCGAGAGCCAGACCCCGCAGGTGTGGCTGGACGTGTCACCCTACGAGCAGCACGGCGGGGTCGTGGTCCAGTTCGACAGTGTCGACGAGCTGTTCCCCGAAGGACTCGTCGACGCGCTGGTCGGTGGATACCAGCGGCTGCTCGGCGAACTACGGGACCCGGACGCCTGGTCGAGGCGGACCTTCGACCTGCGCCCGGACGACCAGCGCGGCCGCCGGACCGAGGTCAACGACACCGCGACCGAGATCCCGGACCCGGTTCTGCCCCAGCGCTTCCTGGCACAGGTTCAGTCCACTCCGGACGCTCCGGCGGTGATCACCGGCACGGCCGAGATCAACTATCGCGACCTGCACGCGCACGTCCAGCGCGCGGCGCGCTGGCTGCGTGATCGCGGAGTGCGCCGCGACGAGCCGGTCGGGCTGGTGATGACCCGCGGCCCCGAGCAGGTCGCGGGCATCCTCGCCGTCGTTCTCGCCGGAGGCGCGTATCTGCCGGTCGACGCCGGACTGCCCGCCGAGCGGCGTGCGCTCATGCTGGCCGACGGCGGAACCCGGTTCGTCCTGACCAACTCCGGCTACGGCGACGACGAGCGCGAGGTTCTCGACCTCGACCTGACGCGCCCCGCGGAGACAGTCGAGCCGGTGAGCCCGTTGCCCGACGCCGATCCGGGCGACCTGGCATACGTGCTTTACACCTCCGGCACCACCGGCAGGCCGAAGGGCGTCATGGTCACCCACGGCGCGGTCGCCAACGTCGTCGCCGACTGCAACAGCCGGTTCGGCGTCGGTCCCGGTGACCGGTTCTTCGGCATCAGCTTGTTCTCGTTCGACCTGTCGGTCTACGACGTGTTCGGTGCGCTTTCGGCCGGTGCGGCCGTCGTGCTGCCGGATGCCGACCAGGCGGCCGACCCGGTGCACTGGCTGCGGCTGTGCGACCAGGCGGGGGTGACCGTGTGGAACTCGGTCCCCGCCATCGTCGGGCTGCTGCTCGAGCAGGCCGAGGCCGACGGCGCCGAATCCCTGCGGACGTTGCGGCTGGTGATGATGAGCGGCGACCGGCTGCCCCCGGCGCTCCCGGCCGCGCTGCGGGCGATCCGCCCCGGACTGGACGTGATCTCGCTGGGCGGGCCGACCGAGACGACGATCTGGAACATCTCGCATCCGGTGGGCACCGACGAGGACGGCTCGGAGACGATCCCCTACGGCAGGCCCAACGCCAACAACCGGGCCTACGTGCTCGACGCGGCGGGCCGCGACCTGCCGGACTGGGTCACCGGCGAGATCTGCGCGGCGGGCATCGGCCTGGCGCGCGGCTACTGGAACGACGAGGAGCGGACCGCGGAGCGGTTCTTCGAAGACCCGGTCCGCGGCGAACGGATCTACCGCACCGGGGACCTGGGCCGGTGGCTGCCCACGGGGGAGATCGAGATCCTCGGCCGGTCGGACTTCCAGATCAAGGTCAACGGCTACCGCATCGAGGCGGGTGAGGTCGAGACCAGGCTTCTCGCACTGGACGCGGTTCGCCGCGCCGTGGTGGCCCGCCAGTCCGGCGGCCGGGGCGACCGGCTAATCGCGCATCTCGTGCCCGCCGGCGGCGAGCGGCCCACCGCCCACGAGATCGGCGAGCAGGTGCGTGCGGTGCTCCCGCATTACATGGTGCCGTCCGGGGTGTACTGGCACGACGCGTTTCCGCTGACCCGTAACGGAAAGGTCGACCGCGCCCGGCTGCAGCAGCACAAACCCGACGCGGTCGCCGTCGCCGAAGCGCCACCGGACACCGAGTTGGAGCACGAGGTCGCGCAGCTGTGGGCGAAGGTGCTCAAAGTCGACGCCCCGCCCGTCACCTCGACCCTGTACGACCTCGGCGGCGACTCGCTGGCCGCGGCCCGGATCCTCGCGGGCGTCCGGAAACGGTTCGGCGTCGGCTTCACGCTGGATCGGCTGCCCGAACTGGACACCGTGCGCCGCATGGCCGCGTTGATCGCGGCCGCCCCACCGAAGGGGGACCGCCGATGACCACCACCGAACCGGGGACCACCGTCCGGGTGCTGAACGAGATCAACACGACACCGCCCGAACCCGGGCACCGGCTGCACCTCGCCCGGCTCGACCGCACCGAGCAGCTCGACCTGTCCGAGGTGCACGAGATGGCGGGCCGGCTCGCTCGTGCCCTCGTCGATCTCGGTCTCCGCCGCGGTGACAGGATCGGGATCCTGGCGCCCAACTGCCTGGAATGGGTGCTGCTGGACCTCGCGGCACTGCGCGTCGGCGCGGTCACCGTCGGCTTCGACCCGGCCAAATTCGACGCGGACCCGGCACTGGCCGTCCGATACGGCCTGACACTGCTCTTCGCCGACGGGGAGGGCGACCGGGTCCAGCCGCTCGCCGACGTCCGCGCGCTGGCCACCGACCAGGACGCCGTCCCACCCGAGCCGGTGCGCTACCGGCCGGATGACTTCACGACCCTCAAGCTCACGTCGGGCAGCACCGGCGAGCCCAAGGGCATGACAGCGTCGGCGGGCAGCATCGACGCCGGGATCGCCGCCGTGCAGGAGATCTTCCGGCACGGCGCCGACGACAACCTGTTCGTCTTCTTGCCGTTGGCGGTCCTGCAGCAGCGTTACTGGATCTATTCGGCCCTGCGCTACGGTCACGACGTCACCTTGAGCACCTACGAGGCCGCGTTTCCGACGCTGCGTCGGGTCAAGCCCACCGTGGTGATGGGGGTGCCGGGATTCTTCGCCACCGCCAAGGCCTACATCGAGCAGCAGGTCGCCAGGGCCGGCCCGGAGACCCCGCCGTCGGAGGCACTGGCCCAGGGCGCCCGCCGGGTGTTCGGCGACCGGATCCGCTACCTGTGGACCGGCTCCGCCCCGGCCGCCGAGGACGTCCTTCGCTTCTTCACCGACGCCGGATTGCCCATCTACGAGGGCTACGGGCTCAACGAGACCTGCGTCGTGGCGAAGAACCACCCCGGCGCGCATCGCCCCGGTAGCGTCGGAAAGGTGTTGCCGCACAAAGAGGTCCTGATCGACGGGGACGGCGTCGTGAGCGTGCGCAGCCGGCCTCCGGTGTGCGACCGTTACGAGTTCGCGCCGCCCGGCGCGTCGGAGCGGGTGTTCCCCGAACCGGGTCTGGTTCGCACCGGCGACCTGGGAGAGCTGGACGACGACGGCTATCTCTACATCAAGGGGCGGGCCGACGACGTGATCGTGCTCGAGAACGGGCGGAAGGTGGTGGTGCGCCCGGTGGAGGACCATATGCGCACCAGTCCCGCCATCGCCGAATGCGTGCTGTTCTGCCCCTCCCAGACGTATCTGGTGGCGGTGGTGTCCCCGGCGTCGCTGCCCGCCGACGAGGCGGCGATCGCCGAACAACTCGCCCGCACCAACGCGGCTTTCGGAACCGACGAGCAGATCCGCAAGGTGGTCGTCGCCGCCGAACCGTTCAGTGCCGGCAATGGGCTGCTCAGCTCACAGTTCAAACCGCTGCGGTCGCGGATCGCCGACCGCTACCACGACGAGATCCACGATGACCAGGGGAGCGTCCATGTCTGCTGAACCGTCCACCATCGACGACGCGGTGCGGGACAACCTGTCCCGGGTGCTGAGCAAGCCTGTCGAACCCGCCGAACTCGACCCGGACCGCGATCTCGCCGACGGCTACGGTCTGACCTCGATGCAGAAGGTGATGTTCCTGATGTCCGCCTGCGACGACACCGGAGTCGGCCTGGAGACGTTCACCGAGCCGGATGTGGCGGCCATGCGCACCCTGCGCGACGTCACCGACGCGCTCGCCGGGGCGGTGACGAAATGACCGGGCAGCGCTGGGCCGATCTCGCCCGCACCGAACTGGCCGATGACCACGTGGTGCTCCGGCCGATAGCCGAAACCGACCGCGAGCCGCTGCGCACACTCGCACTCGACCCGGCGATCTGGCGCTACTTCGTGCAGCTCATCGAGACCGACGAGCAGTTCGACGCGTTCTTCGACGCCGCCGTCGCCGACCAGGCCAACGGCGACCGGGTCGTATACGTGATCACCGACCGGGAAACCGGGTTGATCGCGGGAAGCATGAGCTTCTGCAGTATCAACCAGGACGCGGGACGGCTGGAGATCGGCTGGTCCTGGCTGGGCACGAAGTTCCAGGGCAAGGGCGTCAACCACTGGGCCAAGTACCTGATGCTGCGTGAAGCCTTCGACGTCCTGGACGCCGAGCGGGTCGAATTCAAGACCGACGTGCTGAACAAGCAGGCACGGCAGGGGCTTCGCAACATCGGCGCGGTGGAGGAGGGCGTCTTGCGCAGCTTCAACCCGATGCCGGGTGGCCGCCGCCGGGACGCCGTCTACTACAGCGTCCTGCGCGCCGAATGGCCCGACGTGGCGGCCACCCTGCTCGCGGGGAAGAAAGGCAAGGAGAGCGGCTCGTGACCGTCCCCTTCGTCCGTGCCCACGGTGACGCGTTCACCCGCGGCCGGGCGCACGGTGAGGCGCTGGCGACGGGATTGCGCCATTTCCTCGGCGACCGTCTCGCCCGGCTCAACGCGCTGTCGCCGGACCCGCTGAGTCTCGACGCGCTACGCCCGGACCTCGCCGAGTACACCCGCGCGATCGACGAACAGCTCCCGGACCTGGGCACGGAGATCCGCGGCCTGGCCGAAGGGGCGGGCATCGCCCACGAGGAGGCGGTGCTGCTGCAGATGCGCCGCGAAGTGCTCGGCTACCAGAAACTGCCGACGATGGGCGACTGCACCACCTACGCGCGGACCGGCTCCGACCCCGTGCTGGCGCAGACCGTCGACCTCAACGGCGATCTCGACGACCACCTCGCCGTCCTGGACGTCCGATCCGGGCCGCGACGGTCGCTCGTGCTCAGTTTCGGCGGTCTGCTCGGCTATCTGGGGGTCAACGGCGCCGGCCTCGCCGTCGGGCTGAATCTGGTGCTGGCCGGGAAATGGCGCCACGGGCCGTCGCCGTATCTGGCGATCCGGCATCTGCTCGACACCTGTGACAGCGTCGCCGAGGCCGTGGAGACCCTACGAGGCCTGCGGCTGGCCAGCTCGCGTTCGGTGACCCTGTGCGATCTCACCACCACCGCCTGGGTGGAGATCGCCGATGACGACCTGCGGTCGACCGAGGGGCCGGAATCCGTGCACACGAACCACTTCCTGCATCCGGACCTCGCCCCCCGCGACGAACTGACCGTGTTCGCGCGCAATTTCTCGCTCCAGCGGCTCAAAGCCTGTCAGGCGGGGATCGAACGGCTGCCGGAACAGGCGTCCACAGAGGACCATTTCGCGCTGCTGTCCCGTGCCCCCGTGCGTGTCGCCGGGAACGGCGACATCCGCCGCGAGAGGACCGTCGCCACGGTCGTGCTCCGGCCGGATCGGGGGGAACTGCACGTTCGCCCCGGCGACCCGGCCCATTCGTCCACCGAAACCTTCACGCTCTGAGAGGAGACGTCCCGGTGCCCGACTGCTTCCTCACCCGCGGCGGTGATCGCCCCGCCAGAGTCTTCTGCTTCCCGTACGCGGGCGGCGATCCGCGCGTCTACCTGGAATGGCAGGAGCGTCTCGACGACCACATCGACGTCGTCGCGGTCTGCCCGCCGGGCAAAGCGCACCGGGCGCACGAACCACTGCCCGTGTTCGACGACCTCGCCGACGACCTCGCCGCCGCGATCGCCGACGAGGTCGGCGCGGATCCGCGGCCGGCGCAGTTGTTCGGCCACAGCTTCGGCGGGCTGCTGGCCTTCGAGGTCGCCCGCAGACTGCGCGACCTGCCCGCGGTCGGCCACCTGACCGCGTCCGGGGTCTCCGCGCCCTCGCTGCTGCCCTCGGAGCGGGTGCGCCGGATCGCCGACCTCGACGGCGCCGATTTCGCCGACGCACTGGTGTACTTCGGGCAGTTCCCGCCCGAGGTCGTCGCGGACAAGGACGTGCTGAACCTGCTGCTGCCCGGCCTCAAGGCGGACTTCGACCTGGCCGTGGGGTACCGATACCGGCGGACACCACCGCTGGAGATCGGGGTGTCGGTCATCGTCGGCACGGAGGACCCGCACGTCGGCGACGTCCAGGTCGCGCCTTGGGCCAAGGAATGCGTCGAACCTCCGGAGCATTTCCGTGTCACCGGCGGGCACTTCTACTTCGACCCCGATCCGGGACCCGTCGTCTCCCTGCTGCGCGCGCACGCCGAGGCCGCCACCCACGTGGAGGTCATCTGATGACCACCGGTGTATACCTCAGCGATCCGTGTTACGTGCTCGGCGAGCAGGAGGTCGACCACGCGGACCTGCCAGGGCTGGAAGCCAAGGCCGAGCGCTACGGGCTGGCCTTCGAACCCGGACTGTGGGGCTGGGGCAGCGTGTTCCGCACCGAGCGCGGACTCGACGACCTCGCCGTCGACGCGGGCACGAAAGCGCTGCTTGCCGGCGGGAGCGATCCGGACGAGGTCGACGCCCTGGTGTTCTGTTCGACCTGCCTGCCGGGGCCACCGGAGGGACACGGCACGTTCATCCGGGGAATGCTGACCCGCCTCGGTCTCGGCGACATTCCCGTCTACGGCACGAATCTGGGCCGTTGCGTCAACCTGCTGTCCGGTTTGGACATCGCCACCGCGCTGGTCGGCAGCGGGCGGTTCCGGCGGATTCTCGTCGTCACGGCGGATCGGGTGTTCGACGAGGACGCCCGGATCACCGGGTACGCGCTGTTCAGCGACGGCGCCGCCGCGTGCCTGGTCGGCGCCGAGGAAGGCGGCTACGAAGTCCTCGGCTGCGCGTCCGCTCAAGAGACCGCTTCGCTGGACTGGTCGTCCGAGATCAGCTCCGACCTCGCCAAACAGGTCAACGAGCAGCTTCTCGGCCCCCGCGGGATCGACACCAGGGAACTGGATGCCTTGCTGCACGCCAACATCTACCTGCCGCTGCTGGTGATGAAGGAACGGCAAGCCGGTTTCGCCCCTGGCCAGCTGGACACCACGAACATCACCCGGATCGGTCATTGTTTCGCCGCCGACCCGCTGATCAACCTCGCCGATCGCGAGGCCGCGGGCCGAGCCCGTCCCGGCGGGCACTACCTGCTGGCAGCGAGCGTTCCCGGCTCCCGCATCGGGGTTCTGGTCCGCAAACCGGAAGGAGCGGCCGATGGCCGTTGAGCCGACCCTCGTCCCCGACGACACCACGACCTCCTTGCCACCGAGGCCGTTCCACTTCACGCCAGGCACCGGCGAGGTCGTCGACGCGGTGATCGCCGCCGGCCCGCGTGAGATCTTCCGCACCCTGTTGCAGGACCGCGAGTCCGAGGCGACCCTGTTGCTCGCTCGCCGGGTCCTGCACGCTTTCCTCGCGCGACCCCGGGGGCGGGCCGTGGACGACCTGCCCGCCGCCGTCGGTGAGCTGGTCGAACAGGCCCGTGCCGATTTCGCTCCGGTGCGCGCGTCCATCGCCGCGGCCGACCAGGAGGTCCGCGCCGACCTGCTTCGTCAGCGCGGAGTGATCGCCCTGCTCGACGGCTGCTGGCTCGACGCGGTGTCGCAGCCCGCCACCCAGCCCGCCATCGTGGTGAACCGCCTGTTCGCCCACCACGTCGTCCTCGCCGGAGGCGGTGACCCGCTCGAATCCGTGCGGCATCGCCGGGCTCGGGCACTGGAAGACGCCGGGGCGGCGTTGCCCGACGTCGCCGCCGCCGACTTCCTCGACCGTGCCGAGGCCCGGCCCGCGACGATCCTGCTCGCGTGTTTCCCGCTGGCGCTCGCGGTGCTGCCCGCCAACTTCCTGCCCGAGGTCGTCGGTGTCCACCACGCGTTCCACCGGCTCGGGCTCGACGACCGGCTGCTGGGCACACCGCCGCCGATCCCGCCGGGCGACCTCGACGCACTGCTCGCCGAGTACGCCGGCCAGGCGAGCCCGGAAGACCGTGAGCGGGTGCTGGCCGCGGTCGAACTGACGCTGTCGCTGGAAAGGGAACACCTAGGCCTGCTCACCGAACTGCTCGAATTCCGGCGCACCCAGACCTTGGAATCGAAGGTCGCCGAAGTGATCTCCCGGCACGCGCCGCTGGCAGGCAGACAGCACGGCCGGGTCACGCTGGGCGATCGGACACTGGTGGAGACGTTCGCCGGATTCGGCCGCGCCGCAGCCGGTGCCGGACCCGCCGCGCTCGCCGAATTCCTCGCCGAATTCCGGGAATCCCCGTACCTGGCCGAACAACCGGACGGTGACTGCCTGTTTCTGGCCGCGACCCGTTTCGGGGGAGCGATGTTCGGCATCTTCGACGAACGCGAGGCCAAGGTACTCGCCGACTGGATCGCCACCGTGCACAAGGGGGACAAGCCCACGATCACCGTGCGGCCGAACACCGTCGGCGACGATCTCGCGGCTCGCCGGTCCGCCGCGATCCGCGACGCCCGGCCGGACGACGTCGTGTTCGACGATTCGCCGCCGTCCGACGATCGCGAACTGTTCTACCGGCTGGTGAACATCGAGAACCACGCCGCGACCCTGCACATGGCCGCCGAACGGGCGGAGCGGTGTTTCACCGACGCGCAGGTGCTGTTCGAACACGGCGCGGGTGGCCGCTACACCGACGCCAGCTTCTTCGAGTACGACGCCGACGCGCTCTACGCGCGGGCGGAGAAAATCTACTGGGAGAAGCTGGTCGACCCGTACCAGCCGCTGGACGAAGTCCCGGACGCCGACGAAGTGCTGTTCGAACAGAGCACCTACCAGCTGACCTACCTGATCGACGGCGCCTGGTTGCACCGTGTCGGCAGGCTGGGCCGCCGGGAACGGGAAAGCGACGGGATGCTGTTCCGGATTCACGCCGATGAAATGGGCAATGGTGACCCGCGCAAGAACCATCTCACCCTGACCCGCCGCGCGATGGTCAGCCAGGGCCGGGACCTGCCGCATATCCGGACCGAGGAGTTCACCGAGCAGGACGAACTGCCCGACGCCATGTACGGTTTCGCGTTGCAGCAGCTGTCGATGTGCCTGTTCCCGGACCGGTTCTACAACGAGATCCTCGGCTACAACCTGGCGATCGAGATGTTCGGCTCCGGGGAGATGCGACTGCACGAGATCCAGAAGCTGCGTCACCACGGTTTCGACGACTGCTACGAGCAGGCGCACTTGACCATCGACAACTTCTCCGCCGGCCATGCCAAACAGGCCGCCGACATCATCGTCGCCTATCTGGACCGGGTGCGGCGGACCAGTGGTGCCGCGGCAGTGGCGGAAGAGTGGCACCGGGTCTGGCGCGGTTATGCCTCGTTCGCGTTCTTTCTGGAACAACCGCTGCTTCGCGAGGTCGCGACGGCGGAGCCCACCGACCACGAGAGCGCGGAGCTGCTGCTGTGAGCGAAGTGCGCTTGCTGATGCGCGAGGAGTTCCGGCCGACCGAGCGCCGCGCGCCGTTGTCCCCGGATTCGGCACGCGACGTGATCCGCGCGGGCGTCGCCCTCAGTGTGGAATCCTCGTCGCGAAGGGTATTCCGCGACGAGGACTACGTCGCCGCGGGCTGCGAGCTCGTCCCGGCCGACAGCTGGTCCGATACCTCGGACGAGGTGTTCGTACTGGGGCTGAAGGAACTGCCCGAGCATCCCGCCATCCTGAGACACCGGCACATCTACTTCGGGCACGCCTACAAGAACCAGCCCGGCTCGCGGGCACTGCTGCGCCGCTTCACCGAAGGCGGAGGAGCGCTCCTGGATCTGGAGAGCCTCGTCGATGAGGAAGGCCGTCGCGTCGCCGCCTTCGGCTACTGGGCGGGCTACGTCGGCGCCGCGCTCGCCGTGCTTCGCCACCGCGGCCGGCTCTCCGAACCACTCGCACCCATGGCCCGCGAGAGCCTGGACGAAGCACTTCTGGCGGAGCGAAAACCCCTGCGCGCGTTGGTGATCGGCGCGCTCGGCCGCTGCGGTCGCGGGGCGGCCGACGCGCTCACCGCGGCGGGCGCCGAAGTGACCCGGTGGGATCTCGAAGAGACGCGGGACCTCGACGTGACTGCCCTGCTCGACCACGACATCCTGGTCAACGCCGTCCTCGCCACCGGTCCGATCACCCCGTTCCTGACCAGGGACACGCTACGCCGTCCCCGGCGGCTGACCGTGGTCGCCGACGTCACCTGCGATGTCGGGTCGCCGTGCCACGCGCTGCCGATCTACGACGAGACCACCACCTGGCGGGATCCGGTACGCCAGGCGGGCGATCTGGACGTGATCGCGATCGACAATCTGCCGTCGCTGCTCCCAGTCGAGTCCACTGTGGACTTCGCCGCGGACCTCGCGCCGTATCTGTCGGACCTCATCGATTCGGGCGTCTGGCGGCGCGCTTTCGCCGCGTTCGCCGCCGCCTGCGCGGACCACCACCTCAACCGGAAGGAAGATCATGTCTGACACCCCGGCCGTGCACTGGGTCGGCACCGGACTGTCCACCGGTCCCGGCCTCACGGCCGTGGCCGGGCAAACCCGTGTCATTCTCTGGGGCCGCACCGAAACCAAGGCCGAAGACTGCCTGAAGCGGCTCGGCGCGACAGGTGAACCACGGGCGTTCACGCCCGAGGCGCTCGCCGCGGAGGTCGACGCGGGCGACATCGTCGTCTCGATGCTGCCGGGTACCGAACATCCGGGACTGCTGCGGATCTGCCTCGACAAGGGCGCGCACTTCGCATGCAGCAGCTACGCCTCGGACGCGATCCGAGACGGCGCGGACAAGGCGGCCGCGGCGGGGCTCACCGTGCTCACCGAAATCGGGCTGGACCCGGGCATCGATCACCTCTTCGCTGACGTCCTGGTCGAACGGGCGGCGCGGGCGCTGGGCCCGGACACTGGCGTCACGGCGGAGTTCACCTCCTACTGCGGCGGGGTTCCCGCCGAACCGAACGAGTTCCGCTACCGGTTCAGCTGGGCCCCGCGGGGAGTCCTCACCGCGCTGCTCACGCCGGCGCACTACGTCGAGGCGGGCGAAAAGCACGTCGCCGATCGCCCGTGGGAGGTGGCGCGGCCGCTGGACCTCAACGGCGAACGGTTCGAGGTCTATCCGAACCGGGACAGCCTGCCCTACATCCGCCAGTACGGGGTGCCGGAAGCCTGGCAGCTGGACACCTTCGTACGCGGCACCCTGCGCCTGGACGGCTGGCTCGACGCCTGGGCGGACGTGTTCGCCGAACTGCGCCGAGGCGACTCCGACCGGATCACCGAACTCGCGGCCGAACTCGCCGCCCGCCATCCGACCCGCGCCCAGGACCGGGACCGCGTGGTGCTGGCCGTCGAGATGTCCGCCCGGCGCGTGGACGGACGTACTTGGTCGGGCCGGTACTCGCTGGACCTCACCGGGGACCCCGGGGCCAGCGCGATGGCCCGCTGTGTGTCCGTTCCACTCGCGCTCGGCATCGGCGAACTGCTCGACGGCGCCCTGCCCGCCGGCCTGGTCCAGGGCGCGACCGACCCGGCGGCCGCCGCGCGTTGGCTCGACCGCCTCGCGGCGTGGGGCCTGCCGATCCGTGTCACCGGTACCGACCTTTGAACCGATCCGCCGACCAGCGAGGAGGCAGCATGACCCAGCGGACAGACAAGCCCGGAGCCGTCATTCTCACCGGCTCTTTCCCGGTGATCAGGAGAAATCCGCTTTACCTCGGCGAGCTGACCCGGCGCGGCCTGTGTGTCCTGGTGATCACCGCCGAGTCCTATCGTGACCAGGCGGCCGAGGCGATCGGCGACCCGGGCAACCCGGCGTCGCAGATCACCGAGATCGGCTATGTCTCGGGTGATTTCACCGTGCAGGGCGCGTTTCTCGCCGGGGCGATCGCGCAAGCCACCGCCTGGCGGGACAGGTACGACATCGTGGGCGCCTACGCCGTCGGCGACTACCTGGCCGAGCCGACCGGCCTGCTCTGCGACGCACTCGGCGTCCCGTCGCCCGGTCTGCGCGCGAGCCGCGCCTGCCGTAGTAAGTTCCTGCAGCGCTGGTACGCCCCGGATCTGAGCCCGCGGTCGCTGACGATTCCCGCGGGAGACCGGGAAACCGCGGACCTGTCCGGCGTCACCTATCCGGCGGTGGTCAAACCCGCGGGCCGCTCGTCCAGCTCCGGCGTGGAGACCGTGCACGACGAGGCCGAGCTGCGCCGTCGTCTCCCCGACTATCCCGGCCACGAGGTCGTCCTGATCGAGCAGAAGATCGACGGCCCGGAGTACTCGGTCGAAAGCCTTGTGCAGGAAGGCGAGATCATTTTCGCCTCGGTCACCGGCAAGGAAACCACCGACTCGCACGCCCGCACCTTCGTCGAACTCGCGCACAGTGTGCCGACCGCCGACGACAGCGTTCGCGACAGCCTGCTCGACGCGAACCGCGCGCTGCTCGCCGCTCTGGCATTCGCCGACGGCATCGCGCATTCCGAATGGCGGGTCGGTCAGGACGGCGTGCCCAGGCTGATGGAGATCGCAGGCCGTACTCCCGGCGACGGGCTCCTGGTGCTCTACCACCTGGCCACCGGCGCACCGCTGGAACCGGAGATCATCCGCATCGCCCTCGGCGAACGAGCGTCGTACCCACGACCGGTCCGTTACACGCGGCAGGTCTACCTCGAACACGAGACCGGAATCCTGGCCGACGTCACCGTCGAGTGGCCGGACGTGTACCCGGTCTGGATCGGGTCCAGCGGGGTGTGGCCGGACATCCTGCCCGGCACTCCCGAGGACGCGCCCACCCTGCGCGCGGTCTTGGTGCACCAGCCGCGGGGTACCGAACTGATGCCTTTGGCCAGCTCCGACGACCGCACGGTCAGCTTCTTCATCGACGCGGCCACCCCCGGCGAGCTGGACGAACTCGAGAAGAGGGTGCGCGCCGCGATTTCGATCGAAATAGTGCCCGGCTGATCTATGTGGCGCGTCCGCGTGGACGTGGCGACGTGCGGCGGGCGTTAGCTTGGCCTTGACCTGGGGCGGGCAGGCGCCGTACGCAATGGCCAAGGCCGCCTTGGAGGCTCTTGGCCGCGCGGCCGCCGTGGAACTCGGACCGCACGGACTCCGGTGCAACGGCGTGCGGCCCGGGTTCGTCATGGTGCCGCGTAACGCGCATCGCTGGCAGGACGCGGCGACGCGCGACGCGCGACGCGCTGACCGGGGTGCGGCCGCTCGGCCGACTCGCTGAACCGGACGACATCGCGCGCGGCCATTCGGAGAGCAAGGCAAGTACGGCGTGTTCTGGAAGCCGACGTCGCCGCTGGACCTGGGCGATCTTACGCCCTTGCGTCTGACCCATCACAGCTGGAAAGACGAGCTGTCCCATCGCCATTTCAACGCGTTTATGAGACCACTTCTTGCTGGCTGCCGCACTGAGGATCAACTCGATATCCCACACTAGCGACATCGAGAGGCCCGGCAGTCGCTGTACTGCCGGGCCCCTTGAACGTTCGTAGGCGATGGAAAACCGGGTTGGTGAGTACCCCGAGAGCGCCCCCGCCGCCGAAGCCGGCGGCGGGGGCGCTGTCTCAGACGAGACCGGTCAGCAGTTCGGCGAAGACCCGCGGCCGGCTGAAGTAGCCGACGTGCGACGAGTCCAGGGTGTGCACCTCGAAGGGGTTGTGCGGAGTCAACCCGTCGGCCTTGCGGATCATGTGGTCCTGGACCGCCGGGGTGATGCTGCGATCCGCGGTGAGACGGACGTAGGTATGAGGAACACGCCCCCATCCGTCTGCCTGAACCAGCGCGCCCGGCTCGAGCACCGCGTAGTTCTCGTCCGGATCCAGGGAGTCGAGCAACAGCCGGAACTGGTGGTCGGTGGAGTCGGCCATGATGGCGGTCTTCAACTCGGCGAACAATGCCGTGTCGCCGTGGGCACTGCGCCAATTCAGCCGGGCCACACCGGGTTCGTCCACCTCCGGCACGGTGATCCGCGCCGCGAGGGCGTCCAGCAGGTTGTCGTCGACCACGTCCCACGGTTCGGTGAGCATGGCCGGGTCGCTGAGACAGAGGGCGGAGAGGTAGACGACGCGGTCGAGCAGTTCCGGCGCGGCGTTGGCGACGGCACTGATCGTCAGCCCGCCGAGGCTGTTTCCGACCAGGACGATCGGTCCTCGGCCGGTGAGCCGCCGCAGGGTGTCCACCACATGCCGCACGTTGTCCTGCAACGTGACTCCGCGCAGCGGGGAGGGAGCGGCCGCCAGTGCCGCGAGGTCCTGCGGTTGCCGGTAGTAGGCGGCGGGGCTGTCCGCGAGGTCGCCGTGGCCGGGGAGGTCGACGGCGTGCGAACGGTACCCGAGCAGAGCCAGTTCGTTCTGCAGCGGGCCCCAGGCCCGTGCGTTACTGGAACCACCGTGAACGAATACGAAAATGGGGCGCGAAGGTGCGCTCATGATCAAGATCCTTGTCATCCTTTGGCGAACAGTGGACGTGGACCTCGACGCCGACGACGGGCGGCATCAGGTCAGCACGCCGACCGGATGCGAATGGCTTGCCAAGTGTGGATGACGGAACACATACCGATCACCTTAGCCGGAAGTGCCGCCGGACGCCCCTGATTTACCGGGGGCCGGAGATCGACAGGCCGCGGGGCCGCGTCGAGCACCGGCTGAACGAACTCCCGGCCACGCGCCATCGGCGGGTAACGCCCGGCCTTCGGGACGTTGACCAGCCTGCCGTCGGCGCAGGCGTCGAGAAAGCGGTATTCGTCGCGGCGTAAGTGGTCGCGTGGGTGAGCACGGCGAAATCGGCGAGAGCGCTGGCTGATTCTCCGACACGTCTGGGAGAACCGTCACCGAATCGCTCGAGCACCAACCCTGTCCAGGCAAAGACTCCAACTCTTGTACCTGTGTGCGATCAAGGACTGCTACTCCAACAAGATCGTCGGATGCTCCATCGCCCCGCACATGCGGGCCTCACTCGCCGTCAGCGCGCTGCGCAACGTGGTCGCACTCCGGAGCCCGCGCGGTGTCGTCGTCCACTCCGACCGCGGCGCCCGGTTCCGCTCGGTCGCCTACCGGCGTCTGCTGCGTGCTCACGGGCCGGCCGGGTCGATGGGACGGGTCGGTGCGTGCGGTGACAACGCCGCGATGGAATCGTTCTTTTCCTTGCTGCGAAGGAAGATCGAGACGAGATACCACCGCGAACGCCGACAACGACGGCTGGCAAGCTCACCCAGTCGAGTTTGAGACTAGCTACACCACCGCAACAGCGGCCTGAGAAACAGCCGGCTCCGGTGTCGACCGAAGTCTGGGCAGACCCAGTAACAGCGCGGCGAGCAGTTCCCTGCTTCAGGTTCAGGGCGGCACCGTCGGCCGCGGCTCGAACGGGCGTGCAAGGTGGAACTGCACTTGGTCGCTCCAGGTCACGGTTCCGTGCGGCCTGCTTTCTCAACTGTACGAGGGGATTTGCTGGAAAATGAATCGCCAGTGAACCGGGTCTCGGCATAGTGCTCTTCTGGTTTGGCCGTGACTGGCGCGGCCAGCGGATACAAGGGCGGAAAGCCATGGATCTCAAACGGTCTTCGAAGAACGGCGTGGCAGGCCTGATGACAGCGAGCGACGGGGTGGCGGTGGCGTCAGCCTTCGGCCACGACGAATCGACGGGCCCGGTGCCGCCCACCTTGGCCGCGGTGCCGGCGGCACCGGCGGGCGCCGGGAAGTCGCACATCCTGCCCAAGCCGTTTCTTGGCGAGCTGATCACGCCGGAGCCGGAGCAGGTACAGGACTCCGGCCGGGTGAGTGTCTCGCTCGAATCAGCGCAAGCGAAGCCAAGCGAGACCCGCGCGATCCCGAGGACGAGCCCTGATGGTTCGTCCTCGGCATCCGTGGGCCGGAGGTGACCCATGAACGACACCAAGGTCGATCTGCGACGGGCAGTCCTCTATTCGGTTTCCGGCGGTGTTCTGACGGCATTCTTCGGTGTCCTGGGCGCGGCCTCGGCCCAGGCGGCGCCAGGCCCGCCGCCTCTTGTGAAGCCACCGACCGTGAAACAGCTGGAGAAGGTGGTGACCGCGCCTGCGCCGAAAGCGGTGCCGATGCCTGAGCGTGGCGGCACCGTGAAGCAGCAGCAGGATGAGAAGCGGGTGATGAATCAGCGTCGGACCGAGCAGACGAAGAAACAGGCACAGCAGCAAGCAGAAGAAAGTCGGAAGAAATTTAAGGAGCAGCAGGAGGAGGCCGATCGGGAGAATCGGAAGTTCGCGTCCCAAGCAGCCGCGTCGCGTGATCAGGCTGCGAGAAAGGCCAAGGAGCAGCAGGAGGAGGCCGATCGGGAGAATCGGAAGTTCGCGTCTCAGGCGGCCGCGTCGCGTGATCAGGCTGCGAGAAAGGCCAAGGAGCAGCAGGAGGAGGCCGATCGGGAGAATCGGAAGTTCGCGTCTCAGGCGGCCGCGTC
>NZ_JBVJCE010000006.1:300436-355863 GCF_055588925.1 Amycolatopsis sp. NPDC041971 | reverse complement strand
CGAGCGATCGCCGATATTGCCGCATATATTGAATTGCGCTACAATAATCAACGTCTCCACTCCGGACTCGACTACAAGACCCCCAACGAGGTCTATGCCGAGTACCTGAACCGGCAGCAAGCAGCGTAGGTAAAACCCACTAAACAGCTGTCCGGAAAGACCGAGGCCGCTCAGTGCCGGGAAGCGGTAGATATCGGCCAAGGTCATGTACTCGGTGAAGAAGGGGTCCCACCGCTCTGGGTAGTACATCCCGCTTGCGAGGTCGGTGTCGGTTTCTGCGTCGAGACGCTGATGGAGGCGGGTGATGGTCCGGTCGCAGAGGTGTTTCATCGCCCGGCGGCTGAGCGTGTTCCCGGCGAACCACGAACCGAGGTAATTCACGACGTCGAACGGCCGGGTTCCCGCGTTGAGAAGCCGGGCGTACCCGCCGCTGACGCCTGGCGGAAGTGGGCCGAGTATCCGGACGAGGTTCAGCAGGGCGCGCATGATGAGGAAGCCGAGCAGCATGTGGAACAGCAGCTGCCGGTTGGTCCATCGTGTCCCGTTCGAACGACGGCGCAGGTCGGCGTCGCCCGCTTCGTCGAGGAGGCGAGCGAAGGTGCGGCGCACTCGTTCCCAGTCCTGGTGAACCGCGTCCCGGTCCATCCACCCAGTGTCCGACGCCGGGGCCTGAGTCGCTAGTCGCCGTCCTGGCGGCTGCGCCAGGCGCCGAACGCGGATTCGGAGCAGTACCGCCAATGCCGCGGCGGTGCCGGTGGTGTGGTCCGGCGAGCCGACCCGGCCACGTTTAGGAACGTCACCGCCGCGAGATGGACTACGATCATCCCCGGTTGTGACCTCTCGTTTCAGTGCCAGCAGCATCGCCGAGTCGGGAACGGGTATCGAGGTCGTGTCCAGCTGGAGCACGTGATCGACGCCGCCACGGTTTCGGCACCCTGACGATGCTGAGGCACCGATACGGGCGCTCGTGCTCGTCGACGCCGGCGAGCACGGGGGCGGAACTTCGTTGCCAGTCCGCGCGCCCGTCGATGGAGATCAAGGGCATCGGGTTCCGGGGGATCAAGACCGAGGTGGTGGTCATCGTGTGGGGCGATGACATCAGCGCATCGGCGGGATTCGCGTTGCGGCAGTCCGATATCCGACACTCGCTGGCGGTTGGGTGCCGCGATCACGTTGATTCGCCGACCGCCGGAGGTTAGGCGTAGCCGCGTTTGAGCATCATGCCGGCGGCCTTGTCGAACTCGGCGTCGGTTGGGATGGCGAAGTCCAATGCGTTGGCGTAACGGGTGACGATGTTGAACACGGCTGCGACCGCGGCCGCGTCTTCGAGCTGTTGCCGGGTGGCCCCTGCGGCCAGCGCCGTTCGGATTTGTCCGCCCTCCAGTTCGTCAGGACGCAGGGTCACGGTTTCCAGGACGGTGAGTGTGGCGCGCAGGGGGTCCGAGATCGGCGCGGTTCGGTAGTCGGAGAGGGCCGCGTCGGCCACCGTCTTGTCCATTCCGTGCACGGCGATGGCCCGGTGAGCTCCGATGCAGAACGGACACGAGTTCCACTTGGCGACCATCGCGGCCATCAGTTCCCGCTCTGCTATGGACCATTCGCTCGGCCCGCGCATCGCATCCTGCGTCCACGCGCCGAGCGCTGTGCCGACGAAGCCCTTGTGGTAGAAGGCAACGCGGGCCGCGTCCGGGAGGCGCGCTCCCAGTGCCAGGGAGATGACCCGGATCAGCGTCCTGGTGCGGAGACTGTCACCGCGTTCGACTTCAGGCAGGCGCATCGGTCGCCTCCGCGATCACTCGGGTGGCGGCGTCCCATCGGGCCAGGCCCGCCCCGACGCAGGCGGACATGACGATCTCGAACGCGGCCTTGTCGCTGCCGGCCGCCTGCCGGACGGCGTCGAGTTCGGCGTCGGTCACCCGGTAGGAGGCGTCACCGATCTGCCGGGCCAGATCGTCGTACGGTTCGGCGACAGGCGGCCCGCCCGCCGAGCGGGCCGCCACCGCGGTCCGCAGCGCCACCTCGGTGATTCCGGTGTCGCCGGCCATCGCCGAGCGCAGCGTCTCCGCGTGATAGCGGTGTAAGTCGTCGGTGCCTGTGCTCATGTGGCCTTTCCGCTGACGCTGGGATCGGGTCCGGTGTGGACGGTATCGGCTTCAGTCCCCGGCGGCATCCCGTTGTGTCGCGGCGCGGAACCGCTCGAGATACAGCGGCCAGCCCGAGCCGGCACTTAGGCTCGTGAAGCTCTCCCAGCCCTCGCCGTGCCGGTCGAGATGCCGGTGTTCGAGCGAGACCCGGGTATGTTCGGCACCGTCGGCGATGAACCGGATCTCGACCTCGCTGGTGTGGCTGGGGTCGGACTCCAGCTGCCAGCGCGGGCTGATGTCCCAGCTGAGGACCAGCCGCTCCGACGGCTCGTACGCCAGGACCCGCGCCCAGGTGCAGCGGCTGCCGTCGGAGCCCACGTCGTACACGGTGCCGCCGGCCCGAGGTTCCAGCACGGTCCGCTTGATCGGCGTCGCGAGCAGGTTGTGCTCGCGAGGCTTGATTTCGTCGAACCGTTCGGTGAACACACCGAAGGCGTTCTTCTTGCCGACATCGACGACGACGTCGGCCTTCACGGAGGTCACGGCTTGGGAAGTGCTGTTCATGGGGGTGGTCCTTTCGGTGAATCGTCAGTTGACGCACCAGAGGACGAATGACCACCGGGCTTCTCGACAGCTCAGTTCATCGAGTTTCCGGTTTTTTGAGAGCGCGCATGCGGCCGGCGAGGTAGCGCTGGTCGGCGGGGTTGGTAGCGAGCTCGTGTGCGCGCCGGTACGCCGCGACCGCGTCGTCGGTGCGGCCGAGACGGCGTAGGAGGTCGGCGCGGGCGGCGTGTAGCAGGTGGTAGCCGTCGAGGCCCTCGATCCGGTCGATCAACGCTAGCCCCTCGTCCGGGGTGGTGGCCATGGCAACCGCCACAGCGTGGTTGAGCGCGACCACCGGCGACGGGGTCGCCGTGAGCAGCTGCTCGTACAGTGCGGCGATGGCGGGCCAGTTCGTCTCCTCGGCCGTCGGCGCCTGGGCGTGCATGATCGCGATGGTCGCCTGCAGCAGATACGGCCCGGGCGTCCCGACCCGCAGGGCCCGGTCGAGGAGCCGGACGGCTTCGGCGATCCCGGCGCGGTCCCAGCGGGACCGGTCCTGGTCCTCGAGCAGGACCACGTCCCCGGCCGGCGTGTACCGGGCGGCCGAGCGCGCTTGGTGGATCAGCAGTAGCGCGCTCAGGGCAAGAGCTTCCGGTTCGTCGGGCATGAGGGTGGCGACGAGCTTGGCGAGGCGGACTGCCTCCTGCTGCAACTCGCGGTACTCCGGCTCGCCGCCGCCGGCGGTGTAGCCGCGGGTGAAGATCAGGTAGATCACCGCGAGGACGCCGGAGAGCCGCTCGGGCAGAAGGTGGTCGGCGGGAACGTCGAGGCTGATGCCCGCATCGCGGATCTTGCGCTTCGCCCGCACCAGGCGCTGGGCGAGTGTGGGTTCGGCGACGAGGAAGGTGCGGGCGATCTGCCCGGCGGTCATCCCGGCCACGGCCTGCAGCGTCAGCGCGACGCGGGCTTCTTCGGCCAGGGCGGGATGGCAGCAGGTGAAGATGAGGCTGAGCCGCTCGTCGCCGACGCCGAGCAGGCTGCTCTCGCCGAGGTCCACGGTCGTCGCCTCCGGTCCCGGTCCGAGTTCGGCGAGCTTGTCCCGGCCATTGCGGGCACGCCGGAGCCGGTCGATGGCGCTGTTGCGGGCCGCGGTCAGCAGCCAGGCCACCGGATCGTCCGGCACGGCGGCGTCCCATTTGCGCAGGGCGAGCGCGCAGGCGTCCTGCAGCGCGTCCTCGGCCAGCTCGAAGTCGCCGAGGACGCGGACCAGTGCCGCGAGCATGCGGGACCGGTGTTCGCGGTAGACGGCGCGCAGGACCGGCGCCGGGCTCATACTCCGGCCGAGGGCCGGTGGTCGAGGTCGGGAACTCCGGCGATTGGGCGGACTTCGATCGTGCCCACCTCGGCCAGCGGGCACAGCGCGGCCAGTTCGAGTGCTTCGTCGAGGTCGCGGCAGTCGAGGATGTAGGCGCCGCCGAGGTGTTCGTGGGTCTCGGGGAAGGGGCCGTCGGTGATCAAGGTCTTGCCGTCGCGGACGCTGACCGTGGTGGCGGTGTGCTCGCCTTGGAGCGGATGCCCGGCGACGAACACGCCGCGGCGGCGGCACTCTTCGGCGAAGGCGTTCACCCTGGCGAGCGCCTCGGGGAACGCCGGATCCGTGGGTTCGGGCCGGTCGCAGTTGTAGATCAGCAGCATGTAGTGCACGTGTCCTCCAGCTCGGGCGGTGTCGATCCGTCGAAGAGGATGACGAACGGCTCGACCGTAACTCGACAGGTCGCGTCAAGCTTCTCTGAACCCATCAGGTCGGGGCCCCGTCCCGTGGCGGTGGCGTTCGACGATGTGCCGGGCGAGGTGGGCGGCGTCGTGGCCGACGAAACCGAGCAGGGCCGAGCCGGCGGTCCGCTGCCACGGCAGGCCGAGGACGTACAGTCCGTCGACCGGGGTGTGCGCGCCGTGATGGCGGAGCCGTCCACCGGTGAGCGCGTCCGGGATGTGTACCCAGACAGGAGGTCCTGGTGGGAACGGAACAGCGAGTCCTGGTCAGTCACATTTGTTGACAGCCGGGTTACGCAGACCCCGATTGCCGAGGACGACGTCCTAACCGGGGTCGGCCAAGATAATGAAAGACTGGCAATGAGTGCAGGTCATTCTCTGTTGCGTACGACGTGCAGTGCGAGTTGGGTGCGGTTCTGGCAGTCCAGCAGTGTCATCAGCCGGGATACGTTGCCTTTCACGGTGCCCTCGCTCAGGTACAGCCGGGCGGCGATGTCCGCATTGGTCAGTCCTTCGCCGAGTAGGGCGAGCACTTCGCGTTCGCGGTCGCTGAGCGCGTCGAACCGTGGATCCGGCTCGGGTTTCTTGGCGCTGGCGGCATGGCTGTTGTCGCGCAGCCGTTGCAGCGCTTCGGGGGAGAGCACCGAGGCACCGGCCGCGGCGGCCAGCACGAGCGGGACCAGCCTGCTGGGTGGTGTGGTCTTCAGGATGAACCCGCTCGCGCCGGCGTCGAGCGCGGCCAGCACCTGTTCGTCGGTGTCCACTGTGGTCATCGCCAGCACCGCTGGCGGTTGCGGCAGGCTGCGGATCTCCGCGGTGGCCGCGATCCCGTCCACCTGTGGCATTCGCAAGTCCATCAGCACGACATCGGGCTGGTACCGGACCGCGGCCTCGGTGCCCGCGGCGCCGTCATAGGTCACCGCGTCCACGACGATCCGGCCGGTGTCGGACAGGATCGTGCGCAGGAACTCACCGACCATGGGCTCGTCGTCGACCACGACGACATGCACGACATCATCGGCAGTCAACTCTGCTGCGTCGGCTCGGTCCACGTACCATCCCGGATGTCCGTACGGGCCGCCCCGTCGAGGGGCAGGATCACCTGCACAGCGTAGCCGCCGCCGGATTCGGCGGCATGCTCGCAGCTACCGCCGAGCATGCCGACCCGCCTGCGCATCGCCTCGATGCCCCGCCCGGAGCCGGTGCCGCTACCCTCGGCCGTTCCTGGTCCGTTGCGGATGGTCACCCGCAGCACGTCGCGGTCGGTGGCCACGGTGACCCGGACTTCGCTGCCCGGCGCGTGTTTGCGCGCATTGGTCAGTCCTTCCTGGACGACCCTGGACACGGTGCTCGCGGTCGCCGGTGGCAGTTCCGGTTGCTCCCCCTCGCGGCGCAACTCCACCCGCTGCCCGGCTTCCACCGCCCTGGCGACAAGCGTCTCCGGCGGATCGTCGGCCGGTCGGTTGCCCAGCCGCACCGATGCCGGACCGGCCGGTGCGTCGAGCAGTGCGAGGATGTTCCGCAGTTCGTCCAGCCCCGCGTTGCCGAGTCCGCTCATCCGTTCCGCGGCCGAGCGGGTCTCGGCTTCCTTGCTGCTGACGGTCAACGCGTTGGCGTGCAACACCAGCAGGGTCAGTACGTGACCGAGGGTGTCGTGCAGATCGGCCGCCAGCCGTTGCCGTTCGTCAGCCCTGGCCCGGTAGGCCAGCGCTTCCCGTTCACGCGCCAGGGCGGCGACCCGGTCCCGCCGGGCCCGGCGCAACCGGACGGCGAGGCTCGCGACCAGTCCGCCCAGCAGCGGCGCGGCGGCCCCGAGCACCGCTGTCCCGGCCGAGCCCGTGGTGCCGTCCAGCCCGTCGAGCACGCCGGCGAGTGTCACGTGTGCGACGGCGATCGCGGCGGAAATCTGCAGCTGCCGCGGCGTCCGTGCGCATTCGACGACCCGCACGGTCGCCCAGGCCAGCGCGACGGGCACCCACGGCACCGCCTGCTCGGCCAGGAGATGCTGCCACGGCGAGGGAGTCGCCCGCAGCAGCGACGCCACGAGCACCACGGCGCCGATGCCGAGATCGGGGCGCGCGGGCATGCCCGCCACGAGTGCCGACGCGAGCAGTTGCCCGGCCAGTCCGATGCCCAGTGTCGCCGCGAGTCCCGGCCACGGTTCGCCGAGCACGGCCGCGGCGAACCCGGTGCCGAGCAGCGCGAGCAGCGCGGTGATGATCAGCAGGTACCGCTCACGTCGGGCGTTGCGCACCGGCCGGCCGGATTCGTCCGTCGTGGCCACCCCGCGATGGTAGGCCCGCCCGGCCCGGCCGCAGTCGGGCCGGGCCGAGGTGTGGACGTTCGTCGCGCCGGACTGACTTTCGTCGCACGGATTCCGACGAACGATCCGCCAGGACTGGTCGTCCGCGAGTCGCGGCGCCGACTACACGTGACATAGCTTGCGCGGTGTTCCCGATCCCGACCGGAAGGCCGATCTCCATGCGCCGTGTGACCACCCGTCGCAGGCTCGCCACTGCCCTACTGCTTGCCGCGACCACGGTCGGATCGACGGCCTGCACGAACGAGGCGGGGGCCGATCCGACGCACATGCACACCGGTTCCGGGGAGCTGCGTGGTGTGCGGGACAACGACATCGTCCGGTTCCGAGGCGTGCCCTACGCCGAACCGCCGACCGGTCCGCAGCGCTGGGCGCCGCCGAAACCGGTGCGCCCGTGGGACGGGGTGCGCGAGGCGTCCGCCCCGGGGCCGCCGTGCGCGCAAGCGGGCAACCCGCCGGAGGGCAGCACCGCCGAGGACTGCCTGTACCTCGATATCACCGTGCCGGCGAACTCGGCTACGGTCCGGAGACCGGTGCTGGTCTGGTTGCATGGCGGCGGCTTCAGCAGCGGCGCCGGCACCGAGTACGACCCGCGCAGGCTTGCCGTCCAGGGCGATGTGGTGGTGGCGACCGTCGACTTCCGGCTGAACATCTTCGGCAACCTGGCGCTACCGGGGATGACCGACGGTGGCAGTTACGGCTTGCAGGACCAGCAGGCGGCGCTCGCCTGGCTGAGGCGCAACGCGGCGGCGTTCGGCGGCGATCCAGGCAACATCACGCTGTTCGGCCAGTCCGGTGGCGCGGTCGCAATATGCGGTCAGCTCACCTCGCCCGCCGCGAAAGGTTTGTTCAGCAAGGCGATTTTGCAGAGCGGCTCGTGCCACACCACGCTCGCGGCGAACGCGTCCGGTCCGGAGAGCCCGGCGTTCGGCGCGTTCTGGCGGCCTAAAGTGCAGGCCGAACGCAGCAGTGCCCAGGCTGCGGCCGCGCTCGGCTGCCCGCCCGGCGGCGACCAGCTCGGCTGCCTGCGCGCCCTGCCGGTGGACAAGCTGCTCACCCAAGCCGGGACGGCGACCGCGGCCACAGTGGGCGGCACGACGCTGCCGGTCGATCCGCGGGACGGGCTGAAGCAGGCGCCTGACGTGCCGGTACTGTCCGGGAACACCGCGGATGAACAGCGCATGGTCGCCGGCGTCTACGAACTGCTCGGCAAACCGATCACTGCCGCGCAGTACCCCGAACTGCTGGCCAAGGGATTCGGCGCGGCCGCGGCCGCGGTCCAGCAGCAATACCCGCTGCGTGCCTACCCGACGCCGGGGTTGGCCTGGGCCGCGGTCTACACCGACTCCGGATTCGCCTGCCCACAGCAGCAGACCGACACCGCGCTCGCGGCGCGCGGCCCGGTGTTCGGTTACCGCTTCGCCGACCCCACCGCGCCACCACTGATCCCGGTGCCGCCGACGTTCCATCCCGGCGCCTCGCACGCCTCCGAACTGTTCTACCTGTTCGACGTCAAGGGAAAGCCGGTGCACCTGGACGGTTCGACGTATCCGCTGACAGCGGCCCAACAGCAACTGGCCGAGCGGATGATCGCCGCCTGGTCGACGTTCGCGCACACCGGAAACCCCGGTCACACAAGAACTGCCGACCAGTGGCCGGTGTGGGACTCTGCCGCGCCGAAGGTGCACGAGTTCACCGCCGACGCCGCCCGTCCATCCACAGTAGACCCGGCCGCCGCGCACCAGTGCGGCTTCTGGTCATCGCTGCACTAAACCCGCGAAGCCGAGGAGATCCGACATGCCCGAAACCCGTTCGAAGTCCCAGCGTGTCATCGCGCTCGCCATTGCCGTGGTGTTGATCATCGGCGGCATCACCGGGGTGAGCACCGCGCACGACGTGCCACTAGCCACGATCAGTTCAGCGGTGGCGATCCTGGTCGGCCTGCTATTCCTCCGGATCGCCGCCCGCAAATCCTGACCTCACAGAAGCATCGACCTGCCGATCTGCGCCAGATCACGCTGGTGCAAGGTCCTGTCCGCAGTGACCCGAATTTTCGGGGCCTCGCTCGCGCGACCGGTTCCAGGTCAAACTCCGGACCGGCTCTCGGTCGCCGGGAGATGCCGGCGGTGTTGGCAGCGTTGGATGGGTTGGCTTGGCCCAGTGGGTCGCAGTGATCGGGCGTCCTGGAGCGCCTCCAGGGAACAGCCACGGGTGGATGTCGGCGTGGCTGCGTCGATTGTTGGCGAGCTGGTGCATGAGGTCGTCCAGCGGGCTGGGCAGTCCAGCGGTTCGGCGCCCGACACATGGTCCGGGTTCCCTTGTCGTCGTGGACGATCTGGTCGCGGGTCGGTTGGGCTACTTTGGATAGTGGCTGTCCGAACAGGAGCAGACGGGCGACTGGGCCATGGATGGTGACGGTGTCGTCATGCAGGAGGCGGCGGACCAACGCCCAGCGGTGATCGTCCTCGATGGCGGCTCGGTTGCCACGCCCGCGGAGTTCGTCGGGGATGTCGATGCCGCCGATGTGGTGGTTGTGGTGGGTCCAGAGCAGGAACGCTCGAACCTTCCGGTTGCGAGCCGGGTTCTCAGCCAGCCACCGCAGACCGGTGTTCGGCTCGTTGGCCGCCAGCGCCGGAAGCCATGCGCGCCGCTCACAGCACGCCCGACATCCGAGCCTCGCCCGGTCGATCGAGTGAGGGGTGACCTGCTAGACCCCGGTTACCGCTGGACCCGCCATGCTCTTGCGAGATCGCTGATCGAGCCTGCCTGTCAGGAGAAAGCCGCTACTCTGTGGCCTGTGACCGGTGGTTCTGGACAGCGTCCGCTGCTCTTCCTTGACGTCGACGGGCCGCTCATCCCGTTCGGTCTCGCGCCGCGACAGTATCCGACCTACCGGACAACGCCAGACCCACAGCAGAACAGCTCGAACCCGCTGCTGAGCAGAATCAACCCCGAGCACGGCCCTCGCTTGGCGGCACTGCCGTGTGAACTGGCCTGGGCCACCACATGGATGCACGACGCCAATGAGTGCATCGCACCACGGATTGGGCTGCCGCGGTTGGCGGTCGTGATCTGGCCGGAGCCATCCGGTGTCGATGAGCAGGACGAACGCAACGGACTGCATTGGAAGACCCGTACCCTCGTCGACTGGGCCGCGGGACGCCCCTTCGCCTGGGTCGATGACGAGATCACCGACACCGATCGGGTTTGGGTGTCCGCACACCATCACGGATCTGCTCTGCTGCAGCGGATCGATCCCCGTCACGGCCTGACAGCGGCCGACTATGCCGCCCTCAAGGAGTGGCTACAGAAGACGGAAACTGAAAGTGGCTGAGCTGCCGTCTGTCGACGACCTGCCCGACGGTTTCGCCTACCCGCCGGAATTCGTTCGCGTTGTCGAATTGGGGCTTACCGACCTTGAGCCGTGGTGGATCGTCGAAGGCGACCTGCTCCGCCGCAGCAACGCGATACTGGCGAAGTCGTATCCACACCGGCGCCTGGTGATGTTCGCCAGACGGCAGGACAACGACGACTGGGCCTGCTGGGATCTCGACCGTGGTGACGTCGCGCTCGTGCATGTGGGCGCAACCCCCGGCTGGGAGCAGCGCGGGCACCGGTTCCCGGACTTCAACGCCTGGCTACGACAAGCGATTGAGGACCTGATCGAGTTCGGCACCCTGTGACAACACCTCGAACGACACGCCCAACCACCAACAGACACCAGATTTCTCTCGTCACTGTCCGTGAACGCCGAAGTCAACAGGTCGAGCGATCCGTATTCAATGCTGCCCCGGCTCGATGAATTGCCGTCCGACTTGGAAGACGGGAAGCGCGCGCCGCGTCCGAGGGCCGGCCGGGTGAGATCAAGGGGATTGACCGCACCCTTCAGCGCTTGCGCGGCAAGCGCGCCGACGCGCTGCGGCTCACCCGCATCACCCGCCAGGTCGACCTCGAGATGCCTGCCATCGGCACGGCTCGATATTCACGCAAGCCGGATCGCTCCGAGCGACTGAACCACGCCGGCAGCGATCCGGCCGCGAGCCAGCAGAACGTCCTCGACACGACAGAAGTGGATGTCGACCCAGGGGCAAACAGGGATACGCGTCCCACGGCTTAGCTCCCAGGAGGCTCTAAGGCAAGTTGACGGCTAACGGCGTTAGCCTTAAGCTGAAGCTAACACCGTTAGCCGTCCATTGGGGGTCCTGTGTCTGTCGTTGTCGCACCCGTCCGCCAAGTCGCGAAGCGGGTGGCATGGGCCGCTCTGGCGGCGTTCCTACTGGCTTTCATCGTGCTCGAGGTGATCAACCACGGCGGCTCGGCGCTGGTCGCCGCGCTCCTGTTGCTGATCGCACCCGACCTGACGATGTTCATCGGCTTCGGCGTTGCCGGCAAAGGCAAGCTGTCGCCGAAAGCCGTGCCCTGCTACAACGTCATGCATCGACCATGGATCCCGCTGGCCGTCTTGGTCGTCTACAGCGCCGGCGGACTAGGGGATTGGGTACCGCTGTTCACGGCTGGGCTCGGCTGGCTGGCGCATATCGCGTTGGATCGGGCGTTCGGCTACGGCCTGCGTGAGCGTGACGGGAGCCGGCGTGCGTGAGCGGACCGGGCAGATCGTCGACGCAGCACGCGTGCTGATCGACGAAGGCGGCTCCGCGGCGCTGACCATGCGTGCGCTCGGCGACCGGCTGGGCATCCGCGCTCCGTCGCTCTACAAGCACTTCCCGGACAAGGGTGCGGTTGAAGCGCAGGTGATCACGCTCGCCATGCGGGAGCTGGCGAGCGCGCTGGCACGAGCCGACTCCTTGGTCGCGCTCGCGGCGGCCTACCGTGCCTACGCGCTCGCGCATCCCCATCTCTACCGGCTGATGAACTCCGGACCCCTCCCTCGCCACCTGCTGCCGCCCGGGGCGGAGGAAGCGACCGCGCTGCCGCTGATGCGCGCTGTCGGCGGCGACATCAACCGGGCACGTGCTGTCTGGGCGTTCGCCCACGGCATGGTCATCCTCGAACTCGACGGCCGTTTCCCGCCTGACGCGGATCTCGACAGTGCTTGGCGCACAGGGCTGGCAGCGTTTGCCGATCCCGCTCGACACAGTTGAGCCTGTCCCCGGCGGCGACGGCCAACCCTAAGCTCCGAATCGCCCATGGCCCTACGATCGCTGACCCGGTCGTCAGGCTGGCGGCACAGTCGTGAACACAGTGACGCCATCCCACATGGTGAAGAGGCGCAAGAGCTTTCCGGGAATGACGGTGACTCTTTCAACGAGGCGCAGGCACGCCGCATCTTCGGCCATCTATACGAACAGGCCGGAGGTGCGGTCGAGGGTGCCGGTGTCCGGAGGTCGTTCTCGAACCAGCGGTCGACTTACCAGCCCGACGAGCAGGAAGTCCGATCGGGATGGACTCCTACTGCGTCTCGACCGAACGAGGTATCACGGTGTACGGCTGCCTGCGCGGCGTGCAATTGACCGGTGCGCTGCTCACCCTGGAGTTCACGGCCGAGGACGCGGAAATCCTGCACGTCCCGACGGCCGTGGCGGCATGCCAAGAAAAAAGGCCGCAACCGCAACGCGGGGCCGCCGGTGCACGACGACCTGGTGCGCCGCGACTTCACCGCCGGCGCGCCGAACGTGAAGTGGCTGACCGACATCACCGAGCATCCCACCGCCCAGGGCAAGCTGTATCTGTGCGCGATCAAGGACTGCTACTCCAACAAGATCGTCGGGTACTCGATTTACTCCCGCATGAAATCCTCACTCGCCCTCGCCGCACTCCGCAACGCGATCACACTGCGCGACCCGGCCGGCGTCATCGTGCACTCCGATCGGGGTAGCCAGTTCCGGTCGAAGCCCTACCGGCGCCAACTGCGTAACAACGGCTTGATCGGGTCCATGGGCAGGGTCGGCGCCTGCGGTGACAACGCCGCCATGGAATCATTCTTTTCCTTGCTACAGAAAAACGTTCACGACACCCGACGCTGGACCACCAGAGACGAACTACGCCTCGCCATCGTCACCTGGATCGAAACGAAGTACCACCGCAAACGCCGACAACGAGCCCTGGGCAAACTCACCCCAATCGAGTTTGAGACCATCTACACCGCCGCCTCAGCGGCCTGAAACACCCACCCCCTGGTGTCAACCAAACTCGGGGCAGTCCCCCGTGGGCGGGTTCGGTTCTGCGTCCGCTCGGCGTACCCGGCGCACTAGGGGAGTGGGTCTTCCCACGCCGTCCACCACGCGGTGGCAGCGGGTCGGCCGGCTCCAGCAATGGTAGGAATGCCTGGTGACCGAACCGAATTTGATCGAAGCAGCCGCCGAAGAGGCAGTCACCCTCACCAGTGAACTGATCCGCATCGACACGACCAACACGGGTGACCCCGACACGCTCGTCGGTGAGCGCGTCGCGGCGGAGTACGTCGCCGAGAAGCTCACCGACGCGGGCTACGAGATCACCTATGTGGAGTCCGGTGGCAAGGATCGCCACAACGTGATCGTCCGGTTGCCGGGTGCCGACCCGTCGCGCGGTGCGCTCCTGATCCACGGTCATCTCGACGCCGTTCCCGCTGACGCCTCGGAGTGGTCGGTGCACCCGTTCTCCGGTGCGATCCAGGACGACTACGTCTGGGGCCGCGGCGCGGTCGACATGAAGGACATGTGCGGGATGGCGCTCGCGCTGGCCCGCCACTACAAGATCAACGGCGTCGTCCCACCGCGTGACCTCGTCTTCGCGTTCCTCGCCGACGAAGAAGCGGGCGGCAAGTACGGCGCGCAGTGGCTGGTCGAGAACCGGCCCGAGCTGTTCGAAGGGGTCACCGAGGCGATCAGCGAGGTCGGTGGCTTCTCGATCACGCTGAAGGACAACGTCCGCGCGTACCTCATCGAGACGGCCGAAAAGGGCATCCGCTGGATGAAGCTGCGGGTGCGCGGCACCGCCGGCCACGGTTCGATGATCCACCGCGACAACGCCGTCACGAAGCTGTCCGAGGCCGTCGCCAGGCTCGGCAACCACCGCTTCCCGCTGGTGATGACCGATTCCGTACGCGAGTTCCTGGACGGCGTCACCGAGATCACCGGCTGGGACTTCCCTGAGGACGACATCGAGGGTTCCGTCGCGAAACTCGGCAACATCTCCCGGATGATCGGCGCGACCCTGCGCGACACGGCGAACCCGACGATGCTCGCCGCGGGGTACAAGTCGAACGTCATCCCCTCGGTCGCGGAGGCCTCGGTCGACTGCCGGATCCTTCCCGGTCGCCTCGAGGCGTTCAACGCCGAGCTGGAGGAGATCCTCGGCCCGGACATCGAGAAGGAGTGGATGGAGCTGCCGCCGGTCGAGACGACCTTCGACGGCGCTCTCGTCGACGCGATGACCAACGCGGTCCTCGCCGAAGACCCGGGCGCACGCACGCTGCCGTACATGCTTTCCGGTGGCACGGACGCGAAGTCGTTCCAGTCGCTCGGGATCCGCAACTTCGGGTTCGCGCCGTTACAGCTGCCCGCGGACCTCGATTTCTCCGCGCTGTTCCACGGGGTCGACGAGCGCGTCCCGGTCGACGCGCTGAAGTTCGGCGTGCGCGTGCTCGACCGCTTCCTCCGCTCGGCCTGATGCCCGGTCTGCTGGCGGCCGACGGCACACCCCTGCACTTCGAGCGCTGGGGTGATCCGTCGGCGCCGGTGACCGTCGTGCTCCTCCACGGGTACGCCCTCGACAGGCGGAGCTGGCGCGCCATCGCGCCGGTACTGGCCGAGGCGTCCGAAGCATCCGGGTCTTCGGAGGAACGGATCGCAGTGGTGGCCTACGACCAGCGCGGGCACGGTGAATCCGGGGCGGTCCGGGCGGCGTCGGCCACCATGGGGCAACTCGCCGACGATCTGGCCGAGGTGCTGGAGAAGGTGATTCCCGACGGCCGTGTCGTCTTGGTAGGCCATGACATGGGTGGGCTCGCGATCCTTTCGCTCGCACAGCGCCATCCGGCCCTTTTCGCGGCGCGGGTGGCGGGAATAGGGCTGCTCGCCATGTCCGCGGGCGGTGTCACCCCGGACGCGATCTGGCCGAACGCGCTCGGGAAACTCGGCCGGGACCTGGAGATGGTGTTCGGGTCGAAGCTGATCGGCCTGGTGCGGGAGCATACGAGCAAAGCGGTCACCGCCGGGCTGCGATGGTGGCTCTTCGGCGACGACCCGGTACCCGCCGACGTCGAACTGACCGTGCGGATGATCCGCGGTAATTGGCCGCAAACGGTCTCCGCTTTCCGGCCTGCCTTGGACACCTACACGCGGGAATCGGCGTTGTCGCAGGTCGGCGCGGTACCGGTGACCGCGATCGTGGGGGAGCGCGACAGACTCGTGCCCACGGCGGACGTGGAGGAACTGGCAGGCGCTGTGGAGAACGGGATTTCCGTGGTGCTGCCCGGGGTGGGGCACGTCGTCCCGCTCGAGGCGGCTCCGCAGGTGGTTCCGCGCCTGCTCGCTCTGGTGACCAGGGCTCGCCGACAAGCCTGACATTCTTGACAAATTCTCTTTTCGGTGAAACCTTCTTTCCTATGTTCTCCGTTGCGGTGATCGAGGACGCGGAAGCGGCCGAAGTGTCGCTGGATCCGGTCCGGGCCCGGCTGCTCGCCGAACTCGCCGAACCGGCGTCGGCCACGATGCTGGCCGCGCGGGTCGACCTGCCGAGACAGAAGGTGAACTACCACCTTCGCGCGCTGGAGAAGCACGGGCTGGTCGAGCTGGTCGAAGAGCGGCGCAAGGGCAACGTCACCGAGCGCATGATGCGCGCGACGGCGTCCTCGTACGTCATTTCACCGACGGCGCTTTCGGCCGTGCAGCCCGATCCGGCCCAGTCGCCGGACCGGCTGTCCGCCCGCTGGCTGCTCGCGGTGGCCGGCAGGCTGGTGCGCGACGTGGGCCTGCTGATCACCGGTTCGGCCAAGGCTCGCCAGCGGGTCGCGACCTTCGCGATCGACGGCCAGGTGCGCTTCTCGTCCGCCGCGGACAGGGCCGCGTTCGCCGAAGAACTCACCGTCGCGATCACGAATCTGGTGAGCAAATACCACGACGAAGGCGCCGAACAGGGCCGCGACCACCGGATCGTCGTCGCCGTCCACCCGAGCGTCGAAACCGAGCCCGAGGAGCGCTGAATGGGCCACGAATTCGAGATCACCGACCGCCTCGAGGTCGACGCGACACCGGAACAGGTCTGGGACGCCATCGCCACCGGGCCCGGGCTCACGTCGTGGTTCATGGGGCGCAACGAGGTCGACGGCGGCGTCGGAGGCACCGTGAAGACCGCTTTCGGCGGCTACGAACCCACGTCGGCCATCACGGCGTGGGACCCGCTGGAACGACTCGTCTACGGCACGGAACCCGCGCCGGACGGGCGATTCGTCGCCTACGAATTCCTCATCGAGGGTCGTTCCGGCGGCAGCACCGTGCTGAGGACCGTGACGAGCGGCTTCCTTCCCGGCGACGACTGGGAAGACGAGTTCGAGGCGATGACCGCCGGCGGCGAACTGTTCTTCCGCACCCTGGTCGAGTACCTCAACGGCTTCGCGGGCAGGCGGGCGGTGCCGGTCACGGTGTTCGGTCCGATGATCGGGGACTGGGACAGCGCGTGGCTGAAGCTGGGCCGGGAACTGGGCCTGGCCGGGCGGCCGGAAACCGGGGACAAGGTCCGCCTGTCCACCGGCGCTGTGTCCACTGTGGACGGCGAAGTCTATTTCGCGAACGTGCAGACGGTCGGGATCCGGACCGAGCACGCGCTCCTCAGGTTCGTCCGCGGCTTCGCCGGACCGATGGTCGCGATGCATCACCTGTTCGGCGACGTCGACTCCGCGGAACAGGACGCGCTCTGGGCCGACTGGCTCGGCCGGGTGTTCAAGTGAGCTGAAGTCCCCTTCAGCTCAGGTGATGAGGCCGGGCAGGGGAGTGGCGGTGCGCTTACGGCGCAACCACACCCTCCTGGTCCCATCGGAGTAGAGCCGGACGGTCGAGAGCTCCCATCCGGCGAACTCGGCGTGGATCGACAGCTGTGTCGCCGCCGCCCTCCGGGAAACACCGGGAGGCAGTTGCAGCCGCCGGTACTCCCAATCCCCTTCGACCACCGCCTCGTCCACAGCTGTCATGGCGTGATCACCTGGATCCCTTCTCCGATGGCCGAGCCGACGACCACACGGCCGCTCTCCTCGTCGACGGTGACCGAATCTGGCTGCCGCACGGTGGGGAACCGGTGTTTCTCGATCGGCTCCCCGCCGCGGACGTCGAAGCCGACGACCTCGTTGCGTCCCGTGAGCGTGACCCACACGTGGCCACGCGGGCGGTCGTAGGCAAGGCCGTACGCCCCGCCGGGGACGGGGTAGCGCTGGCGCAGCAGCAACGGCGTCGTGGAGAACGCCAGCAGCGCGCCCGCGCGCGCGTCGGTGACGAAGACGCGTCCGAGGTCGTCGGTGACGGCGTTGGCCGCGCCGTCACCGGCACGCAGGCCCTCGCCGATCTTGCCTTCGGTGAGGTCGACGGCGAACAAGGCGGTCCGCAGTTTGTCGAGCACGACCACGCCGTCGCCGGTGTTCAGCACGTCGTCGGCGCTGTAGATCTGGCCGGTGATGGTCTTCGGACCCGCGTTCTTCGACAGCACCTCGACGGCTTTGCGATCGCGGACCGAGACGAGCGTCGCGTCACCGTCGGCGAGCCCGGCCGACGGCTGCCCCGCGACCGGAACCGTCTCCAGCGCGCCACCGGGCAGGGAAACCTTCGCCAGCAGGCTCTTGCCGGGAACGCTGGCGAGCACCTGTGAACCCGACACCGTGAGCCGCTCCGCCGGACCGGGCAAGGCCACGGTCGTCTTCGGGGAGTCCAGAGCGGCGAGATCGTAGATGCGCAGGGAGGGTGGCTCCGAGACGGCGACGACCAGTGTCTTGCTCACGTCGTCGGTCGCCAATGCCTTCACACCCGGTGCTGTGAACACCGAACCCGCGGGTTTGGTCGTCACCGCGGGGGAAACCGCGGCGGTCGCCGCGACGGGGTTCTGCACGATTTGCAAGGTGTCGTTCGGTGTGTCGTCCGTACTACAGGACGAGAGCACCAGGACACCGGCGAGCGGGATCGCGATCCGGGAAACGGCGGACAGCCGACCCACCTTGGTGCCTCCACCTGCTACTCGTCGGACGGACCTGTCCAGCATCCTCCAGGAACTCCACCACGTCACGTCCGCGTCACCCAACAGACACCTGATCCAGTATTCGAGACGGCTCACAGGCCGCGTTCCGGGTAACCGACCTCGATCGCGCTGACGTCGTCGAGCGCCGAGCGGATGGCGGGCGGGAGCGTGATGTCCTCGGCCGCGAGCGAGCCGGTCAGCTGACCGGTGTCACGGGCCCCGACCACGGGCGCGACCACTCCGGGCCGGTCGCGGACCCAGGCCAGCGCGACGGCCAGCGGCGAGGTCCCGAGGCCGTCGGCTGCCGTCGCGACCGCCTGCACGATCCGGGCCGCGCGTTCGGTCCGGTGATGTTCGACATAGCCCGCGAAAACACTCGAAGCACCGCGCGAATCGGCGGGTGTCCCGCTGCGGTACTTGCCGGTGAGCACACCCCGGCCGAGCGGCGCCCACGGCAGGAGTCCGATGCCGTGGTGTTCCGCGGCCGGGACGACCTCGCGATCGACGCCGCGCTCCAGCAGCGAGTACTCGACCTGCGTCGAGACCAGCGGGGCGACGGCGGAACTGCGGGCCGCGGCGGTCGCCAGCTGCCAGCCGGAGTAGTTGGAGACACCGACGTAGCGGGCCTTGCCGCAGGTCACGGCGTAATCGAGGGCGCCGAGGGTTTCGTCGACCGGCACGGTGGTGTCCCAAGCGTGCAGCTGCCACAGGTCGATGTGGTCGGTACCGAGCCGGCGCAGCGAACCTTCGAGCGCGCTCAGCAGGGCGCCACGTGAGGCTCCGCCGCCGAACGGGCCGTCGGTGCGGCGGGCGACGGCCTTGGTGGCGAGCACGATGTCGTCGCGGGGGACGAGGTCGCCGAGCAGCGCGCCGAGGACGCGTTCACTCTCGCCCTCACCGTAGATGTCGGCGGTGTCGACCAGGGTGCCCCCGGCATCGACGAACGCGACCAGCTGGCTGGCCGCCTCCTCCGAATCGGTGTCGCCACCCCACGTCATGGTCCCGAGGGCCATCCGCGAGACCCGAAGTCCCGACCGGCCGAGCTGTCGCTTTTCCACGACGGGCGAGCCTAGCCGGAAGGCAAGTGAGTGACGCGGAGCAGGTGAGCGTGTCGTCATCGAGTACCACCGTGCGGGTCATCGGCTGTCAACACCCTGAACGGAGGAGTGGCACTCCGATGGATACATTCACGCCGTGCGACTCGGACTGAACTTGGGCTATTGGGGCGCGGGGAACGACGCGGCCAACCTGGCATTGGCGAAGAAGGCGGACGAACTGGACTACGCGGTCGTCTGGGCCGCGGAAGCGTACGGCTCGGACGCGCCGACGGTACTGGCGTGGGTGGCGGCGCAGACCTCACGGATCGACGTCGGCAGCGCGGTGTTGCAGATCCCCGCGCGGACTCCGGCGATGACCGCGATGACCGCCGCGACCCTGGACACGCTTTCGGGTGGCCGGTTCCGCCTCGGTCTCGGCGTTTCCGGCCCGCAGGTCTCCGAGGGCTGGCATGGGGTGAAGTTCGCGTCGCCGCTCGGCCGCACCCGCGAATACGTCGAGATCGTCCGCAAGGCGCTGAGCCGAGACCGGGTCCGCTACGACGGCGACCACTTCCAGCTTCCCCTGCCCGGCGGACCCGGAAAGGCGCTGACCCTGACCGTGCATCCCGTGCGCGAAGAGATCCCCGTGTACCTGGCCGCCATCGGCCCGAAGAATCTCGAACTGACCGGTGAGATCGCGAACGGCTGGCTGCCGGTGTTCTATTCGCCCGAGCACGCCGGTGAACAGCTGAAGCTGATCCAGACGGGGGCCGACAAGGCCGGGCGCTCGCTCGACGGCTTCGACGTCGTCCCCACCGTCCCGCTCGTGGTCGGGGACGACTGGGAAACCTGCGCCGACGCGGTCCGCGGGTACGCGGCGCTGTACATCGGCGGGATGGGCAGCCGGGAGAAGAACTTCTACAACCAGCTCGCCTGCCGGATGGGCTTCGAACGCGAAGCGGCCGACGTCCAGCAGAAGTACCTGAGCAAGGACTACGCGGGCGCCATGGCGGCCGTCCCGCTCGAGTTCATCGACGCGACGTCACTGCTGGGCCCCAAGGAGCGGATCGCCGACCGGATGCGGGCCTTCGCCGAGTCCGGTGTCACGACGCTGACCGTCGCACCGTCCATGCCCGATCCGGAGGGCTCCGCACGCGCCCTCGAGATCGCGGCCGAAGCGATCGAACTGGCCGGTGTCGTCCGATGAGTTGGTTCGAAGCACTGGTCCTCGGTCTCGTCCAGGGCCTCACGGAGTTCCTGCCGATCTCCTCCAGCGCGCACCTGCGGATCACCGCGGCGCTCGCCGGCTGGGACGACCCGGGCGCCGCGTTCACCGCGGTGACCCAGATCGGCACCGAACTCGCGGTCATCCTGTACTTCTCGAGCAAGATCGGGAAGATTCTCCGCGCCTGGTTCTTCTCGATCTACAAGAAGGAGTGGCGTCGCGACCCCGACGCCCGGCTGGGCTGGCTGATCATCGTCGGCTCGATGCCGATCGTCGTCCTGGGCCTGCTGCTGCAGGACGCCATCGATGAAACCTTCCGCGACCTGCGGATCACCGCGACCACGCTGATCGTGTTCGGGCTGGTCCTGCTGGTGGCCGACCGCATCGGGAAGCAGCAGCGCACCCTCGACCACCTGACCGTGCCGCACGGCCTCGGCTTCGGGTTCGCGCAGGCGCTGGCGCTGATCCCGGGTGTCTCCCGCTCCGGCGGCACCACCAGCGCCGGTCTGCTGCTCGGCTACACCCGCGCGGAGGCGGCGGAGTACTCCTTCCTGCTGGCGCTGCCGGCGGTGTTCGGCTCGGGCCTGTACAAACTGACCGACATCGGCAAGGACGGCGCCCCGGCACAGTGGGGGCCGACGATCCTGGCGACGCTGGTCGCGTTCGGCGTTGGCTACGCCGTCATCGCCTGGCTGATGTCCTACATCAAGACCAAGAGCTTCGTGCCGTTCGTGATCTACCGGCTCGTGCTCGGTGCGCTGCTGTTCGTGCTGATCTTCACCGGTGTCCTGGACCCCGGCGCGGGCCCGCACCTGTGAGGCTTAGTACCTACGTGGATTCCGGCTGCGGTTGATCCCAGGCCCGGTCCGTGAAGGCCTCCTTGAGGGACTCTGGGTCCCTCAAGGAGGCCTTCACGGACTCGATAATCGCCACGTTCGCCCCACATGCACCAGCAGTCACAACAGCTACGTGCCCCTTGCCTCGGCTCAGCCGAGGAAACTCGACCTTCACACCTTTCTCGAGCGGGCAAGGAAACTGGCACCTACGCCCGAGCACCTCACCGGTCTCGGGTTGATTGCTCAGCGCACGTCGAGAGGGCGTTCCGGTGTCGGTGCAGGAGGATTCCGGAAGGTCAACGCCCGGAATCCTCCCCGCTCAGGACATCACCCAGCACGAACCCGAAGCGAGAGCGAGGCAAGGCCGGATTCCCGTGGGCAGGCGACTACAGGCCACCAGAACCGTCCCTACCACTCACGAGGCTTCCCGCGGGGCAAAGCACGGCACGTAGGGTGGGCTACGTGAGTACTGTGATCCTTCTGCGCCACGGCAAGTCCACGGCGAACGGTTCGGGCGTCCTGGCCGGGCGCACGCCCAAGGTCGGCCTGGACGACACCGGCCGGGCACAGGCGGCCGCGCTCGTCGAGCGACTGGCGCCGGTACCCCTTGCCGAGTTGGTGGTCTCACCGATGCTCCGCTGCCGTCAAACGGTCGCGAAGCTGGCGGAGGCGCGCGGGATGGACAAGGTCAAGGAGCCTGGTTTGTCCGAAGTGGACTACGGCGAATGGACCGGTCGCGCGCTCAAGGATCTGTTCAAGGAACCCCTGTGGCGGGTCGTGCAGGCACATCCCTCGGCCGCGGTCTTTCCCGGCGGCGAAGGGCTCGCCGAGATGCAGGCCCGGTCGGTCGCGGCCGTCCGCGCGCATGACGCCCGGATCACCGCGAAACACGGGGAAGACGCGGTGTGGCTCTTGTGCAGTCATGGCGATGTGATCAAGGCGATCCTCGCCGACGCGCTCGGCCAGCATCTCGATTCCTTCCAGCGGATCGTGGTCGATCCGGCGTCGGTTTCGGTCGTCCGGTACACCGAGACTCGTCCGTTCGTGTTGCGCGTCAACGACAACGGTGGAGACCTGGCCGGTATCGCCCCGCCGGAACCCAAGGCCAAAGCCAAGCGGGGCAAGGGAAAGCGGAGCTCCGACGCGGTGGTGGGCGGTACCACCGGAGCGTGACCACCGCCGTCGGTGGCGTCACCGCCACGGACGGCATCCACCGGCCCCTCGCTGCCCGTAAGGTGGCCAGACCAGCAGATTCGACGACCCGGGAGCAACACCGATGATTTCGCAGGACAACCCGTTCGCCGCGCCGAGTGAGCTGCCCTACGCCCTTCCTCCGTTCGACCGGATCGCCGACGAGCACTTCCTCCCCGCCTTCGAAGCGGGCCTGGCCGAGCACGCCGCCGAAATCGACGAGATCGCGAACTCGGCCGAGCCGCCGACCTTCGAGAACACCATCGTCGCGCTCGAGAAGTCCGGCAGGCTGCTGTCCCGCGTCGCCAGCGTGTTCTTCAACCTCGCCGGATCGAACGCGAACGACGAGATCCAGCGCGTACAGGCCGAGATGGCGCCGCGGCTGGCCGCCCACGCCGACGCCGTCAACCTGAATCCGGCGCTGTTCGCCCGGATCAACACCTTGTTCGAGCGCAGGGAAGAACTCGGTCTCGACCCCGAGTCGCTTCGTCTGCTGGAGCGTCACCACACCGACGTGCGCCGCGCCGGCGCCGGGCTTCCCGAGGCCGACCAAAAGCGCCTGCGTGAGCTCAACGAACAGCTTTCGACTTTGTCGACCAAGTTCCAGCAGAATCTGCTCAAGGACACCAACGAGCTCGCCGTGGTCGTCGACGACGTCGCGGAACTCGCGGGTCTTGGCGAGGCCGAGATCGCCACGGCCGCCGAGACCGCCGGCGAGGAGGGCAAGTACGTCCTCAAGCTGACCTTGCCGACGGCGCAGGCCGCGTTGGCCTCGCTGGAGGACCGCGCCTTGCGCGAGCGGATCTTCACCGCGTCGGTGTCCCGTGGCAACCGGGGCAACGAGTCGGACAACAACGAGATCGTGGCTCAGCTGGTCCGGCTGCGCGCCGAGCGGGCCGCGGTGCTCGGCTTCCCAGACCACGCTTCGTACGTCATCGAAGACGAGACCGCGAAGACCGCCGCGGCCGCGGCGGGCCTGCTCGAACGCCTCGCCCCGGTCGCGGTCGCCAACGCCAAGGCCGAAGCCGAGGAGCTGCGGCGTCACCTCGAAGCCGACATCCCGGGCGCGATCCTGCGACCGTGGGACTGGGCGTTCTACGCCGAACGCGTCCGCAAGGATCGGTTCGACGTCGACACCGCGGCGCTGCGCCCGTACTTCGAACTGAACCGGGTGCTCACCGACGGGGTCTTCTTCGCCGCGTCCAAGCTGTACGGCCTGAGCTTCACCGAGCGGGAGGACCTGCCGAAGTACCACCCGGAGGTCCGGATCTTCGAGGTCTTCGACGCCGACGGCACGGAACTCGGCCTGTTCCTGCTCGACTACTACGCCCGCGACTCGAAGCGCGGCGGCGCCTGGATGAACAACTTCGTCGACCAGACGAAACTCCTGGGCACCAAGACAGTCGTGGTGAACGTGCTCAACGTCGCGAAACCGCCGTCGGGCGAGCCGACCCTGCTGACCTTCGACGAGGTCGACACCGCGTTCCACGAGTTCGGGCACGCACTGCACTCGCTGCTTTCCGACGTCGAGTACCCGATGTTCTCCGGCACCAACGTGCCGCGTGACTTCGTCGAGTACCCCTCGCAGGTCAACGAGATGTGGATGCTGTGGCCCGAAGTGCTGGCCAACTACGCGAAGCACCACGTGACCGGTGAGCCCCTGCCGCAGGAGCAGATCGACAAGCTCGTGGCGTCGCAGCTATACGGTGAAGGTTTTTCGACCACCGAGTATCTCGCGGCGGCCCTGCTCGACCAGGCTTGGCACGCGCTCGGCACCGAGGACCAGGTCGACGACGTCCAGCGGTTCGAAGCCGAGGCGCTGGCCAAGGCCGGTGTCGCGGTGGAGGCCGTGCCGCCGCGCTACCGCACCACCTATTTCGCGCACATCTTCAGCGGTGGCTACAGCGCCGGGTACTACTCCTACATCTGGAGTGAGGTCCTCGACGCCGACACCGTTCAGTGGTTCCGCGAGAACGGCGGGCTCACCAGGGAGAACGGTGACCACTTCCGCCGTGAACTGCTCGGGCGTGGCGGCAGCGTCGACCCGATGGCCGCCTTCCGCGCGTTCCGCGGCCGTGACCCGGAGATCGAGCCGCTGCTGAAGCGCCGCGGCCTCGCCGGGGCCTGATCCCTGACGGTTTCCCTGCCTGGCCACCCCCAGCGCCCAGGCAGGGAAACCGCGTTCAGTCGGGGAGTTCGGCCACTTCTCGCCGCGGCGCCGGCGGGGGAGTGTCCTGAGTGGACTGTCACGCGCCCGGACCGCGAGAGCGGGGAGCGGTTCTTCGCCACCGAGCCAGCCGGACCGTTATCGCCGAACACACCGACGGCATCCACGGCTCGAGAAAAGTGTATAACGACATATACGCCGCAGGTCAGGTCAAAATCACATCAAGAAGCAGAAAAACACCACCGCCGAGGACGACACCGCCAACCATTCCTGCCGTTACCTCGGCCTTGGTGTGATCGCCGAGTTCGACGCGGGACCAGCAGACCCAGCCGACCCCGAGGAAGACCAGTGCGAGCCAGGGGCCGTAAACGCGAATCAGCATCGCGGCCGCGCCCGCCGCCACCATCGCGTGCATCGAGATCTTGAACTTCCAGCCGAAGGTGATCGCGAGCGCGGCGACCAGGCAAACGAGTTCGGCGGCCGCGAGCGCGATCATCTCGTGCGGGGCGCCACCGGCGATCAGGACGACGAATCCGGCGGCCAGTGATCCGATGCAGACCGCGAACGGGACGAGCCGTCCGGCTCGATCGGTGACATGGTGGCTCTCCCACTTGCCTTTCCGGGCGCCGCGCACGATCACGGCCATCGGGATCAGCGAGCCGGTGACACCGACGATCAGACCCCAGAGCGCAGTCTCGCCGAGGTGGTGACCGGTGACCTTCCAGGCGACGACCAGCGGGAGACCGAGCACCCAGACCCAGGGTGCGAGCACCTCGGTCGCGATCCGTGCGAGGTGTCGGCGGGTCCCGGGGACCTCCGTGGACTGGGGCGACATGGTGCGTGCTCTCCTCGGGGATCGGGATCGGAGTCGCTCCTGCCGGACTCGCGTCCGGCAGGAGCGGTGATCATCGTCGCAGACCCCGACGGCCCACTCGCGCGAGGATGTCGGCGCCCGCCGGGTCCGTTTGGACGGTCTCGTCGAAACTCTCCTTGGGCAGCAAGGTGTTCCCAGCCACGGTCACCGTCTCAGGTGGGGTGTCGTAGCCGTCCGGCAGGACGTCCCAGAAGTTGCCGACGAAGGCGACGTTCTCCATCGGCGGGCCCACCTGGAGGACGATCGGGGTGTCGGCCCGGTGGACGATGTTGCCGAGGACGGTGATCCACGCGGCGCCGTAATCGGCGTAGAGGCCGAAGTTGTACGAGGTGAGGACGTCGCGGATCACGTTGCCGCGGACCAGCGCCCCGCCGGCGAACGACGAGCCCTGCGGTGCCGAGAGGTAGATCCCGCCGCCGTCCATCAGTTTCCCCATGCTGCGTTCGACGAGGTTCGAGATCACCTGGGTGCCCCTGGCCCGCTCGCCGCCGGTGACCACGATGCCGTTGTGCGGGACGTCGTGGATCTCGTTGTGGGCCACGGTGGTTTCCTCGGACTCGACGACGAGGACGGCAGGGGAGCCGCGGTACTCGGTGCCGACGTGGTGGACGAGGTTGTCCTCGACGGAGACCCGGGTGCTCGTGTGGACGGCGATCCCGCTGCCCGAGATCTCGTCGAAGACGTTCGCCCGGATCCCGACGTCGGTGCCTTCCTCGATCAGGAGTGCTCCCGCGCCGAGCCGGGTGAAGTGATTGCCCTCCAGTGTGACCTGGCTGGCCGAGGTGAGGCTGACGTTGGCGGGCAGTTGGACCGGCTCCGCCGGCACGTGGACGTAGCCCACGTCCGCACCGAGGTCGATCTTCTGGAAGTCGCCCCGCTCGTAGCGGGCGTTGCCGTGATAGTGCAGGTAGCCGCCGGTCTTCGTGGGGCCGGACCAGGTCGCGTCGGTGAAGGTGAAGCCGCGCAGCACGACGTCGTGTACGCCCTGTCCGCTGACGAGCGTCTCGAGCATCGGGGCGACGACTCTGGTCTTGCCGATCTCCTCGCCAGGGCGCGGACGGTAATGGAGGACGTGGCCCGCCGGGTCGATGCGGCTGACGGCGAAGGTTCCCGGCTCGGTCAGGAAGGCCACGTTGTTCTCCAGCACGGAAGGTGCGGCGAGGCCATCCCAGGTGCCGTCTCCGCCGACGCCGTACCACTTGGAGTCGTAGAGGGATTTGGCGTTGTCGAAGGCTGGTTGGGCCATGGTGATCGTGGACGACGAGGCGCCACCGGAGATCGATGCGACCGCGAGCCGGGCTTCGGACCACGGGTAGACGCCGGGGTAGACGAACTCCAGTCCGGACGGGTCAGGCCAAGACTGGGGTTCTGTGCTGTCCGTGACGTAACCGGTCGCTGTTTTCGTCACGCTTCCGGGAAGCCCGACCTTGCGAGCCGCTCGTGTGGCGGGGCGGCCATCGACGGTGAGCCGTCGCGGCATCAGGTCGCCGATCGGCGCCGTCCAGATGCCGCCGTCACCCATCGACCAGCCAGTGATCACGCGGCCACCGCACAATTCGACTTCGGCCTGTTCGGGGGTTCCGTAGCCATGGGCCTGGTAGATCACGCGGAAACCGTTCATGCCCGAATCGCCCAGTGCGTCGTCGAAAGCAAGGGGTTCTTCGAGGTGATGGACGCCTGCTGCGAAGGTGACGATCACGTCGCCGGTCATGAAGGCGGTGACGATGCGGACGGCTTTCTGTGCTGCTTTCGGAGTGGCGAAGGGCTCATCGGCAGAGCCGGACCAGTCGTCTCTGCCGTCGGGGGACACGAAGAACCTGATTTCAGGCATGCTGAAGCGCTCCTGTGAGAGGTTTATGGGATATACTGAGGTTTATCAGCTAAACACGTTCGACTGATGAGAGTCAAGGGAGTGGCCGGTGACGGAAGACGACGCGCAGCCGGATCCGGAGCGCGCGATCGAGCTGCTGTGGGGAGCCGGCGAGCCGGAGCGGCCCGGCTTGAGCCTCGGCCGGATCGTCGCCGCGGCCGTCGAAGTCGCGGACGCCGAGGGGCTCGCGGCACTGTCGATGCGCAAGGTCGCGGAACGGTTCGGCACCACCACCATGTCGCTCTACCGGTACGTGCCCGGCAAGGCGGAACTGGTGGAACTCATGCGTGACGCCGTGCACGGCGAGTTCCCGGTGGAGCCTTCGAACGGCCTCGGCTGGCGAACGGGCCTGGAACGCTGGGCTCGGCGGGCATGGGAGATGTACCGCCGGCACCCGTGGCTGGTCCACAGCGCCGGAACCCGACGCCTGCCAGGACCGAACATCATGGCGGGGTACGACCACGCGCTCGATGTGGCGTCTCGGAGCAACCTCGCTCCCGCGCAGGTGATCGCGGTGGTGAACCTGGTGGGCGGATTCGTCGAGTCCGTCGCGCGCCAAGCGGGGGAGACCGCCGAACTACAGCGGCGCACGGGCGTGTCCCATGAGCGCTGGTGGAGCGAACGAGAATCCCTCTTCGAGCGTCTGGATGGCTATCCGGCCTTGGAGAAACTGTGGAAGGGCGGCGGGATGGACACGCCGCTCGACCCCTTCGAATTCGGGTTGCAGCGCACCCTCGACGGCGTCCAGGCGCTCGTCGACGGCCGGGGGAGTGAGGTAATGCGTGACGAAATCGAAGCGGGGGAGTGTGTTGTCTGCGGCAAACCGTTGGATGGGGGAGGGCGGGGCAGACCTCGGGACTACTGCTCACGGGCTTGCCAGCAGCGTGCTTACCGCAGGCGGCAGGCCAAGCTGGACTGACTTGGTCTTTCCAAGGTGTATAACGACCTATTCATTCCGGCGAGATACAAGATCAAACTTAATCGAAAAGCAGAATCCGCAAAGAAGGTCAGGGGTTCTGGCTACGGTTTCCAGATGATCACCGAGGTCTTGCTGGAGCAGGTCGAGGAGGACGCCGGTTCTCTTCAAGGGTTTCTGGACCCCGGAGCTCAGTCGCTGCCCGTGGTGGGAAGACCGCCCGTACCGCGCTGCCGGTCGCGGGTGAGGTCGAGAAGTGGTGCGGTTGACTTCGGAGGGTCGGCCGGTCAGGAGAGCGTCCAGGTGCACTGGGTCAACTTAGCGGTCCGAGGCGATCGACGATGGAGGATTCGGGACGTTGAGTGTCCCGAATCCTCCATCGTCACGTGCGAGCCGGGGGCCCACTGTGGTCGGCGCCGGCAGTTCCGCGTTAGCTCGCGGCGAGCCTGGCGAACCCGTCGGAGCCGTGGCCGGCGGTGATCGCTTGGTGCACTTGGGCTCGGGCGGCGGTGAGGACGCCGTTGTCGAGGTCTTGCGCGCGGATCGCGTCGAGGATGTGGTCCATCGTCGCGGCGGTGGCTTCGAGGGTGCCCGCGTCTCCGGAGTAGTTCTCGGTGGCGACCTGCTCGGCGAGCAGGTCGATCATGCCGGGGAAGAAGCCGAGCAGTGCTTTCGCGTGTCCGGCTATCTCGGTGGCGCCGATGTTCTCCGCCTTGGCGAGCGCGAACATGTGGATCACTCCGCTCATGGAGGTCCAGAGCATGTCCTGCAGGGCCGCGTCGAACGCGGCGGCGCGGCCGGGGGAGTCGCCGACGTACTGTGCGTTTTCGCCGAGTGCGGCGAGCGTGGGGCGGTGTGTTTCGTAGACGTCGGCGGGTCCGCTGAAGAACAGGGCCGCGTCCGGGCCGCCGATCGCGTCGGTGGTCGCCATGATGACGCCGTCGAGGTAGTCGATGCCGTGTTCGGTGGCCCATCTCGCCATCGCGCGGGCTTGCCGTGGTGATCCGCCGCTGAGGTTCACCAGGGTGCGGCCTTTGAGTGCGTCGGTGTCGAGGATCGACTGTGCCACGGCGTAGTCGCGCACGCAGACGATCACGAGCGGGCTTGCCGCGATCGCGCCCGCCGCGGTCGTGGCGACGGTGGCGTCGAGGCCGTTTTCCTTGCCAGGAGTGCGATTCCAGACGGTGGTGGGATGGTCGGCGGCGGCGAACGCGGCGGCGAGGGCGTGCCCCATGGGGCCGAGTCCGAGGACGGTCACGGTGGTCATGGCGGTTAAGCTAAACCTTGACATTGACGTGAGAGTCAAGTCTGGAGTGTGGATGCGGATCGGGGAACTCGCGCGGCGGACCGGGGTCAGCGAGCGCGCGCTGCGGTACTACGAGGAGCAGGGCCTGCTCACCCCGCAGCGGCGGCCGAGCGGTTATCGCGTGTACGGGGACGCCGATGTGGCGGCGGTGCGGCGGATCAGGATCCTGCTCGGGGCCGGGCTGAACACCGCCCAGATTCTGGAGATCCTGCCCTGCATCGTCGACGAGGACGGCTGGTTGACCCCTGATTGTCCCGAGTTGGTCGACGCCTTGCGGCAGCAGCGTGACCGGATCGACGCGGCGATCGGTGAGTTGGAGACCACCCGCGGGAACCTCGACACGATCATCGGCGGCGAAAAGGCGGCCGCGTCCCGGGGGACACGGCCGCCTTCGTGAAGCGGGTCAGGCTCAGATGAGGCCGAGCTTCTTCACCGCGTCGCGCTCTTCGGCCAGCTCGTTGACCGAAGCGTCGATTCGGGCGCGCGAGAAGTCGTCGATCTCCAGGCCTTGGACGATCTTGTACTCGCCGTTCGCGGCGGTGACCGGGAACGAGGAGATGAGGCCCTCCGGCACACCGTAGGAGCCGTCGGACACGACCGCAGCCGAGGTCCAGTCGCCCTCGGGAGTGCCGTTGACCCAGGTGTGGACGTGGTCGATCGCGGCGGAGGCGGCCGACGCCGCGGAGGACAGGCCGCGGGCCTCGATGATCGCCGCGCCGCGCTTGGCGACGGTGGGGATGAAGTCGTCGGCCAGCCACTGCTGGTCGGTGATGACCTCGGTCGCGGGCTTGCCGGACACCTCGGCGTGCGCGATCGACGGGTACTGGGTCGCGGAGTGGTTGCCCCAGATCGCGACCTTCTTCAGCTCGGTCACCGGCACGCCCAGCTTCTTCGACAGCTGCGCGAGGGCGCGGTTGTGGTCGAGGCGGGTCATCGCGGTGAAGCGGTCGGCCGGGACGTCGGGCGCGTGCGCTTGGGCGATGAGGGCGTTGGTGTTGGCCGGGTTGCCGACCACGAGGACCTTGATGTCGCTCGCCGCGCCGGCGTTGATGGCCTCGCCCTGGGGCTTGAAGATGCCACCGTTGGCCTCGAGCAGGTCGCCGCGCTCCATGCCCTTGGCGCGGGGGCGGGCGCCGACCAGCAGGGCGACGTTCGCGCCCGCGAAGGCCTGCGTCGGGTCGTCGAAGATGTCGATGCCCGACAGCAGCGGGAACGCGCCGTCTTCGAGTTCCATCGCGGTGCCCTCAGCCGCCTTGACCGCCTGCGGGATCTCCAGGAGCCGCAGCTTCACCGGGGTGTCCGGGCCGAGCAGCTGACCGGACGCGATGCGGAAGAGCAGCGCGTAGCCGATCTGGCCGGCCGCACCGGTGACGGTGACGTTGACAGGGGCTTGGGTCATTGCGGTTCTCCAGCTTGAGGCGACATCGACTTGTACCGCGATGCTAGTCCTGTCCGGAGTTGTCGTTCGGGTGCGTCCAGTCACTGTCTTCTTGATCGATGCCGTTGTCCGTCGCTGAAGCCGGCGCGGATCCGCTTGTCGTGCGCGATCGTCGCCTTGGCCGGCCGGTAGGGACCGTTTCACCCTCGTCGGTGAGTTCGACGACATGCACGCGCCGGTTGTCCGGGGCACGCCGCCGAGTGATCCGGCCCGCGCTCTCCATGGCTTTGAGGTGGTGGGTGAGCGTGGCGCCCTGGATACCGACCGCGGCCGCGAGCTCCCGCTGGTCGGCCATGTGCCGGGTCCTGAGTGTCATTTCGTCGAAGGCGCGGAGGAAACTTCATGTGGAGTACGGAGATCGAGCCCGAAACCCGCGCTGTCTCTCCGGAATCGTCAACACCGAAACCGCGAAAGCATTTTTCATATCGTGCGAACCGAATGGTGTTTTCCGGGCCGAGTGGCGTTGTCATGTGCTCCGGAAAACGGTTACAGACCATAATTCCATTTCATGAACCGATTGCCGAGACGGATTTCGTCCGATCGGCGGGCGGCATCGTGAAGATCGTTTCGCTAACATGAGTCCGCCCAGTTCCCCGCCCCCGTGTGGAAGTTTTCGGGAAGGACCCCATGCTCAATGCAGTGGTTGCCGCCGTATCGCTTTTCTCGTCGATGATAACGCCGAACAGCATGTCGCCGCCGGTACCCCCGCCCGACCGGGTCGTCATCGACGTGGTCACCGTCAATGGTTCCGGCTGTCCGCCGGGTTCGTCGGCGGTCGCCGTCGCCAGGGACAACAGTTCCTTCACGGTCACCTACAGCGAATACACCGCCCAAGTCGGCGTCGGCGCGAAGCCCACCGACTTCAGGAAGAACTGCCAGCTGAACCTCAACATCCACATACCGCAGGGATTCACCTACGGTATCGCCAGCGCGGATTACCGCGGTTTCGCTTCGCTCGAATCCGGCGCCAAAGGGCTCCAGCGGGCGAATTACTACTTCCAGGGAAATTCGCCGACCGCGCAGGTGAGTCACCCCGTCAACGGGCCGGTGTCGGACAACTGGCAATTCCGTGACGAGGCCGAAGGTGGCGTCATCATCTACAAGCCGTGCGGTGAAGACCGGAATCTCAACGTGAACACGGAATTGAGGGTCGGCGCGGGTTCGTCGGATCCGAAGAAGACCACCAGTTTCATCACGATGGATTCGACCGACGGCGCGTTCAAGACCACCTACCACTTCTCGTGGAAGACCTGCCCGGCCTCCTGACCGTTCCACCAGGGTGACGGCCTGCTTCCCGGTCCGGAAGAAGGCCGTCCACCCCTGCCCGTTCAGGGCCTTGGCCGCTCTGAACGAGGACTCCGCAGCTCGTCGCCGCCCTGCCCGGTGGCGACGAGTCTTCTCGACGACTCCATTTTCGGCGGTCACCCCTGTGTCCGGTGACCGAATCCGTTTTCGTCCCGATCGGCGGGCGGCCGGGAAAGAACGTCTCGCTGACCTCGAATCCGCCCAGTTCCGCCGTGTGGAAGCTTTGGGAAGGATCCCATGCTCAACGTGCTGGTCGCTGCCGTGACCCTGTTGTCCTCGGTCGTCACGCCGAACGCCTGGGTGCCGCCGCCGTTGCCGTCCGACAAGATAGTCATCGACGTCGTGACGGTCAACGGAACCGGATGCAGACCGGGTACGGCGGCTGTTTCCGTGTCCCCGGACAACACCGCGTTCACGGTCACCTACAGCGAATACACCGCCCAGGTCGGGGTCGGCGCGAAGCCGACCGATCTGCGCAAGAACTGCCAGCTCAACCTCTATGTCCACGTGCCGCAGGGCTTCACCTACGGCATCGCGGGCACCGACTACCGCGGATTCGCCTCATTGGCCGCGGGAGCGACCGGACTGGAACGAGCCAACTACTACTTCCAGGGCAATTCCCCGACGTCGTTCGTGAACCACAACCTCAAAGGCCCGTTCGAGGACAACTGGCAGTTCACCGACGAGATCGAAGTCGGCGCCATTGTCTACAAACCCTGTGGTGAGGACCGGAACTTCAACATCAACACGGAATTGCGGGCCGCGGTCGGCACTTCCGATCCGAAGAAGACCACCAGCTTCGTCACGATGGACTCGACCGACGGCGCCATCAAGACCACCTACCACTTCTCCTGGAAGTCCTGTCCCAAACCGAAGAGCTGATCCCTGAAGCGGCGCCGGTGAGGCGGTGGCCGCGAGCCTCGTGGGTGGTGGGAACCGTCCCCACCACCCACGAGGCCGTCCACGCCACTCACTTCCCGGACGGCGCCGGATCCGTGGCCTCGACCCCGAACACGCGGCCCAGTGCGATCACCGTCTCGTCGAGATGCCCGAGACTGTTGAGTACCGAACGTGCCTGCGGATCGTCGATCCGGTCCGCCACCGGCGTACCGTCGTCCCGGACCAGCGTTCCGTGCCCCGAACCGCCGGGAGCGCCGATCGCCTTCCTCAGCACCGCGGTGTTCTCCCGGATCCGCCCGGTGTACAGCAGCAGTCGATCGGCCTCGTTGAGCAGCAGCCCTGGCTGTGCTCGCGCCGCGACGTGCCGGGCGCGGAAGGCGATCGTCTCCACCGTTGTGAGCACATGCCAGCCGTAGTCGCGGCGGCTGCTGAGATTCACCGGATGGGTGAGCGGCTCGATCGTCGTGCGGACTTTGTCCACCGCCCGGTCCAGATCCCGCGACTTCTCGATGACGCTCACGTTCTCCGCGCCGGACAACAGGCCCGCGGCCTTGTCGACGAACTCGTCCAGCTCTTCCAGCAACGCCGAGACGTCGTCCAGCATCACCGCCCGCGTGCGCACCGGCACGATCACCACCGCCGCCAGCACCCCGGCCGCCGCGCCGACGGCGGTCTCCGCGACCCGGATCCACAGCACCTCGATGCTGAACGTGCCCAGCAGGCTGTACAGCAAGCCGAGCATGCTGGTGATGAAGAACGCCATGATCACCTGCGACACCCGTGCCATGTAGACCATGCCGAACACGCACACCAGGATCAGCGCCAGCGTCGCCGGCACACTGCCCGACACGAGCAGCGTCAGCACCAGCCCGCCGACGATCCCGATCAGCGTGCCGCCGAGCCGCCGGACGCCCTTGACGAACGTCGCGCCCGCTGTGGACGAGCCGATGAACACCACGAACACCGTCAACACCGCCCAGTACCACCGCTGGCTCGACACCAGCTCCCCGCCGATCACGGCGAGCCCGCCGCCCACCACGGCCTGGATGGCGCTGCGCGTCTGGTTGTCGTAGGCGAACGCGGCCGATTTCCCCTCGTCCGGGTCTTCGGGATCGTCGGCCGTGTCGGAGACGTCGTGCTCGGCGACCCGCTGTGCCCGCACATCGGCCAGCGCGAGTTCGGCGAGCGCCCGGCGGACGCCGTCGCCGGGTGCGGCGTGTTCGTCGATCCGGCTGCCTTCCACCAGCATCTTGCTGAACTCTTCGGTCTCGCTGATCAGCGGCAGCTCGCGGGGATCGCGTTCGATCAGCGACCGGAACCGCCGCATCCGCGCGATCAGATCGTCCCGGACGTCCTCGTCGAGATCTTCGGCACAGGTGCGCTGCACCGTGATCGTCAGCCACTGCACCGCCAGTTCGACCTCGATGGCCCGGCGGCGGAGCCGGTTCGCCGATTCCGCGCCGGTCACCTCCGGCGCGGTGTCCTCGATGAGCAGCACGGATTCGTGCATGCGTGCGTTCGTCCTGCGGAGCCGTTTGCGGGTGCGCTCGCTGCCGCCCACGGCGAGGTGATCCTCCGCCGCCCGCACCACCGCGGCGAGCCTCGCCCGGAACGCCCGCCGGATCCGGAGGAACTCCGCGTCGGTGTCCCTGCGTACCAGGACGAACCGGACCACCGCGTTGGCCGCGATCCCGATGGTCAGCGCCAGCAGCAGCACCGGGACCTGCTTCAAATGCGTCTGCAGGAACATCGCGAAGAAGAACAGGAAGAACGACAGCGAGCCCAGCGCGATCCCGCGTGAACCGAACCGCTGGGCGTAGACCGCGACGAAGATCAGCAGCACGAACACGACGCTGTCCAGCGGCGGCACCGCCGCACCCACACTGGCCGCGGTGAGCGACGCCGCGCCGAGCACCAGTCCCAGTACCAGCGTCACCGCTTGTTTCCCCGGGGTCGCGTCGTTGACGGTGAAGGCGGAGGTCATCGCGGCGATCGCGGCGACGAGGGTGACCGTGAGCGGCTGGTGGAACGGCAGGATGGCCAGCACCGCGACGACGATGCTGAGGACAGCCGAAAGACCGAGCCGGAGCCGGACCAGGCCGGGATCGGAGGCGACCAGACGGTCGGTCGTGGCCTGGGTGATGCGGGTGATCATCGGGCGAGCAGCTCTCCTTGGGCGAGGGTGACCCGCCTGGCGGTGGACGAGGTGACGCGAAGACGGTATCGGGCGTGCCGTGCCGGCTCGGCGAGGGCGAACGGCCGTGTCTGACGGCGCCATGGGAACGTCTCGCCCTCACGCTGGTCCAGCAGCGTCCAGTGCTCGCCGTCGTCGGATCCCTCCAGCACCCACGAACGCGGATCACCTCGGCGGCTTCCCGAGGTCAGCGTGTACATGACGACGTCGCGAGAGGCGTCCTCGACGGGGAACTCGATGACAGGCTCGCGCCCGGGGAAGGTGATCTCGGTCTTGGTGGTGTCGTCGAACAGGGGGCCGTCGCCCGCCGTGATGTCCGTGAGCGGTCGCGGGTCGGCGGGCTCGACGGGGGAGCGGCCCCAGTCCGAGGGCCGTTCGCCCATCGTGAACTCCAGCACCGCGCCTTCGGCCAGCGCGGAATGCGGGAGCGTGGTGCTTTCGTGCGGCCGTCCGTCGATCGTCAGTCCTTGGACGTACACGGTGTCGTCGGTGTTGCCGGGTGCCTGGACCACCAGGTCCTTCCCGTTCTCGAGGTGGACGGTCGCCTTCGTGAACAGCGGCGCGCCGATCGTGTACTCGGGACTGCCCATCGCCAGCGGGTAGAACCCGAGCGCGCCGAAGACGTACCAAGCGGACATCTCGCCGTTGTCCTCGTCGCCCGGGTAGCCCTGGCCGAGGTCGCTCCCGACGTAGAGCCGCCGCAGGACCTCCCGCACGATCCGCTGTGTCTTCGAGGGCGCGCCCGCGTGGTTGTAGATCCAGGGAATATGGTGCGACGGCTGGTTGGAATGCCCGTACTGTCCCATCCGGACGTCGCGCGCCTCGGTCATCTCGTGGATCAGCCCACCGTAGGAACCCGGTTTGCGGCCGGTCTCCGGCGTCGCGAAGAACGTGTCCAGTTTGGACTCGAGCGCTTCCGCCCCGCCGTGCAGTGCCGCGAGCCCGGCGCCGTCGTGGGGAACTGAGAACGCGGTGTTCCAGGAGTTCGTCTCGGTGAAGTCGCCGCCCCACGCTTCGGGGTCGTAGCCCTCGGCGGGGAAGTGGCGGCTGCCGTCACGGTTGCGACCCTGGAAGAACCCGATCAGGTGGTCGAAGTGGTTCGCGTACTGCTGCGAGCGCTGCCGGAAGTACGCGGCGTCGTCGTCATGTCCGAGTGCCTCGGCGAAATTGGCCAGGCCGAAGTCGTTGACGCAGCCCTCCAACGCCCACGACAGGCCCTCGTGCACCGACGTCGGCGTGAAGCCGAGGAAGATCGACTCGTGCAGGCCCTTCCGGCCGACGCTCTGCCCGCGTGGCGTCGCCGTCGCGTTCTTCAACGCCGCTTCGTAAGCGGCCTCGACGTCGAACCCGCGCACACCCTTGAGATACGCGTCGGCGAACGCCACGTCGGAACTGGTGCCGGTCATGAGGTTGGCGTAGCCGGGGGAGGACCAGCGTGAGATCCAGCCGCCTTCGCGGTACTGCTGGACAAACCCGTCGATCATCCGCCCGCACCGGCCGGGGGTGAGCAGCGCGTACGCGGGCCATGTGGTGCGGTAGGTGTCCCAGAAGCCGTTGTTGACGTACATCTCGCCGTCCACGACCTTCGCGCCGGTCCTGGTGCGGGTGCTGGGCCAGAGACGGCGGATGACCGGGCTCGCGTGGCGGACACCTGTCGGGGTGTCCTCGTACGCGGTGTTCGGATACAGGAACAGGCGGTAGAGATTGGAGTAGAACGTGTCGCGCTGGTCCTCGGTCGCTCCCTCGATCTCGACCCGGCCCAGCACCTCGGCCCACTGCGCGCGTGCCCGCTCGCGCACCTGCTCGAAGGTCGTCCCGGCAGGGATCTCCTGGTCGAGGTTCCGTTTGGCCTGCGCGAGGCTGATCAGCGACGTCGCGATCCGCATCGTCACCTCGCCGGCCGCGAACTCCAGGAACCCGGTCACCGTGCGCCACGCCGGGCGCCGGATCCTCCCGCCGTTTTCGGCGGGGACGTCGAATTCGGCGTGGACGAACATCCGCCGCGCCCCGGCCGACAACCTGCTGCGCACCCAGGTGTGACCGGTGAGGACGCCGTTCGCCGCGTCGAGCCGCAGCCCTCCCCGGTTCCGGGCGTTGTCGAACAGCAGCCAGCCGCGGTCACCCGGGAAGGCGAACCGGAACAGCGCCGCGTGATCCGCCGGTGCGATGTCGGTGGTGATGCCGTTGGCGAACCGGACACCGTAGTGATACGGCCGGTCGATCTCGTCGTCGTGGGAGAACGCGAGTGCGCGGCGGGCCCGGTCCGCCTCGACCGGGCCTATCCCCGGCATCACCTGGAAGGTGTGCCGGTCGCCCATCCACGGACTCGGCTGATGCGACAGCGCGAACGCCTGCAGAGCCGGACGGTTCGCGGCGTCGTTGTGCCGGTGGTAGCTGTAGATCCAGTTGGTGGCGCTCGCGTCGGTGACCGGGGTCCAGAAGTTGAAGCCGTGCGGGACCGCGGTCGCGGGGAAGTTGTTGCCCCGCGAGAACTCGTCGCTGGAATGTGTGCCGCGGGTGGTGCGGACATGGTCGACCGGCTCACGGATCTCGATCGCGCGTTCGGCGATCCGGACGTCGTCCACCCAGCCCGCGCTCTCGCCGTCCGGTGGTTCGCTGACCAGGACGATCCGGGCGATCCGCCGTCCGGCGAACTCGCCAAGTCGGCGGCGCACGAGGTTCCACTGGTCCACGTACAGCGTCTTGTCCAGGCCTTGCCGGGCGGCGCTGAACCCGGCGGCCGTCCCGTCGGCGAACTCGACGTCCAAGGCCACGAAAGTGCCGCGGTAGTCGGCCCCCGCTTCAGGGAAGACCACATAGGACAGTTCGGTATCGCCGGTGACCTCGATGTCCACTTCGAACAGCGTGGCGCGCAGCGTGTTCTGGTAGCGGAGGGCGTGCGCGCCGGTGAACCCGACGTCGGTCTTCGCGGTCGGTGACGAGCGTGGTCCGGTGCCGACACGCAAGGCCGGATCCACCGGCTGCGGATCACCCGTTTCGAAGGAGGAGAAGAACCCGGTGATCGTCACCAGGCCACCGTAACTCGCACGCGTGAGCCCGGCTCGGTGTGCCGCATCCAGAGGACTAAACGCGTGAGGAGAGGAACTCCTCGAAGGTGCCCGCACCGGTCACGTTCTCCGGCGTCAGGTTGCCGCCCGCCCGGAACGCCCGAGCCGCCTTGCCCGGCAGCCACAGCGACACGATCGGCTTCCGGCGCCTCACCGCCCGCTGGTACGCCTCCGCCAGGTCACGGGCACTCCGCACCTCGGGGCCGCAAGATCATGCTCACCGGACTCGTACTGCTCGGTGCGGCGAGCCTGGCCACGATCTTCGTCACCGCCGCGTGGCAGCTCATCGCCGTCCGCGCCCTCATGGGTGTCGCGGCCGCGATGACGACACCGGGATCGCTCGCCCTCGCGTTCCGCCTGTTCGACGACGACGTGCTGCGTGTCCGCGCGACCACCCTGATCTCGACCGTCGGCTTGATCGGCCTCGCCGTCGGCTCCACTGTCGGCGGGCTCGCGCTAGCCGTCGCGCCATGGCAGGCACTGCTGCTGGTGAACGTGCCGGTCGCCGCGCTCGCGTTCTTCGGCGTCCGGGCCGGCATCCCCGCCGACGATCCCGCAGACCTGCCCCGTGTTCCGCTCGACGTCGCGGGCGCCGTACTCGGAACCGCGACGGTCGTCCTCGCGCTGCTCACACCCACACTGTTCGTCGAAGCAGGTGCCGCGTCGGCTTTGCCCTGGGCCGCCGCCGCGACCGCGCTCGTCGCCGGCATCCGCTGCTCGACCTGAAACTCGTCTCCCGCCCACTCGTGTCCAGTGGTCTGGCACTCGAAGGCGCTGCCTCGCTGGACCGCCGGGCTCGGCCACCTGGTGACACTGCACCTCCAGTTCGGTCTCGACTGGGCGCCGCCCAAGCCGCGATCGGGATGCTGCCTCCGGTAGTCGTGCTGATCGCCGGCGGCGCCCTCGTCACCCCGCTGATCGCTCGCGTCGGGCTCACCAAGGCCGCTTGGCTCAGCGCCTGCGCGGTCGTGTGCGGGCTCACCGTCTACACCGCGTTCGGCGGGCTCGGTTACGTCTGGATCGCCGTCGCTCTCGCCCTTGTCGCGGCGGGTATGCGCGTGGTCGGTGTCGTGGCGGGCACCAACGTCATGCGTGGCTTGCCCTCGAACCGGACGACCATCCGAGCCGCGCTCATCGACACCGCCGGCGAGGTCACGACCGGGATCGGCATCGCGTTGAGCGGCACCACCCTGGCACTGGTGTTCCCCGGCGCGCCGGCGGAGGCCCGGCGGACGGCCGAATCCTCCGCGGCCGCCGCCCCGAATAGACGTGAAGGCCCCCTTCATTGCGCCTGGCGCAATGAAGGGGGCCTTCACGTACTTATCGGAGGACTACAGCTTCGCGCACTGCCCGGCGGCCGGGCCGCGGACGGTGTTCTGCAGGTCGTAGTCCGTCGGAGCGGGGGAGTTGGCCGCGCACGCCAGAGGTCCGCCGATCGTGCTGGCGGTCAGCACCGGCCCCTTGTTGCCCGTCAACGCCACCGGTCCGCCGATCTCGGTCAGCTCGATCGAGACCGGCCCGGTCGTCCCGGTGATCGCCACCGGACCGTTCACCTTGGTCCGGTTCAGCACGATCTGCGCCGCACCGTTCGCGGTCAGCGGACCGGAGATCGTCCCGCCGCGCACGATCAGGCTCGCGCCCGCCGCCACCGAGACCGGACCGGACACCGTCGCACCGTCCACACAGGTCACCCCGCTCCGCACGGTCAGCGGGCCCTTGCGTTCGCCCGTGATCGTCTGCGTGCACGCCGCGTCGGGTTTGCCCAGCACCTCGAACTCCGACAACGACGCCTCCCCGCCCGTGGTCGTGGTGACCTCGAGCCGGTAGTAGGCGTAGTGCGCCGGATTCGCGATCTTGAACGCCTTCGTCTGCTGGCGCCACGAGAACTTCTGGTCGGTCCGCTGATCCGCGACCGCCCACGTCTTCCCGTCGTAGGAACCCTTCAGCACCCAGCTCTTCGCGTCGCCCGCGCCCTTCCCGGAAGTCAGCGTGTAGAACGAACCCGCCTCGTTCGTCGAGGGCACCTGGTACTGGATCGGCGCCTTGACCTTCGCCTCGGTCCGCGACGTGTTGTCGAAGAACGCGGCGTCCCCACCGGAGACCGGCTTGGTCAGGTCGTGCACCGGCGTCGGCACCGCGTCGCCCTTGGTGATCGACTTCGGCGCGTCGTCCGGGCCGGTACCCCACGAGGACGGGTTCGGGCCCATGTCGAAGTCGAGCGTCCCGCCTCCTCCGATCGTCGAATGCGCCAGCGACGTCGAGGTCTGCGCCTTGCCGTTCACCTTCAGACCCTGGACATAGACGTTCTTCGCGCTGTTCTTCGGCGCGTTGACCACGATCTTCTTGCCGCCCGGCAGGTTCACGGTCGCCTTGGTGAACAGCGGCGAACCGATCGCGTAATCCGAACTGCCGACCTGCAGCGGGTAGAAGCCCAGCATGCCGAACAGCCACCACGCCGACTGCTCACCGTTGTCCTCGTCGCCGCCGTAGCCTTGGCCCAGCTCACTGCCGACGTACAGCCGAGACAACGCCTCGCGGACCTTCGCTTGGGTCTTCGAGGGCTGACCCGCGTAGTCGTACATGTAGAGCGTGTGGTGGGCGGCCTGGTTGGAATGCGCGTACATGCCCATCCGCACGTCCCGCGCCTCGGTCATCTCGTGGATGACCCCGGGGTAGGTGCCGAACTTGAGACCCTGCTCGGGTTTGGCGAAGAACTCGTCCAATTTGGACGCCAGCCCCGCCTTGCCGCCGTAGAGGTTCGCCAGACCCTGTCCGTCCTGCGGAACCGAGAACCGCATGCCGTACGCGTTGGTCTCGGTGTAGTCGATACCCCAGACCTCCGGGTCGAACTCCTTCTTGCTCCGGGTGAACTTGCCCGCCGCGTCGCGGCCCTGGAAGAAGCCGACACTCGGGTCGAACACGTTCACGTACTGCGTGGCCCGCTCGGTGAAGTACCCGTAGTTGTCCAGATACTCCTGTTTGCGCGGGTCGTTCGCCGGGGCCTCGTCGTAGAGCTTCTTCGACATGTTCGCGATGGCGTTGTCGTTGACGTAGCCCTCGATCGCCCACGAGAACCCGTGGTCCGCGGTGTTCGGCGCGTATCCGAGGAACGTGCCCTCGTCGATGCCCTTGCGGCCGACGGCTCCGTTCGGCGGGGTCACCGTGGCGTTCTTGATCGCCGAGTCGTAGGCCGACTGGACGTCGAAACCCTTGACTCCCTTGAGGTAGGCGTCCGCGAAGGCGGCGTCCGAGCTCGTCCCGGTCATCAGATCCGCGTAACCGGGGGAGGACCAGCGCGAGATCCAGCCGCCGTCGCGGTACTGCTGCACGAAACCGTCCACCAGCTTACCGGTGGTGTCCGGACTGAGCAGCGAATACGCCGACCACACCGTGCGATAGGTGTCCCAGAATCCGTTGTTGACGAAGAACTCGCCGTCGACCAGTTTCGCCCCGGTCTGCGTCGGAGTGTCCTGACCGGTCTTCGGCGACACCGGGCTCGCGTACTTCTTCACCGGCTTCTCGACCGTGCCGACGTTCTCGAAGCCCGAGTTCGGGTACAGGAACAGGCGATACAGGTTGGAGTACAGCGTGATCAGCTGGTCCTTCGACGCGCCCTCGACCTCGACGACCTTGAGCTTGTCGTCCCATGCCTTCTGCGCGGTGTCGGCGACCGAACCGAGCGTCGCGTTCGGGGCGAGCTCCTGCTCCATGTTCTTCTTCGCCTGCTCGACGCTGATCAGCGAGGTCGCGATCCGCATGTTCACCGTCTTGTCGGCACCCGCGTCGAACTTCAGGTAGCCGAGGACGTTGTCCCGCTTCTGGTCACCCGAACCGGTCGACAGCTTCGAACCGGCGGTCACCGGCTTGTCGAAGGTGGCGTAGACGAACATCCGGGTCGCACCGGCGGACAGCCCGCTGCGCACGTCGCTGTACCCCGTGATCGCCCGGCCGGCCGGGTCGAGGGTGAGCCCGCCGTTGTTGTTGACGTTATCGAAGATCAGATTCGAGTCCGTACCGGGGAACTTGAACCGGTACAGCGCCGCGTGATCGGTCGGCGCGACCTCCGCCTTGATCCCGTTCTCGAAGTCGACGCCGTAGTAGTGCGCCCGCGCCGTCTCGTTCGAGTGCTTGAACGGCAGCTTCCGCGCCTCGCGGTCGGGATTCGGCACCCCGGACGCGGTCGAAGGCAGGAACTGGAACGTCTGCCGGTCCGCCATCCACGGACTCGGCGCGTGGCTCGCGGAGAACGCCTGCAGCGCCGGGAGGTTCTGCTCGTTGTTGCGCGAATGGTAGGAGTACATCCAGCTCAATGTGCCCGCGTCGGTCGTCGGGATCCAGAAGTTGAACCCGTGCGGCACCGCGGTCGCGGGCATGTTGTTGCCCCGTGAGAACGAGCCGTTCGACAGCGAGCCGCGCGTGGTCAGCACGTTGTCGGACGGGCGAAGGCTCGCCGGTGGCGTCGGCGTCGCCGAGACCTTGAGGTCGTCCAGCCAGCCCTGCAGCGAACCCGGCCCGTCGGCGTTGTCGTAGCCGACCAGGATCCGGTCGATCGTCTTGCCCTTCGCGACCACGCCGATCTGCGAGCGCACCAGGTTCCACTGGTTGGTGTAGAGCACCTTGCTCGCGCCCTGACCCTGCGGCGAGAGCCCGAAACCGTACTGGTCGACCGCGCCGAGCCGGCTCAGGTACGTGCCGTCGGTGAACGCCAGGTCCACCGCGACGTTCGTGCTCGGGTACTTGAGGTCACCGCGGATGAACTCCGGCTGCACCTTGTACGACAGCTCCGAGGTCGCCGCCACCGGGATGTCGACGTCGAAGATCTTGTTGTACGACCAGCCGTGCCCCTGAGCCTTGTGGCTGCCGGAGTAGCGGAACGCGCGCAGGCCGGTGAAGCCGACCCGGTTCTTGCTGGTGTAGCCGCTGCCGGGACCGCTGTCGGCGAAGCTGCGCATGTTCGGCAGCGCCGGCGGGGCCGGGTCCTCGTTGGCCAGCAACAGCTCCGAAAGCTGCATGATCGGACCGCCGTTGTTCTTGGTGACGTCGAGCCGGAAATACTTGTACGCGGCACTCGCGGCCGCGAGGCGGTACTCCTTCGTCTGGAACGGCTCGCTGAACTTCTGCCCGGTCTGCCTGTCCAGCTCCGTCCAGCTCTGGCCGTCGGCGGAACCCTGCAGCGTCCAGTCCTGCGGGTTGCGGTTGTCGAAGTCGTTCGCCGAGGACAGCGCGTACCGCGTGATCGACGTCGGCTCGGACAGGGTGACCTGCGCCCAGCCGGTCGGTGTCCAGGCCAGCCATTTGGTGTCGGTCGAGCCGTCGACGAGGTTCGACACCCCCTCGTTGGGGGTGTTCTCGCTGATGGCGGAGGTCTCGGTGACCTTGCCGCGGATGTCACCCGGGATGGTGGTGGCGTTCGCGCCGTCGACACCGAAGGTCTTCGGTTTGCCCGACGGGTCGATGTCGACGGTGTCGCTCCACGTCGGCTCCGGCTCGCCCGGCTCGAACGAGGAGTAGAAGTCCGATGGGGCCTCTGTGGCGGTGGCGGTGGCGGGGAGGGCTACCAGCCCGGACGCCACGACCGTGGCACTCAGAAGGCTGCAGACCCAAGGTCTGACGCTTCGGGGCATCGTTGCACCAATGCTTTCTCGCGGGGGCATGCGGTGCGCCGCACAGGCGGGGGACCGGGGGCGCCAAGAGAGAAGAACTCGGTTGTGACATCGATGTCAAGACACCCGGACAAACCTGGCCCGAACTGGACAACGCGGATGCCTCGAAACCTGGTGGACAACGGACGGGAGCGAGGCCAGGGTGGACGAGCCAACTGAAGGCGATCCGGAAACTGGGGTGGGGAAATGCGGCGGTTGTCCATGCTCGGCGTGGCAGCGCTCATCACGGCAGGCTCGATACTCACGGCTCCGGCGGCCACCGCCGGCGAAACGACCTTCCGCCCGGTGCGCACCTGCGCCGAACTGGTGCGGACCTACGACCTTCCCGGGGCGGTCACGCACGTCAAGACCGCGACCGTGGTGCCGGCGACGGCGACCGAACCGGAGAACTGCGACGTCAGCGGCTACGTCGAACCGGCGGTGAAGTTCCAGCTCCGGCTGCCGACCAAGACCTACGCGGGCCGGTACCTGCAATTCGGGTGCGGCGGGTTCTGCGGCGTGGTCAACACGCCGCCGTTCGCCGATTGCGGCCTCCCGCACGGCGGCGACGTCGCGGTCGCGGCCACCGACGACGGTCACGTCGGCAAGACCCCTTCGGTGGTCGACGACGGCAAGTGGGCCGAGAACGACCAGGCCGCCCGCGACGACTTCGCGTTCCGTGCGCCGCACGTGGTGTCGAAGGCGTCCAAGCGGCTGATCACGGCGTTCTACGGCGCTCCGCCGAAGAAGTCCTACTTCAGCGGCTGCTCCGACGGCGGCCGCGAGGCGCTCCTGCTGGCCCAGCGCTACCCGCACGACTTCGACGGCATCGTCGCCGGCGCTCCCGCCGGATACTGGGGCCCGCTGCTCGGCGTCTACCAGACCTGGCTCGCGAAGGTGAACACCGGCGCCGACGGCAAGCCGATCCTGACCGCCGGCAAACTCCCGGCCCTGCACGCCGCCGCACTGTCCACTTGCGACAAGTCCGACGGCCTCGGCGACGGTGCCATCGACGACCCGCGCACCTGCCGCTTCGACCCGGCCACGATCGCCTGCCCGCCGGGCACCGACAACGCCGGCTGCCTCACCGCGGCGCAGGTCGCGGCCACCAAGAAGATCTACGCGCCGCCGACCGACGAACGCGGCCGCAAACTGTACCCGGGCGGCCAGACCATCGGCTCCGAACTCTCCTGGTACGGCTGGATCATCCCGTCCCCGGAAACCGGCGGCGCCCCCTTCGCGCAGGCACTCGCCGACAACTACCTGAAGTACATGGCCTACCCGATCGGGACACCGAATTCGTCGGTCGAGAAGTTCGCCTTCACAGCACGCGAATTCGACCGGCTGACCCCGGAAGGCATCCGCTCCAACGCGATGTCGACGGACCTTCGCGAATTCCGCCGCGCGGGCGGGAAACTGGTGATCTGGCACGGCTGGGCCGACCAGGCGATCCCGGCCGCGGGCACCATCGACTACTACCAGCGGCTCACCCGCGCCAACGGCGGCCCCGCCGCGACGAAGAGCTGGGCGCGACTGTTCATGGTGCCCGGCCTGTACCACTGCGCGACCGGCGACAAGCTGACCGAGTACGACCCGCTGAAGGAACTGGTCTCCTGGGTCGAACGCGGCACCGCACCGGACCGGACCGTCGCCACCGGCCGCGACGCCGACGGCAAGGTCTTCCGCACCCGGCCGGTGTTCCCGTACCCGCTGCAGGCCAAGTACGACGGCACCGGAAGCGTCGACGACGCCGCGAACTTCGTGCCGGTCCCGCCTTCGCGGCCTTCGCAGGACGTCGTGAACTGGGCCGGGAACGACCTGTACAGGAAGGCGGGTCCTGTCGCTCCCTAAAGGCGTCAGCCAAGGCTCAGTGACAGCACCGGTCCGTGAAGGCCTCCTTGCCTACCCTGAAGGTCAGGGTTCCGGCAAAGTCGCATAGCCGCTGGTCGGTGACGCTTTTGGTGATTCGAACCGGACTTCCGACGGGCGGATGACAGGGTGCTTTGAGCGTCAAGTGTCCACAAAGGGGATTATCCGGCCACTGAATGTCCATTTGATGAGTTTATGTACGTTTTTCGACTGGGGGTCGTGAGTGAAATTTAGGGCTAGAACCCTCTTTTTCACTCACGACCCGGTCGAAAAACGCCCTAATCGGGCACTGCAGCCTCGCAGGCGTCCTTTGTGGACAGTTGAGAAAGATGTCAGGCGACTGTGACGAGCCCGCCTCTGTCACCGCAACACCCACTTGCCCAGCGGTTATGCGACTTTGCCGAGGCCCTGACCCTGAAGGTAGTGAAGGAGGCCTTCACGGACCACACACCTGACCCGGCACCGCCCAATGGCGAGTCAGGAAAGAACGCCGTCCAGCAGGCGGACCCGCCGGTCGGCGATCCGGTGCACGTCGTCGTCGTGGGTCGCCACGATGACCGCGGCGCCCTCCTCGGCGCACCGCCGCAACAACCGGAGCACGCGCGGTGTGCTCCCGGCGTCCAGATGCGCTGTCGGCTCGTCGGTGAGCAGGACCCGCGGCCGCCCGCTGACCGCCCTGGCGAGCGCGACCCGCTGCTGCTGCCCGAACGAGACCTCGAGCGGGTAGCGGTCGCCGAGTTCACCGATCCCGAGTTCCTCCAGCAGCCCCGAAACCCGCGCGTGGATATCCTTCGCGCTGGGTTTGGGGACGTCGGAGCGGAGCCGCAAAGGCAGCGCCACGTTCTCCGCGATCGTCAGTTCGTTCGCGAGGCCGAGTGCCTGCGGCAGGACGGCGCAGGTGTGCCACGGCGGCGCGCCCGCTATCGGGACGCCGTCCAGCAGAACACTGCCGGAATCGGGCGAGTCGAAGCCGCACAGCAGCGCCAGCAGCGCGCTCTTGCCGGAACCGGACCGGCCGGACACGGTGACCAGTTCGCCCGCGGCCACGCGCAGTTCGAGTCCGCGCAGCACTTCGACGTCCCCGCTGGGGTGGGGGAACCGGCGGCGCAACCCGACGGCCTCGAGGGCGGGTTCCGCCATCACGGCACGACCTCCCGTTCTTCGACTCTTTCCAGTCTGCCCTTGTGCATCCGCGCGACCCGGCTGCCGAGGTCGATGAGCCGGTCGTCGTGCGAGGCGACGATGACGGCGAAATCCTGACCCGCCAGGTACTTCAGGGTGTCGAGCACCCGGTCGGCGGATCCTTCGTCCAGTTGGGACGTCGGTTCGTCGGCGAGGACGACGGTCGAGCGGCGAGCCAGGGTGCAGCCGAACGCGAGGCGCTGCTGTTGCCCGCCCGACAGCGCGGAGATCCGCCAGCTGCCGGTCCCGCCGAGACCCAGCCGATCGAGGATGTCGTCGGGCAGGCATTCCGTCCCGGCCGATTCCGCCGCCGCGCGGAGATTGTCGGCGACGCTCAGGTACGCGAGCAGGTTGTCGGTCGGGTTCTGGAACACCAGGCCGAGGTGGTCCCGCCGCAGCGTCCGCCGGTCGCGATGCCGCAGTTTGCCGGTTTCGGTGCCCTGGAAGGAGATCGTGCCCCGCACGGGCTGCTCGAACAGGCCGAGCGTCCGCAGCAGGGTGGACTTGCCGGAGCCGGACGGCCCCGCCAGCACGGTGATCCCGCGTCCGGGGATGTCGATGGTGACGTCGTCGATGCCGGTGACCGTGCCCGCCGGCGTCTGGTAGTCGACGCCGAGCCCGCGCAGCCGGAAGATGGGTTTCTCAGGCACGGATCAACTCCGCGGTCCGGGCGGTGCGCACCGAGCGCATCGCGATCCAGCCCGCCAGCGCCACGACGAGCACACCGACGGCGAGCACGGTCAAAGCGAGCGGGGTCGGGTCGGGCAGCGCCGACTGCGGCGGGAGGAAGGTCGCCGGATCGAAGCGCGGCACCGAGAGCCCCGCGACCGAGACACCGCAGACGACACCGATGACCACGGCGAGCCCACTGAGCGCGCCCAGTTCCATCAGATGGCTCGCCAGCAGGGCACGCGGCCGCATCCCCATCCGCAGCACCAGCGCCCCGGCCAGCGCGTTCTGGCGTCGGCGGACTTCGACCGCGACCAGCAGCGACAGCACCGCCACCACCCCGAGCACGGCACCGAGCAGGGCCATGAACGAGAACGTCCAGGACACGACGTAGAACGGGAGCGCGTCGAGTGCGGACTCGCGGGTGACGCGGTTGACCGCCGTCGCCACCCCGACGGAGCTCAGCGCCTCGGTCACCTGGGTCATCGACGAACTGGACAGCACACTCCACTTGGGGACGGCGCGCAGCTGCGCGCCGCCGAGCGATTCCCGGGAGATCACGTATCCGGCCTTGGTGCCGATGATCGGGAACATCGGCAGTTCGCCGACCGCCCTGGCGTCGCCGAGGCCGGCGGGCAGCGCGGTCTTCTGGGCGGCGTCGTTCCCGATCCTGATCGCCGGGACACCGGCACCGGGACTCGACAGGCCGCCCAGCAACCGGTCGACCTCGGCGCCGACGAGCGGGCCGAGCGTGGCGACGCGCCGGAAGGTCCGCGGGTCCACGACCAGCACGACATTGCCGGTGCCGGTCAGCTCGCCGACGATCGTGGTCGTGTCACCGACCGAGGCGGGCAGCCGGACCTGTCCGGTACCGACGACGCTTTCGGTGTCGACCCTCGTCTCGGCCCCGACGAAGATGGCCGATTTCGTTTGCAGCGCTTCTTCCTGGCCGCGGGCGATGCCGATCCCGGTCGCCAGTGTCCCGATGGCCAGCGTGCCGATCACGAGGACGCCGGTGACCGGCGCGCGGGCACTGGCGAGCCGCCGGATGGCCAGTTGCAGCGCCGGCCGGGACCACAGCCGCGCGCGATGTGACGCGTGCAGGGCGAGCCACGCCAGCCGTGCGGCGATGAGCCCGACGGTGAGCACGACGAACACCGGGTACGTGAGCGCCAGCGGGTCGACCTGGGGGAGCGGGTTACCGATCCGGGAGCCCTTGCCGTAGTCGACGAGCCGGTTCCAGCCGATCAGGGCGACCCCGGCGGTGATCAGCTCCCACGGGAAGAACGCCAGGATCTTCACCCTCCGGCGACGCCCAGAACGGACGCGGCCGAGCTCGAACTCCCGGTGGGTCCGGACGGAGATCACCCCGGCGAGCAGTGCGAGTGAGACGAGCAGGATGGCGGCCGCGACGAGCGACCCCCACAGCATCGCCCCGTCGCCCAGTCCCCCTGGTGGTCCGTACACCCCGACCAACAGCCGGGCGAAGACGGCGCCCGCCGCTCCGCCGGCGACGATGGGAAGCCCGAGTTCGGCGACCGCGAGCAGGCCGAGCGCACCCGGGCCGCTGCCGCGGGCGGACAGCAACCTCAACTGCGGGTGCCGCCGCTGGTACCACTGCAACGCGACAGTGCCGATCCCCGCGCAGCCGACCAGGATGCTGATGGCCGCGAGCGGCAGGATCGAGATCAGGACATTGGATTCGGCCTGGTTGCTGATCTCCACCGAACGTTCGAACGGTAGCGAGCCGACGATAGCGTCGTCGAGGCCCCGTGCGCCCAGATCCGCCTTGACGGCGGCGATGAGGGCCTTCGAACGTTCCTGCAGGTCCTCGGCCTCGCTCACGGTCTTGGGAGGAGTCTCGTAGAACGACAGGTGCAGCGTCTTGATCACCGGGATGCCCAGCGCGCGGACCGTGTCGTCGAAGGTCTTCCCGTCGGTGGCGAACATGACCGAGTCGAGCGGGTCGTTGGCGAGCCTGCTGACGACGGCGTTCCGCTGCTGCGAGCACCACCAGCGCGGCGCCGGATCGGCGAGGTCGCGGTACAGCCCGGTCACCGGGGGCAGCGGCGTGCCGCGGATGCTCGGCGTGGTCCCGGTTTTGATCCCTTCGGCCCCGGCGACGACGGTGCCGAGCCAGAACCCGGCGCTCGCCGACCCGTCAGCCAGGTCGAGATGGCCCGGGAGAGCCTGGTCCCGGTGGGCGAGGACGACCTTGTAGTTGGGATCGCCGTTGAACTCGGTGCCGGTGAGGTACGGCGTGTACCGGGAGGTGACCGGCGCGGAGAAACCGTGCGCCGGGGCGTTGCGGCGGACCGAGTCGGCGACCTGGGGAGCGACCGCGGCGGGGACGTTGTCCTTGCTGAAGACGGGGCCGTAGTAGTCAGGGCACGCGATACCGGACTGGTACGTGACCGCGGCGCCGCCCGCCGCCGAGGCCTGCAGGACGGCGGCGGTGCCGAGGAAACAGGCCAGTAAGGCGGTCACCGCGGCGATGATCAAAGTCAGGGGACTGGTCAGTGCCGCCCTCGGAGCCGCCCGCCACGGCATTGTCACCCTGGGCCCGCCGGGAGCCCCCCACCTCACCCGCATGGATACGCACGCTACCGGTCGGGACGCTTGGGCGACAGAAAGAAATCACCGTTTGTTGCTGACGTGAAGTAAGGCCTGGTCCATTGCGGTGATTCGGGTGCCTGCCTACTGACTGTCGGTCACCAAGTGATCGATCGGGGTCGTCTCGCCCACCGCGTGCGCCTCCGAGAATGTGGTTTCTCCTAGCGCGGCGATGACGGCACCGGTGATCCTGTCGACGTCGCCGCGTTCCGCCTTCGGCAGGGGAGCGCCCACTGATCGCCGCGAAGCCGCCGCGGCGCCCAGCAGCCGCGCGGCCTGGTGATGCGAGCCGGCTGCCGCTTCCGCCCCGGCCAGGCCTTCCAGACCGAGGGCGATCGCGCGGGGATCCTCGCTGTGACGAGCGATCGCGAGACCGTCCCGCTGGAGCCGCTTCGCTTTCGCCGTGTCTCCGCGTTGCTCGGCGATGAACCCGAGTTCGGCGAGGGTGAGGGTGCTGCCCGCTTCGGACTCCACGCGGCGATGCCAGTCCAATATGGACAGCAGCCGCTGTTCGGCCGCCTCGAACAGCCCCTGACGTCGCTCGCCGAGCGCGAGCCCTGTCTCGGCGTAGACCTCGCCGGGTTTGAAGCTGTGTTCGACGGCCAGCGCCCTGGCCCGCTCATGGAACTCCTTCGCCCCCTCGAAGTCGCCCGTGAGCAGTGCCGTCCGGCCCAGCCAGGACAGTTTGTAGGCGACCTCCGGCCACAGCTCCAGTTCCTCCGCGCGGCGAAGGCTTTCTCGATGGACGCGGGCGGCGTGGTCGTAATCCCCGGCTATCGACGCCAGCATGCCGACGACGAACGACGCTTGAAGCCAGCCCCAGCGTTCACCGAGGCTGTCGAAGATCCCCGCGCTCTGAGCGGCGATCCGGCCGGCTCCGGTGAGGTCACCACCGGCGATGAGGTGGGACGCCCTGTCGCTCAGCGCGGCCGCGGCGCTCCAGTCGTCACCGATGTCGCGGGCGGTTTCCAGCGCGCCGAGGGTGAGCTTCTCCGCCCGGCACAGGTCGCCGACCGTGGACCACGCGTAGCCGAGGAACCACAGCGTCCGCGCCCGTGCGAGCGGATCGGCGATACGCCACGCGGCCTCCTCCGCCGCGCCCTCGGTGCAGGTGCCGTCGAGGACGGCGATCCCGGTGCACCAGCCGAGAGCCTGCGCGTACTCGTCGCCGGAGTCGATCTCCGTGTCGAGTACCAGGTTCAGCGAGCGACGGGCCTCGGTGAGCCGCCCGCGGAGGAACCAGAACCACGCCGTCGCGTTCACCAGCCGCAACGCGAGCCGGTGTTCCCCTTGCCGCAGCAGCGTTTCCAACGCGCGCCGGGTGTTGGCACCTTCGGCGTCCAGCCTGTCGAGCCAGCGCCGCTGCTCCTTTCCGCGCAGCCCGGTGTCACCGCGTTCGGCCAGCTCGACGTGGAAACGGGCATGCCGCAAGGACAGTTCGTCGAGTTCGCCTGCCCGTTCGGCGTGTTCCAAGGCGTACGCCGAAACGGACTCCAGCAACCGGAACCTCGGCTCGCCGGATCTGCCCGGCCTGCTGACCACGAGCGACCTGTCGACGAGCCGGGACACCAGATCCATGACGTCGTCGGCGGCGATCTCACCGCCCGCGCAAACCGACTCGGCCGCGTCGAGGCCGCAGCCTTCGGCATGGACGGCGAGCCTGCGCAGCACGATCTGCTCGGGCTCGCTCAGCAGGCTCCAGCTCCAGTCGATCATCGCGCGGAGAGTCTGCTGGCGGCGCGGCCCGCCCCGCCTGCCCGAGGACAGCAGGCCGAACCGGTCGTCGAGGCGGGCGAGGAGTTCGTGCACGCCGAGCGTCCGGACCCGGGTGGCGGCGAGTTCGAGTGCCAGCGGGATCCCGTCGAGCGTGCGGCAGATCCGGGTGACGACGGCAGCGTTCCCGGCGTCCAGCGCGAACCCCGGCGCGGCCGCCGCGGCACGGGCGGTGAAGAGTCGGACCGCGCTCGATTCCCGCACGGCGGCGAAATCCGCCTGCTCTGGCAGTTCGAGCGGCGGCACCGCCCAGACGTTCTCCCCGGGCAGCCCGAGCGGTTCCTGGCTGGTGGCGAGGACACGCAGCCGGGGTGCCGCCGCGAGCAACCGTTCCACCAGGGCCGCGACCGGTTCGACGACCTGTTCGCAGTTGTCCAGGACGAGCAGGATCTCCTTGTCCCGCAAGGCGTCGGCCAGCGCCTGCGTGACCGACTTCGCCGACGTGGCCTCCTCACGGAGGTCCAGCACGGCCGTCAGGACGACGGCGACGAGGTCCTCCGGCGGGCACGTCGGGCACTCGACGTTGTCCAGGCCCGCGAGCTCGACGAGCCAGGTGCCGTCGGCCATCGCGAGCTTCGAGGCGGCCTCGATGGCGAGCCTGGTCTTGCCCACGCCACCGGGGCCGGTGAGGGTGACCAGCCGCGCGTCGGTGACGAGCGCTCCGACCTCCTTGACCGCCGTCGTGCGGCCGATCAGTTCGGTGAGTGACTCCGGCAGGTTCCCGCGCACCGGCTCGGCGGCGCGGACAGGCTCGAGATCCGGACTGCGGGTGAGAATCGCCTGGTGCAGGGCCGCGAGGTCCGGCCCCGGTTCGAGACCGGACTCGTCACGCAGACGAGCACGGAGCTCGGCGTAGGCCTCCAGCGCTTCACTGTGCCGCCCGGCCGCGTACAAGGCGCGCATCAGCAGACCGCGGAGCCGCTCTCGCAACGGATGCCGCGAGACCAAAGCCGCCAGTTCCCCGGTGAGGAGGCCGTGTTCGCCGAGCGCGAGCCGGGCTTCGGCTCTGTCCTCTTCGGCGAGCAGCCTTTCTTCCTCCAGCCGCTGTGCCGTGGCCACGGCGAAGAGTTCGTCCTCGAATCCGGCGTACGCGGGACCTCGCCACAAGGCCAGCGCGTCCGCCAGCAGCGCGGCACGCGCGCGCGGATCGACGGTGTCACGGGCGCGGGCGGTGAGCGCCCGGAACCGGTGGACGTCCAGGTCACCGGCCTCGACGGTGAGGACGTACCCGGCGGGTTGATGAGTCACGGCCTCCCTGGCGCCCGGCTCGGCCCGATCCAGCGTGCGGCGCAGCTGGGAGACCTTGGTCTGCAGGGTGTTGCCCGGATTGCCCGGCGGATGCTCGCCCCACAGATCGTCCGTCAACGACGGCACCGACGCCGCCCTGCCCTCCCGGCTCAGCAGCGCGGCGAGCAGGAGGCGGACCTTGGCCTCGGGCACGACGACGGGCTCGCCCGCGGTCGTCCACACGGCGAGTGGTCCCAGCACTCCGAAACGCACGAAACCGACGTTAGCGCGGACCACCGACAAGATCGTGCGTGGACCCGCAGCGATCCGTGCGCGGGCGGCGTCACGGTGGTCCCATGAGCGAACACGGCAAGACCCCGGTGACGGTACTGGGGCTGGGCGCGATGGGAACCGCGCTCGTAGAGGCACTACTGACCGCGGGACATCCGGTCACCGCGTGGAACCGGACCGCGAGCCGCGCCGAGGCGGTGGCGGCGAAGGGAGCTTCGGTCGCTTCGACCATCTCAGAGGCCCTCGCGGCGAACAACATCGTGATCGCCTGCCTGCTCGACTACGACTCGGTGCACGAGGTCCTCGACCCGGTCGCGGCCGGGCTCGACGGACGGCGGCTGATCAACCTCACCAACGGCACCCCCGGCCAGGCACGTGAAATGGCCGCCTGGGCCGAAGAACTGGGCGCGGAGTACCTGGACGGCGGGATCATGGCGGTCCCGCCGATGATCGGCACTCCCGCGGCGTTCATCTTCTACAGCGGATCGGGCACCGTCTTCGGCCACGCCCGCACCGCGCTCGACACCCTCGGCGGCGCCAACTACCTCGGCGCCGACCCCGGGTTGGCGCCGTTGCACGACATCGCGCTGCTCAGCGGGATGTACGGGTACTTCATCGGCGTCATCCAGGCGTACGCGCTCGTCGGCTCGGCGGGGGTCAAGGCGCGGGAATTCGCGCCGCTGCTCCGCGGCTGGATCGACGCGATGAGCGGCTTCCTGGAGCGCGCGGCCGAACAGATCGACGACGGCGACTACCTGACCGACGTCGTGTCGAACATCGGGATGCAGGCCGCCGCCTACCCGAACCTGGCGCAGACGGCGGAGGACCAGGGCATCAGCGCCGAGTTGCTCACGTCGCTCCAGCCGCTGATGGACAAACGAGTCGCCGACGGACACGGCGCCGAAGACCTCATCGGCGTCATCGAACTCCTCAAGAAGTAAGGAAACACAATGATCACACTGATCGGGCTCGGCCCGATGGGACAGGCCATGGTCCGGGTACTCCTGGAGAACGGCCACGGAGTGACGGTCTGGAACCGCACCGCCGCCCGCGCGGACGGCGTCGTCGCCGCGGGTGCGGTGCGCGCCGGGACACCGGCGGACGCGGTGGCGGCGTCGGAGCTGGTGCTGCTGAGTCTCACCGACTACGCGGCGATGTACGACATTCTCGGCAAGGCCGAGGATGCTTTGGCGGGCAAGGTGATCGTCAACCTCAGCTCGGACACCCCGGAAAAGACCCGCGAAGCCGCCGACTGGGTCAAGGCCCGCGGCGGGCAGTTCATCACGGGTGGCGTGATGGTGCCGGCTCCGCTGGTGGGCAAGGAGGAGGCGTACGTCTTCTACAGCGGTCCCACCGACGTGTTCGAGAAGTACCGGGAGGTCCTGGCGCTGATCGGACGGCCGGACTTCCTCGGCGAAGACGTCCGGCTGGCGCAGCTGTTCTACCAGGCGCAGCTGGACATCTTCCTGAACTCGCTTTCGGTGTTCCTGCACGCGAGTGCGCTCATCCGCTCGGCCGGGGTGCCGATTGCGAAGTTCCTCCCGTACGCCAAGGAAAACTTCGCGATGATGGGCTTCTATCTGGACACCACGGTGGAGCAGATCGAGAAGGGTGAGCACCCCGGCGACGAGGCCTCCGTGACGATGATGGGCGCGTCAGCCGACCACATCGTGCAGGCGAGCCGGGACGCCGGGATCGACGTCGTCCTGCCGGAGGCGATCAAGTCGCACTACGACCGGGCGATCGCCGCGGGACACGGGAGCAGCTCGTGGACCAGCCTTTACGAGATCATCAAGGAAGGACGCGAGTAGCCGCCTGATCGCGGGGCAATGCGAGCCCCGCGTTCCGTGAAGGCCTCCTTGAGGGACTCTGGGTCCCTCAAGGAGGCCTTCACGGAACTTCACGGGTTCATGGCGTAGGCGCCCGAGAGGTCCCGCACCAGCGACCACACGTG
>NZ_JBVJCE010000006.1:279751-300426 GCF_055588925.1 Amycolatopsis sp. NPDC041971 | reverse complement strand
CGCCGGATCGCGGGACAGTGCGAGCCCCTCGTTCCGGGAGGTCCTCTTGGGGGGCTTTTGGTCCCCTCAAGGAGGCCTTCACGGAACGACACCGGTGACATCGTTGGCCTCACTTGCGACGCCTAGAACGGCTAGGAAAGCTTTCGCGGCCGGAGTGACCGTGAAGCGGTTCCAGACGAGATGCTCGATCCGTGCGGGCGCGTCCCGCACCGGCACGGTGACGACGTCGGTCAGGCTCGGTACGTACTTCGACGGCAGCAGCGCCACGCCCAGTCCCTGATGGATGAGCCGCGCCATGAAATCGGCGGCCGTCACCTCGAAGGCCACCTCCCGCGTGATCCCCGCCGCGGCGAAGGCCTGATCCGTCTGGGCCCGCCCCGCCGATCCCGCGGGGAAATCGACGAAGACCTCGGTCGAAAGCCGCTCCAAGTCCACTTCGGACTCGGCGGCGAGAGGATGCCCCGGCGCCACCACGGCGATGAGATCGTCGCGGCCCAGTTCGCGGGTACCGACACCGTGGGGCCGGTCGGACACCGGGAGGCCGAGGAACGCGACCTCGATCGCCCCGTCCTTGATCTGCTCCACCAGCTTTTCGCTCGCCCCGACCCGCAGCCCGATCCGGACGTGCGGGTACCGGCCGCGGAAGGTGTGCAGCGCGGCCGGGACGTCGACCGCCGCGACGGTCGGGATCACGCCGACGGTGAGCCGTCCGCGGATCTCGCCGACGGCCGCGGCGACCTCCGAACCGGCCCGTTCGGCGGCCTCGAGACATTGCCGGGCGGCGGGCAGGAACGCTTCGCCCGCGGCGGTGAGCCGCACTCGACGGCTCGTGCGCTCGAACAGCCGCGCGCCGAGTTCACGCTCCAGCCGCGCGATCTGGTGACTCAGTGCCGACTGCACGACCAGGCAGCGTTCCGCGGCGCGCGTGAAGCTGTTCGTCTCCGCCACCGCCAGGACGTACCGCATTTGCTGGAGCTCCATTGATCCATCTTGAATCACGATGGATCAAGTGACAAACATGTGTTGGACTCATCGATCGCTCGCGTCGAAGCTGAGAAGCGTGAAAACGCTGATGACCACACCCCTCGCCACCGGTCTCACCGGCACCGCGCTGACCGCTTTCGCTCCCATGGTCTGGGGAACGACCTATGTGGTCACCACCGAACTCCTCCCGCCGGGGCATCCGCTGTTCGCCGGGCTCATGCGCGCCCTGCCAGCGGGACTGATCGCACTGGCCATCACCCGCACCCTTCCGCGCGGCACCTGGTGGCTGAAGGCCGCGGCGCTCGGCGTCCTCAACATCGGGATGTTCTTCCCCCTGCTGTTCATCGCCGCCGAACGGCTGCCCGGCGGAGTCGCCGCCACTCTCGGCGCCGCCCAGCCGCTCCTCGTCGCGATCCTCGCCGTGGCGGTGCTGCGGCAGAGCCCGTCCGCGTGGCGGTTCGCCTGGGGGATCGTCGGGATCGCGGGGGTCGGCTTGGTCGTGATCGGCCCCGCGGCGGGCTTCGACCTCGTCGGCGTCATCGCCGGACTCGGTGGCGCCGGCACCATGGCGCTCGGTGTCACCCTCACCAAACGGTGGGGACGCCCCGCTGACGTCGGGCCGACCGCGTTCGCCTCGTGGCAGCTCACCGCGGGCGGGTTGTTCCTGATGCCGGTGACCTTCCTGTTCGAAGGCGCGCCGCCCGCCATCGGCCTGAACGCGGCCGTCGGTTATCTCTGGCTCGGCTTGATCGGCGGCCTGCTCGCCTACGTTCTGTGGTTCCGCGGCATCACGTCCCTGCCGGTCACCTCGGTCGCGGTCCTCGGCCTGCTGTCTCCGATGGTCGCCGCGGTGCTCGGCGCCGTGCTGCTCGGTCAGTCACTCGGCCCGGTCCAGCTCGCCGGTTTCGCCCTCGCCTTGGCCTCGATCGTGGCCGGCCAGATCACCCTGAAGCCCAAGAAGCAAGGCGTCCGATGAAGATCGCCGTTGTCGGAGCGTCGGGAATGGCAGGCTCGCGAATCGTCGCCGAGGCCGTTGCCCGCGGGCACCACGTGACGGCCGTCTTTCGCCGCACTCCACCGGAATCCCCGCATCCGGACGTCCACGTCGCGCGCGGCGACGTCACCGACGTCGGCCACATGAGCGCGGTTTTCGGGGGAGTCGACGCCATCGTGGGCGCGACGAGACCCGCGCCCGGGGCGGAAGACACAGTCGCCGCCACGGTAACGGCCCTGCTCGACGCCGCGGCGGGCACGCGTGTCCTGATCGTCGGCGGCGCCGGGCCGTTGCGGTCGCCGGCCGGCGGGCTCGTGATCGACGACCCGGCGTTCGTGCCGCCGGCGTGGCGGACCATCGCCTCGGCCAGCACGAGCCAACTCCAAGCATGCGAAGCGCACACGAGCGACTGGGTGTACCTCAGTCCGCCCGCGATGCTCGAGCCCGGTGTCCGGACCGGCGCCTACCGGCGGGGGACGACGACCATCCTCACCGCGGAGGACGGCTCGTCCGGGATTTCGGCGGAAGATCTCGCCGTCGCCATCGTGGACGAACTCGAGCATCCGGGCAGGGACCGGCATTTCACCGTCGGATACTGAGGCTACAGCCGCCATTTCAGCTCGGGCGGGTCGCCTGGCGAGGGTGTCTCCGGACTCCGTTCGGCCTCGATCTGGATCTCGATGTTGGTCTTGTGCGAGATCGGGTCCCAGATCTCCTCGATCGGCGCCAACAGCGACTGGCTGACGCCTGCCCGGCGGGCACGCGCCGCGTACCACGCGAACCCGGCCAGGAACAGCGGAAGGCTGAGAAACGCGGCCACGGGTGCCAGGAAGTCCATACGCCGGACGATACAGTAACGTCGTGCATCCAGAAACGTTCTGTTACTGAAATCGGGCGGGCGATGACCAGGCTGACACGGGCCGAACAGCAGCGGCGCACCCACGAACACCTGCTGGAGGCCGGGCGGCAGGTCTTCTTGCGGAGCGGCTTCCTGGCGGCGACGGTCGAGGAGATCGCGGCCGATGCCGGATACACCCGTGGCGCCGTCTACAAGCACTTCGGCGGCAAGGAAGGGCTGTGGCTGGCGATCATCGAAGCCGGTGCGGAAGGCCACCTCGATGAGCTGCGGAAGACCCTCGCCCTCGCCGCCGGCCGTGACGACGTGATCGCGGCTCTGGCCCCCGTCAACGTGGTGGACAAGGATGCCGTCAAGTGGAGCGCAGCCGCCGCGGAAGTGCTCGCCGCGACGGCGCAGCAGCCCGAAACCGCCGCCCTCGTCGCCGCCATCCAGCAGCGTCACGACGACGAGGTCGTCGCCCTGCTCGGCGAACATACGAAGCGGCTCCACCTCGAACCGAGGATGCCACTTCATGAAGCCGTTGTGATGCTGGGTGCTCTGGGCATCGGTCTCGCCCTGCGTCAGGCGGTCGCGCCGGCCGCCGACCCCGCCGCCATCCTGACCCATGTGCTGGACTCGGTGTTCCCACCCGAGACGACGTGAGAAACTCGGGCGCGTGATCGATTCCTTCACTACCGCCGACCTCGTCGACGAACACGGCGACCGGTTGCGCGTCTGCGACACCCAGTTCCGCCAGTTCGGCGGGCGCCGGAAGTTTTCGGGCCCGATCCGGACCGTCTCCTGCCACGAGGACAACGGCCTGGTCAAGAAACTGCTGGCCACTCCCGGCGACGGCAGCGTCCTGGTGGTCGACGGCGGCGGCTCGCTGCACAGCGCGCTGACCGGCGACATGATCGCGAAATCCGCCGTGGACAACGGCTGGGCGGGCGTCGTCGTCAACGGCGCGGTACGCGACAGCGCCGAGCTCGCCGGGCTCCCGCTCGGGGTGAAGGCACTCGGCACCAACCCGCGCAAGAGTTCCAAGGCGGGCGTTGGCGCTGTCGACGTCCCGGTCGGTTTCGGGGGAGTGACCTTCACTCCCGGCGACACGCTCTACGCCGATGACGACGGCGTCGTGGTCCTGCCCGCGAGCATCGCCTGAACCGGCTCAGACGACGATGACCCGGCGGCCGCGGGTGTGCCCGGCGTGGCTGTCGACGTGGGCCGCCGCGGCATCGGCGAGTGAGTAGGTCTTCTCGACCGGGATGTGCAGCTTGCCCCGCGAGATGAGGTCGACGGCTTCGGCCAGCGCGTCCGGCACGCTCCCGGCCACCCCCGAGAACCGGACGCCGAGCTGGGGCGCGCTGAGATCGGCGATGGTGAGCACCTTGTCCGGATTCCCGGTCAGCTCGACCAGTTCGGCGATCACGCCCGACCCCGCCAGGTCGAGAGCCGCGTCGACCCGGCCGAGCCGCCGCACCCGCTCCGCCCAGCCTTCGCCGTAGGTCGTGGCGGCCGCACCCAGACCGCGCAGATAGTCCTGGTTCGCCGCGCCCGCCGTGCCGATCACCGCTATGCCGCGCTCGCGGGCGATCTGCAGCACCGCCGAACCGACTCCGCCGGACGCGCCACTGACCAGCAGCGTCTCGCCGGTTCGCACGCCGACTTCGCGGATGAGGCGCAACGCGGTCTCGACCACGGAGGGGTATCCGGCGGCCTCTTCGAACGTCAGTCCCTCGGGCATCACGGCCCAGGCCGTCAGCACCGCGAACTCCGCATAGGTGTCCGAACCCTCGCCGAACACCGAGTCGCCGACCTCGACACCGGCCACATCCTCGCCGACCTCGTCCACCACGCCGGCGGCGTCCAGGCCCACGCCGGACGGCAGCACGGTCGGATGAGCACCGAGGACCTGCCCTTCACGCACCCGCCAGTCGACCGGGTTCACTCCCGCCGCCCGCACGGCGACGCGCACTTGACCGGGGCCCGCGTGCGGATCGTCGGCCTCAACGAGCTGCAGGACTTCCGGACCGCCGAACTCGGTAAAGATCACTTTCTTCATGTCAACGACCGTAGCACTAACGGTTAGTGTTTTGGAACCGTTATCGTTTTGGATCTGATAGCGTCGCCGCATGACCGTGCCGACCGGCCGTCGTGAGCGAAAGAAGGCCGCGACCCGCCAGAAGATCGCCGAGACCGCTCTCCGGCTTTTCTTGGAACGCGGATACGACGCGGTGGGCATCCGTGAGGTGGCCGCGGAGGCCGACGTCGCCGTCACCACGCTCTTCTCCCACTTCGCCTCGAAAGAGGCCCTGTTGTTCGAGCAGGACGCGGACTTCGAGCAAGGTCTCACGCGGGCGGTCACCGAACGGGCCCCGCACGAACCGCTCATTCCCGCATTGCGCCGCGAGATCCACGCGATGGTGTGGCATTGCACGGCGGACGGCGCCGCCCCGATCCGGCGCATGATCGACGAAACGCCGGCGTTGCGGGAGTACGAGGACTCGATGAGGCTGCGTCACGCCGAATCCCTGGCGACGGCCATCGCGGCCGATCCGGACCTGTCCCGCTCGACGACGGCCTGCCGCACGATCGCGCGGTTCGTGATCGACGCCTATTCCATCGGCAGGGAGGCGGCCGATCCCAAGGCCGCGGTGGACGAGATCTTCCGGATGATCGAAGCGGCTTGGGAAATCGTCAGCCCTTCGGCATGAGGCAGAGTTCCCTGGACTGTCCCGATTCGAAGTCGTAGACGACGGGATTGCCGTACTCGTAGCCGGGTACGGAGTTGCATTCCGAGCCGGACTGGGACGGAAGCTGTGCGATCACCGAGTAGTTGGCCGTGCTGTCCGAACAGTGGACTCGCACGGCGCTGGCGCTGAACTTGCCGTTGCTGCCGGCGTCCTCGTCGGCCGAGATGCAGTCTCCGGCCTGCGCGGAGAACGGGTCGGGATCGACCTCGGGGATGACCTCGGGGACGCTGCCACCGGTGGTGATCGCCACGGTCACCGCGATCGCGCCGCCGGTGACGACGAGCGCCGCGGCCGCTATTCCGGCGATCAGTCCGGTCTTGGGTGCCTTCTTCGGCGGCGCGACGGGGTAATGCCGCCAGATGGGCGACTGCTGCTGAGGGTGGGTCACGTCACCAGGATCGGCCGCGCCGATGAAATTCCGATGACACGGTTCACTTGCGGGCGACGAGCCGTTCCACCAGCCCGAGTTTGAACCGCTCCCGGTATCGCACGGTCAGGCCGAGGCCGTTGATCTTGTCGTGCGGGCGCCGGAGGAAGTGCTCGCCCGCCATCGGCACAGTGATCCTCTCGGCGAGCCACTGCAGGCCGCGGACGGCGCGCGACGAACTCGCGATGTGGTCGAGCAGGATGAGCCTGCCACCCGGCCGGAGGACCCTGGCCATCTCCCGCAACGCCTTGCCGTCGTCGGGGATGGCGCACAGCCCGAGCGTGCAGACCACGGTGTCGAACGAATCGGCGTCGAAGGGCAGGTCGTGTGCGTCGGCCCGCCGCAGCGTCACGGGATGGCCGAGACGTTCGGCGCGGCCGCGGGCGATGGTGAGCATGCCGTCACTGAGGTCGACGCCGGTGAGCGTGACGCCTTCGGGATAGAGCGGCAGGTTCAGACCGGTCCCGACGGCGACCTCGAGGACGTCGCCGGTGGCCTGGCCGCAGGCCCACGCGCGGGAATCGCCGAAGAGTTTCCGGTCCAGGAACTGCATCTCCCGGTCGTAGTTCTGGGATTTGCCGTCCCAGTAGCGGTTCCATCGTGCGGGCCGGGTCATGACGCTCCTGTCAGCAGCAGTGCTCGCCGCGCCAGGCCTCGCGGCCTTCCTTGATCGCGACGGCGGCGATGACGAGCGCGACCAGCGGATCGGCCCAGTACCAGCCGAAGAGGCTGTTGAGCAGCAACCCGATGAGCAGCACACCGGAAAGATAAGTACAGAGCAAGGTCTGCTTCGAGTCGGCGACCGCGCTCGCGGAACCGAGTTCTCGCCCGGCGCGACGCTGGGCGTAGGACAAGAAAGGCATCACGAGCAGCGAGATCGCCGCCAGCACGATGCCGACGGGGGAGTGCTCGGCGTGGTCGGCGCCGAACAGGGTGCGTACCGATTCGACGGAGACGTAGGCGGCCAGCGCGAAGAACGACACCGCGATGACCTTGAGGGCGGTGCGTTCGCGGGCTTCGGGGTCCTCACCGGAGAACTGCCAGGCGACGGCCGTGGCGGACGCGACTTCGATGATCGAGTCCAGGCCGAAGCCGATCAGGGCGGTCGAGGAGGCGATGGTGCCCGCGGAGATCGCGACGACCGCCTCGATGACGTTGTAGGTGATCGTCGCGGCGACCAGGAGCCGGACCCGGCGCGACAACACGACACGGCGATCCGCGTCCACTGTGGACCTCGTGGCGCAGCAGCCGTCCGCGCAGGAACTCATCGGAGCATCCGAAGGCCGGCGTCGTCCACGCAGGGCTCGGCGGTGTCGACGGCGAGTACGACCTGGACCAGTTCCCGCAGCGCGCGGGCCAGATGCGCGTCCGCCAGCGAGTATCGGACCTGCCTGCCTTCGTAGGTGGCCACGACCAGTCCGCAGCCCCGCAGGCAGGCGAGGTGGTTCGACACGTTCGAGCGGCTCAAGCCGAGCTCGTCGGCCAGCCGGCCGGGATAACTCACTCCGTCGAGCAGGGCGACCAGGATCCGGCAGCGGTTCGGGTCGGCCAGGGCACGGCCGAGCCGGGCGAGCGCGGCGCCCTGAGTCTCACATGTCAGCACGGAAAGGACAGTACAGTCACCGCTGACATGTGGGCAAGGGGCTGAACCGTGACACGACCGAGTGTCCGGACGCGACCCTGTGTTTCGTCGCTGTCCGTCGATTCGTCGTCGAACACGGGCGCGGAGGCGACCCGAAAGAGTCCGGCGCGTCCACTCCAACGGCCGCATCCCGCGTACACCCGGGAGTTCCGACGCGGCTTCGCATAACACCTCAGAACAAACTCTGGACCGATTGCATGGCGGTTTGAAGCGTCGAGTAACGTCGGAAAAGCCTTTCATGTGCAATGGGAAAATCGGCATTCGGGTGGCCTTGCCGCATTACCTGAAAGTGCGCTTGTGCGGGAAAAACCCCTTGCTATGTTGATCCTGCGGGGCCGCACTTCGGGGTAGGACCGGCACGCCGCGACTTGTGGTTCTTGTTCGTTCGCACACTATCGAAGGGTGGACCTTGCTGTGACCGTGACCGAATCGGGCACTTCCGCCGAAGGTGTCCAGAGGCCGGAAAATCCGCAGCTGAGTTTGGGCCGCGCCGCCGCGCGCAACCTGGCGACGACGACCAAAACCGTTCCGCAGATGCAGGGAATTTCGTCCCGCTGGCTGCTGAAGACGCTCGAATGGGTTCAGGTGAACGGTGGCGCCTACCGGGTCAACCGGCGGCTCAATTACGCGGTCGGCGACGGACGGGTGACCTTCTCGAAAGCGGGCACCGAGGTGAGCGTGATCCCGGCGGAGCTGGGAGAACTGAAGCCGCTCAAGGGGTACGACGACGAAGAAGTACTCACCGAACTCGCCCGCCGCTTCGAACAGCGAGAGGTGGCGGCGGGCGACGTGCTCGTCGAATTCGGCCACCGGGCCGATCGGGTCTATCTCATCGCGCACGGCAAGATCACGAAGACCGGCCCCGGCCCATACGGTGACGACACCGCGCTGGGCGTGGTCAAGGACGGCGACTACTTCGGCGCGCAGGCCCTCGTCGCCGACGACGGCATCTGGGAGTTCACCGCCAAGGCGGCCACCGCCTGCACCGTGCTCACGTTGGCCCGCCAGGACTTCGAACGTGTACTGGAACAGTCCGAATCGCTGCAGGCGCAGATCGATCGGGCTACGCAGGACTCCGGACGTGCCAACGACTTCGGCGAGGCCGAGATCGACATCTCGTCCGGGCACGACGGCGAGCCGTTGCTGCCGGGCACGTTCGTCGACTACGAGACCTCGCCGCGCGAATACGAATTGAGCGTCGCTCAAACCGTGCTTCGGATCCACAGCCGCGTTTCCGATCTCTACAACCATCCGATGGACCAGACCGAGCAGCAGTTGCGTCTGACCATCGAGGCGCTGCGCGAGCGCCAAGAGTACGAAATGATCAACAACTCGGACTTCGGCCTGCTCCACAACGCCGACTTCACCCAGCGCATCGCGACGCGCACCGGTCCGCCCACTCCGGACGACTTCGACGACCTGCTCGCCCTGGTGTGGAAGGAGCCCGGCTTCTTCCTCGCGCATCCGCGCACGATCGCCGCGTTCAGTCGCGAATGCAGCAAACGCGGCATCTACCCGACCGGGGTCGATCTCGGCGGGCACAAGGTGCCGTCCTGGCGCGGAGTCCCGATCCTGCCGTGCAACAAGATCCCGGTGAGCCAGACCAGCACCAGCTCCGTGCTCTTGATGCGCACCGGCGAGAAGAACCAGGGCGTGGTCGGCCTGCGTCAGATCGGCCTGCCGGACGAATACGAGCCCGGGCTGAACGTCCGGTTCATGGGCATCTCGGAACAGGCGATCATCTCCTACCTGGTCAGCACCTACTACTCCGCCGCCGTGCTCGTGCCGGACGCGCTCGCCGTCCTCGAAGCCGCCGAACTCGGCCGCGAAGGATGACCACCACGACGCCGGAGGCCGACCGGCGGCTCAGTCTCGGCCCCGCCGCCGCGCGGAACCTGGCGACGACCACCAAAACGCGGCCGCAGATGCAGAGCATCACGCCGCGGTGGCTGCTGAAGATGTTGCCCTGGGTCGAAGCGAACGGCGGCACGTACCGGGTCAACCGGCGGCTGACCTACGCCATCGGTGACGGGCGGGTGAGCTTCACCAACGTCGGCACCGAGGTTCGGGTCGTCCCGCGGGAACTCGCGGAATTGGCGCTGCTGCGCGGTTTCGATGACGAGGACACCCTCACCGCGCTCGCCGACCGGTTCGTGCAGCACGAGTACCTGCCCGGCGAGACCATCGTCAGCCACGGTTCACCGCTCGACGCGGTCGTTTTGGTCGCGCACGGCAAGGTCGCCAAGGTGGCGCCGGGTGAGTACGGCGTCGAAGCCGCCATCGGGAGCATGGCCGACGGCGACCACTTCGGTGACGAAATGCTCGCCGGCATCGACCGGAACTGGCCGTTCACCATCAAGGCCGTCACCCCGGTCATCGTGCTGACCCTGCGCGCCGACGACTTCGCCGACCTCAACGGCCGCTCCGAGGCGATGCGACGCCACGTGCAGGACCTGCTGGCGCACCAGGGAAAGCCGCAGAACGCCAAGGGTGAGGCCGAGATCGGGATGTCGTCAGGGCACGACGGCGAGCCACTGCTGCCGGGTACGTTCGTCGACTACGAGATCTCGCCACGCGAGTACGACCTGGCCGTCGCGCAGACCGCGTTGCGGGTGCACACGCGGGTGACCGATCTCTACAACGGGCCGATGGACCAGTTCGACGAGCAGCTGCGGCTGACCGTGTCTGCGCTGCGGGAGCGGCAGGAGCACGACCTGATCAACAACCACGAGTTCGGGCTGCTGCACAACGCAGACCTCAAATCGCGGTTCCAGACCCGGTCGGGCCCGCCGACACCGGACGACATGGACGAACTCGTCAGCCGTCGCCGCAAGACGAAGTTCTTCCTCGCCCATCCGCGCGCGATCGCCGCGTTCGGCAGGGAATGCACGCGCCGCAGCCTGTACCCGGAAGGCACCACGGTCGACGGCAAGGTGGTCAACGCGTGGCGCGGGGTCCCGATCCTGCCTTGCGACAAGATCCCGGTCACCGACAGCGGCACGTCGTCGATCCTCGCCATGCGGACCGGCGTGGAGGACAACGGCGTGATCGGGCTGCATCAGACCGGTCTCCCCGACGAGTACGAGCCTGGCCTGAACGTGCGCTTCGAGGGCATCAACGAACAGGCTGTCGCCAACTACCTGGTCAGCGCCTACTACTCCGCCGCCGTGCTCGTTCCCGACGCGCTCGGTGTCCTGGAGAACGTCGAGGTCGCGCGGTGACGCCCCGGCCGGTGACCACGACGAACAACAAAGCTCCAGAGAGGACCCCCCACGTGACCATCGCCCGTACCTCCGCTCCCGCAAAGGTGCTGCGCACCGAGTACCAGAAATCGGTGGCGTCGTACTGGAACAAGGAGAAGGACCCGGTCAACCTGCGTCTGGGCGATGTGGACGGGCTCTATCACCACCACTACGGGATCGGCGAGGTCGACTGGTCGGTGCTGGAAGGCCCCGAGAACACCCGTGACGAGCGGATCATCGCCGAGATGCACCGCCTGGAGACCGCGCAGGCGGACGTCCTGCTCGACCACCTCGGCGACGTCGGACCGGACGACCGGCTCCTCGACGCCGGCTGCGGGCGCGGTGGGACCAGCATCATGGCGAACGCGCGGTTCGGCTGCCACGTCGACGGGATCTCGATCTCGGAGAAGCAGGTCGAGTTCGCCAATCACCAGGCGAAAATCAGGGGCGTCGCCGACCGAGTGCGCTACCACTTCCGCAACATGCTCGACACCGGCTTCGAAACCGGTTCGCGCAAGGCGATCTGGAACAACGAAAGCACGATGTACGTGGACCTCTACGAGCTCTTCGCGGAGCACGCGCGACAGCTGGAATTCGGCGGGCGCTACGTCACCATCACCGGCTGCTACAACGACGTGACCGGTGGCCGGTCGAAGGCCGTCGCGCAGATCGACCAGCACTACACCTGCAACATCCATCCGCGCAGTCAGTACTTCAAGGCCATGACGGCCAACGACCTGGTGCCGATCTCGGTGGTGGACCTGACGCCGGACACGATCCCGTACTGGGAACTGCGGGCGAAGTCGTCGGTGGCCACCGGGATCGAAGGCCCGTTCCTGGACGCCTATCGCGAAGGCAGCTTCCACTACCTGCTGATCGCCGCGGACCGCGTCTGATCCGGCGAGACCATCGGAGTAAGCGATGACCGAACAGGGTGCGCTCGGCACACTACTGGCCGGTCCGAGCGGACTGGGCACGTCAGCCGCTCGGCTGGCGGCCCGGCTGGCCGCTGTTCCTCCGGCGGTGGCGGAAACTCCGCCGCCGGAGGAACCCGCTCTCGACCCGGCGTACGCGTACCGACCGTGGGGCGACGGGTCCGCGCCGCCGTTGTACTGCCCCGTCACCGAACGCATCAACGATCCGCTCGCCGACGAGGTCGACAGGCGCCTGATCCAGTGGGCGGGGGAGTGCGGGTTCGGCGGGGAGGAGTGCGAGCAGATCGGGAAAGCGGGTTTCGGCAGGCTCGTCATGCTCGCCCACCCGGACTGCGAGGATCCCGACAGGCTGCTGATCTCCGCGCGGCTCAACGCCGCGTGGTGGGCGGCCGACGACCTCTACGCCGATGACACGTCGCTCGGCGCCGTGCCGGCGGAGCTGCCACCGAAGCTCGCGCTCGCGATGGCCGCCATGGACCCGGTGCCGTCGCTGGGCGAATTCAGCCGCGACCTCGACGAAACGCTGCGAAACGACCGGGTTCTGGTGGCCCTCGCCTCGGGGATGGACTTCCTGCGGCAAGCCGGGACCGCCGCGCAGGTCCAACGTGTCTGCTATTCGACCTTCGCGATGTTCGTGAGCTGGACCGCGTACGCGGCATGGCGTCACAGCGGGAAATACCCGCCCGCCTGGGAGTACCTCGCGGCCCGGCAGCACGACAGCTTCTACACGTCGATGACGTTGATCGACGTCCTCGGCAGCTACGAACTGACGTCGAACCTCTACTACGACACGCGGGTCCGTGAGGCGGCGATCCAAGCGGGCACGGCGGCCGTGCTCGTCAACGACGTGCACTCGGTCGCCAAGGATCTCGAGGACGAGTCGCCGCCCTGCAACGCGGTCCTGCTGATCGCCGACGACCGGAAATGCTCGATCGAAGAGGCCACGGCGATCACCGTCGGACTGCACAACGACATCGTCCAGGACTTCCGAGCGGCGCACGAGAGGCTGAGCGCGGTGCCTTCCCTCGAACTGCAACGGTTCTTACGCGGGCTGCGGGGATGGATGGGCGGCGGTTTCGAATGGCACTCGACGAGTCCGCGGTACCGGACGAAGCCCCGCGTTTAGTCCTCTGGATGCGGAAGTTCGCGACACGAACTACCGCATCCAGAGGACTGAATGCGGAAGAGAGGGCTAAACGACCCCGGCCTCGATCAACTGCTGCCAGATCACGCCCTGGTCCACGACCTCGACTTCAAGCTTTTCGGCCTTCGTCAGCTTGCTCGCCCCGACGTCGGCGCCGGTGATGAGCAGGTCCGTGTTCGCCGAGACCGACGACGCGATGGTCGCGCCCGCCTTTTCGCACAGGCGCTGGAAGGTGGGGCGCGGCACCTTCTCGCCGGAACGGGGGTTGCTGATCGATCCGGTGACCACGACCGTCTTGCCCGCCAGCGGCGCGCCGGTCGCGACGACCGGCGGAAGGTCCTCCTCGCGCACGTCCAGCGAGACACCTGCCTCCCTCAGCCGCTCGAGTTCGGGACGCAGCCGCGTGAGGTGCTCGATCAGGGAAGCGGCGACCTTCGGGCCGATATCCTCCACGGCGACGAGACCCTCTTCGCCCGCGTCGGCGACGTCTTCCAGCGAACCGAATCCCGCCCGGCACAGCCGCGCGGCGGTGCCTTCGGAGGCCATCGGGATCGCCAGCCCGATCAACGCCCGGCGCAGGCCGACGGCGCGGCTCTTGTCGATGGACTCGATCATGCGGGTGGCGGAGATCTCGCCGATGCGGTCGAACTCCAGCAGTGTTTCCTTCGTGAGCCGGTAGAAGTCCGACGGGTGTTCGAGAATCCCGGCCTCGGCGAGCCGCTCGATCCAGACCCCGCCGATCGCGTCGATGTCCGCGGCCGCGCGCGACGCCCAGTGGATCAGCCGCCGGACGGTCTGCGCGGGACAGGCGACGTTGGTACAGAACAGTTCCCGGCTGTTGCCCTGTTCGGTCAACGGTTCTTCACACGACGGGCACACCGACGGCGGCACGATCTCCCGCTCCTCGCCCGTGCGCTTCGAGGCGTCGAGGACACCCGCCACGAACGGAATCACGTCACCGGCGCGGCGCACCAGCACGGTGTCGCCGATCTTGATACCGCGGGCGCGGATGACCTCCTGGTTGGCCAGTGTCGCCCGGGTGACGGTGGTTCCGCCGACGAACACCGGCTCCAGCCACGCGACGGGCGCGATCTTGCCGGTCTTGCCGACATCCCAGACCACGTCGGCGAGCACCGTGGTCTTCTCCTCGGCGGCGAATTTGAACGCCAGCGCGCCGCGCGGTGAGCTGGACCGGGTTCCGGCGGCCGCGTAGGCGTCGCGATCGGCCAGGCGCAGCACGGCGCCGTCGAGGTCGTAGTCGAGGTTGTTGCGCTGCTGCTCGATGGTCGTGATGACGGCCTGCGCCGCTTCCGCGTCCTCGCAGCGCCGCATGTCGGCGGCGGCGAATCCGAGCGTCCTCAGCGCGCCGTCGAGATCCGTTTCCGCGCTGTCGGGTTCCGTGGAGAGGTCGAAGGCGAAGAACTGGAGGCGCCGCTCGGCGACGGTGGCCGGATCCTTGGCACGCAGCGTTCCCGCGGCGGCGTTCCGCGGGTTGATCAGCGGTTTGTCCGGGTGCACCTTGTTGTAGGCGGCGAAAGTGGAACGCAGCATGACGGCCTCGCCGCGGACCTCGACCCGGCCGGGCGCGTCGACCTTGTCCGGGACGCCGTCGGTCAGCGCCCGCACCAGCATGGTCACGTCGTCGCCCATGGTCCCGTCGCCCCGGGTGACGGCCCTGGCGAGCCGCCCGTTCTCGTAGACCAGGGCCAGCGACAGGCCGTCGAGCTTGGGCATCACGACCACCGGCTGCCCGGGGAAGCGGGTGAAGAACGCCGCCACCTGCTCGGGCTTGGTCGCCTTCTCCAGCGACAACATCGGGCGCGAGTGCCGGATGGGCGCGTGCAGGATGGCGGGCGCGCCGACCTGGTCGAGCGGGTTCGGGTCCGGGGTCAGCTCGGGGTTGGCCTCGATGAGGCCGCGCAATTCGTCTTCGATCGCGTCGTAGTCGGCGTCGGCCACCTTCGGGGAGCCCCGGTAGTAGGCGTCGCGAAGGACGACGATCTGATCGGCGAGTTCTTGGATGCGGTCCCGAGCGTTCACCGGGCTGAGATTACCCGCGACCACCGACAGAACACCGTCCGAAGAGGACTCGTGTCACGGATTGATGGCGAGGACCAGGAACGAGGCCAGCAGAACCAGGTGCACCCCGCCTTGCAACCGGGTCGCGCGGCCGGGGACGACGGTGAGCACGCTGACCGCGACCGTCAGCGCAAGCAGCACGATGTGGGTCGCGCCGAGGCCCAGCAGCAGCGGCCCGTCCAGCCAGATCGACGCCAGCGCGATGGTCGGGATGGTGAGCCCGATGCTCGCGATCGCCGAACCGTAGGCGAGGTTGAGGCTGGTCTGCATCCGGTCGCGCCGGGCGGCCCTGGTCGCGGCCAGGGTTTCCGGCAGCAGGACCAGCATGGCGATCACGACGCCGACGAACGACTGCGGGAAGCCCGCGGCCTTGACGCCCGCTTCGATCGCGGGTGATTCGACCTTCGCCAGGCCGACGACGGCGACCAGTGCGATCAGCAGCAATCCGAGGCTGGTCAGCGCGGCCTTACTGGTCGGCGGTTCGGCGTGTTCCTCTTCCTTGACGGCGCCGTCGCTGTCGACCGGCAGGAAGAAGTCGCGGTGGCGCCCGGTCTGGGTGAGCACGAAAAGGCCGTAGAGCAGTAGTGAGGCGACAGCGGCGAAGGTCAGCTGCGTGCCGTTGAAGGCCGGGCCTGGGGTGCTGGTGGTGAACGTCGGCAGCACGAGACTGACGGTGGCGAGCGTCGCGACGGTGGCGAGGGCACCGCCGCTGCCTTCCGGGTTGAAATGCGTCTCACCGTAGCGGCGGGCGCCGACCAGGAGCGAAATGCCGGCGATGCCGTTCATCGTGATCATCACCGCGGCGAACACCGTGTCTCGGGCCAGTGTGCTGGTCTCGGGGCCGCCGGAGGACATCATCGTCACGATCAGCGCGACTTCGATCACCGTCACCGCGACCGCCAGCACCAGCGAGCCGAAGGGTTCCCCGACGCGATGCGCGACCACTTCGGCGTGGTGGACCGCGGCCAGCACGGTCCCGCCGAGCGCCAGCGCGACGACGATCACCGGCACCGGGCCCAGCTCGCGGCCCCAGCTCAGCGCCAGGACGACTATGGCGAGGACCGGCATGGCGGTGGTCCAGGACACGGGGAATCGTCTGCGCGAAGCGGCCATGCCGTCACCATCGCACACTCAGCGTGACATGGCGCGCCGCGATCCCAAGCGGTCAGGAGAGACGAGCGTCGGGGATCTCGACGGTGATCCGCGGGTCGGCGGCCACGATCCGCTGGAGCCGGAACCGGCAGAGGGTGTGGAACATCTCGCCCAGTTCCTCGGGGTCGATGCGTCCTTCGAGGTCGCGCTTGCTCGCGTTGAGCACCCGGCTGATCACGGTCTTGGGTACGCGGCCGACGAATTCACCCGTCAGCCAGACACCGATTTCGCCGATCTCGTCCGTGATCGTGCGCTGCGCGGTCATCAGCCTTACCCCTCTGCGTCGGAGTGTCACCGGAACTGCCCCGGCGACACTCCGACGTGCGACCAATACCCCCATGACGGGAAACCCGCGAGATTGGTCTGCTCGGCCTAACGCTCGTCGGTTGCACCGAACCGTGCAGCGGGCTCGAGTGATCTCCGGGGAAACCCCGATGTGATCGACATCCGGGTGTGTCAGCCTCGATGATGACCATTGTGGACAGTCGGAGAGGAGAGTTCACGCGTAGTGGCCCCAGCAAGGGATGAAGAAGTCGAACAGTGGACAGTGGAGTTGACGGCCCTCAGTGAGCTGTATCGGTCAGCGGAGACCGCGGGCTCGGCGAAGGCGGTGTCCCACGCCGGATGGCACACCGGGGCCCGGCTCCGGGCGGGCAGCGCGAACGGGCGGCTGCTGGCCTACAACGATTCGGGTGCCGAGGCGGAGTGCGTCTTCCGGGAGGGAGAGCGCACGCTGTTCAACATCATGAGCAGAGGGTATGGACGCGATACCGCCGAGCGCGGATTCGCGGTGTGGAGCAGCAGGCCGGGTGTGCTGGGAGCGATCGACGCCGGGGTGAGCCGCCTGGAGGTCACCGATGCCGACGGCGCCGTCGTCGAGGCCGACATCGTGGCTCATACCTTCGCCGTGGACGTCGACCTGGGGCCGGTGCCCCAGACGATCGACGAAGTGTTCGCGCCGTGGGAGCCGCCGGAGTTGACGGTCCGGGTGTACGGCGAGGGTGACTCGTTGCGGTACGAAGGTCCGTTGCTGACGACCTGAGCAAGTACGTGAAGGCTCCCTTCTTCGCGGCAAGCGAGGAAGGGAGCCTTCACGTATCGAGAGGTCAGCCGTTCGGAGTGGTGATCACCGCGAACTTCGATCCCTGGCTCGCGATCCGCTCGCTGAGATCGGTGGTTATCGTCTCGATCGGCGCGTAGTTGTTCAGCTCACCGGCCTGGCAGGGGCCCGACCGGGACTGCTGGTTGCCGACCAGGATGCCCAGCGCCGCGTGATCGGCCTGGCTGAACAGCGGTCCGCCGCTGTCGCCGGGACGGGCGCACAGATCGGTGTTGATGCCGACGTCCGTGGACAGGACACGACCGCAGCGGGTCCCGACGAGGTAGCCGGCGCCCGCGCCGCTGTCGACCGAATCGGGGTAGTTCACCGCGCTCGACGCGGTCCCCGAGGCGCAGACGATCCAGCCTGCCTTGATGTCGGCGAGCTTGTGCGCGCCGGTGATGTACTCGTCGACCGAGGTGGCCTGAGCGCCGCACGGGGTGTCACCGTTGCTGTCCATGCCGCCGTTGCGGCAGTACTTCAGCACCCGGTTACGACCGGTCTGACCTTCGAGCCAGTTCGTCGCCGCCGCGTCGTCGACGTACGGCAGGGCCGCGTAGTCGTACGGGTACGAGCTCTTCTCGATGCCGTGCTGCTGCAGCACATCGTTGCCGTTGTGCTGAGTCGGCGTGTTGTTGGTCTTCGTCCGCATGCAGTGTCCCGCGGTCAGCACCCAGCCCTTGCCGGGGAAACCGCCACCGGTGGACCGCAGGTTGAAACCGCTGGTGCAGCCGCCCCAGGTGCCGTTGTCCCGCTTCATGTCGAGCCGGATGCCGCCGCGCATCGGGCCGTAGCCGGTGCAGTAGAGCGGATGGCAGAACCCCAAGTCCACGTTCGAGGTGGAGAGTGCGTTCGGATTCGCCAGTACTCGCGAGACGACCATGCCGGATTCCGCCGCGGCGGCCTTGCGAGCGGTGTTCACTTCTGCGGTCACGACATCGCCCGCGGCGCGCATGACCGCCTTCTCCTGTGCCACCCAGCCGCGTTCCCACAGCACGACCCGGTTTTCGGATTCACTCACCGCCGGAAGGTAGACGGCTTCCGGCCCTGCGCCGACCTTCGCGGCGACGCGTTCCTTCGCCGCCGTGAGCTGCTTCAACGAATGCTGGACCCGTTGTGTGCGAACGCCGGCACGGGCGGGCATCCCCCGCAGATACGGTTCGGCGGCCGCGGGCTCGGTCATCGCCACGACCAGCTGCCCCTTGTCCTGATCGAGCCACATGCCGCCGTACTCGACGGCGCGATCGCGCCGCAGCAACCCGTCCAGCTTGACGCCGTCGGTCTGCAATTCCAGACGGCGGACCGCCTCTTGCTCGCTGACCTGGTAGTTCTCGACCAGGTATCGCACTGACTCCCGCACCGAAGCGGGGTCGAGCGTGGTGTGGAACGACTGCACGGTGCCTGCCGACGCCGGGCTGCCCAGTGCCGTGGCCGCTGCCAGCACCGAAACGGCCAGGGCCCCCAGTCTTCTAGCTGTCCGCACGAGATCTCCTCACATGTCGGGACTTCGCGATCATTTAACCGGAGGAAGCCGGACGGATGTGGAGAGTTTTCGACTATGCCGAAGCCCCGTGCCGGCGAGGTGACCGGCACGGGGCGGGGTTTCGGGCTACAGACTCGGCTCGTGCCGGTGGTTCCCTTGGCGGGCTTTGACAATCCATGCGCCGAAGAGGGTCAGGAGACCGACGAAGGTCCCTGCCGAAGCACCGATCTCCGGTGTGCTGATCTTGACGACGCCGACGACGATTCCGCCGCCGATCGTCAGCAGGAGACACATCCGCAATGTCGGGGCCCAGCCGGCGAGCACGGTCATCGCCAGGCAGAGCCAGCTGTCCCGGGTCTGCTCTTTGCGGTGGCGCCCGGGGTTTCTCAGGAGAGGCCGCGCCGCGCGGAGCATTTCCGCGGAGGTGGCGACCCGCCGGGCCGGCTTTTCGACGTGCTCGATGACGATCTTGACCCGTCGGGGCGGACCGTTGTCTGGTGTCTTCGCGTTATCAGGCTGTATGGTCACGGCTGTCCTGTCCTTGTTCTAGCGAGCGGGCGAATGGACATCCGCGTGGCCTCCTGTGACAGCAGGGGGCCACGCGTGCGTTACCGGTTCTTTACCGGTGCGGCTGAGAACATCTTGGCGAAAGCGGACTGTGACCGTTCAGTCGTACAGCGTGTGTCGCGCTGAACGGTATGCACGCGTCGCTCAACGGTCTGGGTGACTCCCAAAACTACTAAAAGTAGCGAGTGCCGCCGGATGGCCCAGCGTCGTCGAAAGTCCTCGACGGCCCGGAGGCTTGCCTTCTCGGTGTCGAGCGAGGTCATGGCGCGATCCGTCGCCGCACTGATCTTCGCAGGTGGAGCACCAAGTCTTCGTTGTTGTGCACGACGCCTTCGCACGGTGCGGAATGCTGATCGCACGAGCGGGTTGCGGCCAAATTCAGCCAAACCCGAGCATCCGTGCTCACGGTGGGTTCACTCGATCGGTCAGCCCACCACCCGATGTGACCTCACTCGGCTCACCAACAGCGCGTGACTACTCTGACCGGGTGGTCACCCTCCGGACAGGATCTGTTCGCGGAGGATGTCGCCGTGTCCGGCGTGCCGCGCGAAATCCTCGATCAGGAGCAGGTAGACGAACCGCAGGCTGACATCGCCGGCTCGGGGATGTGTCTTGATCTCGTCGAGGTCGAAGTCCGCGGCGATCACGCGGGAACGCGCGCCGGCCCGCTCGAACTCGGCGATCACTCCAGCCAACGTTTCATCGTCGCCGACGAAGAAACTGGCATCGCCCGGCGTCGTACCGCCGTCACATTCGTGCTCGGGCAGGCCGCCGAGGACGTGCTGGAACCAGAGCCGTTCGGCGACCGCGGCGTGTTTGAGCAGGCCGATCGGGGTGGTCTTGGACGCGACGAGCCGTCGACGGGAGTCGGCTTCGGACAACCCGCGCACCGTGTTGACCAGTTCGGCCCGATCGCGGTCGAGCATGGCCTCGAGTAGACGACGTTCGGCGCCGAGGGTGATTCGCGGGAACGACCAAGTCATCGTCGGCTCAACTGAGCAGCAGGAGTGCGTAGTAGGCCAGGAAGTGTTCGACCATGTATGCACCGCCGGTGGTCTGTGAAAGTGAGGCGTGGGTGTGCGCGTGCGTGGTCCCGAGTATGGCGGGGATCCGGTGGTCACCGTCGGGGAGGGTGCGCGCGAGACGGTGCCGGCACCAGGCGCGGTGCAGATTGAGGCCGTGCAGATGGGCGATCTGCCCGTCGGAGGGATCGGTCACGGTCGCCGGGGTGAACAGCGTCGTGGGTTTCCGCTCGGCCGTGCCGGTGGGGGGGGGGGGGGGGGGGGGGGGGGGGGGGGGGGGGGGGAGGAGAGAACACGAGCAGACACAGAACAAC
>NZ_JBVJCE010000006.1:221725-279742 GCF_055588925.1 Amycolatopsis sp. NPDC041971 | reverse complement strand
GCGATTCGGGTTCTGTTGATAACCCGAATCGCCACTCACGACCACCTGTACCGACGCTTTCCGGCGCCCTGGTCGCTTGAAGTACATGAAGGGGTCCTTCATGTACTCGAGGAAGGCCTTCGGGCGCCATGGTTGTGGCTGGTGGGGCTACTGGGGCTACTGGGGCTCCCAGTCTGTGAAGGACTCCTTGAGGGACCCAGAGTCCCTCAAGGAGTCCTTCACGGACCGCGGTCCCGCGATCAGCCGAAGCCAGAAGGCACCTAGGGCCACCCTTGGCTCCAGCTCGAATCGCCACTCGACCCCCTCGCACCTGATCAGGGCCGAAGGCGTCCTTCGTCGCATCAGACGCAGCGAAGGGAACCTTCACCTAAGTCGTGACTGATGGGACGGCACGTGTGATCAGGCGGACGACACGCGTGACTGGATGGACGACACGCGCGCGGCCGGGTCTTTTCCGTCAGGTAGAACAAGGGGCATGCTGGGTGCAATCGGGTTCGTGCTGGTCATGCTGGGCGTCATCGTCGTGGTGAGCGCGATCAGCCACCGGATCGGCTTGCCGGATCCGGTGCTGCTGACCGTCGTCGGGCTCGTCTATGCCCTGCTCCCCGGGCCGAATCTGCATTTGGAGCCCGAGTTCGTCCTTGACGTCATCCTTCCGCCGTTGCTGTACAACGCCGCGCTCGGTTCGAGCCTGCTGGCGATCCGCAGCAGGTTGCGTTCGGTCGTCAGTCTCTCGGTCCTGCTGGTGCTGGCGACGGCCTTCGTGGTCGGCGGGTTGCTCACATGGCTCGTTCCGGTGATTCCGCTCGCGGCCGCGATCGCGCTCGGTGCGGCGGTCGCGCCGCCGGATCCGGTGGCGGCGCTGGCCGTCGGCCGCCGGGTCGGGCTGCCCGCGAAGCTGTCGACCCTGATCGAGGGCGAGGGGCTGCTCAACGACGCCACGGCGCTGACGATCTACAAGATGGCGCTCGCCGTCGCGGTCGGCGGCAGTTTCTCGTTCGGGCTCGCGACCGGTGAATTCGCCCTGGCCACGATCGGTGGCCTGCTGGTCGGTGTGGTCGTGGCGTTCCTGGTGCGGTTGTCCCGCCGTGTCCTGGCGGATCCCCTGTCGGCGAACGCGGTTTCGTTGGCGACGCCGTTCACCGCGTACGTGCTCGGCGAGACCATCCACGGTTCGGGTGTCCTGGCCGTCGTGGTGGCCGGGTTGATCGTCGGGCATCAGACGCCCCGGCTCCAGACGGGAGCGAGCAGGTTGCAGACGAGCGCGGTGTGGAGCCTCGTCAATTACCTGCTCGAAGGATTCGTCTTCCTGCTCATCGGCCAGCAACTGCCCGCCGTCATCGCCGGGCTCGGTGGCTACCCGGTCGGCTCGGTGGTCTTGACCGCGGTGGTCACCGTGGGGGCCGTCCTGCTGGTCCGGCCGCTGTGGCTGGTACTGACGCAGCTCTTCCCGCGACGGCTGCACGCCCGGCTCGGCAGCGCTGACGAAACGGGGGAGGCGGCGGAGCGGGCACTGACGGGTAAGGAGATCGCGGGGCTCAGCTGGGCGGGCACCCGAGGGGTGATCACGCTCGCGGCGGCGTTCGCGATCCCGGTCGTGACCGCGGACGGGAGTCCGTTCCCCGCGCGCGATCTGCTGCTGTTCTCGGCGTTCCTGGTGGTCTTGGTGACGCTCGTGGGCCAAGGGGTGACTTTCGGGCCGCTCCTGAAACGGCTCGGCCTGCGCGCCGACGTCCAGGACCAGGCCCGGCTGCGCAACCAGGCACGCAGCGCCGCCGTGGACGCGGCGCTCGCCCGACTGGACCAGCTCGTCGAAGAGGACGACGTGCCGAACGAAGCGGTGGCGGCGCTGCGCAAGAATCTCCAAGGCCGTCAGCGACGCTACCGGGCGCGGCTGGCTTACCTTGAGGACAACCCACTCACGCCCCGTGCTCCGGGATACGAGGCGGCCGTCCGCGCCCGGCACAGCATCATCGAGGCGCAGCGGGAAGAACTCCTTCGCTGGCGTGACGCCGGCCGTTTGCCCGACGCCAGCCTGAGGATCCTGCAAACCGAACTCGACCACGAGGAGAACGCGTTGTCGCCGTCTTCCGGCAACTCGTGAGAATCGATCTACCATGCGGGGGTGGACGAACGACCGATCACCACGGCGCAGCGCAACTTCCGGCGGGTCGCCGAAGAGCTCGAAAGCATGGGGACCCAGGATCGTTTCACCTACATCTTCCGATCCCGGTTGTGGAGTTCCTCATCGGTCTCCGGGCCCGGTTCCGAGTCGGTCCAGACGCGGGAACTGAGCGACCGGTTGCCCGGCCTCCTCGATCGCTTCGGGGTGCGCACCCTGCTCGACCTGCCGTGCGGGGACTACGGCTGGCTCAGTGAGGTCGACCTGGACCTCGACCGATACATCGGCGCCGACATCGTCCCCGACCTGATCGAGGTGAACACCGCACGGTTCCGCGACGATCCGGTCCACGAGTTCCGGGTGCTCGATCTGATCGGCGATCCACTGCCGTCGGCCGACCTCGTCCTGTGCCGGGATTGCTTGGTACACCTGAGCTTCGCCGACATCAAGCGGGCCCTGCGGAACCTCGAACGAAGCGGCTCCCGATACTTGTTGACGACGACCTTCACCGAACTCGGCACCAACACCGACATCGTGACGGGCGACTGGCGGCCGTTGAACCTGTGCCGGGAACCGTTCGGGTTCCCGGAGCCGCTGGCCGTGCTGGTCGAAGGGTGCACCGAAGAGGGCGGGGCCTACGCCGACAAGTCCTTGGGGTTGTGGGAGATCGTCGCGATCGTGGACTGATCGGCGAAGTGCCTCACCGCAGTGGGAAGTCGGTTCCGTGTTCCTTCTCCGGGCGCGGGCCGCGGATACGCCGCTCGTTCTCGGGGATGGGCACGTCGTTGATGCTCGCCTCACGACGGCTCATGAGGCCACGCTCGTCGAACTCCCACAGTTCGTTGCCGTAGCTGCGCCACCACTGACCGGCTCGGTCGTGCCATTCGTACTGGAACCGGACGGCGATCCGATCGTCGGTGAACGCCCAGAGGTTCTTGCGCAGCGCGTAGTCCAGTTCCCGCTCCCATTTCGCGGTCAGGAACGCGACGATCTCCTCGCGGCCATGGACGAACGTTTCCCGATTCCGCCAGACGGAGTCCGGCGTGTACGCCGACGCCACCCGGCGGGGATCGCGGGTGTTCCAGCCGTCCTCCGCCGCTTGTACCTTGCGTAGCGCCGTCTCTCGCGTGAACGGTGGACAGGGCGGGCGATCTTCCGACATCTTCGACCTCCTCAGGTTGAGAACGTACGTTCTCCGCGTCTGTCGCCTACGATAGAGAACGATCGTTCTCAACGTCAAGGGAGTCCCGATGCCGGCCGCCGTCACCGACGAGCAGAACCGCTTGGACCGCGAAGCCCTGCTCGACGCCGCCGAAAAACTCTTCTACGAGAACGGCATCCAGGCGGTCGGCATGGACCGGATCCGCGCTGCGTCCGGCCTCTCGCTGAAGCGGATCTACCGGTTCTTCGAAGCCAAGGACGACCTCGTGGTGGCGATGCTCAAACGTCGTGATCAGCGGTGGCGGGGCAGCTTGGCCACTCACGTGGAACAGGTCCAGGACCCCCGAGAGCGGGTGCTGTCGATCTTCGACTGGCTTGCCGGCTGGTTCGCCGAACCCGGTTTCCGCGGTTGCGCGTGGATCAACGCCCACGGCGAAATCGGACCCAGCTCCGAAGCGGTTCTGGCCGAGGTGCGAGCACACAAACAGGCCTTTCACGAGCAGATCGAGACCTGGGTGCGGGCCGCGGGATCGGCGGCGACCGAGGCGGTGTACCTGCTCGCCGAAGGGGCGATCGTGACGGCGGGCATCGGCGGTGACCCGGCTCCGGCCCGGCAGGCGCGGAAGGCCGTCGCGGCATTGCTCGGGAACCTCTGACTGTCCGTCAAGGCCAGCTGAGCTCGCCTTCGCTGATGACGGGATGCCGTTCCCGATAAGGCAGGTCACGGTCGTGGACGTAGTTGTCGAGCCGCTCGGCGATCTCGTCGAGGATCTCGGTCACGCTCGCCCAGTTGGACCGGTGAATTCCGTCACTGGCGTACCACTCCATGACGCAACCGTGGCGCTCGCCCGGCCGGAGATCGGCGCACAGCAGGCCTCCGTCGATGGCCCGGCCGATGGGGAGAATCGCTGTGCAGAACGGGAATCCGTCCTGTCCGGCCTGTTTGTGGTGCGCTCCTTCGGCGGTGCAGCAGTCCGGGTCGGGGTACTGCGACTGCCTGGCGTACTCGTCCTCGGCTCGCGCCACCGATAAAGGCAGGTAGCCTTTCGGGATCAGATATCCAGCTCCGCGGACGCGCTGGTCGTCGACGCCGTCCATGACGGCCCACCAGGCGAGCAGCTCGGGTGGGAGTTCGAGACCGACGCGGTCGCGCAGGCGTTCGACCTGCGCGGCCGGCGCCGGGGGCCGGATCTCCCGCGCGGTGACCGGTGCGTGTTCGGACAACAGGGCCATGATGCGCCGCCAGGTCTCTTCCACCGGTGCCCCCTTCGCTCGGCGGACCACCCTAGCGAGGATCGGCGACCTTCGGCGCGAAAGCGGGCGACTGGATGCGGGCAGGCAGGCCCCACGCTTCCGCCACGCGCTCCGGGGTCAGCACCGACGCCGGAGCGCCTTCGCCGACGAGGCGGCCGTCCTGCAGCAACAGGCAGTGATCGGCTCGGCCCGCCACTTCGAGATCGTGCGTGACCCGCAGGACTGTCGTGCCCTCGGCGAGTGTGGCGCGCAGGGCTTCGTCGATCAAGCCGCGGGCGTGCAGATCGAGACCGGCCGATGGCTCGTCGAGCAGCAGCAGTCCGGCTTGCTGGGCCAGCCCTTGCGCCACCAGTGCCCGTTGGCGCTGCCCGCCGGAGAGGGTGCCGATCAAGCGGTCCGCGATCGACGTGATCTCCAACCGCTCCAGGCATTCTCCCACGATCTGCCGGTCCACCTTGGACAGTCGTCGCCAATGACCGCGGTGCGCCCAGCGGCCCATCGTGACGGTGGCGCGCACGGTGATCGGCAGCGATCGTGACACCTCGCTTTGCTGGGTCACGTAGGCGACGCGCCCCGGATCCCGGCGGGTCACCGAACCGGTGGTCGGCGGCAGGACGCCCGCGACGAGGTTGAGCAGCGACGACTTGCCCGCGCCGTTCGCGCCGGCGACCGCGGTGAGCCGTGCCGACGGCACCTGGGCGGTGATCCCGCGCAGTACCTCCCGGGGCCCGTAGTGCGCGTGCGCGCGGTCGATCGTGAGTGCCGTTGTGTCCGGGGTCATCCCACCCTCTTTCAGATAATGACAATCATTACCACTATAGTGTGACGCGTGGAGTGGTTGTTGATCCCCTTCGAGGTGTCGTTCGTGCAGCGTGCGCTGGTGGCGGGAGTGCTCGTTTCAGCGGTGTGCGCCGTCGTGGGCACCTGGGTGGTGTTGCGCGGCATGGCCTTCATCGGCGACGCGATGTCGCACGGCATGTTGCCCGGCGTGGCGATCGCCTCGCTGACCGGCGTGAACCTGCTGATCGGTGCCGCGATCAGCGCCGGGGTGATGGCACTCGGCGTCACGGCGCTCGGGCGTTCGCGGCGGCTGTCCGAGGACACCACCATCGGGCTGCTCTTCGTCGGCATGCTCGCGAGCGGGGTGATCATCGTGTCGCACTCGCGGTCGTTCGCGGTGGATCTCACCGGATTCCTGTTCGGCGACGTGCTCGCCGTCGGATCCGGCGACCTGGTGGGCCTCGCGATCACCCTGCTCGTCGTGGGGGTGGTGGCATTGGCGGGGCACCGCTCGTTCACGGCGCTCACCTTCGATGTCCGCAAAGCGCACACGCTGGGGCTTCGGCCGCGGCTGGCCAACGCGGTGCTGCTCGGGCTGGTCACGTTGACGATCGTCGCGTCGTTCCGCGTCGTGGGGACGCTGCTGGTGTTCGGTTTGCTCATCGCACCGGCCGCGGCGGCGCTCTTCTGGTCGCGGCGGATCACGACGATCATGCTCATCGCGGCGTTGCTCGGCGTCGCCGCCACGGTCGGCGGCCTGCTCGTGTCCTGGCATTGGGGCACCGCGGCGGGCGCGACCATCGCCGCCAGCGCGGTCTGCCTGTTCTTTCTTTCCGCGTTCCTGTCCTTCGTACGACAGCGATTCCGTTCCCTGACACCGGAGATCGAGTGCTCACGATGAAACTGAAAGCAGTGACGACGGTCGTCGCGGCGCTGACCCTGGCGGCGTGCGGCACGGAGCAGCCGAAAGAGGTGACCGCGGAAGTCCCGCACGGCTACGTCGAAGGCGCCGAAGAAGCAGCCGAGGCGCAGTCACGGCTGATCGTCGCCGACGCGGACACCGGAGCCGTCCGCGTTGTGGACCTCATCACCGAGGAGGTGCACGAAGTCGGACGAGTCGACGGTGTGCGGGCCGTGACCGGTGATGGTCGCTTCGGTTACCTGACCGCTCGCGACGGCACGATCCGGGTGATCGACAGCGGTTCCTGGATGGTCGACCACGGTGACCACGTCCACTACTACCGGACGAAGGCCCGGGACGTCGGCGTGGCACCGGGCAAACAGCTTTTGGCGGCCTACAGCGATCCCGTCGTTTCCGCGCTGTCCTATTCGGACGGTACGACGACGTTGCTCGACCGGGCCGCGCTCGACAAGGGGTCCGTGACCGAGCTGGGAAAGATCACGCGCGAACCACACGCCGGGGTCGCGATCCCTCATGGCGAGCACGTCATCGCCACGGTGGCCGACGCCGGAAAGCCGCTCGCTCGCGGAGTGCGCGTCCATGACCGTCAGGGCAAGGCCGTGGCGGAGATCGATCAGCCGTGCCCTGACCTGCAAGGGCAGGCGGTGACCCGGCGCGGTGTCGTCTTCGGTTGCGCGGACGGCGCTTTGCTCGTGACCGAAAAGGACGGTGCGTTCGCCGGGGTGAAGATTCCGTACCCGCGCAATGTCACGGCGCAGGAACGCGCCACCGCCTTCTTCCACCGGCCCGGGGGATCCACGCTCGCGGCGCGGGCGGGGGAGTCCGCCGTGTGGTCGCTGGACGTCGGCCGTCGCAGCTGGCAGCACGTCGAGACCGGACCGGTCGTCGCGGTGAACGCCGTCGGTGAGGGCGGCCCGCTGCTGGTGCTGTCCCGTGACGGAAAGCTGCGTTCCTTCGACGGCACCGGAAAGGAACAGGCGGCGATCCCGCTGCTGACCCCGGAAGCGACCGCCGCCGACGTTCCCGCGATCCAGGTCGATTCGACCCGCGCCTATCTCAACAACCCGCTTTCGGCCGAGGTGTACGAGATCGACTACAACGACAACCTCCGTCGCGCCAGGACCCTGAAGGTCGGCGGCAAGGCGGGTCATATCGTGGAGACCGGCCGATGAGGCGCCGGACGCTCGCCCTGTTCGTGGTGGCGTTTCTGGCGACGGCCGGATGCTCCGGCAGCGGCGGAGGCGGCAAGTCGGTCGTCGTCACGACGAACATCCTCGGTGACATCACGCGCGCCATCGTCGGTGATCAGGCCGAAGTGACCGTGTTGATGAAGCCGAACGCCGATCCGCATTCCTTCGGTATCTCCGCGCAGCAGGCGGCCCAGGTCGAGCGCGCCGGCCTGATCGTCTACAACGGACTCGGACTCGAAGAGGGCATGCTGCGCACCGTGCGCACGGCCGAGGAAAACGGTGTGCCGTCGCTGCCCGCCGGGGAGCGGGCGAATCCGATCAGCTACGCCGACAACAAGCCGGACCCCCATTTCTGGACGGATCCCGCACGGGTGCGCGACACGGTGAAGACGATCGCCGACGAGGTCGTCGCCCATGTCGACGGGGTCGACGAAGCGGTGATCCGCGCCAACGCCGAGCGCTATGGCGGGGAAATCGAGGCGCTCGACACCATGATGGCCGAAAAGTTCGGCGGGATCCCGCGCGAACGCCGGAAGCTGGTCACGAATCACCACGTGTTCGGGTACCTGGCTCAGCGGTTCGGGTTCGACGTCGTGGGCGCGGTGATCCCCGGCGGGACCACGCTCGCTTCCCCCAGTTCCTCGGATTTGAAGGCACTCGCCGACACCGTTCGCGCGGCCGGGGTCCCGGTGATCTTCGCCGATTCCTCGCAACCGGACCGGCTCGCGCGCGTGCTGGCCGAGCAGGCCGGGCTGCACGTCCAGGTGTCCCCGTTGTTCTCGGAGTCGCTCAGTGAACCAGGCCAGGGCGCGGCCACCTATCTGGAAATGATGCGCGCCAACACCCAATCGATCACCACCGGTTTGACCCGTTCCTGATCGGAACAGACGAAAGGCACAGTGAAATGGCACGGAAAACCCGATATCTCGCGCTGATGGCGACGACGGCGAGCACGCTCGCGCTCGCCGCCTGCGGAACCGAACAGCCGGCGGCGGAGGCCGGAAAGGACGCGGCTCCGGCACCGGTCGTCGCCGATCCGGTGGCTGTCACCTATAACGGTGGCATCGTCCTGCTCGACGGAAAGACCTTGAAGGAGGCCAAAAACCTCCCGCTGGAGGGCTTCAACCGGCTCAACCCCGCCGGGAACGACCGGCACCTCCTGGTCTCGACGGCCACCGGCTTCCGGGTCCTGGACGCCGTCGGTGCCGTGCTGACGGACAACGAAGTGAAGGCGGCCAAGCCGGGACACGTCGTCCGGCACGCGGGCAAGACGGTGCTGTTCGCCGACGGGACCGGTGAGGTGACGGTCTTCGACCCGAAGACGATCGGCACCGCGGCGTTGCCCGCGCCGAAGCACAAGACGCCGGAAGCGCATCACGGCGTGGCCGTCGAACTCGCGAACGGCGAACTGGTCACCACCGTCGGGAACGAGGACAAGCGGTCCGGAATCGTGGTGCTGGACAAGGACAAGAAGGAGATCGCGCGCAACGAGCAGTGCCCCGGTGTGCACGGTGAAGCCGCCGCGCGCGGCGAAGCGGTCGTGGTCGGCTGCCAGACCGGTGTGCTGATCTACCGCGACGGCGTCATCACCAAGGTGACCAGCCCGGATCCCTACGGCCGCATCGGGAACCAGGCGGGCTCGGAGGTCTCCCCGATCACCTTGGGCGACTACAAGGTCGACGAAGCGGCCGAGCTCGAACGCCCGACCCGGATTTCCCTGATCGACACCGAGAAGGCCACGCTCAAGCACGTCGACATCGGGACCAGCTACACCTTCCGGTCGCTGGCCCGAGGCCCGCAGGGTGAGGCCCTGGTGCTGGGAACTGACGGTCAGATCCACGTGATCGACCCGGTGAGCGGTGCGGTGACACGGAAGATCGCCGTCCTCGGTACCTGGCAGGAACCGATCGAGTGGCAGCAGCCGCGTCCGGCGATCTTCGTCCGTGGTGGAACGGCGTACGTCACCGACCCCGGCAAGAAGGAGATCCACTCGATCGACCTCGCCTCGGGAGCGAAGACCGCGACCGGCACGATTCCGGGAACGCCGAACGAGGTGAGCGGCGTCCTCGGGCACTGACCTCCTGACGTTTGTCAGGCAATCGAGGCTGGGTCGGTACAGCGGGTCGTGAGTGGCGATTCGTGCTCTAGCGAGTACCTACTGCGTGACCCGCGGCCTGATGTCGGGTGAGGTACATGATGGCCCCCTTCCTGTACCTAGGCGCAAGGAAGGGGGCCTTCATGTACTGGGAAAGGGACCTACCGGGCGCTGCCATGGCTGGTGGTGCCACTGAGGCTCAAGGCGGCGTTCCGGACCCACCCGCAGCAGGTACTTGAAACCCTCTTGGCTCTAGCCCGAATCGCCACTCACGACCAGCGCGACCAGCCCGGTACTTCCACCCTCAGCTCAAACCGCTCGCGAGACGTTCAGCGGCGGATGAGACCGAGGTCGGTCGCGGTGGCGACGGCGGCGGTGCGCGAGTCCACGCCGAGTTTGGCGTAGCTGCGGGCCAGGTGGGATTTCACGGTGCCTTCGGTCAGGTGGAGGCGCTCGGCGATGGCCCGGTTGGACAGACCGTCGGCGACCAGGACCAGTACTTCGATCTCGCGCAGCGTCAGCGCGGTCGAGCGCGTCCGCATCCGGTTGATCAACCGATCGGCCACGGTCGGGGAGAGCGTGGTGCGTCCGGCGGCGGCGGTGCGCACGGCGGTCGCCAGATCTTCGGGCGGGGCGTCCTTGAGGAGATAGCCGGTGGCGCCCGCTTCGATGGCGGGCAGCGTGTCGGCGTCGGTGTCGTAGGTGGTGACGATCAGGACGCGGGGCGCGCCCGGCCGCGCGGTGATCACCGCGGTGGCTTCGGCCCCGGTCATACCAGGGCCGAAGCGCAGGTCCATCAGCACGACGTCGATGTCGCCTTCGGCGGCGCGGGTCACCGCTTCCTCCGCGGTCGCGGCTTCGGTCGTGACGACGAGACCGGGTTCGGTTTCCAGCAAGGCACGCAGTCCCGCCCGGACGATGGGGTGGTCGTCGGCGAGGAGGAGCCGGATCGGGGGTTCGGTCACGCGTGTTCCTCGAGTTCGACGGGCAGCCGCACGGACAAGGTCGTGCCGTGGCCGGGGGAGGACTCGATGGTGAGCGTTCCGTCCAGTGCTTCGGTCCGCGTGCGCATCGCGGTGAGTCCGAAGCCGCTGTGCTGAGGGTGGAAACCGATGCCGTCGTCGACGACCTCGAGGGTGGCGTGTTCCCCGACGTAGCTCAAGGCGACCTCGGCGGTGGACGCTTCGGCGTGCCGGACGGTGTTCGCGAGGGCCGCCTGGCCGATGCGCAGTAGCGCGACCTCGTGCGCGGTCGGCAGCGGAACGGGAGCCCCGGCGAACAGGAAAATCCGTTCCTTCCCACGGTCACTTTTTCGAATTTCGAAGGAAATGGAAATGCGTCATTCTTCCGGACCTACTCTGTCGAACTCGGCTGTTCGCAGCTATAACACTACGCGATGTCGCCGGGTTATGACGTGGGAAAAATGGACGACGGGTTTTTCGTACTTACGGAGGTACCAGTTCAAAGTTTCTCGCACTACTTTCCAATCCTGTCAGCCCGTCCGCGCAGGACTGAGCCTTGGAAGACCATTCGCCGCGGGCTGATTGTCCGAATTCGAACCCCGGCCGTCGCGGTGATCCATTAAGGAAACTGGTGAATTCTTCTCCGGACCTCGAGCTCAGCTTGGACCTGCCATTACGAAAGACGCGAAACGAAGCACCGGTCATACGAAAATACGGCGGTTCCTCGCTGGCAACGCCGGGAATGGTGAGCGATGTGGCCGCCGAAGTGGCCGCGATCGCCGAAGCGGGGAACCGGGTGGTCCTGGTCGTATCGGCGATGGGAGACACCACCGACAACCTGATCGCCTTGGCCGGGCAGTTCGCCGAGGCGCCGGATCCCCGGGAGCTCGACCAAGTGATGGCGACAGGCGAACAGGTCTCCGCGTCGGTGCTCGCCATGGCGCTGGCCGAACGCGGGGTCCGGGCCGTGTCTGTGTCCGGTGACCAGGCGGGGATCGAGGTGACCGGCGAACCCGGGGCGGGGGTCATCGTGCGGGTCGACCCCGGCAAGATCCTCGCGCGGCTGCGTGACGCGCAGGTCGTCGTGGTCGCCGGTTTCCAGGGGCGGAACGCCGACGGCGACCTGCTGACCCTGGGCAGGGGCGGTTCCGACACCACCGCGGTGGCGCTCGCGGCCGCTCTCGGTGGTTCCGAATGCGAGATCCGCACCGACGTCCACGGCGTTCGCACGGCCGACCCCCGGATCGTCCCGGACACGCGTCCCGTCCGGACGATCTCCTACGACACCATGGTCGAACTCGCCGGGCTCGGGGCCCGCGTGCTGCATCCCAGATCCGTCGAGCTCGCACGCCGTCACGAGGTGGCCGTGCGGGTGACGCATTCCTCGGATCCCGGTCCCTCCACCGTCGTCACGGCGGGGGAATCGTCGTTGGAAGGCGCCCCCAGGGTCATCGGCATCGCGCACGAACGCGACGTGCGACTGGTCAGGGTCGAGGTTTCCGCCGACGGCCCGGATCAGTACGCCCGCGTGCTCACGATGCTCGCGAGGTGCGGAGTGAGACCGGACAACCTGAGCTGGCCCGATCCCGGCGAACTCCGGTTCACCGTCCGGGGTCCGGAGCCACCCCTCCTGCCGATCGCCGAACTCGCGACGGAGCTGGACGCCCGCTCCACGGTTTTCGACGAGCTCGGCTCGGTCTCCGTGGTCGGTACCGCGCTGCTCGACCCGCCCGGATTCCTACCCGAGTTGCTGCGGGTCCTCGCCGACCACCGGGTCACGGTGCCGGCGTTGACGACTTCCCAGTCACGTCTCACCGCGGTGATCCCGGCCGACGTCGTCGACACGACCGTCCGTGCCTTGCACGACGCGTTCGGCTTGGCGGAGGACAGGACATGAGCCCGTACGGACAGCCGTCGGGCCTGTTCACCACCGACGGCCTGGTCCTGACCTGCGACGGCCACGAACAGCGGATTCGATGGCAGGTCGGCGATCGGCTCGAGCAGTTGTACGAGCGGCTTTGCGACCGGCTGCGCGCCGAGGGCCTCGGCGACCGCCTCGCAGTGGACGCCGAGGACACGAAGCTCACCTTCTCCGGACTGGACGGGCGGGCCAATCGTCTCGCCCGGTACTTGCGGGCGCGCGGGGTGCGGCCCGGCGATCGGATCGGGCTGCTGTTCGACGAACCGGTTCATCCCTACGTCGCGATGCTGGCCGTGCTCAAGGTCAACGCGGCGTATGTACCGTTGGACGCGGGTTTCCCGGACGACCGCCTGGCGTACATCGTCCGCGACGCCGGTGTCCGGTTGGTGGTGTCGCTTTCCGGTCTGCGCGACCGGTTCGAGCCGGGCAGCGTCGAACTGGTCTGCCTCGACGAAGACGCGGACCGGATCGCCGTGCTGCCGGGTGAGCGGCTCAGCGCGGCCGAGAAGGGCGCTCCGGCGGACGAACTCTGTTACGTCGTCTACACCTCCGGCTCGACCGGGCGGCCGAAAGGCGTGACGATCGACCACGCCTCGATCTGCAACTTCGTGAGCGTCGCCGCCGATGTCTACGGCATCCAGGGCACCGACCGGATGTACCAGGGCATGACGATCGCGTTCGACTTCTCGGTCGAGGAGATCTGGGTGCCGTTGCTGTGCGGCGCGACGCTCGTGCCGAAACCCGGCGGCGCGGCCCTCGTCGGCCACGACCTCCTCGAATTCCTGCGGGAGAATCGGATCACCGCGTTGGCCTGCGTTCCGACCCTGTTGGCCAGCCTCGACGAGGACCTGCCGCGGCTACGGTTTCTTCTGGTGTCCGGTGAAGCGTGCCCCGAAGACCTCGTGCGCCGCTGGTACCGAGCGGACAGGCGATTCCTCAACGTCTACGGCCCGACAGAGGCCACGGTCACCGCGACATGGTCGGTGCTGAGACCGGATCGGCCGGTGACCATCGGGGTGCCGCTGCCCACGTATTCGGTCGTCATCCTCGATCCGGACGAGCCGAGGGCGCTGGCCGCGGGCGAACTGGGGGAGATCGGCATCGCCGGGATCGGCCTCGCCGGGGGATACCTGAACCGTCCCGACCTGACCGAGCGGGCGTTCATCCCGGACTTCCTCGGCATCGGGCACAACCCGTCCCGCCGCATCTACCGCACCGGCGACCTCGGCCGGATCACCCCGGACGGGGAGATCGAATACCACGGGCGTGCCGATACCCAGGTGAAGATCCGCGGCTACCGCGTCGAGCTCACCGAGATCGAATCGGTCCTGCTCCAGATCCCCGGGATCGCCCAGGCGGTGGTCGAGACCCACCATCCGGACGCCGGTACGACCGAACTGGTCGCCTACTACAGCCTGCGACACGACAGAGCGGACATCGATCCCGGGGAACTACGCCGTCGCTTGGCGGAACTACTACCGGGCTACATGGTGCCCGCCTATCTCGAACAGCTCGACCACATCCCGCTGACACCGGCGGGCAAAGCCGACCGCAAAAATCTTCCTGCACCCGGCAGCCCGCGAAGAGCGGCGAACGACGTCGGGTACGTGGCACCGGCCACCGAGACCGAGCTCCACCTGGCGGAGGCCTTGGGCCGGGTCCTCGGGATCGAGCGGATCTCGGCGACGGGGCATTTCTTCGACGACTACGGCGCCGACTCCCTGCTGCTGGCCAAGTTCTGCGCCCTGGTCCGGGAACGCGGCGACGTCGCGCCGTTGTCGGCGAAGGACGTGTACCTCAACCCCACCGTTCGCGGTCTCGCGGAGTCGGTTCCGCCGTCGGCCCAGGTCACGGTCGCCCGTGCCGAGGAGCCGCGTCGGGCGTCCACGACGTCGTATGTCCTCTGTGGAGTGTTCCAGCTACTGGCCTTCCTCGCCTACGCCGCCGGTTCAGGCTGGATCCTGGACACGGGATTCGCCTGGCTCTCCGGCGCGACCGGATTCGTCGACGGCTACGCACGGGCCGTCGGGCTCGGACTCGTCGTGTTCGTCGTCCTCTCCGCGGTGCCGATCCTGGCGAAGTGGGCGCTCGTCGGACGGTGGCAGCCGGGGGAGATCCCGCTGTGGAGTCCCGGCCATCTGCGCTTCTGGACGGTCAAGACCCTCATCAGGTTCAGCCCGCTGATGCTGTTCACCGGCACGCCGTTGTACTCCTGGTACCTGCGGGCGCTCGGCGCGGACATCGGCAAGAGCGTCGTGATCCTGTCCCGGAACCCGCCGGTCTGCACCGATCTGCTCAGCATCGGTGACCGGGCCGTCATCCGGAAGGACGCCTACTTCTCGTGCTACCGCGCGAGGGCGGGCAGGATCCAGACCGGCCGGGTCACCCTCGGCGACAACGCCTTCGTCGGTGAGATGACCGTGCTCGACATCGGCACGGCACTGGGCGACGACGCGCAGCTGGGCCACTCGTCGTCCTTGAACGCCGGACAGACCGTCCCCGGCGGCGAGAGTTGGCACGGATCGCCCGCCCGCCCCTCCACCGTGGACTACCGGGCGCTGCCGACCGTCACCCGTGGCAGACTCAGACCGTTCGTCTACTGCGCGTCCAGTCTGCTGCTCCTGCTTCTGGTGACGCTTCCCGTGACACTCGGCGGCGCGGACGTGCTCGCTGACCGGTTGTTCACGACGACCGTGGACCTCACGAGCTGGGACTTCTACCGCGGCCAGGTCGCCGGCTCGGCGCTGGTGTACTTCGGGGCGCTGTTCGCCGGGCTGGCCGCCGTCCTCACGATCCCGCGTCTGCTCGGCCTGTTCCTCCGGCCGGATCGGGTCTACCCGCTCTACGGCGGGCATTTCGCGATCCAGCGGGTGATCGCGCGGCTGACCAACCTGCGCGCGTTCACCTACCTGTTCGGCGACAGCAGCTACATCGTGCACTACCTGCGCGCGCTGGGGTACGACCTGTCGAAGGTCCAGCAGACCGGATCCAACTTCGGAGTCGAGGTCAAACACGAGACGCCGTTCCTCAGCACGGTCGGCACCGGGACGATGGTCTCGGACGGCCTTTCGCTGCTCAACGCGGACTTCTCCGCCTCGTCGTTCCGGCTGCGGAGAACTTCCATCGCGCCACAGGCGTTCCTGGGCAACGAGATCGCCTACCCGCCGGACGCGCGGATCGGCCGGAACTGCCTGCTGGCCACCAAGGTCCTCGTCCCACTGGACGGGCCGATCAGGGAGAACGTCGGCCTGCTGGGGTCACCCGCGTTCGAGATCCCCCGGACCGTCCGCCGCGACACCGGGTTCGATCACCTCAGCACCGGGGACGGCCTGCATCGGGGCCTGAGAGCGAAGAACCGGCACAACACCGTCACCATCTTCGTTTACCTGATGGTGCATTGGCTTCACCTACTCGGAGTCCTGCTGATCGGCGCGGCGGCAGGTGTCCTGCACGAGCGGCTCGGTCCGCTCTCCATCGGCGCCGGCATCGTGGCGACACTGGTGTTCTCGGTGTCGTTCCTCATGCTGGCGGAACTCGGCGTGCAGGGCTTCCGGACGATGCGGCCGCGATTCTGCTCGATCTACGATCCGGCCTTCTGGCGGCACGAACGGTTTTGGAAGCTCAGCCCCGCCCGCTACCTCGCGTTGTTCGACGGGACACCGTTCAAACCCTTCCTTCTGCGCTGCCTCGGCGTCCGGATCGGCCACCGTGTCTTCGACGACGGATGCGCGATCCCGGAACGCTCCTTGGTGAGCATCGGCGACGACTGCGTGCTCAACCTGCACACCGTCGTCCAAGGGCATTCGCTCGAAGACGGCCTGTTCAAATCCGACTACATCACCATCGGCGCGGGCTGCACGATCAGCACCGGTGCGTTCGTCCACTATGGAGTGACGATGGCGGAGGGGGCGATCGCCGAAACGGACGCGTTCCTGATGAAGGGCACCGCGGTCCCGGCACGAACCCGCTGGCACGCCAATCCGGCGGTCGAACTCGACACGGCGGAAGAGCTCACCGCGGCAAGGAGGCTGCCATGACGCACACCCCCACGGCGAGGCAGGCGCCTCGTGTCGAAGGCACCCTGCCCGGCCCGCGCTCGGCCGAGTTCCTCGAACACCAGCGACAGTGGGAATCCAGCGCACGGGCGTATCCACGCCATCTGCCGATCGCGATCGCGGGCGGAGAGGGCAGTTACCTGTGGGACGTGGACGGCAATGTCTTCCTCGACTTCCTGGCGGGCGCGGGTGTGCTCTCCCTCGGCCACAACCATCCCGAGCTGGTGCACGCGGCCACCGAACAACTGCGCGTACTCACCCATGCCCTGGACTTCCCGACGCCGGCCAAACGGGACTTCATCGACGCCCAGCTGTCCATGCTGCCCGCCGGATTGCGCTCACGGATGCGAATGCACTTTTGCGGTCCCGGTGGGGCCAATGCCGTGGACGCCGCGATCAAGCTCTGCAAGACCGCGACCGGACGGGGTGAGCTGGTCTCCTTCCAGGGCGGTTTCCACGGCTCGAGCCACGCGGCGATGGCGTTGACCGGTCTCATCGCCCAGAAACGGCCGATCGCCAACGGTGTTCCCGGTGTGCACTTCTTTCCGTACTCCTATTGCGCCCGGTGCCCGGTGGGCCTTTCGCCGGACACCTGCGAAACCAACTGCGTCGGCTTGCTGGAGCGGTCCCTGCGCGATCCCAACGGCGGGATTCCCCTTCCCGCCGCGGTGATCCTGGAAATGGTGCAGGGCGAGGGCGGGATCATCCCGGCGGACCGCGACTTCGTGCGGCGTGTCCGCGCGCTGACCACGGAGCTGGACATCCCGCTCGTCGTCGACGAGGTGCAGACCGGCTGCGGCCGCACCGGAACGTGGTTCGCGTTCGAGCACTACGACATCGAGCCCGACGTGATCATCGCCTCGAAAGCCCTGAGCGGAATGGGACTGCCGGTGGCGGTGATCTTCTACGACCAACGCCTCGACGGCTGGGCGCCGGGCGCCCACACGGGCACCTTCCGGGGTAACCAGGCCGCGTTCGCCGCCGGTGCCGCCGCCGTCGAGATCGTCCGGCGCGACGACGTGCTGGGCAATGTCCGGGACCGAGGGCAGCAGCTGGAGCTACGCCTTGGCCCCCTGCGCGGTCACCTCTGGGTCCGTGAGGTTCGCGGCCTCGGCCTTATGCGGGGGATCGAGCTGGCCGATCCGCGCGACGGCCGCCCCGCAGGCGGCTACGCCCGCGCCGTGCAGGCGTACGCGCTGCGTCAAGGACTGATCGTCGAACTCGGCGGCCGTGACGACAGCGTGATCCGGCTGATGCCTCCGCTCACCGTGACCGCCGAGGAGGTCGACCTCGCCTGCGCCATCCTCATCGAGGCGATCGAGCGCTGCGGTCCGACGTCCCCGATGTCCCATCAGGGACACTGAGTGTTTCCAGTGCGACATCGGGGACGTGACCAGGCGCAAATCCCGTGCCACGACATCGCCGCCGGTACCGGAAAGCTCCGCTGGGTGGCCGACACGCGACGGAATCCGGTCGCGGGCGTCGTGATGTCCGTCCAATCACGCGTGTTGTCCGCTCCGACACAGGGATCGGCCACAGCTCGACCTGGTTGGTATTATTATACCGGCAAATGCTAGGGTGCCGGTATAATAATACCATCGGCTACGCGAGGACCCCATGATCGAACTGAAGACGCCCGCCGAGATCGACCGCATGCACGTGACCGGACGTTTCGTCGCCGAGGTGCTCACCGAGGTCGGCAGGCTCGCCGACGTCGGCGTCAACCTGATGGACCTGGAACACCACGTGCGCGGCATGATCGAGCGGCGCGGGGCGGAGTCGTGCTACTGGGACTACGCGCCGTCCTTCGGCAAGGGTCCCTTCCGCAACGTCATCTGCCTGGCGGTCAACGATGCCGTCCTGCACGGCCTGCCCCACGACTACATCCTGCGCGACGGAGACGTGCTCACCGCGGATCTGGCGGTGAAGATCAACGGCTGGGCGGCCGACTCGGCGCGCACGATCATCGTCGGGACGCCCGCCGAGGAGGACCTCCGGATCATCCGCGCCACCGAGGAGGCGTTGGAGGCGGCGATCGAGGTGGCGCGTCCCGGCAACCGGCTGGGTGACATCTCCGCGGCCATCTGGGCGGTCGCTCGCGACCACGGCTATCCGGTGAACACCGAGTTCGGCGGCCACGGCATCGGCCGCACCATGCACGAGGACCTTCACATCCCCAACAAGGGCAAAGCGGGTCGCGGCCTGAAGCTCCAGCCGGGATTGACCGTCGCGCTCGAACCCTGGTTCGCCCGCACCACCGACAAGATCATCTTCGACGACGACGGCTGGACCATTCGTTCCGCCGACGGCTCACGCGCGGCCCACTCCGAGCACACGGTGGCCATCACCGAAGACGCGCCCTTGGTACTCACCCGGCGCGAGCACGAGACGTCCACCGCCTTCGTGTCTACAAAGGACTCCGAGCACGCCGAGTGATCTTCGGCACGCGCTTGCCTTTTCGGACAGCGTCGATGTGGCGCGACAGGCAGCGTCGCGATCTTTCCTTCCTCGCCACCCCAGCGTGGATACGCTCGCCCGTGCCCAGCGCGGAAACCGGGCGACCATTCCTGCGAGGAAGGAAATCCTGCCACCATGCGAAAGAGTCTCAAGAGGCTTTCGGTCGTCGGCACGGCCGCCCTCGGCCTGCTCGTCGCGATTCCGGCCAGCCCCGCCTTCGCCATCGGCGAGGTCGCCTGTGGCAACAGGGACGACTTCCTGAAACTGGACATCTCGTTCGGAAACGGGATGGGTACCGACCGGTGTTCCGCCAACGGCGGCGTCACGGGCACGAACATCGGTGGCGTCTACAACATCTACTCGGGCAACAACAAGGCGACCGTCAACTGCGAGCGTAACGGCCGCTACGAGTCGACCACTCTCGGATATTGGCAGGGTGTCGGCTTCCCCGGCATCGTGCGGGTGTACGAGGTGCGCATCTGGTGACGATCACCTGAACCGGGGTCGGCCGCGGCCGTTTCGGCCCATGCTTGAATCAAGGCATGAGCAATCCGTTGGTCGCGCCGGTCAAGGACTCGACGACGGCGGTGTCGGGCGTGCCGTTGCTGGAAGGCGCGCTCGACCTCAAGTCGGCGATCGAGAGTGGCGACTGGGCTTCGGTCGCGATGGGCGCGGTGGGCACCGCGCTGGACGCGCTGACGGCCGCGATGGACCCGTTCGGCGCGGTTTTCGCCGCCGGCGTGGGCTGGTTGATCGAGCATGTGGGCCCGCTGAAGGAGGCCCTCAACGCTCTCACCGGCAACGCGGACGAGATCGCGGCGCAGGCGGAGACCTGGACGAACATCGCCAAGGAACTCGGGACCGTTTCGGTCGAGCTGGTGGATCTGGTCGACAAGGATCTCGGCGGCTGGACAGGGCAAGCGGCCGACGCCTACCGTGAACAGGCCAAAAACACCTCCACGCTCATCGAAAGCGCCCAGAAGGGGAGCGAGGGCGCGGGCAGCGGAGTGAAGACGGCGGGAGAGGTCGTCGCCGCGGTCCGGACACTGGTCCGGGACATCATCGCCGAGCTCATCGGACACCTGATCTCGTGGGCGCTGCAGGTGGTGTTCACGCTCGGCATCGGGTTGGCGTGGGTGGTGCCGCAGGTGGTGGTGGCGGTGGCGAAGACGGCGTCGAAGATCGCAAACCTCACCACGAAGCTGGTGAAGGCGCTCAAGGGTCTGGTCCCGCTGTTGAAGAAGGCGGGCGATCTGTTCGACGACGCCGGGAAGGCGTTGAAGAACCTCAAGGGCGGGACGGTCAAGCCCGTCGGCAAGCCCAAGGACATCAACGGCAAATCCCCCAAACCCAAACCCAAACCCGACGACGACGGCACCAGTCCCTCTGGCGACCACACCGGCCCGTCCGGCGACAAGGGCGGCTCCGGCGGGGACAAGGGTGGTTCGGGCGGCGGGGACAAGAACGGCGGCACCGGCCCGGCCGGGGACAACGTCACCCCGTCGGGGGCCGGCGGCAGCCGTGGCGGCGGAAGCGACGGAAGCCCGCCCCCGGCCCGAACCGACCCTCCGCCCAAGCAGTCCGCACCCGACGAGATGAACCTCTGTGGCGACCCGATCGACATCGCCACCGGCGAGGTCGTGATGGTGCAGGACGACCTGTCCCTGGCCGGGCCACTGCCGATCCGGATCCGCCGCACCCACATGTCGAGCTACCGGGCGGGCACCGGCTTCGGCCGCTCTTGGGCGTCGACGGCCGATCTGCGACTGGAACTCACCGCAGAACACGCCCGTTTCTTTTCCGACGACGGCACGGCCCCGACGTTCCCGTTGCCGGAGCCAGGCCGGCCCACGGAATCGCCGTCCGGGCCTTCGCGAGCCCTGCTCGTGGACGAGACGGGCACCTATCGGCTGGAGACCTGGGATTCCGGGATCACCCTGTACTTCGCGCCGGTCCCGGGTGCGCCGTCACGTGTGCTGCCACTGACCGCGTTCGAGCTCGGCGAGGACGGGCCGCGGATCGAGGTGGATCACAACGTCGACGGCGCGGGCGTGCGCTGGCGGCATTCCGACGGCCGGATGCTGGAGATCGACCGCGACCGCGGCCGGATCCAGGCCCTGCGGATGACCGATCCGGTGCGGGGCCAGAACGTCGTCGTCATGCGCTACGGCTACGACGACGCGGGCAACCTCACCGAGGTGACCAACTCCTCCGGCCGGGCCCTGCGGTTCGACTACGACCCCGACGGCCGGCTGGCGGAATGGCAGGACCGCAACGGGATCTGGTACCGCTACGTCTACGACGCGGCCGGTCGCTGCGTGCGCACGGTCGGGGATCGCGGGTTTCTCGACTGCGCCTTCGAATACGAGCCGAACCGGACGCGCTACACGGATTCCCTCGGCCATGTCACGGTCTTCGAGCTCGACGCCGCGCATCACGTGGTGCGCGAGACGGATCCGCTGGGCGCGACCACCGTCTTCACCTGGGACGAACGGGACCGGATGCGGTCGAAGACCGATCCGCTCGGCCGGACCACCCGGTTCACCTACAACGCCGAGGGCGAGATCTCGAAGGTCATCCGGCCCGACGGCAGCGTCGTGCTGGTGAACCGGTCCGAGGACGGCGCGGTCGACGGGCTGGTGGCCGACGAAGGCGACCACACCCGCTATCGGGCCTACCCGGACGGTCTGGGGCCGGATCCGCGACAGGATCCGGTCGGTGTGTCCGGCTCGATCAACCTCGACACCGGCCCGGAATCCGGCGACACCAGGACCGAGGACCACGACCTGTTCGGCAGGCCGCGTTCGGTCCCGCACGGCAGGGGACGGGCCCGGATCGGCTGGACCGTGGAGGGGCTGCGGGCCTGGCGGGTCGGTTCGCTGAGCGAGCGGCAGAGCTGGCGCTACGACAGCGAAGGCAACGAGATCGAACACGTCGACCCGGCGGGGCGCACGACCCGCCGCGAGTACGGCCCGTTCGACATGTTGACCGCGGAGATCGATCCGGCGGGTGGGCGGACCCAGTACACCTACGACACCGAGCTGCGGCCGGTCGTGGTGACCAACCCCAACGGACTGACCTGGACCTACGAATACGATCCGGCGGGCCGTCTCGTTCGGCAAACCGATTTCGACGGCCGGGCGCACACCTACGCCTACGACGCGGCAGGGCAGCTGATCCGGTCCGTCGACCCCGCCGGGCGGGTCACGGAATACGGCTACGACCTGATCGGGAACCTGGTCCGGATCCGCACCGACGACACGGCGACCACCTACGCCTACGACGTGGTCGGCGAGCTGGTCCGTGCCGACGACGGCGAGTCCGTGGTGGAGTTCGAACGGGACGACAACGGCCGGATGGTGCGCACGGTCACCGACGGGCTGGAAGTCGTCTTCGCGTACGACTCCGCGGAGGGGACCATCAGCCGCCGAACTCCCTCCGGCGCTACCAGTGTGTGGTCTTTCGACAAGGAGGAACGGCCCAGCACGCTGTCGACCGCCGAGCACGTCGTCGACTACGCCTACGACGCCGAGGGCCGTCCGATCGAGCGACACGTCGACCAGGGCGCCCGGTTGCGGCAGCAGTTCGACGCCGACGACCGGATCATCGGCCAGACCTTCACCGACGCGGCGGGCACCGTGCTGCGGCACCGCGAGTTCGCCAGGTCCGCCGACGGCGACCTCACCGCGATCCGCGACGCCGCGGGAGGCGAGTCCTTCGGACGCGACGCGGCCGGGCGGATCACCACCCACCTGGTCGGTAACGTGCGCGAGGACATCGCCTACGACCGCGCGGGCAAAGTCGTGCAGTGGGCCACCACGAACGCCGCGTATCCCGAAGCCGGGCCTCGCGCGTACGACCGCAACACGATCGCCAGCGCCGGAGTGGTGCGCTACGAGCACGACGTGAGCGGACGGCGTACCGCCCGGCGCGAAGGCGACCGGATGTGGCGGTACGAGTGGGACGCGCGCAACCGGCTGACCGGTCTCACCACGCCGGACGGCCGCCGCTGGCGGTACCGCTACGACCCGCTCGGCCGTCGCACGGCGAAGGAACTGCTCGCCCCGGACGGCCGGGTCGCCGAGCAGACACGCTTCGTCTGGGACGGCAACTCGCTGATCGAGCAGGCGCACACCGGCCCCGCAGGTGTCACCGTCATCACCTGGGAGCGGCGGCCGGACACTGAGGAACCCGTCACCCAAACCGAGCACGGCAACGCGTCGGCGCGGTTCCGCGCTTTCGTGAACGACTCCATCGGTACGCCGACCGACCTGCTCGACCCGCTCGGCACGCCGAGCTGGAGCGGTCGCTGGACACTGTGGGGCCTGCCGTTGACCGGGTTCCCGGGAACGCCGCTGCGGTTCCCCGGCCAGTACCTGGACGCGGAAAGCGGGCTGCACTACAACCTGCATCGCTATTTCGATCCGGCCACCGCGCGATATCTCAGCCAGGATCCGCTCGGCCTCTCCGCCGGACCCGATCCGGCCGGCTACCCGCACGACCCGACCTCGGGCTCGGATCCGCTCGGTCTGGTGTGGTGCCCCAAGAAACGCAAGCACGTCGACGGCCCGGACACCAGCGGGACCGGCCACAACGCGGGCAACACCGGTGGCAGCGCGAAACGTCCGCGTACCGAGAACGACAACGCCAATCGCGGCGGCCGCACCAAGAACCAGGCGGGCACGGCCGATGAGGTCCGGGCCACCTACGACAAGAACTCCACCCGCGGGAAGGACTTCGTCAACACGCCGGACCCCAAGCAGGTCACCGACGTGGACGCGCTGAACAAGAACGCGATCATCCGCAACAAGACGGACCAGAACGGGGAGGTGTACGGGGAGAACAACCTGAGCGACAAGCTGGTGGAGACCCTGGAGAACACCCCGAAGAGGAACCCGAAGCCGGGCGAGAGCCCGTTCCTGAGCGCCGACGAGAAGTGGATCCGGGGACACCTCGAGAACGGCGACATGGGCGGACCGGGCACCTCGGACAACATGATCCCGCTGACGCACACCGCGAACATGAACTACAAGAAGCTCGAATCGAGCCTTCAGACCTACGTCGACCTCAAGAACCCCCTGGCGAACCGGGACGCTTCCGACATCGGCATCGACTTCCGGGTCAAGCCCAGCGACGAGGTGAAGTTCCCCAAATCGGACAACGACTTCGAACGCGGCATCCGCGACCACGTCGAGATCAACACTCAGTACACCGGCATCACCCCGGACATCGCCAAACGGCTGATGGACAGCAAGATGGACGTCCCGCTGCCGGATCTGCCCCCGCTGGGGACCAAGTTCGACACCATCAGCGGCAAGTTCACCAAACCCGACGGCACCGAGTGGATCAAGAACCCGAAGGGCCACGACCTCAGTCAATACCTGTGAGCGCTGGGGTGGCGGCGCCCCAGCGGGTTTGACATGCGCTGAACGGAGCCTGCCGGCGGAGTTGTCACCTGTCGGCGGATTTCCGTCGCGCACTGGGTGAGTTTCGGCTGAAACCTCCGGATACGGCCCGTCACCGCGGCGCGGCCGTTAGAGTGAACGGTCGCTGTAGTCATCACCCTTGAGGAGCAGTCGTTCATGATCGCCGAGAGCGGGAACCAGCAGAGCGTGACCTTCCCGCAGGAAGCCACGCCGATTTTCGACCTGGTCGCGAAGATGGTGTCGCACCTGCAGACGGAGGACGAGCACGACTTCGACCGCGAAGCCGGTCTCGCGACAACCGCGTAGCTTCTGCGAAGAGGTCATTCAGACGGCTTGTCCGAGGTATGGACGCGAAGTTTCGCGATCTCCAGCCGGGGCGTCCGCGGCCGTCAGTTCGGGCCCTGTCCTGGTGTGGCCCTGGTCGGGCGGGATCGTGACCACGGCGGCCCCGACGATCTGCTGCGCCATCCCGATCAGACCGGAGTGATCCACGACGAGTCCGCTCGGGCGGCGTTCACGGCCAGGTCGGCGAGTTCCGCCGCGTGTGCGGCGACTACCAGATGAGCCCGGCTGGCCGCGGCGGAGACCAAGTGCCTTGTGGTCACCTTCCACTCCTGGCGGCCTGCCGAGGGGTGGTGCTGCGCCGGGCCGATCTGGTGGTGCCGCACAAGGAGGGCGCCACCGTGTCCTACTCCCTCGCCAGTCCATCGATCGCCGAACTGCTCGCCATCGCGCGGGATTCCGACCGGAGTCGTCACCGGCCGGCTGGAATTTCTCGACGATCCGCGGAGTTCGACTTATTCTTTCGGCGACTTGCATTCGTCGGAAACCGATTGAAAGGGAACATGCGCGCCGTCGTCATCGATTTTCCTTGTCGACATCGGCGCCCCGCTCGTTCAATTCGGAATTGTCCTCGTCGTCTCGGGGGAGTCCGCCGTCACCGGCGGCCGCCCTTCTCGTTTCCTCGACCAGGGAGTCGAAAATGGGAGTCCCGCCCAGATCCACATGGTCCTCCGTCGTGAAGGTCTTCGTGCCCGGGTCATCTTGCCCTGGATCGGGTTCTTCGATCCAGTTTCGCCAGGTAATGCACTCGATAGAGATCACCCTCCGGGGTGAGCTATTCACCGATGCGAAAAGCAAGTGTAGAGCACGACTCTTTCCAGGCTCGCACAGCTTCGCCGGTTCGCGGAAACAATGATTCCGCTTTTCCGGTCGCGTGCGGAAAAGGATTCCTCACCGGACGGAGGCGGCGAGTGAGGTGGGCATACCGCCGGAGAACTCGACCCGGTAGCGGGTCGGTGTGGTCCCCAGCGCGGCGGCGAAGTGCTCGCGGAGACGGGCGGGCGTGCCGAAACCGGACTGCGCGGCGATGGCGTCGATACCGAGGGCGGTCGTTTCGAGAAGGTGCCGGGCCCGCGCGAGGCGTTGTGCGACGAGCCAGTTGTGAACGGTGGTCCCGGTGCGGGCACGGAACGAGCGAGTGAAGGTGCTCCGGCTCATATGTGTCCGGGCGGCGAGTCCGTCGATGGTGTGCGGTACGTCCAAATGGGACTGAGCCCAGTTCATCACCTGGGTCAGCGGATCCTCGTCCTGCGCGGGCACGGGAAGCTCGATGAACTGGGCCTGACCGCCAGGGCGATGCGGCGCGGCGACGATCCGGCGGGCGACGCCGTTCGCGACGACCTGACCGGCCGTACGGGCGAGCAGATGAAGACAGGTGTCGATTCCGGCGGTCGCACCTGCGCCGGTCACGACGTCGCCTTCGTCGACGTACAACTCTTCGGGACGCAGTTCCACCGCGGGGAAGCGCCTCCGGAACGTTTCGACCCACTTCCAGTGGGTGGTCGCGGCGCGCCCGTCGAGGATGCCGGAGTCCGCGAGCGCGAAGACCCCCAGGCAGAGTCCGACGACGAGTGCGCCGCGTTCGTGCGCGGCGCGCAAAGCGGCGGAGACGGGCGAAGGTGTCGGGGTTTCCGGGTCGGACCACCACGGCACGACGACGATGTCGGCCTTCGTGAGCGCGTCGAGCCCCGCGGGGACGTCTATCGCGTAACCGCCGCTGGTCTCGAGACGGCCCGGCTCGACGGCGACGACCGTGATCGGCCACGGCTCCATGTCACCCGCCGGAGACTCGGGTCCCCACACCAGCGACGGCACGGCGAGGTGGAACGGGCTGACCCGCTCGAACGCCAGGACGGCCACATGCGGAGCACTCATAGATCTCTCCTCTCGCGGATGTCGGCCGATCTCGACCAGAGCCGACCCGAATCCGTATCTCGGTATCGAATCGGGTCAGCCACGATGGTAGCCGTACCGACGGAAAGCGAAGGAAACAAAATGACCAGCACCACTCTCCGCGAGATCAGCACCCTGCCGACGACTCCCGCGGCCCTCGCGGACGCGACGGTGATCCTCGTCGACTACCAGAACACCTACACGCGTGGCGTGATGGAACTCGACGGCTGGGAAGCGGCGCTCGACGAGGCGGCGGCCTTGCTGGCGCGTGCCCGTGCCGAGGGCGCGACGATCATTCACGTCCTGCACGACGGCGGCGAGGGCAGCCCGTACGACCTTCAGCAGGACATCGGCCGGATCCACGAACGGGTCGCCCCCGCCCCGGGTGAGGAGGTCGTGGTGAAGACCGCGCCGAACTCGTTCGTCGGCACCCGGTTGGGGGAATTGGTCGACGCGGCCGGGCATCCGAACGTCGTCGTGGCCGGGTTCATGACCCATATGTGTGTCACGTTCACCGCGGAGGGCGCGTTCCTGCGCGGAAACGCCCCGACCGTGGTGGCGGCCGCTTGTGCGACGCGTGCGCTCCCGTCCGTCGCCGGCCCGGTGACCGCGGCGGAACAGCATCGTTCCGCCCTGGCCACGATCGGTGATCTCTACGCGGTCGTGGTCGGTTCCACAGCCGAGCTCGGCTAGGTCCTGCGAGGCGGGGCCCTCACGTGGATCATGAAGGGCAGTCCCACCGCCGGAGTATCGAAGGGGTCGTGATGGCCAAGCTCAACGTCGCCGAGCAGTTCGTCCAAGTCCTGGTGCAGGCCGGGGTGGAACGGATCTACGGCGTGGTCGGAGACAGCCTCAACCCCGTCGTCGACGCCATCCGCCGTACCCCGGGCATCGACTGGGTGCACGTACGGAACGAGGAGGCGGGCGCGTTCGCCGCGGCCGCCGAGGCCCAGCTGACCGGAAAGCTCGCGGTGTGCGCCGGCAGCTGCGGTCCCGGCAACACGCATCTGGTGCAGGGTCTTTACGACGCGCATCGCACCGGTGCTCCGGTGCTCGCGCTCGCCTCCCACATCCCGTCCGGCCAGATCGGGACGGGGTTCTTCCAGGAGACCCATCCCGAACGGCTGTTCGTCGATTGCAGCGGCTACTGCGAGCAGATCAGCCGGCCTGCTCAGATGCCCAGGGTGCTGCGGATCGCCATGCAGCACGCGTTGTCCCGCGGCGAGGTGTCGGTGCTGGTGCTGCCCGGCGACGTCGCGCAGCTCGAGGCCACGGAGCCCACCGGTAGCGGGGTGCCGGTCACCGAACACGGGACGGTCATGCCGCCCGACCCCCAGGTGGCACGGCTCGCCGAGTTGATCAACGAGGCCGAAACCGTCACGGTGTTCGCCGGAGCCGGCGTGCGAGGCGCGCACGCCGAGGTGATGGAACTGGCCGAGACCGTCCAAGCACCGGTCGGCCACAGCCTGCGCGGCAAGGAATGGATCCAGTACGACAACCCCTATGACGTCGGAATGAGCGGGCTGCTCGGCTACGGCGCCTGCTACCGGGCCATGCACGATGCCGATCTGCTACTCCTTCTGGGCTCCGATTTCCCTTACGACTCCTTCCTTCCCCAGGCCCGGACCGTGCAGGTCGACCACGACGCGACCCGGCTCGGCCGTCGCACCCCGCTGGAACTGGCGGTGCACGGCGACGTACGGGAGACACTGCGAGCCGTGCGGCCGCTCCTGCGACGCAAGACCGATCGGACGTTCCTGGACCGCATGCTGCGTGAGCACTGCAAGACCCTGGAGCAGGTCGTCGACGCCTACACCCGAAACGTCGAACGACACGTTCCCATCCACCCGGAGTTCGCTGCGGACCTGCTGGACGAACTCGCCGCCGACGACGCGATCTTCACGGTGGACACCGGCATGTGCAATGTGTGGGCGGCCCGGTACCTCACACCCAATGGGCGCCGCCGGGTCATCGGGTCGTTCCTGCACGGCACCATGGCCAACGCGTTGCCGCACGCCATCGGCGCGCAGTTCGCCTACCCGGGACGTCAGGTCGTGTCGATGTCCGGCGACGGTGGACTCGGCATGCTGCTCGGCGAACTGCTCACCGTGGCCTTGCACGACCTTCCGGTCAAGATCGTGACGTTCAACAACTCCTCGCTGGGCATGGTGAAACTGGAGATGCTGGTCGACGGCCTGCCCGACTATCAGACCGACCACCGACCGGTCGACTTCGCCGCCATCGCCAGTGGTGCCGGTCTGCGAGCCGAGCGGGTGACCGACCCGACCCGGCTGCGCGCGGCTCTCAAGGAAGCGCTGAGCCACGACGGTCCCGCGCTGGTGGACGTCGTGACCGATCCGAACGCGCTGTCCGTCCCGCCGCACATCACCGCCGGGCAGCTCGGCGGATTCGCGTTGGCCGCGAGCAAGGTCGTCCTCGAAGGTGGTGTCGGCCGGATGATCGACCTCGCCCGTGCCAACCTTCGCAACATCCCCCGGCCATGAGCGAATTGCGCTGACCTCAGCCGAGGAAACTCGATCTTCGCATCGTTTCCAGTACATGAAGGCCCCCTTCCTTGCGCCTAGGTGCAAGAAGGGGGCCTTCATGTACGACCCCTTCGCCTGTGAAGCCGCCGTGTCCTGGCACCCTGACCTGAATAACGCATTGGACATAACACGAAGCCGTCCGGGTTCGCCGTTATTTTCGAAACCGCGACAGAAATACACTCCAGCCAGGGTGCGCATGTCGTAGCGCTCCTTCTTCGGCGTTCGATGGCGAAAGTCGAGTGATCTCGTCGCGACGAGCATGGCAACGAAATGCTCAATGAGCCATTCGCGGTAACGAATCGCCGCATATGTCGCAGCGGACGCCCGGTTTCGCAGTCGGCGAGACGGTTCAACACACACGATCCCAGGGGATGGCAGGCCAGTCTCCTCGGCCTTGATCCTTTGTGCTGCTGCGGAATTCGGAGCTCTCGGCGTCCTGGATCGACCGTCGCCGGAGCACGTATCCGTACCTCGTGAAGCTGAATTCCATGGAATTCACAGCCGTCGGCGCAAATGATCTTTTCGAGTGAAACCGAGGGCTTGACAGGGCGAGTTCCACTGAGTAAACAAAGGTGTCGTCGGATTCTGAGTGCCGGCGATCTGGGTGGGTATTCGAATAAGAGGGGGCACTGGGGGAGCGGGTCTTCTGACGGGACTCGTTTTTGCGCCATTCTCGGGAAGGCCTTTTGGGTCGGCCCGCTCGATCGCCTCCGCATGATTCCGTGCGTAATTTCTCCATCGGTCATTCCTCTAGGCAAGGAGCTGTCATGGGAAAAATCGCCGTTCTCACCAACGATCTCCAGGGTGACGTGGTCTACCTGACCCCCGAGCGCACGGCGGTGATGGCCGACGCGCAGCCCCACTACATCGCCTTCCTGGACGAGATGCGGCGCCGGGGGCACACGGTCTACCACCTGCAGCTGATCAACCTGCCCGACGACCCGAACGCGAACCGCAGGGCGGACGGCACCCTCCCGCTGCAACGCGACACGGAGGGCGCGGCGATCCTGCCCGCCTTCCTCGGTGAGGGTGACGTCATCGTGGAGAAGAACAAGGACAGCGGTTTTTACGAGACGAAGATGCACGAACTGCTTCAGGAAGCAGGCATCGAGACCATCGTGGTCACCGGGCTTCAGACCCAGATCTGCGTCCAGACCACCGCCGCGGACGCGTTCTTCCGCGGTTACAACGTCTGGGTTCCCTCCGAATGCGTCGTCTCGGACAAACCCGAGGACCGCGACCGGTCGCTGAGCTGGCTCGCCGGGTACTGCGCCACGGTCGCGAGCTCGAAGGAGATCTTGGAAACCCTCGACACCAAGGGTGAACTGCCCCGGATGGTCGTGAAGACCCTTCCTTGAGCCCAGTCCGACGGGCTTCCGGCCCCTCGCGCGAAGAAAGGAAGGACGCCCGATGGCAAGCTCGGTGACCGGCCTCGGCGAGGTCGTTCTCGATCATGGAAGTGGAGCCAAGCTCAGCGGTGAGTTGATCTCCTTCGTCGTCGAGGCCCTCGGCGAGGTGTACATCGGCGAGATGGAGGACAGCGCGGTGCTGTCCGTTCCCGCCGGCCGGATCGCGATGACCACGGACTCGTTCGTGGCCGATCCACCGTTCTTCGGCAACGGCGACATCGGCAAGATCTCGGTCTGCGGCACGGTGAACGACCTCGCCGTGGTCGGCGCCCGGCCGCTTTACCTGACCCTCGGGATGATCCTCGAGACCGGGCTGCCGATGGCCCGAGTCCACCAGGTGTGCACCTCGATCCGGGAAACGGCGCTCGAGGCGGGCGTGCAGATCGTCTGCGGGGACACCAAGGTGGTCCGCAAGGGCGAGGTCGACCAGATCTACCTCAACACGGCCGGTATCGGCGTGTTCGAGCGTGCGCCGCTGCGGATGCGCGATGTTCGGCCCGGCGACCGGGTGATCCTCAGTGGACCGATCGGCAATCACACGGTGCACCTGCTCTCAATCCGCGAAGGCCTCGGCTTCGAGCAGCGTGTGCTCAGCGATTGCGCACCGCTGAACGGCCTCATGGACGTCCTGCTGAAGACCGTCGGAGAGGGCGCGGTGCACTCGGTCCGGGACGTCACCCGCGGTGGGCTGGCCGCCGTCCTGCACGAGTACGCGAGGGCGTCCGGGCACGCCGTCAGGTTCGAGAAGGACAGGCTCCCCATTCAGTTCGAGACCGTGATGGCCACGGACATGCTGGGAATCAACGCGATTCACGCCGCCAATGAGGGTTGTCTGTGCTTGTTCGTCGATCCGGCGGCGGAGCAGGACGTGCTGACCGTGCTCCGCTCGCACAAGTACGGCGCCGAGGCGACGACGATCGGCGAGGTGACGGCGGACGCGGATCCGCTCGTCCTGATGCGCGACGCGGACGGACGGGACTCCGTGGTCGAGGAACTCCAAGGCGCCGAACTGCCGCGCCTGTGCTGAGCCGGGAGGTGACGAGATGCCGAGTAGCGATCCGAGTGTCCGGCGAAGCATCCGTGTGACCGGCGTGGTCCAGGGCGTGGGGTACCGGCCCTTCGTCTACAAGCTCGCGGTGAAATGCGACTTGACCGGTTGGGTGCTCAACGACCCGGAGGGGGTGCTGATCGAGGTCACCGGCCGCCCGGAAGAGGTACGCCGCTTCACCGAAGGCCTCGACACGGAGGCGCCGCCCCAGGCCCGGGTCACGGTGGTCCGGGTGACCGACCTGCCCGAAGCCGAGGCGAAGCCGGATGGGTTCACCATCCGGGAAAGCAGGCACGGCGGCCTCCGCACCACGGTCGTTCCCGCGGACTCCTACGTCTGCGCCGACTGCCGCGGCGAGTTGCGGGATCCGGCCGACCGCCGGTACCGCTATCCCTTCGTCAACTGCACCAACTGCGGCCCGCGGTATTCGATCATCCGCGAGCTGCCCTACGACCGTGCGGTCACCACGATGGCGGGCTTCACGATGTGCCGCCCGTGTGCCCGCGAGTACGAGGACCCGCTGGACCGCCGGTATCACGCCCAGCCCAACGCCTGCCCGGATTGCGGTCCGCGGCTGTTGTCGGCCGGCTCCGGCGGCGAAACGGCGGAGGGAGAGGAAGCGCTCGCCGCGGCCGCGGACACGCTCGCCGAGGGCGGGATCGTCGCGGTCAAGAGCGTCGGCGGGTTCCACCTCGCGGTCAACGCCCGTGACGGCGAGGCGGTCGCCCGGCTCCGGACCCGCAAACGGCGGGATTCCAAGCCGTTCGCCGTCATGGCGCGGGATCTGGACACGGTCGAAGGTTTCGCCGAGGTCCGGCCTGCCGAGGCCGAGCTGCTGCTCTCCCCGGCCCGGCCGATCGTGTTGCTGCGTAAACGATCCCTGGGCCTGCCGGAGCAGATCGCGCCACGCAATCCCAATCTCGGCATCATGCTCCCGTCCGCGCCGGTACACCATCTTCTCGTCGACCACGCCGGCTTGGACACCTTGGTGATGACGAGCGGCAACATCTCCGGCTACCCGATCGTGTTCCGCAACGAGGACGCGCTGGCGCAGTTGTTCGCGGTCGCCGACCTGATCCTCTACAACGACCGTGACATCGAAGTCCGCGTCGACGACTCGATCGTCCGTTACTCCGAGCATCCGGAACTCGGCGGGGGGCTGGTCGGGTTCATCCGCCGGTCCCGCGGCTATGCGCCGTATCCGGTGGAGATCGGCACCGAACTGGCGCCGCTCGTGGCGTACGGCGCCGAACTGAAGACGACGGTGGCGTTGAGCAGCGGCTCACGTGTCTACGTCAGCCAGCACATCGGCGACATCAAGAACGACGAGACCTTCGGGGCGCATCGAGCCGCCGTCGGTCATCTCGCCCGCCTCCACGACCTGCACCCCCGGCATGCCGCCGTCGACCTGCATCCGCAGTTCCGCGCGACCCGCTTCGCCTTGCAGGAACAGGGCGAAGCCTTCGAACAGGTTGTCACGGTCCAGCACCATCACGCGCACATGGCCTCCTGCATGGCGGAGAACCGGCTCGGCGGCGAGTCCATCGGCGTCATCTTCGACGGCACCGGATATGGCGACGACGGCACCATCTGGGGCGGCGAGTTCCTTCTCGGCGGCTATCGCGATGCCCGCCGCGTCGCGCATCTGCGGACCGTGCCGCTTTTGGGTGGTGACAAGGCGGTCTCCGAACCGATCCGGACGGGTTTCGCGCTCGCGCTGGACGCTTTCGGCGAGACTTCCGCCGCGCTCGACGCGTTTCCGGTGCTGGCGACCCTCGACGAACAGCAGCGGCACGTTTTCGCCACCATGGCGCAGCGAGGGATCAACGCACCACCCGCCTCCAGCATGGGCCGGTTGTTCGACGGTGTCGCCGCGTTGCTGGCCATCACCACGCACGCCGAATACGAAGCACAGGGGCCGATCGAGTTGGAAGGGCTACTCGAACGCGACTTCACCATGGCCGAGCCGGGAGTTCGGTACCGATTCGGCCTGAACGGACAGGAGATCGACCCCCGGCCGGTGATCCGGGCGCTCGCCGCGGATCGCGCGGCCGGGCTGGACTCCGCCACGGTGAGCCGTCGGTTCCACTCGGCCGTGGTCGACATGGTCGTCGACCGCTGTCAGGCCCTGCGAGAATCCGGAACCCGCCAGGTGGTGCTCTCCGGTGGTGTTTTCCTGAACGAATTCCTGCTGGTCAACTGCATGGTCGAGCTGCGCGCGGCGGGATTCGACCCGTACTGCCATCAGCAGGTGCCGACCAACGACGGCGGCATTTCGCTCGGCCAGATCGTGGTGGCCGACGCCAGGCTGGGAGACAACGCGCGATGAAGAAGTACCTGATCACCGGCGGGCGTGGGTACATCGGATCGGTGCTGACCCGGCGGCTCTGTCAGTCCGGCGCCGACGTCGTGGTCGTCGACAACGGTCTGGTCGCCGGCCCGGAACTCGAACTGCCCGGGGTCACCTACGTCGATGGCGATGTCCTCGAGCCCGGGTCCTGGGACAAGGCACTCGACGGCGTGGACGCCGTGGTCCACCTGGCGGCGATCGTGGGCGATCCCGCCTGCGGGGTCGACACGGACGCCGCATGGGAGGTCAATTACCTCGGCACCATCCGCGTCGCCGAGGCCTGCCGCCGGGCCGGGGTGCGGTCGCTGGTCTTCGCCTCCACCTGCAGCAACTACGGTTTCACCGCGGACGCGGAAGTGGACGTCTGGTCGCCCATGGCACCCCAGTCGGTCTATGCCGAGTCCAAAGTGCTATCCGAGCACTACCTGCTTTCGTTGCCGCGCGACGAACTCTGCACCCGCCTGCTGCGGTTCGCCACCATCCACGGCCTCTCCCCGCGGATGCGGTTCGATCTCGCCGTCAACGTCATGACCGCCAACGCCGTGGAGCGCGGCAGCGTCACCGTGCACGGCGGCACTCAGTGGCGGCCCTTCCTGCACGTCGAGGACGCGGCCACGGCGGTGCGCCTGATCCTCCAGGACGGCGGACGTGCCGCCCCCACCATCTACAACTGTGGCTTCGGCGAGGAGAACTACCGCATGGACTCCGTCGGCAAGCTGATCGCCGAGGAGATCGCCGGCGTCCGGATGGAAATCCTCGAGGAGCACACCGACCCACGGAACTACCGGGTGAATTTCGACCCCATCCGCCGGGATATGGGCTTCACACCGAGCCGCCGGGTCATCGACACGGTGCGAGAGATCCGGGACGCCATGCGCGAAGGGAAGTACCTGGACTTCGCCTCGCCCCGGTACAGCAACTACTTGACCGCGGTGGCCCAGCGCGTGGACCCGGTCTCGGCGTAGGCACGCGTTTCCGTCCTTCACTCCTCAGGAGCCTGACCATGACCGAGATCAACACCGACACCCGGCCCGGACGTTTCCCCGAACTCGTGCCCATGGTCCGCCCGACCGTGGAGGCCGATGCCGAGATGGAGTCGGCCGTCAAGGAGATCCTCCAGTCGGGCATGCTCACCAACGGGCGGTACGTAAGGGAATTCGAGAAAGCCGCGTGCGCGTACCTTGGTGTCGGTCACGCGGTCGCGGTCAGCAACTGCACGACCGGCCTGCTGCTCGTGCTCCGCTGCCTGGAGGTGACCGGCGACGTCGTCGTCCCGAGCTTCACGTTCATGGCTTCCGGGCACGCCATCGGCTGGGCCGGAAGCCGGGTCCGGTTCGCCGACTCGGATCCCCGCACCTGGACCCTCGACCCGCGTGCGGTGGCCCCGCTCGTACCGGACGCGGCCGGTGTACTGGCGGTGCACACCTTCGGCGTCCCCTGTGACACCACGTCGCTGCAGGAGCTGTGCGACTCCCGGCGTATTCCGCTGATCATCGACGCCGCACACGGCTTCGGCAGCCGCTATCCCGACGGGACGATGGTCGGCGGCAAGGGAGTGGCCGAGGTGTTCAGCCTCAGCCCGACCAAGACCCTCAGCACCGGCGAGGGCGGGCTGATCACGACGAACGACGCCGCGCTGGCCGCCAAGTTGAGGACGGCGCGCGACTACGGCAATCCCGGTGATTACGACAGCCTGTTCTTCGGGCTCAACGGCCGGATGACCGAGGTCTCCGGCTTCATGGGCGTCCACGCGCTCAAACGATTCTCCCGCTGGCTCGAGATCAGGCGTTCGCTCGCGCAGCGGTATCGCTCCCGATTGGACGGACTGCCCGGTCTGGACTTCCAGGCGGTTCCGGAGGGGGCCGCGAGTTCGTACAAGGACCTGGGGATCCGTGTCGACCCCGCAAGCTTCGGGATGACCCGCGACGTGCTGGCCGAGCGGTTGAGGCAGGAGAACGTCAGTACTCGCAAGTACTTCAGCCCGGCACTGCACCAGCAGACCGCCTACCGGAACGTGCCCGCGGGCGCGGATCTGTCCGTCACCGAGGAACTGGCCGCGAGCATGATCACGCTGCCGCTCTACTCTCACATGCCGGCGCGGGTCGTCGACGAGATCTGCGACATCATCCGCGAAATACACGCGACAGCACAGAAAGCAGGCGGTAAAGCATCGTGAACGACTACGTGGCGGACCTGCGGAAACTGGTCGGCACCCGGCCGCTGATCCTTCCCGGCACCTCGGTCGTCGTCACCGATCCGGCCGACCGCGTCCTGCTTCTGGCGCGGGTCGACACCGGCGGCTGGGGACTGCCCGGCGGTCTGATGGAGCCTGGGGAGTCGTTCGAGGAGACCGGGCGGCGCGAGGTCCGGGAGGAGACCGGGCTCGAGATCGGCGACCTGAACCTGCTGGGGCTCTTTTCCGGCGCCGAGTACTACTACCGCTATCCGAACGGCGACGAGATCTACAACATCACCGCCGCCTACGTGGCGAGGCTGCCGGAGGACGCCACCATCGTCCTGGACACCGCGGAGAACAGCACGTGGCGGTTCTTCGGGCTGGACGAGATCCCGGAAACCGTGATCACCCCGGAACAGCCCATCATCGCGGAATACGCCAAGGTCGCTTCATGACCCCGCCGGATACCGGCTTCACGGAGTTCATCGAGACCTGCCTTCGCGAAGCGTCCAAAGTGGCCATCGCGATGCGGGGCACCGGCGAGGTGACGGTCAAGCCGGCGGACGTGAACCAGCTCGTGACCGACACCGATCTGGCCATCGGCGCGCTGCTGACCGGCCGGATCAGGGAACGGTATCCGCGGCACGCGATCCTGGAAGAGGAAAGCGGCGGGACATCGGGTGACGAGGTCACCTGGATCGTGGATCCGTTGGACGGCACCAGTAACCATGCCGCGGGCAGCCCGCTCTACGGGGTGATGATCGCGGCGGTCGGCGCCGAGGGTGTCCTCGCCGGCGGGCTCGCGCTGCCGGCGTTCGACACCGTCTACGTCGCCGAGTCGGGCCGTGGCGCCACGCGGAACGGGCGTCCCCTCGCGCAACTCCCGGCCACATCCCCCGATCGGTCGCTCGTGGCCTTCGGCATGGACAAGGGAACACCGGAGGTAATGGCCGGTGAAGGCAGGCTCGCCGCGGCTCTCGGGATGGCGTGCCTCGGCGTCCGCATGAGCAACAGCGTTTTCGACATCTGCATGGTGGCCGACGGCGCCTACGGGGCATTCGTGCATCGAAGCTGCCGGATCTGGGACGTGGCGGCGGCGCTGTGCGTTCTGGAGGAATGCGGCGCGGTCTGCACTGATCTCGACGGGCGGCCCCTGGACCTCACCGACCCGCTGACGAAGGCGGACCAGGTCTTCGAAGTCTGTCTGGCCACGGTCACTGTGCATCCCGCCGTGATGACCGCGCTGAAAGCGGCGGCCCCCGCATGAGCGTCCGGCAGGGGCAGGACACCAAGGTGAGTCTCTTCGCCTTGATCCTGGGGCTGACCTGTGGCTACGACGCCACCGCGATGGCGGGCGCGCTGCTGTTGGTCACCGACCATTTCGAGCTCACGACCACCCAGCAAGGCTCGCTGTACGCCGCCACCGCGGCGGGCTGGATCCTCGGCGCCGTCCTGGGCAGCAGGCTCGTCAATTCACTCGGCCGTCGCAAAACCCTGCTCGGCTTGACGTTCCTGTACCTGGTGGCCACCGGCCTGACCGTCACGGCCGGGGATCCGCTGTGGCTGGGCGCGGGCCGTCTCGGGCAGGGCACCGCGATCGGCATCGCCATCGTGACGACGCCGATCTTCATCGCCGAATCGGCCACGACACGCGCTCGTGGGCGCATCGCGGTCCTCTACCAGGTGGCGACCTCCGTCGGGATCGCGATGGGTTACTTCGGCGGCTATTTCCTCGCGAACAGCGGGCAGTGGCGGACGATGCTCGCCATCCCCGGCGTCCTCGCCCTCGTCGCCGCGCTGTGGTTGCTGAGGCTTCCCGAGACCGACCGCTGGCGACAGCTACGGCGCGAACGGGAGACCGGTTCGGCGACCTCGCGCCCTACCGGTGCCATCCGCGGCATATTCGCCCGCCGCCATCGCAAACTCACACTCTTCGTCGTCACACTGGGGTTTTTCGTTCAGGCGACGGGTATCAACGCGATGGTGTTCTTCAGCCCGCGAATCTTCCAGCATATCGGCTACACCGATGATTTCGGCCTGCTCGTCCTGCCAGGGTTCGTCCAGCTCGCCGGAGCCGCCGCGGCGCTAGGCTGCGCCTTGACGATCGAGCGGTTCGGACGGCGACCGGTGCTGCTCACCGGTACCACCCTGATGGGGTTGGGACACGCGCTCCTGGTGATCGGCTTCGCCACTGATTCACCCGGCGTGCTGGGCTTTCTCGGACTCATCACCTTCATCGTCGGCTTCAACTCCGGTTTCGGATCGCTGGTGTGGGTCTTCGCGGCCGAGGGGTTCCCGGATCACCTACGAGGCATGGGAGCGTCGGTGATGCTGCTGACGAACCTCACGACGAACCTGTTCGTGGCGCAGTTCTTCCTCGATGTGCTCAACACGATCGGTGGCCTGTCGACCTTCCTCGTTCTCTTCGCGATCACCGTGCTGGCCTGGATTTTCGTCTTCTTCGCCGCTCCGGAGACGAAGGGCCGGTCGCTGGACGAGGTCCAGTCCTATTGGGAAGCGGGCAGGCGCTGGCCCGTCACCGACGACACCCATGTCGCGGCGTCCTGAGCCGCGGTCGGTTCTGGTGATCGGGCACGCCGCCCCGGCATGCCGGGTGTTCAAGACGGCGGGCCTGCGGGTCACGGTGGTCGACAGCGACCTGACGACGGCGACGACCGATCCGGCGTTCGCCGATTCCACTTACCTGGAGCCGGTCGACCCTGTGACGGTCGAGAAGATCATCGCCAAGGAACTGCCGGACGCCTTGTTCCTCACCTTTGGCGGGCAGACCGCGCTCGACACCACTGTCGCTCTGTACGAGTCCGGTGTCCTGACCCGCTACGGCGTCGAGCTGATCGGCACCGGCATCGACGCGATCCTGGCACGCGAAGAGTTCGCGGTCTCGGCGTCCGTGCTCGGTTGGGAGAAGTTCGAGCTCGAACTCGTGCGCGACCACGAGGGGAAGGCGGCCGTCACCTGTCTGCGGGAGGAATCCGGGACACTGACCGGCCGGGCGTATCAGCGGATACGTGACAAGGCCGTCGAGATGACGAGGACCGCCGGCCCCGGTGGCTGCACCGTCGGATTCGCCGTCGACCCGTGCGACGGCCGCACGGCCGTGACCGGATTCGATCCCCGGGTGACCCGGTCCAGCGCGCTCGTCGCCGAACTGGCTCTCGGCCGCACCCTGGGCGACCTCGAGGTGAGCCTTGACCGTGTCGTCGTCACGGAGACACGTCCGGATGCCGCCGGCTTTCCTTCACCGGATCGATTTCGAGGCGACACGATCGAGATCGACGTCGATGCGCTGTACGACGGTTCCGAGTTGTATCTGGGCGGGATCATGGAGCGCTTCGAGACCGTATACGCGCTGCCGCCGATCACTCTCGGCCAAGCCGATGTCAACCGGATCCGTGAGTCCACTCGTGCCTTGGCCGACAGCACCGGGCCGCTGAACGTCCGATACGCGCTCGAATCCGGTGTCCTTTGTGTACTGGAGGCAGCTCCGCGAGCCGGGGGCACCGTCCCGTTCGTATCGAGGGCCACGGGTGTTCCCCTGGCCGAAGCCACCGCACGGGTGATGCTCGGGGCCGCCATCGCCGACCTGCGTGCCGAGGGCGTGCTGCCTGCCGTCGGAGACGGCGGCAGCTTCCCGCCGGGCTCCGCCGTCGCGGTCAGGCAGGGGGAGGTGATGGGCATCGACTCGGCTTTCGGCGCCGCTTACGCCAAAACGCGGGCCGCCGCTTCCGGTCCCTTGCCCACCAAGGGCCGGGTGTTCGTCTCGTTCGCCGGCCGCGACAACCGGGCGATGATCTTCCCGGTGAAGGCACTGGCGGACACCGGTTTCGAAATCCTCGCCGCCGAAAGGACCGGCGACGTCCTCCGCCGCGTCGGTGTACCGGCCACGACCGTCCGCGAATCATCCATTGTGGACCTGGTGACGGCGGGCGAGGTGGTGCTGGTCGTCGATACCTTGTCCGAGGCACCTGACGTCCGCGCCGCCGCGGCGGCCCGCGGGATCCCCTGTTTCGCGACCGTCCGGGGTTTCGCCGCCGCGGTGCAAGGGATCGATGCCGTCGATCGCGGCCGGACGAGCGTGGTTTCACTTCAGGAGCACATCACCGGCCTGCGTTCGGCCCGCCACGACGTAGTCATCTAGGGTCCGTGAAGGCCTCCTTAAGGGACCCAGAGTCCCTCAAGGAGGCCTTCACGGACTTTCCTCGCTGCCGGGATGACCTCCGACTGAGCAGCGTCAGGACCGGCCAGTGCCCATTCCTCGCCACAGCAGGTCGAGGAGGCTCGCGACGTCGCGCCGCCACTCACCGTTCGGGTCGAGGTACAGCAGGCCGCCCAGTCCACGCAGGACGGTCTCGGGCTTGAGGTCCGGGCGGACGGTGCCGGCGTCGATATTCGCTTGCAACAGCTTGAAAACCGCGCCGACCATGGCCTCGTAGGCTCCCGCGGGCAGCTCGCCGCGGGAAGCCGTCGCGGCGCGAAGGGCGTGGGCGAGGCCGCGTTTGGTCATCATGTAATGCGCGAGGTGGTCGGTGGTCCACGTCCGGAAAGCCTGCTCTGGTGGGTATTTTTCGAGCAGGCTCGGCACGATGTCGACGAGCTGGCGTACTTCGCGCTGGTAGACCGCCAGGATGAGGGCTTCAGGGGTCGGGAAATGCCGGTACACCGTGCCGACACCGACCTCGGCCTTCTTCGCGATGGCGTTGAACGAGACCTCGCCCGAGCAGGCCAGTGACTTCGCCGCGGCGGCGAGGATGCGCTCGTGGTTGCGCCGGGTGTCCGCACGCCGGGGGTTGACCGATCCCGTCGTCATCTTCCCTCCCGTCCGCCGATCCCGTTCTCCGGTGAATGTAGCCGAGAAACCCGGGCGACCTGGAGCGACTCCAGGGGGACCATCGACATTGCCAAGCGGATTGTAATCCGCTAACTTGAAAATCGAAGCGGATGAATATCCGTTTCGGTTCGCGAACAGTCTCCCACCACCTCAACCTACGCCGTCGGGCCCGTGCCCGGACGATCTGCGGAAAGAGATCCAGTGGACATCTCACTCGAAGTCAATGGCAGGACGGAACACCTGAGTCTCGATCCCGGGGTGACCCTGCTGGACGCGCTGCGGGAGCGGCTCGCCGTCACAGGTCCGAAGAAAGGCTGCGACAGAGGGCAGTGCGGCGCCTGCACAGTGCACGTCGGCGGACGGCCGGTGCTGTCCTGTCTCACCTTGGCCGCCACCGTGAAGCAGCCGGTGACCACGGTCGAAGGACTGTCCACAGAGGACCGGATGCATCCGGTCCAGCAGGCGTTCGTCGACCGTGACGCCCTCCAGTGCGGATTCTGCACGTCCGGGCAGATCATGTCGGCGGTCGCCGCCGTCGAGCAGGACGTCGAGGACGTCCGTGAGTTCATGTCCGGCAACCTCTGCCGGTGCGCGGCGTACCCGAACATCATCGCGGCGGTCGAGCAGGCGAGGAGGGCCGATGCGTCCCTTTGAGCTGCTCGCAGCCGAAACCGTCGAGGCCGCGGTCTCCTCGCCCGGCACGTTCCTGGCGGGCGGGACCACGCTCGTCGACCTGATGAAACTCAATGTCCTGACGCCACCGCAGGTTCTGGACATCAACTCGGTGCCGCTGCGGGGCATCGACACCAGCGACGGGCTCCGGTTCGGCGCGCTGGAGCGGATGGGCGACATCGCCGCGCACCCCGGGATATATCCGGTGATCTCCCGGTCCCTGCTGCTCAGCGCCTCCCAGCAGATCCGGAACATGGCCAGCATCGGCGGAAACCTCATGCAGCGCACCCGCTGCTCGTATTTCCGGGACGTCGCCATGCCGTGCAACCGGCGGGTGCCCGGCAGCGGTTGCCCGGCGATCTCGGGCGCCAACCGGATGCACGCGGTGCTGGGCACGAGCGATTCGTGCGTGGCGACCCACGCCAGCGACGTGGCCGTCGCCCTGGTCGCCCTCGACGCACGACTCCGGCTGGTCAGCGCGACCGGGACCCGCACCGTCGAATTGGCTTCCTTCTACCGCCGGCCCGGTGACACCCCCGAGGTGGAGACCGAGCTGCGACCCGGCGAACTGATCGCCGAGGTCGTGGTCCCACGGCTGGACTGGGCGTCGAACTCCACCTACGTCAAGGTGCGGGACAGGCAGTCCTACGAGTTCGCGCTGTGCTCGGCCGCGGTCGCGCTGCGGGTCGAGGACTCGCGCATCGTCGACGCCCGGGTCACGGCCGGTGGCGTGGCGACAGTGCCTTGGCGGTTGCCCGCGGTCGAGGCGGCCTTGCGTGGCGCGCCCGCGACGGTCTCGGCTTTCGAAGACGCCGCGGCGCTGGCCGCCGACGGCGCGCGCCCGTTGGCCGCGAACGGATTCAAGACGTCGTTGCTGCCGCGGACCATCGTCCGCGCACTGCTCGAACTGACCAAGGGGAGCCGCTGATGACCAGCCGGGTGGACGGGCCGCTGAAGGTCACCGGCCGGGCCGCGTACGGGGCGGATCACACCTTCCCCGGGCTGGTCCACGGGTACGTCGTGCTCAGCACGATCGCGCACGGCGAGATCGAGGCGATAGACGTCACGGCGGCGAAGGGTGCTCCGGGCGTGGTCGGTGTATACACGCCGTTCGATCCGCTGGAGCTGCGCACCCCGGCCACACCGTTCATGGGTGAGACATGGGTTCCTTTGCAGGACAAGGAAGTCGCCTACTACGGCCAGCCGATCGGCTTCGTGGTGGCCGAGACCTATGAGCAGGCTCGCGACGCGGCGATGCTGGTCGAGGTCTCCTATCTGGCGAGGCCCGCGCTGACTTCGTTGCAGGACGGCCTGGCTTCGGCAGAAGACGCACCGTCCGTGAGAGGCGGTGGACCATCCACTCTCGCCGTCCTCGCTCCCGGCGTCGAGTCCATCGAGGACGCACTCGCCGCGAGCCCGGTCGTCGTCGAAGCCACGTACACCACCGCGCCCCAGAACCACGCCGCTCTCGAACCGCATTCCGCGGTCGCGGCGTGGGGACCGGAGGGCCTGACGATCCACAGCGGCAACCAGGGATCCAACCTCCAAGCGGCGGAGCTGGCGATCGCGCTGGGCACGGAGCCGTCCGAGGTGCACGCGGTCAACCCCTTCGTGGGCGGGGCCTTCGGCGGCAAGGGCCGCACCTCCACCCCGGCGTTCCTGGCCGCGGCGGCGGCCAGAGTGCTGGGCAGGCCGGTGAAAGCCGTGCTCAGCCGGGAACAGGTCTTCACCGCGACCGCGGGCCGTGCCGCGACAGTGCAGAAGATCGCCCTCGGCGCGGAACACGACGGCACGCTCAACGCCCTGCGCCACGATTCGTGGTGCAGCACGCCGCTGGATCGGTCGTTCGTCGAGCCGACGTCGCACGGCACCTCACGCGAGTGGTACGCCACCCGGAACCTGGCCATCAGCCAGAAGATCGTGCCGCTGAACCTCCCGCCGACCACCTTCATGCGGGCGCCGGGCGAGGCACCCGGGTCTTTCGCGCTGGAGAGCGCGATCGACGAACTCGCGGTCGCGCTGGGCATGGACCCGATCGAGCTGCGGCAGCGGAACAACTCGACCGCTCCGCCCGGCAAGGATCTGCAGTGGTCGAGCAAACACCTCGACGAATGCTTCCGCGTCGGCGCGGCACGGTTCGGCTGGGGGGATCGCGCACCTCGAGGGCGGGCCGACGGAGACTGGCTCGTGGGCATGGGAACGGCCACCGCCATGTTCCCCGCGTTGCGATTCCCGGCGACGGTCGAGATCACCCTGCTGCCGGACGACACGGCCGTCGTCGCGACCAGCGGAGCGGACCCGGGAACGGGCCTGCTGACCGTGCTCTCCTTGGTGGGCGGGGAATCGCTGGACATTTCGTCGGATCGGGTGACACCGCGGCTCGGTGATTCGAAGCTGCCGCCCGGGGGCATGTCCGGTGGCTCGACGGCCACCGCGAGTACGGGGACGGCCATCATGATCGCCGCCGCCAAGGCGATCGACGAACTGCTGGCACTGGCCTCGGCCCCCGGCGCACCGTTCGACGGCATGGACGTCTCCTATGCGGACGGTCAGGTGCTGGCCGGAGGCCGGACGATGACCTTCGGCGAGCTGTTGCGGACACTGAAGCGCCCCTCGTTGTCGGTGGAAGGCTCGTCGGCACCCGGCGAAGAGCTGACGAAACATTCGTTCAGCTCGTTCGGCGCCCAGTTCTGCGAAGTCCGTGTGCACAAGTGGACGCGCGAGATCCGGGTGTCCCGCATGCTCGGCGTATTCGACTCCGGCCGGATCATCAACCCGGCGGCGGCGCGAAGCCAGATCATCGGGGGCATGATCTGGGGTGTTTCGGCCGCTCTGCACGAGGGGCTCGAGATCGAGGACAACGGACGCTTCGCCAACGGTGACCTCGCGAGCTACCTGATCCCGGTGAACGCGGACATCCCCGAAATCGACGTCCACTTCGTCGAGTACCCGGACACGTTGCACAACTCGGTCGGCGCGAAAGGGCTCGGCGAAATCGGTATCGTCGGGATGGCGGCGGCGGTCGCGAACGCCGTGCACAACGCCACCGGCATCCGGGTCCGGCACATCCCCATCCTGATCGAGGACCTCCTCGACGAGGCATAGGCGGGTGTGGAGATTCGGGACCACACGCGTCCTGAATCTCCACACCCGGCATCCTGCGCCTGATCGGGTTCACGTTGCCCGGCCGAGACATGCTCGAGCGAGCAGGTCGGCGATGGCCCAATCCTGCATGGCCACCCCGACGCTCTTGAAGACCGTCCGGCCGGATCGCTTCGGGATTCCGTCGGTCAGCGCGGTGCCTAGCTCGATGAGGTCGTCCTCGGTGATGGAACCCGCCTCGAGTGCGTGGATGATCTCCCCGGACTCCTCAAGGACGGCGTCTCGCTCGTCGATGACGACGGTCGCGTCGGCGAGCAGCTCGTCCGGGAGTTCTCGCATGGTGGGGCGGAAGGCGCCGATGGCGTTGACGTGGGCGTGTTCGGCCAGCGACAAGTGCGAGAACAACGGCGTGGTGGACGTCGTTGCACAGCAGACGATGTCGGCATCGCGAACCGCCTCGTCGACGTCGGTCTCGACATGGACGGTGTCGAGGTGCAGTTCCTCACCGAGGACCTTCGCGAGCGCGCGGGCGCGTTCGGGGCCGCGCGCGACGATCTTGAGCTCGGTCAGCGGCCGGACGGCGTGCACGGCGCGGATCTGATCGGCCGCCTGCCCGCCGGCGCCGATGAGGGTGCACGTCTTCGCTTCCGGCGGAGCCAGCAGGTCGGTCGCGACGCCGACGATGGCGCCGGTGCGGATGCGGGTCACTTCGGTGGCGTCCGCGACGAGATGACGGCCGTGGCCGAGTTCGCTCCAGACGACGGTCCCGACGATGGCGGGCACGCGCCCGTCGAGATCGAGGCTCAGCGTCTTGACCATCGCCGAGGCGGTCGGCCGGTGGTGCGTGGACATCACGAGGAATCCGCCGTCGCGCAACACGGTCCGCGTCGGCATCTCGAATTCGCCACGGCGCAGTGCGAGAAATCCGTTCCGTACCGCGTCGATCGCGGCGGGCATGGACACGGCCGAACGGATCTCCTCGGGGCCGAGGGTGACGACGTCCATGAATCCCCCTGATTTCCCTCAGCGCAGTACGAAGCCCGGAACCAGATCGTCGTCGGGGTCCACGACGAACCGGTGGTGGCCGGTGCGGAACGCGCGGCCCGTCACCACGGGCATCACCGCGTTCCGCACCGGTGACTTCGGTCGTGTCCGCGATCCGGGCGGACCAGGTCGAACCGACGATCGACGAATGGACGAGTGAGCGATCCGCCGCCAGCCGCCCGGACGCGTGCAGCGCCGCGACGCGGGAGGCGGTCCCCGAACCACAATGTTCAGCGCTCGTCGCTGGCCGGGGGTGACGAACCGCCGCAGCCTCCCGACATCGAGGGGTTCACCGGCGGCGTTCATGACGACCGGCAGCATCAGGCAGTCGCAGGCGGCGAGGCGTGCCTCGCGGGCGGTCATCGTTCCGACGAAGTCGAGGCACGCGTTGCCCAGGCCGGACTTCAACTCGTCAAGTCCGATGGTGACGTGCACGAGAGTGCGGTAGCCACTGGTGCCGGGTTGGTCAGGGCAGGCGATCGCGAGATCCAGGATGTCGACCCACGCGTCACCCATGCGCTCGCACTTCATCCGCAGATCGGCTTGACCGAACTCGTCCACCGGCCGTGGTTGCGCATAGGCCTCGAGCGCGGCCGCGGTGCGGGCACCCGTCTCATCGTCGAGGAGACCGGTGAGGTTCCAGAAGCCGTCTTTGCGGCGTTCCAGGGTGATTTCCCGGCGCTGCTCAGCAGGTTCAGGGTCTTTGGGCTCGTTGCCGTCCGGGTCCAGTAACGCCAGGAGGTTCGCTTCAGCGTCCGCGAGCTGGCGAGGACCGGCGTCCCGGGCGAGGGTGGCGAGGATCTTCTCGGCACTGGCCCGATCCTCAACAGAGGTATCGGCCGGGAGCTTCTTCAAGATCTCCAGGATCTGGTCGATCCGTTCATCCCCGACCTGTCCCTCGGCGGAGACGGCGGCCGTGGCGGGCGCGACAGGCGGAACTTCGGTGCCGTCCAACGCCCGTGTGGGGTTCAGGGCGATGGCCCGGTTCACCACCGCACCCGCCTCACCGACCGACAACCCCGCTATATCAGCGAACCAATTCGCCGTACGGCCATAGCCATACAAGTCTTTGACGCCACGAGACTCGATCTCCGTCAAGAACCGCCCCAACCCGGCGGTGGCCATCCTGATCACCTGCATCGACTGCTGCACGCCATGGGCAAGCTCCAGCTTGCCAGCGCGCCACAGTTCCTGCGGCAACTCGGGAAGGAAAGTCTCGGACACCCCACAAGAATACCGCAAAACAATCGAACAAGCGTTCGTAATTGTAAGCAACAATGAAATCGAACGAACAACACCGAAGGGTGATTAGGTTGCGAAACGGCGATTACTGCAAAAGCAGTGGGAACCGCGAGCCCCTGCTGGCCTCGGCGCCGAACCGTCAGTGAGAGCCCTCCCGATGGCGGCTGTAAGGCTTGGCGTCGAGAAGCGTGACGCCCACGGCCCCACCGCTGGGCACGCGATATTCCCGCCGGTCGCCCGGCTTCGCGCCGTGCAGTGCGCGGCCGAGCGGGGAATCGGGGGAGTAGACCTCGAGGTCGCCGTGCCCCGCCTCGTCGCGGGTGCCGAGCAGGAAGGTTTCGGTGTCGCCGTCGTCGTACTCGACGGTGAGCACCATGCCGGGCTCGGCGATGCCGTCGTCGGGAGGGTCCTGTCCGACGACGGCGCCGCGCAACATGTCCTCGATCTGCCGGATCCGCGCCTGCCGGTGGAGGAGGTGCTCGATCTCGTCGTCGGTGCCGGGGCGCCGCAACGTCGCGAGCTCGCGCACCAGGCGCGCGTGCGCTTCCGGGGTGAGCCAAGGGCCTGACGAGACGATGGTCATCGTGATGATCGCCTTTCGATCGTTACGTCTGTGAGGGCAGGGCCCCACAGACCTTCGGTGATTCCCGCGTCGGTCAGCGGGTCTCTGGCTCGCGCTGCCGCCGCTGGAAAGCGCCCGCGTCGGTGGCGAACCCGATAGCGGCCTTCAGGAGAAGGTCCTTCTCGGTGCGCAGCAGGGCGTTTTCGGCGCGGAGCCGGTCCACTTCGGACTGTTCGGCCGGCGGGGTTTCGTTGTCTGGGGGCATCGTCATCCGAAATCAGCGAAGGGGATCGAAGGGACGCAGGGCTTCTGGTTGCTTGCCGGTGGTGATGTGCTCGGCAAGGAGGCGGCCGGTGATCGGGCCGTGGGTCAGTCCCCACATCCCGTGCCCGCCCGCGACGTAGAGCCCGGGTGTGCTCGTCGCGCCGATCACGTGCCGCCCGTCGGTGGTGACCGGGCGGGAGCCGACCCATTCGTCGGTGCGCCGGTCCCAGTCCAGGCCGGTGAGGAACGGCCGCGCCGAGGCGATGATCGCGTCGATCCGGGCGGGATCCAGCGGTGCGTCCGGTTTCCGGAACTCCATCGTGCCGGCCACGCGGAGGCCGCCCCGGTACGGCGTGCACGCCACGCGGATGTCCGGCAGGTACAGCGGCCCTGGCACGGGACGGTCGGTCGGCACGGTGAAGGAGTAGCCGCGTCCGGCGCGCACGGGCACCTTGACTCCCCACTTCCGCCCCAAGTCGCCCAGCCAGGCCCCGGTCGCCAGCACGACCGCGTTGGCGTTCACCGTCTGGCCCGTCTTCGAGCGCACGCTCAGCGCGTGGCGGTGTGCGCGCAGGGACGCGACTTCGAACCGGTGACGGATCGTGCCGCCCCGGCCGACCACCGCTCGTGCCAGCGACTCGACGAACCGGCCCGGGTCCACGTAGCGCTGCCCGTCGATCCGGACACCGGCCCCAAGCCTCGCCGTGGCCTGGGGGAACCGCTCGGCCAGATCGGCCGCGGTGAGCCGGGTACAGGAGATGTCCTGTCCGGTCTCGCCGATGTGCCGCAGCTCGGTGATCAGCCCCGCGGCCTGGTCCGCGGTCTCGAACGCCGCCGTGATCGGCGCTTCGATGGTCGGCGCGTCCACCCCGTTCGCCGTGAGGACGTCGAAGGCCTCCAGGCATTCCTCGTTCAGCGGTGAGTTCGCCTCGACAGCGCGAGCCCACGAGCGGCCGGTGCAGTTCGCGGCGAAGCGGGTGAGGAACGACCACAACCGAGGATCGGGAGACGGCGGAACGTGCAGCGGGGCCCGCCGGTCGAGTAGCGTCCGCAACCCGTAGCGCAGGACGCCGGGTTCGTTGAGCGGGATCGCGAGTCCGGGGGAGAGCCAGCCGGCATTGCCCCACGACGCGCCCGCCGCGATTCCTTCGCGGTCCAGCACCGTGACACCGACCCCGCGCTCCTGCAGGAACCACGCGGTCGACAGGCCGACCACGCCGGCTCCGATCACGATCGCCGAACGCGGGCCGCCGTCGATCCGGTCGAGATCGCCCATGAGTTCCTCCGCTGCACGAGTGGTGCTGTCGCGGTCAGGATGACTCGGATCCGAACGGCGGAGATTGTCCGGATTCGACAAACTGGGCGAGTGGTTTTGGCCGGAACGGTCAAGGGGCGGGTTCGGACACGGCGAGTTCGATGATCATCGCCAGCCGTTTGGCGGGCTGGTCGAGCCGGAGTTCGGTCACCTCGGCCATCTTCCGTAGCCGGTAGCGGATCGTGTTGGGGTGCACGTCGAGCCGCCCGGCGGCTTCGGCGAGGTCGCCTTGCGCCTCGAGCCAGGCGCGCAGCGTCGCGACGTAATCGGTGGCGTTCGCGCTGTCGTGCCGTCGCAACTCGGTGATCGGGCCGCGGGTCGGTGCCCGGCCGGACGCGGCGGCGGCACGCAACCGTTGCACCAGGATGTCGTCCCAGGCCTCGTCGTAGGCGATCGCGGACTTCGTGCCGGGCCGGACGTCGTGCAGCGCGAGACATTCGTCGGCTTCCCGCCTGCTGGCTGGCAGCTCCACGGACGTCGCACCCGCCCCGATGCCGGCCAGCATCGTCACCTGGCGGGGCAGCGCCTCACGGATCGAACCGACCCACGCCCTGGACGCCTCGACGTCATCCCCGGGCAGGACCGTGTAGACGGTGTTGCTGAACAACGTGCTGCGGCCCGGACGTGACCAGCCGAAACCGGTGGTCGCGCGCTCGAACGCGAGCAGGAGCGCGGCGTGGCGCTCGTCGCCGATGTGGGCCTGTAGCGCGATCACGCGGAATCGGCCGGGAGGCAGGCCGAGCCTGCTCAGCACCGCCGCCGCGTCCGGTGTGCCCTCCACCAGCCGGATCACCAGATCGGACTCGACCTGACGCTCCAGATCCGCGCTCGCCCGGGAGCGCAGCAGGTGCAGGCCGACCGTGCGCGAGCTGTCCCGCAGGACCGCGCGCCGGGTGTCGATCAGTGGCCGGTCGCATTCCACCCAGATCGAGCCCAGTGCCTCCCGGCCCGCGCGGACCGCGACGACCATGCGCCCGGTCAGCCCGTGCTCGGGATCGGCTTCGACGAACAGTGGCTCGTCGGACTCGGCGAGATGCCGGAACACGCCGCGCCGTTCGAACAGCTCACGAACCGGCTCCGGGACCTTCCTGCCCAGGATCGTCTCCAGCCGCGCCCGGTCGGCCTGGTGCTGGCGGCTGGAGTAGGCCAGGACTCGGGATAGCCGGTCTTCGATGGTCACCGCGCTCCCGAGCGCGTCGGCGAGGCTGTCGGCCAGCGCGAACAGGTCGGTCGGCCCGCGGCCGGACTCGGTCTCACGGCCTTCCAGCACCAGTCCGTAGACCACGCCGGCGAGCTGGCCCCAGGACACGTCCGGCTCCACCAGCAGCACCGCGACACCGCCACGCTCCGCCCGCTCGGCCGCCTCCGGATCCGGCGGGGCCGATCCGCGGACCAGGACGACCGACGCCTGTGCCGCGGCCGCCAGGCCCACGGCCATCGTGACGGAGTCCGTGCCGACGGCGAGGTAAACGTCCCCGCGCAGGTCACGCGGGTCGGCGGCATCACGCATCACCACGTCGCGCAAGGCCACCTCGCGCGATACCGGGCAGCACCACAACCGCGCCCCGTATCCACCGAGGACGTTCACGAGCCGATCCAGCGTCACCATGGCGGCGACCTTGCCATCAAATGATGCCGGACACCGGGCGTTCACCCGTTGACTGTGAGTTTGAGAACCTTTTACACTGCGATCGTTAGGAAACTTACTTAACGAATGTCAGGACGACTCCGGCCGACACGACGCCGCGCACCGCCGGTACTCGCCGACTCCGCAACGTCGAGGAGTTCGCATGAAACGGAGAACACCCCTGGCCGGTGTCGCGGTGGCGACCCTGGTCCTGCTGGGGCAGACGCTGATCTCTTCCGGTACCGCCGCGCAAGCGGAATCCCTGCTCTCCGCGGGTAAACCGACCACGACCTCGTCGGTCGAGGGCCCTGACTTCGCCGGTGGCGGCGCCGTCGACGGCAGCACCACGACCAGGTGGGCGAGCGAGGAGGGGATCGATCCGCAATGGATCGCCGTCGACCTCGGCGGTACCGCGACCGTCACCAAGGTCAAACTGAACTGGGAAGCCGCCTACGCCAAGACCTACAAGATCCAGGGCTCGGTCGACGGCAAGACCTGGACGGACATCAAGTCGATCGTCGGCGGTGACGGCGCCATCGACGAACACCTCGGCCTCAACGCCTCCGCGCGCCACCTCCGCGTCCACGGAACAGCGCGCGGAACGACCTACGGCTATTCGTTGTGGGAACTAGAAATCTACGGTGACCGCGTCGGCGGCGGCGACACGCAGGCGCCGACGGTGCCGACGGGTCTCGCCGCGACGGCCACCACTGCCGACAGCGTGACCCTCGGCTGGACGGCGTCCAGCGACAATGTCGGGGTCACCGAATACGAGGTGCTCCGCGACGGGAACGTCGTCGGGACCACGGCGACGACCACCTACACCGACAGCGGGCTGGCGTCCGGAGCGGAATTCGGCTACTCCGTGCGGGCACGAGACGCGGCGGGCAACGTCTCCGCGGCGAGTCCGGTGATCAGGGCCGCGACCAAACCCGGCGGCACCGGACCCATCACCATCGCGCTCGCGGGAGACATCGCCAACCCGGAACTCTTCTCCACGCATCAGGCGACTGCCAACCAGGTCGCCAAGATGAACCCGCGGTACGTGCTCACCGTCGGCGACAACCAGTACCACAAGGGCACCATTTCCGAGTACCGCGCGCACTACGACAAGACGTGGGGCAAGTTCAAGAGCATCACCAAGCCCACGGCGGGCAACCACGAGTGGGACGACCAGCTCAGGGGGTACAAGGAGTACTTCGGCGCGATCGCGTACCCGAAGGGCCTGCCGTACTACAGCTACGACATCGGTGACTTCCACTTCGTCGCGATGGACTCGAATCCGATCTACACCGGCGGCGGTTCCGAACAGGTGACTTGGCTGCGCGACGACTTGGCGAAGAACACGAAGTCGTGCGTCATCGGATACTGGCATCACCCGCGCTTCAACTCGGGGAACTCCGGCGACAAGAAGCAGATGGCGCCCCTGTGGAACGAGCTGGCCAGGGCGAAGGCGGACGTGGTGATCGCCGGGCACGACCACCATTACGAGCGGACCAAGCCGCTGGACGTCAACGGACACATCGACGAGGCCAACGGTGTGCGGTCGGTCATCGCCGGCATCGGCGGCGACTACCTCTACACCGACTACAAGGCGCGTGAAGGGGTCGAGAAGATCCTGGGCAAGCACGGCGTGATGAAGCTGGTGCTGAACGGGAAGTCCTACTCCTGGGAGATCTACGACACCGCCGGGAAGGTGCTCGACAAGGCGGGTCCATACACCTGCCGCTGACGGCCGTGGTCCGGTGCCGTGCGCGGCACCGGACCCGGTGTGTTGTCCACGACGACGTAGGCCCATCCAGGAGTACAGGTGAATCGAATGGTGAAGCCGGGCATCGCCGCGATCGCGGCGGTCGTCCTGCTCGCTCAGCCCGTGACCGCGTCCGGCGCCACGGCCGGACCGGTGGAATCCCTGCTGTCGGTCAACAAACGGACCACGACCTCGACCGTCGAGAACGAGAGTTTCAGTGGTGCTCTCGCCGTCGACGGTGACTCGACGACCCGCTGGGCGAGTCTGGAGGGGGATCCACAGTGGATCGCGGTCGACCTCGGCGGCCCCGCCGACATCAGCCGGGTCAAGGTCTTCTGGGAATCTGCCCACGCGAAGGACTACCAAGTCCAAGCTTCCGACGACGGCCAGAACTGGCGGGACGTGAAAACCGTCGTGGGCAGCGACGGCGGCCTCGACGAGTTCACCGGCTTGAACACCTCGGCCAGGTACGTCCGCATCTTCGGCACGGCACGGGCGACCGTTTACGGGTACTCGTTATGGGAGCTGGAGGTTTACGGCGTCCGGACGGGCGACGGCGACATCCAGCCGCCGTCGGTGCCGACGGGGCTCCGGCAGGCGTCGTCCACCGCCGAGACCATCACGCTCGGCTGGACCGCGTCCACGGACAACGTGAAGGTCACGGAGTACGAAGTCCTGCGCAACGGCAACGCCATCGGCCGGACCGCGACGACTTCCTACACCGACACGTCGCTGGCGTCGGGCTTCGACTTCCAGTACACGGTCCGGGCGCGGGACGCGGCCGGGAACCTGTCCGGATCGACCGCGCCGGTGAAGGCGGCCACCCGGCCGTCGGCGTCCGACGGCATCGTCATCGCGCTCGCCGGCGACATCGCCAAGGCGGAGCTGCCGTCCGAGCACCAGCGGACGGCGGAGCTGGTGAGCAGGATCAAGCCCCAGTACGTGCTGACGGTCGGTGACAATCAATACGTCGACGGCACCATCGAAGAGTTCCGGTCCTATTACGACAAGACGTGGGGCAAATTCAAACGCATCACCAAACCCACGCCGGGCAACCACGAGTGGAACAACGATCTGACGGGGTACAAACAGTACTTCGGGAAGATCGCGACCCCCAAGGGAAAGGCGTACTACAGTTTCGACGTCGGCGCCTTCCATTTCGTCGCGCTCGATTCGGACCCGGTGTACAACGGTGGTGGCGCCGAGCAGGTGGCGTGGCTGCGCAAGGACCTCGCGAAGACCAAGAAGTCCTGCGTCGTCGGGTATTGGCACCATCCGCGTTTCAATTCGGGGAACTCCGGAGACGCGAAGAGCATCGCGCCACTGTGGAACGAGCTGGCCAGGGCGAAGGCGGACGTCGTGTTCGCCGGGCACGACCATCACTACGAGCGGACGAAGCCGCTGGATGTGAACGGGCACGTCGACGAGGCCAATGGTGTGCGGTCGGTCATCGCCGGTATCGGCGGCGACAGTCTTTATCTCGATTACAAGGCCCGTGAAGGCGTCGAGAAGATCCTGGGCAAGCACGGCGTGATGAAGCTGGTGCTCACGGGGAAGACCTATTCCTGGGAGATCATCGGCACCAACGGAGAACTGCTCGACAAGGCGGGCCCGTTCCGCTGCCGGTGACGGGGAAAGGAGACGGGGTGAAGGTTCCGGTGAAGTTCGTCGTGGCGTTGGCGGGTGTCGCCGCACTCGCCGCGGCCTCGGTGGTGTACGTCGTGCAGGCGAAGGCGAACAGCCCTGAACGGCGGACGGCCGACGCGACGGTCGCGGTGGATTCCGCACAGCCGGTCGTACTGGGGGAGCCGGGGCGGCTGCTGTTCCGCAACGGTGCGGCAGGGCCCGGTTACGGCAACGTCGCCTCGGTCCCCGTTTCCGATCCCGGCGGTCCGCGCCGGGTCAGTTCGCTGACCTGCGAGCGGTTCTACACCGCGGCGGACGGCGGCCTGTGCCTGGCGAAGGAACCCACGCCCATGCCCGGCGCGGTCGCCCGGTTCGTCGATACCGCGCTCGGCGAGGTCAAACGGGTCGACGTCCCCGGCATCCCCAACCGCGCGAAGCTTTCACCCGGTGGCCGGATGGGAAGCTGGACCACCTTCGTCACCGGTGACTCCTACTCGCAGCCCGGCAGCTTCTCGACGCGTACGGCCATCATGGATCGCGAACGGAACGAGCTCTCGAGCAACATCGAGGGCATCCCCCTGCGGATCGGTGACGTGTCCCATCGTGGCGAGGACGTCAACTACTGGGGCGTCACGTTCGCCGCCGACCAGCGGACGTTCTACGCCACGGTCGCCACCGGTGGGCGGACCTATCTGGTGCAGGGCGACAACGAGGCATGGAACGCCCGCACGCTGCGGGAGAACGCGGAATGCCCGTCGTTGTCGCCGGACGGCACGAAGCTCGCGTTCAAGAAACGGGTGGCGGACGGCGAGGTCCGGCCTTGGCGGGAACACGTGCTGGACCTCGCCACGATGCGGGAGATCCCGCTCGCGGAGACGCGCAGTGTGGACGACCAGGTGGTCTGGCTCGACAACGACACGATCGCCTACGGCCTGCCGCGCGAGAGCGGGAAGGAGAGCGACATCTGGTCCGTGTCCGCCGACGGCAGTGGCGCGGCTCGTCTGCTGGTCCCCTTCGCCGCATCGCCGTCGGTCGCCACGGCCGCTCGGTGAGCCGAGCTCAGGTGCTGTCCGGGGCGATTCCGCCGTCCTCCCGGTAGAGCCTCTTCGGCAACTGCCGGCCGGACCGGGAACGAAGACTGCGCGCCCCGGGTGTGAGTCGTGGGCAGAGCGGGTATCCATCTGGTTTCGCGCGGAGGCACCAGTACGGGAGCAGCGATGCCAACACCGGAATCCACAGTGGACAAGGGAGCCGTCGTCGTCGGCTATGACGGCTCCGAGGAAGCACGGAAGGCCGTGCGCTGGGCCGCGGAAGAGGCCGCCGCCCGCGGACGCGGACTGGTCGTCGTCCATGTCGTCGGGTTCCCGCCCATGACCGAGCCGGTTCCGGGTGGTGGGGCGTGGCCGCGGCCGGGATTCCTCGAAGCCGGTCAGGAAACGGCGCAGCGGCACGCGGAAAGCCTCCTCGGCGATATCGCGCGGGAATGCCGCCGGGAACGGCCGGCTCTGGTCGTCTCGACCCGGCTGTTGTCCGGCCGCGCAGCCGATGCGCTGGCCGACGCCGCGGAGAACGCGGACCTGCTGGTCATCGGGTCATCCGGGCTCACCGCGCTGCCCAGGCTTCTGGTCGGGTCGACGGCCAACGAACTCCTCCATGGCTACCACCGGCCGATCGTGGTCGTGCGCGACAGCGACGAACCGTCGGCGGACGAAGAAAGAAAGGTCGTGGTCGGCGTCGATGGATCCGAGACCAGTGTCGAAGCCATCGGTTTCGCCTACGACTTCGCCGACCGGCACGACTGCGAGCTTGTGGCTCTGCACGTTTGGTCCGACCTGCCCCTCGAAGCGATGGCGGTCAATCCCACCGAGCACGACAGGGAGATCATCCAGGAACGAGGAAAGCCCCTGCTCGACGCATCGCTGGCAGGTTACCGGGACCGGTATCCGGACGTTCCCGTCCGTCGGGTGATCGCGATCGACCGGCCCGCCCATGCGCTTTCAGAGCAGGCCGAGGGGGCGACACTGCTCGTCGTCGGCAGCCACGGACGCGGCCCGCTACGGCGTGCTCTCCTGGGATCGGTCAGCCGCGCCGTGGTCCACCACGCACCGTGCCCCGTCGCCGTGGTCCGTCACCACAAAGACTCTGGGAGCCAGTCGATGGCTCGGAGGAGGGTTTGACCTGGTACTGGAACTTCCCGTAACCGATCAGTCAATCGTTGTCCTCAGCCACCGGTCCGCGCTACCCCAAATGACTCGCGAGTCGACGTCGCCGGTGGTCCAGGTGGTCGCGCGGGTGGTACCTAGTTCGCGGTACTTACGCATGATCGCCACGTGAGCGGGCAACCCGACGAAACCGCGCATGGCGTCGCGGTCGCGCCACACCGAGACCGATCCCAGCCGCCGGCGCAGCGGTTCGGCCCACAGCCATTGGCCGACCGCGCCGGGCAGCCGGGGCCATTCGCGGCTGAGCACGTATCCCGCCCGGTAGGCACCCGGCGTGCTCCGGAAGTCTTGGAGAGTCAACGCGGTGACGCTGACCAGCACGTCTCCGGAGAAGTCCGCGGCCTGACCGGGGATCCACTTGCCTCTGATCATGCTCGCTCCTCGCAGTACCGCAGCCCGATATGGCTGACTACTGCTTATGATACGCATATGCATATCATTGCCGGTACCCATCGACGCGCGGATGAATCCGGTGGAACCGGGTGAACGATCAAATGCATGCTTCCCGGTGACAGCGACCAGGTGGGGCTGCCGGACGCGCCGTCGCGCCGAGAAAATCGGTCATGAAGTTCAGTCACCGCTTCGTGACGCTCGCCGTGGTCGTGGCCATGACGCTCACCACCCCGCCTCCGGCCTTCGCCATCGGCACGCCGCAACTGCTCATCGGCCAGGATTTTCCGGACCCCGATATCGTCAAGACCGACTCCGGCTACTTCGCCTTCTCCACGAGCACCGGCGCGGTGAAAGTGCCCTACGCCCACGCTCCGGCGCCGGAAGGTCCTTGGCGGGTGGCCGGCGACGCGCTCGCGGCCGTACCGAAATGGGCCAAACCGGACGGCGGGTTCTGGGCTCCCGACGTGACCAGGCTTTCCGACGGCACGTTCCTGCTCTACTTTTCGGCGGCGGTGGCTCCTGACGGGGAGATGTGCATCGGCGTCGGGACAGCGTCGAAGCTCGAAGGCCCGTACACGCCCGTCGGTGACGGTCCGCTGATCTGCGTACCCGGCGACGGTGGTGACATCGACCCGCAGACCTTTGTGGACTCCGATGGTTCGCGATATCTGCTCTACAAAAGCGACGGCGCCGCGGTCGGGCCTCCGGCGGCCATCTGGTCGCAGAAACTGCTGGCCGACGGACGGACCCTGACCGGCCCGCGTATCGAGCTCCTCCGCGCCGATCTCACCTCGGAAAAGGGGATAGTCGAGGCGCCGGCGGTGGTGAAGACACCGAGCCGGTATCTGCTGTTCTACTCCGCCGATACGTTCCAGAGCTCCGGCTATCACACCGGATACGCTTCGGCGCCCTCGTTGAGCGGCCCGTTCGTGAAAGCCGACGCCCAGTTCCTGTCCACCGACCTGCTCGGCGGCAAGGTCGACGCACCGGGCGGGGCCGACGTCGTCGACGGCCATATCCACTTCCACGGCTGGCTCGGCGGCGGCCGCACCGCCCGCGGGATGTACCAGCTGCCCATCGGCTTCCCGAACGATGTTCCCCAGCTCGGCTGAGCGGGGGGGGGGGGGGGGGGGGGGGGTGGGGGGTGTGGGGGGGGGGGGGGGGGGGGGGGCGGGCGGCGGTCTACTCGGTCGTTCGTGCTTGGAACCCATATTGCGGTGTTCGCGGAGGTGGGCGGCGA
>NZ_JBVJCE010000006.1:76967-221715 GCF_055588925.1 Amycolatopsis sp. NPDC041971 | reverse complement strand
CTCTCCCCTCTCATGGAGCGTCTCTCTCCCTCCCCCCCCCCCCCCCCCTCCTCCCCCCCCCCCCCCCCCCCGCGCGCCCGGAACGGATCAAGCGGTGCTCGGCGTATCCGGTGTGCACGCTGTACTTCGACGACACGACTCGCAACGGCACCAGGCGATGGTGCTCCATGGAAACCTGAGGCAACCGGGCGAAAGCCGCTCGTCACTATCGTCGCGAACGTTCGGCTTAGCGACCACGCACGCTGTTCAGCGCCTCTCGTCGTCGTGTCATAAGGGTGCCGATCGTGACCAGCACGGCGCCCAGCGCCAGAAAACCGAGGTCATAGGCTAGCTGATGGGCGCCTAGGCGGACGTGGTGGACGCCGAGGATCAGGTGGTCGACCGTGCCCTCGACGAGGTTGAACACACCCCAGCCCGCGAGCGTCCCGCCCCAGAGAACGGGGGCGGGCAACCTATTCCCGCGGTTGAGCAGGACGACGCCGGTGACGACGAAGATCAAGCACAGCAGATGGAACAGGCCGTCGCCGACCATGTTCAGGTGGAGGTCTTCGGGAGTGTCGGGCGGGTACCAGCTCGACAGCATGTGATGCCACCCGAGGATCTGGTGAGCGACGATGCCGTCGATGAAACCGCCGAAACCCAGTCCGAGTAAGAGCGAGGACGCAGGGAGTCTCATGAGGGCACGGTTAGCCTGGGCTGCCGCGGGTCAAACACCGGTTTTTGGACCTTCCGGGCCGCGCACAGAAGCTCGAACGCTCCCTCCGCAATTCAAGCATCGTGTTGTCCCTGCGCGAAAACGCGGCCGGTGACCGGCGCCCGATTTCTCTCCGTGTGTCACCGGTACCGGGGGCGACAGCAGAGGGTGAGCGACCAGCGGGGCAATGCACCTTCAAGGAGTAGCCGTGGGGATAAGTGACACGAGTGGGTGTGGAATCAAACCTTGCTTTCGGGTGAACACGTGCTCGTGGTCAGGCGACAATGGGTGATCGGCGGTCAGAGACAGCCGCCCCGGGGAAGGCGTCGAACAGATTTCGGATTGCCGGTCTTCTTGCCGTAGCCGACACTCGGTACATGGATAGCATGGTCTCCGAAACCGAGGAAACAACCGAGTCCGACGTCCGGTTCCCGATCGTTCTGCGGGGGTATGACCGTCGGCAGGTCGATGAATACGTGCGGACGGCGGAGAAGCGCGCGGAGCGGCAGGAGAAAGCCCGGAGGGCGGCGGAGCGCAGGCTCGCCAAAGCCCAGGTTCCCGCACCTCGAACCGCGGAAGCCGACCAGTCCAGCGGGTTGGGAAGGCGGATCGAAAAGATCCTCGCGGTCGCCAAAACGGAAGCTCAGGAGATCAAAGATCAGGCCCGCAAAGAGAGCGAGAAGCTCCTGGCGGCCGCCGAGAGGACGGCTGTCGACGCGGAGAACACTCGTAAGGAGATCGAACGCGCCGCCCAACGTGAAGCGCAACTCATCGTCTCCCGTGCGGAGGAAGAAGCCGTCGCGATCCGAACGGTGCATCGGGCGGTGCTGGCCGAACTCGGCCAGATTTCCCACGCCGTCGACGAATTGTGCGATCGCTTCGGCGGCGAGACCAAGGCCGAAAAATCTGCCGAGAAGGTGCCCGCGGCTTTGCCGGCCGTTCCCACGGACGGCGAGTGAGTTCGCCGCCGGTGCAGCCGTGACCTCTCTCGCTCAGGGGCGCCACCTGCGAATGGGCCGTGTTCGAGGTGGTCACTCCTTCAAGCGTCACCTTCTCGTGGACGATGACCGGGATCCAGGTGTTTCGGCAACGCTGAGGTGGTAACCGAGGTCCATGACGTCTCTTGGCTATTTTCTTTCCTGCGAGCAGTACGGCCCCCACGAGCTCGTCGCCCAGGCCCGCGCGGCCGAGCGTGCGGGGTTCGAGCGGCTGTGGATCTCGGACCATTTCCATCCTTGGAATGACGCACAGGGCCAAAGCCCCTTTGTGTGGTCGGTGATAGGAGCCTTGTCGGAGGCCGTTTCGCTACCGGTCACGACGGCGGTGACGTGCCCGACCATCCGGATTCACCCGGCTGTGCTCGCGCAGGCTGCGGCGACCGCGGCGGTTCAGCTGGACGGCCGGTTCGTCTTGGGGGTGGGCTCGGGAGAGGCCCTGAACGAGCACATTCTCGGCGACGCGTGGCCGTCGGCCGGTCAGCGACTGGACATGCTGGAAGAGGCTGTCGACGTCATTCGCAAACTGCACGCGGCAGGGGCACGTGGCGAATCGATGAGCCACCATGGGACGCATTATGAAGTGCAGGACGCACGCATCTACACGATGCCGGCCGAACCGGTGCCGATCTACGTGTCCGGGTTCGGCCCGCAGGCCACCGAGCTCGCCGGACGGATCGGCGACGGGTACTGCACGGTCAAGCCCGACGCCGATCTCGTCCGCGCCTTCCGTCAAGCCGGCGGTGGTGACAAGCCGGTACAAGCCGGGATGAAGGTCAGCTGGGACGCCGACCCCGAAGCTGCGCTGGACCGAGCACACCGTCTGTGGGCCAACGACGCCTTGCCCGGTCAGCTGGCGCAGATCCTGCCGCGACCCGAGGACTTCGAGGCCGCTACGACCTTCGTGCCTCGAAAGGACGTCGGCGAGGCGATCGTGTGCGGCGACGATCCGAAAGCACACGCCGAACGGGTGCGTCAGTTCGTCGACGCCGGAGTGGACGAAATCTACGTCCAGCAGATCGGTTCCGACCATGAGGGATTCTTCCGAGGCTGGCAAGAGCACGTCCTGCCGGAGTTCCACTGACAGGTGCGTCACCGGAGCAGAGGAAGTGCGCCAGTCGCCTTGGAAGAAGCGTCAGTGCGACCAGGTGACGATGGTGATGAACTCGTCGGCCGCGACTGCGAACCGGGTGCCATCCTGGTGCACGGCCACGGCGGGCTGATGCTCGAGCCCCCAGCCGATACCGCCAGTGCGCTCCCCGGTCGCCAGGTGTGGCCACGCTTCGAGCACGGCGCCGGTCGCGGGGTCGACGAGCTTCGGGTGCCTGTAGAGGCTTAGCAGGTACTTCCCGAACCGGTGGAGGGTGCCGAGATGACCTTGGACGGGCGCTTTGCCCTCCCAGGTGCCCGTCCGCATGGACCACACGCCGAGGTCGCCTGGGCAGAGCTGCTGCGGTTCGCGGCCGCCGGTGCCGGGTTCGGCGCAGAACGCGACGCGATCGTCGTCAAGCCAGCATGCCGACTCGAGCTCTCCCTGAAAGAGCCCGCTCGGGAGTACGCCGTTCGTGTCGAGCGAGGCCGGATCCGTCAGTGCGAGCCGGAGATCGTAGGCCTGGGGGACGCTGAAAGGGTGCCAGATCCAACCCGCGCTGAGCAGCCACCGGTTTCCGGGGCTGACGGCCAGCCGGGAGTGGTAGTAGTCGTCCGCCGCACCGTCGCGAGCGGTCAGGCGCTCCCCGGTCTCGACCTGCTCGATTTCAAGCCTGCCGCGATGTTCGGGGCAGGAGATGAGGGCTTCCCGTCCGTCCGGAAGCGTCATGAAGGTGACGGGGAAGAGGAAAGCGTCGGGATCGTCGTCATCGCGGGTGACTTCGCGGACGGGCTCGCCCCGGTCGAGCAGCTGGGCATTCGACCCGTACTCGCCATAGACGACCTGGTACCGCCCGGACGGTGACACGGCCGTGGAGTCGTAGGGGGCAGGGAAGGGATACTGAGGACTCCCATCCCCGGGGCCGTCCGGATACCAGGTGTAGCCGCTCACCCAGTCGGCGAGGCCGTCGCCGTGCCAGGTCAGTGTCTTCGGCGCCCGGCCGGTCGTCGGCCATTTCTCTTCGCTTTCCATCTCGTCTCGCATGGTGACAGCCTGCCGCGGAAGCCGCACGCGAATTTCGGCGACACCGGCGTCGCGCTGCACGAACAAGCCGAGATGCCCGACCGACGCCGCAACGACCGGCAACGCCGTCCGCCCGACCAAGCGATGCGACCTCCACTCCATCCAGCGCCTGTTTACGGGTCGGATGTTTGAAAAACTATTTCATGGGTATACGACATGGTTTGCGCAGGTCGCATTTCGGCTCAACATTTTTGTCACGTGCTGTTGGGAAAATTTCACAGCGAAGTCGAATTTATGGTTTTCTTTCGATGTAACGGCTCCCCTGAGTCGACTGCGGCGGTGTGATACACCAGGTGGAGCCAGGTTTCAAGGGTGACTGGACCACGGTTCCACGGCACGGAATTGACAGATGGCCAATTTTTCCATGCCGCGCTCAAATTGCGATCTTGGCAATTCTGTGCTTTTTGATTGCGGGCCGAAATGATCTTCGATTGTTTCCGGATTGGTCCACTTGGTGGTATCGAAAGCGGAGCCGGGTTGACAATGTGTAAGACGTCTCTTGGCGAGAATGATGCGCGGCGACCTTCTCGGGACGCCACAGCGGTCATTGGTACGTGCGATCTACTCCTGTGGCAGTTGAAGTGTTCGGAAGGTCTGTTCGGTGTTTTCGTCAGTGGCAGAGTCGTGTGTTCCCCCAACGTCCGGAAGGCAGCCGGTCCGCCCCATCCCGCCAGGCAGGTTGGCCGGGGTTCTCAGCTCTCTGATCCAGCGGCACCAGGTGCCAGGAGCCCAGCTCGCGGTGTGGCACCGCGACGAACTCTCGGTGGCCGAAGCCGGCGTGGAAGACGGTGACCGCCCGATGAGGTCGGACTCGACGGTGCCCGTCGGGTCCATCACCAAGGCCTTCACCGCGACGCTCGCGATGCTCTTGGTGGCCGACGGCGATCTCGAGCTCGACACGCCCATCGGCGAGTTCGTCCCGGAACTGCGCGGCACTGAGCTCGGCGGCCGGCTGACCCTCCGGCAGTTGCTCGGTCACACCAGCGGCCTGCCCTCCGACCCCGCCGAGCACTGCTCCACCCGTCGTGACCTGCTCGGCTGGCTGCGCCCGGACCTGCTGGTCTGCGCCCCCGCCACCGCCTTCTCCTACTCCAGCGTCGGCTACGCGCTCGTCGGCATGCTCATCGAAGAAGCGACCGGCATGCCGTGGCAGGAGGCCCTCGAAACGATCCTGATCCGCCCCTTGGGCATGAACGCCGCCTTCATCGGCTGCGCGGGCCGGGAGCCGAGCGCCAAAGGACACGCTGGCCGTCCCGGAGCCCGGCCCCGGGTGGTCGAGCAGATGCTGGCCCCGGTGCTGGCGCCCGTGGGTGGCCTGGCATTGAGCGCCCGCGAACTGATCAAGTTCGGGCAGGTTCATCTGGGTAATCCCTGTCTGCTCGACGAGGAGACCGCGAGGGAGATGTACGCCCCTGGCGACGCCGAACCCTTCGGCCTCGCTGACGGCTGGGGGCTGGGCCTGGCGCGGTTCCATGGCAAACGCACCACCTGGCTGGGCCACGACGGCACGGCGGACGGCACGTCGTGCCACCTGCGCGTGGACGGCGAAGGGCAGACCGTCGTCGCGTTGACCACCAACGCCGTCGGAGGAGCGGCGCTGTGGTCCGCGATGCTGCGGGAGCTGCGCGCGCTCGGCCTCGACATCCCGGATTACCAGGCACGCAATGAGCGTGCCCGGCGGGTCACCGTGCCGGACGAGAGCCGCGGCGGCTATCGCAACGGGGAGCTGGAGTACGTCGTGGAGACCGACACCGAGGGTGTCGTGTGCCTCACGGTGGACGGTGAGGTCCACCGCGACCTGGCTCTCTACGACTGCGGGACGATGTCGGTCCCGGATCCCGCCACCGGACTGCGGGCCGACTGCGGCCGCATCGTCCGCGATCCTCGCACCGGACGGGTCACCGCCTTGCAGGTCGGCGGCCGTCTCGCCGAGCGGGTGAGTCACTGAAGGCGGTCGCGCCGCCATAGGGCCCGCGAGGCCTGTCTTCTTCCCCTATGTCTCCGTCCCCCCGTCTCTGTCGAGGCGGTCCTCGACGCGCGCTCGGAAGGTTCGACGTTTCATGACATCGCAGGACATCGCCAGAGCCCACCACCCTGAGCCCGCTGCGGACGCCGGCGTGAGCCTCCCCGGACTGTTCGCGCGTCAAGTGGCGCGCACCCCGGACGCGATCGCCGTGACCGGGGACTTCGCGCCGTTGACCTATCGGGAACTCGACGAGCGGGCCAACCGGCTCGCGCACCGCCTGACGCGGCTCGGCGTCCGCGCCGAGCACCCCGTCGCCGTGAGCCTGACGCGGTCGGCCGATTTCGTCGTCGCCGAAGTCGCGATCGTCAAGGCCGGCGGTGTCTACGTCCCGCTCGACGCGCGGGCCCCCGAGGCGCGGTCGAACCGGGTGCTCGCCGAGGTGAAGGCCTCGGTCGTGCTCACCGACCGGGAGCACCCGCTCCACGGTGTCCTCGCGCAGCGCCTCGACGACCCCACCCTGGAACACGAGTCCGCCGGTTCACCCGGCACGGTGGTGGATCCGGAGCAGCTCGCGTACGTGATGTACACCTCCGGTTCGACCGGTGTGCCGAAGGGCGTCGCCGTGACGCACCGGGACGTCGCGGCGCTGGCGGCCGACAGCGGGTTCGGCGACGCGCACGAGCGGATCCTGCTGCACTCGTCACCGGCCTTCGACGCGTCGACCTACGAGCTGTGGGTGCCGCTGCTGAACGGTGGCACCGTCGTCGTCGCGCCACCGGACGACCTCGGCGTCGAGACGTTGCGCCGGATGGTGTCCGGATACGGGGTGACGGCGTTGTGGTTGACCGCCGGACTGTTCCGCGTCGTGGCGCAGGAGGCTCCGGACTGCTTCCGTGGCGTGCGGGAGGTCTGGACCGGCGGGGAGGCGGTCCCGGCGGGCCCGGTCCGCCGCGTCCTCGAACACTGTCCTGGCCTCGTCGTCGTCGATGGGTACGGGCCGACCGAAACGACGACTTTCGCCACCTCGCACCGGCTGCCGTCACGCGATTCGGTGCCGGAGCGCCTGCCTATCGGGCGGCCGCTGGACGGGATGCGGGCCTACGTGCTGGACACCGGGCTGAACCCGGTCCCCGACGGCGAGGCAGGGGAACTGCACCTCGCCGGATCGGGCCTGGCCCGCGGCTACCAGGCGCGTCCGGGGCTGACCGCGGAGAAGTTCGTCGCCGACCCGCTCGGCCCGGACGGCGATCGCATGTATCGCACGGGTGACGTCGTCCGCCGGAACGACCGCGGCGAGCTGGAATTCCTCGGCCGTGCCGACGAACAGGTCAAGATCCGCGGCTTCCGCATCGAACTCGGCGAGATCGAAGACGTGCTATGTCGGCACGACGACGTCAGTGAGGCCGTGGTCGTGGCGCGGGAAGACCGGCCGGGCGCCAAACGGCTCGTCGCGTACCTCGTCACCCGCGGCGACGGCGGAGAGGAACCGGACGGTCTGCACGCGTTGCTCACCGAGACTCTGCCGGATTACATGATCCCCTCGGCGTTCGTCGTCCTGGGCGGCCTGGAGCTGACCGCCAACGGCAAGGTCGACCGGCGCGCCTTGCCCGAACCCCCGGCGGAAACGGTGGAGTACGTCGAGCCGCGGACCGTCGCCGAGCAGCGGGTCGCCGCGATCTGGACCGACGTGCTGGGTGGCGACCTGGTGGGCGCCACTGACGATTTCTTCGCCCGGGGCGGCGACTCGATCCTCGTCGTGCAGGTGCTTTCCCGGCTGCGCACGGAGTTCGGGACGGAGCTGACGGCGAAAGCACTGTTCGACGCCCCCACCGTCGAACGGCTCGCCCGGCTGTTGCCGGAGACTCCGGACCCGGCTCGGGCCGAGCCGATCCCGGTCGCTCCCCATGATCGTCCGGTGCCGATTTCCCCGGCACAGCGGCGACTGTGGTTCCTCGACGAACTGTCCGGAAACGCCGCGACCGAGAACAACACCGGCGTCGGGCTGCGGCTCTCGGGTCCGCTGGACGTCGATGCCCTCGCCAACGCGCTCGACCTGCTCTGCGCACGTCACGACTCCCTGCGCACCACGTTCGACGTGGTGGACGACGAGGGCGTCCAGCGGATCACCGAGTCCGCCTTCATTCCGCTCCAGGTCCGCCGACTGTCCGATCTGGACGATCTGGACGGCGAACTGACCACCGAGTTGTCGCGGCCGTTCGATCTCCGGAGCGGCCCGCTGACCCGGGCCACCCTGTTCGAACTGGCGGACCGGGAGCACCTGCTGGTGCTCTGCCAGCACCACATCGTCACCGACGGAGCGTCCATCGGCATCCTCACCGAGGAGCTGATGGACCTCTACGCCGGGAAGACACTGCCGGAACTTCCGGTGCGTTACGCCGATTTCGCCGCCTGGCAGCGTGACCGCCTGACCGCCCCGGCGCTGCGCCCGCATCTGGCGTACTGGCGGCAGCGGCTGGACGGCCTCGAACCGCTCGCCCTGCCGACCGACCGGCCCCGCGCCGCGCAGCGGGCCACCGAGGGTGCGGTCCACCGGCGGCCGCTGCCCGCGGCTCTGGTCGACCGGCTCGCCGAACTGGGCCACGAGCACGGCGCGACGCTGTTCATGACGCTGACCGCCGCCGTGCAGATCCTGCTGGCCCGCCACAGCGGGCAGCAGGACGTCGCGGTCGGCACGGCCGTCGCCGGCCGGGACCGCGCCGAACTGGAGAAGCTGACCGGTTTCTTCGTCAACACCCTGGTGCTGCGCTCGCGGGTGGCCGACGACCGGCCGTTCACCGGATTCCTCGGCGAATTCCGAGAAACCGTGCTGGACGCCTTCGCGCACGCCGACGCGCCGTTCGACCGGGTCGTCGACGCGGTGCGGCCCGAACGCGACCCCTCCCGGACGCCGCTCGTGCAGGCCGTCGTCGTCCTCCAAAGCCCGCTCGTGCGGCCACGCGACGTCGCCGGGCTGAGGGTCACCGAGCACGACCTGCCCCGGCCGTCCGCTCGCTTCGACCTCGTGATCGAGTTCTGGCCGCGCAACGGCGCCTTCGAGCTCGCGATCGAATACAGCACCGGTCTGTTCGACGCCGTCACCGTCGAACGCCTGGCCGCCCGGCTGGAGACCCTGCTGACCGGGATCGCCGCCGATCCCGCCCGTCCGCTCGGTGACCTGCCGCTCACGACGGAGGCGGACCGGCGTTTCCTGCTTCCCGCCACAAGTCCCGCCGCCCCGGTCGAGACCGTCCCGTCGGCCTTCGACCAACAGGTCACCCGGACGCCCCACGTCCCAGCGGTGACCTGTGGGGACACCTCGCTCACCTACCGTGAACTGCAGGAGCGCGCCGACTGGCTCGCCTGTCACCTGATCGAACTGGGTGTGCGGGCGGAGGACCGCGTCGGGATCCTGATGGACCGCTCGGCCGACCTCGTCGTCGCCGTCCTCGCGGTCCTCAAGGCAGGCGCCGCGTACCTGCCGCTCGACCTGCGTGCGCCCGCCGCGCGGATGCGGCGGATCCTTGACGGCTCGGCGTTGTTGCTGACCGACGCCATTTGGGCGGACGTCGCCGCCGACGTGCACCCGCGGCCGCTTCAGGTGGTCGTCCCGGCGGAGCCCGGTGAACGGCCGGGCATCGATCTGGATCCCGAGAACCTGGCGTACGTCGAGTACACCTCGGGTTCGACCGGCGTGCCGAAGGGTGTCGCGGTGCGTCACGCGGACGTCGTCGCGCTCGCCGGGGACGGCCGGTTCGCCGGCGGCGCGCACGAGCGGGTGCTGCTGCATTCGCCGCTGGCGTTCGACGCGTCGACCTACGAGCTGTGGGTACCGCTGCTCAACGGCGGTGAAGTCGTCGTCGCCCCGCCGGGAGACCTCGACGTCGACCGGTTGCGGCAGCTGATCACCCGGCACGGCGTGACCGCGCTGTGGCTCACCGCGGGTCTGTTCCGGCTTGTCGCGCAAGAGGAACCCGACTGCTTCACCGGTGTCCGCGAAGTCTGGACCGGCGGCGACGTGGTCCCGGCGGAGACGGTCCGTCGGGTGCTCGCCTGCTGTCCCGGGCTCGCCGTGGTCGACGGCTACGGGCCCACCGAGACGACCACATTCGCCTCCGCCTTCCGGATGACGTCACCGGAGTCCGTGCCGGACGTCGTACCGATCGGTACCCCACTCGACGGGATGCGGGCGTTCGTGCTCGACGCCCGGCTACGGCTGGTGCCGCGTGGAGTGGTCGGCGAACTGTACGTCGCCGGGCCCGGCCTGGCCCGCGGCTACATCGACCGTGCCGGGGCCACCGCCGATCGCTTCCTCGCGAACCCGTTCGGCGCGCCGGGAAGCCGGTGCTACCGCACGGGTGACCTGGTGCGCTGGCGTTCCGACGACACGCTGGAGTTCGTCGGCCGGGCCGACGACCAGGTCAAGATCCGGGGCTTCCGGGTGGAGCCGGCGGAGGTCGAGGCCGCGCTCACCGAACGGGCGGACGTCGCGCAGGCTGTGGTGCTCGCGCGGACGGACACCGGGCGCAAGCGGCTCGTGGCCTACGTCGTCCCTGCGCCGGGCACGGCACCGGACGCGACGGCGGTGCGCGGCGCGCTGGCGGAGGTGCTGCCGGACTACCTGGTGCCGTCGGCGATCGTGCTGCTCGACGCGCTTCCCTTGAGCCCCAACGGGAAACTCGACCAGCGGGCCCTGCCCGAACCGGCGCTCGACCTGCCGTCCGTCCGCCGCACGGCGCCGCGGACGGAACCCGAGCGGGTGCTGGCCGTCATCTGGGCCGAAGTGCTCGGGCTCGACGAGGTCGGTGTCGAGGACAACTTCTTCGACCTGGGCGGTGACTCGATCCTGAGCATCCAGGTCGGCGCCAGGGCGCGCCGGGCGGGTCTCGCGCTGAGCACCAGCGACCTTTTCCGGCACCAGACCGTCGCCGCGCTGGCGGCCACGGCCACCGAGACGGGCGGAACGGCCGTGCGGGGCCCGGTGTCCGGTGAGGCGCCGTTGACCCCGATCCAGGAGTGGTTCTTCGCCACCCAGACCCGCCGGCCCGAGCGGTTCGACCAGTCGCTGTCGATGGAGCTCACCGCGGATGTCGACGAGGTCGCGTTGCGCACGGCGCTGTCGGCGCTGGTCGAGCAGCACGACGCGCTGCGGATGCGGTTCGAGTGCGCGAACGGGCGGTGGCGTCAGGTGAATCCGCCGCCCGGCCCGGTGGACGTACTGGACGGACCGTCCGAAGTGGACCTGGGACGCGGGCCGTTGCTGCGGGCATGGGTGTCCGAAGAAGACGGTCGCAAGATGCTTCGGCTGGCCGCCCACCACCTCGTCGTCGACGGGGTGTCCTGGCGAGTGCTGCTGGAGGACCTGGACCTGGCCTACCGGCAGGCGGTCCGGGGCGAGGCCGTCGATCTCGGACCGAGGTCGACGTCGTTCCTCGAGTGGGCCCGCCGCCTGGCCGACCGAGCCGAAGCGGGTGGGTTCGCCGGAGAATCGGCCTACTGGCAGGACTTCGACGGCGACACGTCGGTGCCGGTGGACGGTGCGGGACCGAACACCGCCGGTGCCGCCCGGTCGGTGACCGTGCGGCTGACCGAAGCCGAGACGACCGCGCTGACGCGTGACGTGCCCGCCGTATACCGCACTCGGATCAACGACGTGCTGCTCACCGCGCTCGGCCGCGTCCTGCGGGACTGGACCGGCCACGACCGCGTCGTGGTGGACCTCGAAGGCCACGGCCGTGAGGATCTGTTCGAGGACGCCGACCTATCACGGACGGTGGGCTGGTTCACCAGCCTGTTCCCGGTGGCGCTGGAGGCCGGTGGTGACTGGGGCCGGGCGCTCAAGACGGTCAAGGAGCGGTTGCGGGCGGTGCCCAGCCGCGGCGTCGGCTACGGCGTCCTGCGTTACCTCACCGGGACGGCGCCGGAGATCACCCCGGCGGTCAGCTTCAACTATCTCGGTCGATTCGACCCCCCGGTCACCGACGGCGGCCTGTACGCCGCGGCGGGCCGTGAACTGACCTTGGACGTCGCCCCGGAGGAGATCCGGCCGCATCTGCTCGACGTCGTCGGCCGCATCGACGGCGGAGCGCTGGAGTTCGACTGGTTCTTCGCCGAGGGCGTGCACGACAAGTCCACAGTGGATGGTCTGGCGAACGCGCTGCTCGACGCGTTGCGGGAGATCATCCGGCACTGCGCCGAACCGGAGGCGGGCGGCCGGACACCGTCCGACTTCCCCCTGGCCGCGCTGGACCAGCGACAGGTGGACGCGCTCGCGGGCGACGGCCGCGCGGTCGAGGACCTCTATCCGCTGACCCCGATGCAGGCCGGGATGGTCTTCCACGCCCTGGCGCCGGGCGGCACCCGGGTCTATTTCGAACAGCTGACCTTCGTACTGGACGACGTCCCCGACCCGCGGCGGCTCGGTGCGGCTTGGCAGCGGGTGGTGGACCGGACGCCGGTGCTGCGGAGCCGGGTCGTCTGGGAGAACGTGCCGGCGCCGCTGCAGCTGGTCGAACGGGACGTCACCCTGCCGATCACCCACCTCGACTGGACCACGCTGTCCACGGTGGAACGTGAGGAGGCACTGCGGCCGTTGCTGGAGGCCGACGCCGAGGAAGGGCTCGATCCGGCCCGCGCGCCGTTGACGCGGCTCGTCGTCGTCAGGCTGCCCGGTGACGCCGTGCGAGTGGTGTGGACTTTCCACCACGTGCTGCTCGACGGCTGGAGTGTCTTCCAGGTGCTGTCCGACGTCATCGCGCTGGCACGGGGCGATGACGGGGCGGTCCCCGAACGGCGGCCATTCCGCGACTACCTCGCCTGGCTGGCCCGCCAGGACGACCGGGCCGCCGAGGAGTACTGGCGGGCCGAGCTCGCCGATCTGCCCGCGGCGACACCGTTGCCGTACGACCGGGTGGCCGTTCGCGGGCACACGACCACGTCCGCCGACCGGGTGGCCGCCGAGCTGGACGAAACTGCGTCCGACCGGCTGTACGCGTTCGCGAAACGCCATCGGCTGACGGTGAACGCCGTCGTCCAAGGCGCGTGGGCGCTGTTGCTGTCGAGGTACAGCGGTGAGCAGGACGTCTGTTTCGGCGCGACCGTCTCGGGCAGGCCACCCGAGCTGCCCGGGGTGGACGACATCACCGGCATCTTCATCAACACCCTGCCGGTGCGAATGCGTGTGGACGGCGGTGCCGGGCTGGTCGACTGGTTGCGGGAAGCACAGGCCCGGCAGGTCTCCTCACGCCGGTTCGGGCATCTCGCGCTCACCCGGTTGCAGAGCTGGAGCGGTGTCCCGGCGGGGACGAACCTGTTCGACAGCATCGTGGTATTCGAGAACTACCCGATCGACGAACTCGCCGACGGGCCGCGAGTACGGGAACTGCAAGCGGCCGAGCGGACAAACTACCCGCTCAGCGTCGTGGTCTATCCGGGACGACGGCTTTCGCTGGTGCTCGGCTACGACCCGGCCCTGTTCGACGCGGAGACGGCCGAACGGCTCGCCACCCATCTGGGCGTGTTGCTGCGGGGCATGGCGGACGTAGGGGTTTCGGCGATCACGATGCTGACCGAAGCCGAGGAAAGCCGCGTGGTCCACGAATGGAACGCCACCGGCACGGCGTTGCCGGACGCCGCGCTGACGCCGTTGTTCGAAGCTCAGGTACGGCGCACTCCGTCGGCCGTCGCGGTGGCCACCGAGACCGGGTCCCTGACCTACGCCGAGCTCGACGCACGCGCGAACCAGCTGGCGCACCTGCTGTTGCGGCACGGCGTCCGTGCCGAGGAGCGGGTCGCGGTGGTGATGGACCGCTCGGCAGACCTGGTCGTGGCGGAACTGGCGATCACCAAGGCGGGTGGCGCCTACCTGCCGCTGGACCTGCGGGCACCGGCGGACCGGTTGCGCCTGCTGCTGGCCGAAGCCGAGGCGAAGATCGTCGTCACCGACACGGCACGGCGGCCGCAGGCGGAGGACGTCCACTGTGGACAACTGCTGACGGTCGACGACGCCGCGGGCGAACCCGCGACGGCCCCGGGTGTCCCGACCGATCGCGACCAGCTCGCCTATGTCATCTACACCTCGGGCTCGACCGGCTCGCCCAAGGGTGTCTCAGCGCGGCAGCGCGACGTCGTGGCGTTGGCCTGGGACCGGCGGTTCCGGACCGGAGCGCACGAGCGGGTGCTGCTGCATTCACCGCATTCGTTCGACGCCTCCACCTACGAGCTGTGGGTGCCGCTGCTCAACGGCGGCTGTGTGGTGGTCGCACCGGCACGGGAACTGGACGTCGCGACGCTTCGCCGGGTCATCGCCGAGCACCGGGTCACCGCGGCGTTCCTGACCACGGGGTTGTTCCGGCTGGTGTCGCAAGAGGATCCGCGGTGCTTCGCGGGAATGCGGCAGGTGTGGACCGGCGGTGACGCAGTCCCGGCCGCGGCACTGCGCCGGGTGCTGGAAGCCTGTCCGGACACCGTGGTCGCGGACGTCTACGGGCCGACGGAGACGACCACTTTCGCGACCGTGCGGTTGATGTCGTCGGTCGCCGAGGTGCCGGACGTGGTGCCGATCGGCGGGCCGCTGGACAACACGCGGACCTACGTCCTCGACGCCGGGCTGTCCGCCGTGCCGCCGGGGGTCCCCGGTGAGCTGCACATCGCCGGGGAGGGCGTGGCTCGCGGATACCTGGCCGGCCCCGGTCTCACGGCGGACCGGTTCGTCGCCGACCCCTTCGGCACCGGCGAGCGCATGTACCGCACCGGGGACATCGTGCGGTGGACAGCGGAGGGGCAGCTGGAGTTCGTCGGCCGCGTCGACGAGCAGGTCAAAGTCCGTGGTTTCCGGGTCGAGCTGGGGGAGATCGAGGCGGCGCTGGGGGCGCATCCCGCGCTCGCACAGGCCGCGGTGCTCGCGCGGGAGGACAACGGCGTCAAACGGCTGGTGGCCTACGTCGTCGGGAAGGGCGGCATGCCGGACACCGCCGAACTGGGGGAGTTCCTCGGCCGCGTCCTGCCGGACTACATGGTCCCGGCGGTGTTCGTCGCGCTGGAGCGGCTTCCGGTGAACGTCAACGGGAAACTGGACCGGCGGGCGTTGCCCGTGCCCGATTTCGGCGGTCGGCGCGACACCGCTCACGTGGCGCCGCGGCCGGGCCCGGAGACCGTGCTCGCGGACATCTGGGCCGAGGTGCTCGGAGTCGGACGAGTCGGCGCCGAGGACGACTTCTTCGCGCTCGGCGGAGACTCGATCCTCAGCATCCAAGTGGTCTCCCGCGCCCGGCAGGCCGGACTCGACCTGCTGCCCGGTGACCTGTTCACGCACCGCACCATCACCGAACTGGCCGCTTCGGCGGGCGACGTCCACGAAACCGTCGACCGGGGCCCGGTCAGCGGCGATGTCGCGCTCACCCCGATCCAGCGGTGGTTCTTCGCCACGCAGACCGACGATGCCGGGCACTTCGATCAGCGCGTCGAGATCGCGCTATCGGCTTCGGCCGACCCTGACGCGGTGCGCACCGCGCTGGCCGCGCTGGTCGAGCACCACGACGCGCTGCGGATGCGGTTCGAGCGGACCGGCCACGGCTGGCGGCAGGTGAACGCCCCGGTCGATCCCGCGGCCGACATCCTGGACTCACCGGTGGATCGCGACCTGGCGACCCGGCCGATGCTGCGCGCCACGTTGTCCGCATCCGGCGGGCTCACCCTGTCCGCGCACCATCTCGTGGTCGACGGCGTGTCATGGCGGGTGCTGCTGGAGGACTTCGACAAGGCCTACCGCCAAGCGGTACGCGGAGAAGTCGTCGACCTCGGCCCGCGCGGAACCTCCTTCCAGGAATGGGCGCAGCGGCTGGCGGAACACACCGCCGCGGGCGGGTTCGACGACGAACTCGATCACTGGCGCGCCGCGGCCGCGACGCCCGCCGTGCCGGTGGACGGCGACGGCCAGAACACCACCGCGGCGATGCGCGAGGTCACTACGCGCCTCGGCGTCGAGGAGACCGCGGCACTGTTGCGCGCGGTGCCCGACGTGTACCGGACGCAGGTCAACGACGTGCTGCTCACCGCGCTGGGCCGCGTGCTGGCCGACTGGACCGGCCGGGACCGGGTGCTGGTGGATCTGGAGGGTCACGGCAGGGAGGAGCTGTTCGACGGCGTCGACCTGTCGCGGACGGTCGGCTGGTTCACCACGCTGTTCCCGGTCGCACTCGACGTCCCGGACGACTGGGGCACGGCACTGAAGTCGGTCAAGGAGCAGCTACGAGCGGTACCCCGCCGCGGCATCGGCTACGGCGCCCTGCGTTACCTCGCCGGGACGGCGCCGGAGATCGCACCTCAGGTGAGCTTCAACTACCTCGGTCGCTTCGACGCGGATTCCGGCCGTCTCGAATCGGACGACAGTCCGCGCTCGGTTCGCGCGCATCTGCTGGACGTCGTCGGCCGCGTCGAAGGCGACGAACTGGAATTCTCCTGGTACTACGCGGAGGGCGTGCACCGGGAGGAGACGATCGCCCGGCTGGCCGGGTCGCTGGTCACCGCGTTGCGTTCGATCATCGCGCACTGCGCCGAGCCCGGTGTCTGGGGCCGCACGCCGTCGGACTTCCCGCTCGCCCGGCTCGACCAGGCGACGGTGGACCGGCTCACCACCCCGGATGTCGAGGACATCCACCCGCTGACGCCGATGCAGTCCGGCATGGTGTTCCACGCCCTGTCACAGGGCGAGGAGCGGGTCTACTTCCAGCAGGTGGCGTTCGTCCTCGACGGTGTCACCGATCCGGACATCCTCGCGCGGGCCTGGCAGCGCGTGGTCGACCGGACGCCGGTGCTGCGCACGCGCATCGTCTGGGAGGGCGTCGACGAGCCCGTGCAGGTGGTCGGGCGCGAGGTCACCGTGCCGGTCACCCACCATGACTGGCGCGCACTGTCCGAAGTGGAGCGTGAGACCGCTTGGCGGGACGTCCTCGATCGCGACCGGGCCGAAGGGATGGACCTGACGGCAGTGCCGTTGCTGCGGCTCACGCTGGCGCGGTTGTCCGGCACCGAGGTCCGCGTGCTGTGGACCTTCCACCACGTGCTGCTCGACGGGTGGAGTGTGTTCGGGATCCTGTCCGACGTCTTCGCCTGCCACGGCGCGTTCATCCGCGGGGGAGCCGAGGACCTGCCCCGACGGCGGCCGTTCCGCGATTACGTCGAGTGGCTCGCGAACCAGGACGACCGGCTCGCCGAAACACATTGGCGGACCGTGCTCGGCGATCTCATCTCACCCGCGCGGCTGCCGTTCGACCGGCCGCCCGCGCAGGCGCACACCACCCGCTCGTCCGAATGGCTGACGGTCGAACTGGACGCGGACGAGACCACGCGACTGCGGGAGACCGCCCAGTGCGCCGGGCTGACGCTGAACACACTCCTGCAGGGCGCGTGGGCGCTGCTGCTCGCGCGGTACAACGGTGACCGCGACATTTGTTTCGGTACCACGGTTTCCGGGCGGCCGGTGGACCTGCCGGGAGCGGACGACATCGCCGGCATCTTCATCAACACCCTGCCGGTCCGGGTCACCGTGGCGGACGCGGTCAGCGCGTCGTCGTGGCTGCGGGACCTGCAGGCGGGCCAGGTCGAATCCCGGCGGTACGGGCATCTGCCGCTGACCCGGCTGCAAGGTTGGAGCGGGGTGCCCGCCGGGGCGAACCTGTTCGACAGCCTGGTGGTGTTCGAGAACTACCCGATCAACGAGGAGGCCGCCACCGCGCACGGCCTGCGGCTGCGGGCGCTGGACGCGGTCGAGACGACCAGCTATCCGCTCAGCGTGGTCGCCTCGCCGGGCGACCGGTTGTCGATCGACCTCGGCTACGACCCGGATCTGTTCGAGGCGGCTTCGGCCCGGCGGATCGCGCGGCAGCTGACCGGTGTCCTGCGGAGTTTCGGCGAGGACCTTGGCAGGCCGCTGGACGAGATCGACCTGCTCACCGACGCCGAACGGCGCCAGGTGCTCATCGAGTGGAACGACACGACGAGCCCGGTGCCCGAGCGCACGCTCGGCGAACTGTTCGCCGAGCAGGTGCGGCGGACGCCGGACGCGCCGGCGCTGTCCGCCGACGGTGTCGAGCTGAGCTATGCCGAGCTGGACGCTCGCGCGGACCGGCTGGCACAGCGGCTGGACCTCGGGGTCGAGGAGCTGGTCGGCGTGCTCATGGAACGCGCGCCCGAGCTGGTGATCGCCGAACTGGCCATCGTGAAGGCGGGCGGGGCGTACCTGCCGCTGGACACCCGCGCGCCCGAATCCCGCCTGAAGAGCTTGCTGTCCGGAGTCACCGCGCTGGTCACCGACCGGGAATGGGAACCGGTGGCGCGGTCCCTCCACGCCGGGCCGGTCCTGGTCGCCGAGGATGTCGAGCCGTCCACGCCGCGCCGCCTTCCGACGCCTCACCGGGACAACCTGGCGTACGTCATCTACACCTCGGGCTCCACGGGAACGCCCAAGGGAGTCTCGGCACGTCACCGCGACGTCGTGGCGTTGGCCTGGGACCGGCGGTTCCGGACGGGGGCACACGAGCGGGTGCTGCTGCATTCACCGCATTCGTTCGACGCCTCCACCTATGAGCTGTGGGTGCCGCTGCTGGCGGGCGGTTGTGTCGTGGTGGCGCCACCCGGTGACCTCGACGTCGACACGCTCGCCCGCGTCATCGCCGAACATCGGGTCACCGGCGCCTTCCTGACGACCGGGCTGTTCCGGCTGGTGTCGCAAGAGGCGCCGGGCAGTTTCGCCGGGATGCGCGAAGTGTGGACCGGTGGTGACGCCGTCCCCGCGACCGCGTTGCGCCGGGTGCTGGAGGCCTGTCCGGGCACGGTGGTCGCGGACGTCTACGGCCCCACCGAGACCACGACCTTCGCCACCGTGCGCTTGATGTCGTCGGTCGGCGAGGTACCCGATGTGGTGCCGATCGGCGGGCCCTTGGACAACACCCGGGCCTACGTCCTCGACAGCGCGCTGCGGCCGGTGCCGCCGGGGATCCCGGGTGAGCTGCATCTGGCGGGGGAAGGGCTGGCCCGCGGCTACCTGGGCAGCGCCGGGTTGACCGCTGACCGGTTCGTCGCCGACCCCTTCCGGGCAGGCGAACGCATGTACCGCACCGGGGACGTCGTGCGGTGGACGGCGGACGGGCAACTGGAGTTCACCGGCCGGGTCGACGAACAGGTCAAGATCCGCGGCTTCCGCGTCGAACCCAGTGAAATCGAAGCGGCGCTCGCAGCCCACCCCGGGTTGGTCCAGGCCGCCGTACTCGCCCGCGAAGACCAGGGAGTCAAGCGGCTGGTGGCTTACGTCGTCGCCGAGACGGACGTGCCGGACGCGGCCGAACTGAAGGAGTTCCTGGCACGTGACCTGCCGGACTACATGATCCCGGCGGCGTTCGTCCCGCTCGAGGAGCTTCCGTTGAACGTCAACGGGAAACTCGACCGGGCGGCACTGCCGGCGCCGGACTTCAGCCAGACGGTGACCGCGTGGGCGGCCCCCGGCACGGACGCCGAACGCGCGCTCGCCGAGATCTGGGCCGAGGTGCTCGGAATCGAGGAAGTGGGCGCGGAAGCCGACTTCTTCGAACTGGGGGGCGATTCGATCCTCAGCATCCAGGTGGTGTCGCGGGCCCGGCGGGCTGGACTGCGGCTGTTGCCGAAGGACCTGTTCCGGTATCCGACGATCCGGGCGCTCGCCGCGAGCGCGCAAGGCCCGGCGCCGACCCTCGCCGAGCAGGGCCCGGTCACCGGCGACGTCCCGCTCACCCCGATCCAGCACTGGTTCTTCGCGACCCAGCCCGAGCAGTTCGACCAATCCGTCCTGGTCGAACTCGCCGAGGACGTAGACGAGGCCGCGCTTCGCGCCGCACTGACCACCGTCCTGGACCACCACGACGCCTTGCGGATGCGGTTCGTGCGCACCGAGGACGGCTGGCATCAGCACAACGCGCCCCCGGAGCCGGTGGACGTGCTGCACACGGGCGAAGTGTCCACAAAGGACTCCGACCTGCGGAACGGCCCGCTGTTCTCGGCCGTCCTGTCTCGTCCGCGCGAAGGCGGGCCGCTGCTTTCCCTGACCGCGCACCACCTGGTGGTCGACGGCGTGTCGTGGCGGATCCTCCTGGAAGATCTCGAAACCGCGTACCGCGGCGGCGACCTCGGCCCGAAGACGACGTCGTTCCGTTCATGGGCGGGCCGGCTCGCCGAGCACACCGCGGCGGGCGGCTTCGACGACGAACTGGCGCACTGGCGGGCCGTCCCTCGGCCCGCCGCGCTGCCCGCCGACCGCGACGGCGAGAACACGATCGGTTCGGCCCGCTCGGTCACCGTCCGGCTCGATCCGGACGAGACCAAGGCGTTGCTGCGGGACGTGCCCGAGGTCTACCGCACCCAGGTCAACGACGTGCTGCTCACCGCGCTCGGCCGGGTGCTGGCCGACTGGACCGGGCGGCGGGAGGTCGTGGTCGACCTGGAAGGCCACGGTCGCGAGGACCTGTTCGACGACGTCGACCTTTCGCGAACCACCGGCTGGTTCACCAGCATGTTCCCGGTCGCGCTGGAAGCCTCTGCGGACTGGGGCACGGCGCTCAAGGCGGTCAAGGAACGGCTGCGGGCGGTACCCCGGCGCGGCATCGGCTACGGCGCCCTGCGCCACCTCGCCGGGACCGCGCCGCGGATCGACGCTCCGGTCAGCTTCAACTATCTCGGCCGGTTCGACTGGGACCTCGGCGGCCTTTACCACGCCATGCGCGGGGGACTGGACGCCGACCTGGACGCGGCGGCGACGCGGACGCACGCGTTCGACGTCGTGGCCAGGGTGGAGCAGGACGCGCTCGAAGTGTCCTGGTCGTATTCGGCGAACCTGCACGATGAGTCCACTGTGGACGCACTGGCGGCCGATCTGCGCACCGCGCTGCGGGGCATCATCGAGCACTGCGCCGGACCCGGCGCGGGCGGCCGGACGCCGTCGGACTTCCCGCTCACCACACTCGGCCAGTCCCAAGTTGACCGGCTGGTGGGCGACGGCCGCGGCGTCGAGGACGTCTACCCGCTGACCCCCATGCAAGGCGGGATGGTCTTCCACGGGCTGTCGCAGAGCGAGCAGGGCCTGTACTTCGAGCAGGCGACGTTCGTCCTCGACGGCGTCACCGACCTCGACGTGCTCGCCCGGGCGTGGCAAGAGGTGCTCGACCGCACCCCGGTGCTACGGACCGCCTTTGTCTGGGACGGCCTGGCGGAACCGGTCCAGGTCGTGCACCGCGACGTCACGCTCCCGATCCGGCGGCTCGACTGGACGGACCTGTCCGAAGCCGAACGCGCGAAACGACTGCGGCGCCTGCTGGCCGAGGACCGTGAGGAAGGCCTCGACCTCGCCCGTGCACCGTTGATGCGCGTCGCGCTCGCCCGGCTCTCGGACACCGAAGCACAGGTGCTGTGGACTTTCCACCACGTCCTGCTGGACGGCTGGAGCGTGTTCGGCGTGCTCGGCGACTTGTGCGCGGCCCACGCCGGAGGAGCGCTGCCGTCCCGGCGCCCCTTCCGGGACTACCTGGAATGGCTGGGCGGGCGCGATGACGACGAGGCCGAACGATTCTGGCGGCACACCCTGGACGGCGTGGGGGAGCCGACACCACTGCCGTGCGACCGGGTGCCGGCGGAAACCCACACGACCTGCTCGGCTACCTGGCTGCCGTATTCGCTGGACGAAGCGGACACCGCCCGGCTCGACGCGTTCGTCAAGCGGCACGGACTCACGCTCAACGTCATGGTCCAGGGCGCCTGGGCGCTGCTGCTGTCGGTCTACAGCGGACGCCGTGACGTCGTGTTCGGCGCCACCGTGTCCGGCAGGCCCGCCGAACTGTCCGAAGTGGACGAGATCCTCGGCATCTTCATCAACACCCTGCCGGTACGTGCCGACGTCGACCGTTCGGCAGGGGTGGCCCGATGGCTGAAGGACCTGCAGAACGCCCAGGCGGAGGCGCGCGGATTCGACTTCGTGCCGCTGAGCAGGTTGCAGACCTGGACCGGTTTGCCCGGTGGCGTGAACCTGTTCGACAGCCTCGTGGTGTTCGAGAACTACCCGATCAAGGACGACGCGGCCGCCGAGCACGGTTTGCGCGTCCGCGACCTGGCGGCCTTGGAGACGACGAACTTCCCGATCACCGTGGTCTCGTCGCCGGGACCGCGGCTGGCGGTGGAACTCGGCTACGACCCCGATCTGTTCGACCGGGCGACCATCGAAGGCATCGCCGGACGTCTGCTCCTGCTGCTGCGCGAACTCGCCGCCGACGGCGACCGCCCGCTGGGTCGGGTGCCGGTGCTCGACGCGGGCGAGGAACGGCTCGTGCTGCGTGACTGGAACGCCACCGGCGACGAGCCGGCGGCACGCTCGCTGCCGGAGGTATTCGCCGGACAGGTCCGCGACCGGCCGGACGCGCCCGCGGTCGTGTCCGCCGGCGAGGTCCTGAGCTACGCGGAGCTGGACCGGCGAGCGAACCGGCTGGCGCACCGGCTGCTCGCGCTCGGGCTCTGGCCGGAGGACCGGGTCGGCCTCGCGGCCGAGCGGACGAGCGCGTTCGTGGTCGCCGAACTGGCCATCGCCAAGGCGGGCGGCGTCTACGTGCCCCTGGACACCCGCGCCCCGGACGAGCGCCTGCGGCTGCTCCTGACCGGCGTCGAGTACGCCGTCACCGACGAGACCTGGCTGAGCACCCTTTCGCGCGTGCACCAGGGACACGTCGTGGTCGAGCCGGAGACGGGGCCGGACCACGACCCGGGTATGGCGGTCGATCCCGAGCAGGCGGCGTACCTGATGTACACCTCAGGTTCCACCGGGACACCGAAGGGAGTCGCCGTCCGGCACCGCGACGTCGCCGCGCTGGCGGCGGACCGGCGGTTCGCGGGCGGCGCGCACGAGCGGGTGCTCCTGCACTCGCCGCCCGCCTTCGACGCCACCACCTACGAGCTGTGGGTGCCGCTGCTCAACGGCGGCACGGTCGTCGTGGCACCGCCCGCCGACGTCGACGCCCACGCCGTGCGGCATGCGATCGCCGAGGACGGCGTGACCGGCCTCTGGCTCACCGCGGGCCTGTTCCGGGTGCTCGCCCAGGAGGCGCCGGACTGCTTCACCGGACTGCGTGAGGTCTGGACCGGTGGTGACGTCGTCCCGGCCGCCGCCGTCCGGCAGGTGCTGGACGCCTGCCCTGGCCTGGGGGTGGTGGACGGCTACGGTCCGACCGAGACGACCACCTTCGCCACGTCGTTCCCGATGTCCACTGTGGCCGAAGTGCCGGACGTGGTGCCGATCGGCCGTCCGCTGGACGGGATGCGCGTCCAGGTGCTCGGTCCCGATCTGACGCCGGTTCCGCCAGGGGTGCCGGGGGAGCTGTGCGTCAGCGGAGCGGGGCTCGCCCGTGGCTACTTCGCCCGTCCCGGCCTGACGGCGGATCGCTTCACCGCCGATCCGTACGGGCCGCCGGGTACGCGGATGTACCGCACCGGGGATCTCGCCGCGTGGACCGCCGACGGACGGGTCCGGTTCCTCGGCAGGCTCGACGAGCAGGTCAAGCTCCGCGGCTTCCGGATCGAACCGGGCGAGGTCGAAGCGGCGCTGGCCGCCCACCCCGCGATCAGGCAAGCCGCCGTGATCGTCCGTGAGGATCGGCCGGGGGCCAAACTGCTCGTCGCCTACCTGGTGGGCGACGACCTGCCCGCGGAAGAACTGAAGGGCTTCCTCGGCCGGACGCTGCCGGACTACCTGATTCCATCCGCGTTCGTCCAGCTCGACACGCTTCCCTTGAGCCACAATGGAAAGCTCGACCGACGTGCGCTGCCCGCGCCAGATCTGGCCGAGACGCGACCGGCGTACACCGCCCCGGAGACCGACACCGAACGTGTCGTGGCGGGGATCTGGGCCGAGGTGCTCGGGCTGGAGCGGGTCGGCGTGGGGGACAACTTCTTCGATCTCGGCGGGGATTCGATCCGGAGCCTGCACATCGCCTCCCGGGCGAGCGCGGTGTTCGACATCCGGCTCACCCCGCGCGACGTACTGACCGCCCGCACCGTGGCCGTACTGGCCGAGACGGTCGAGGAGAAGATCCTGCGGGATCTCGAGCTCCTCGCCTCCGGTGACACCACCACCGAACTGTGAGGACACGCCCATGACGTCATCCAGATCCGACCGAATCGCGGCACTGCCCGCCGACCTGCGGGAGAAGCTGCGCACCAGGATGGCAGGCGCGGCCGGGCGGGCGGACGTGCTCCCCACCGCCGATCGTGACCGCCCGCTGCCGCTGTCGTTCGCCCAGCGGCGGCTGTGGTTCCTCGACCGGCTCCACCCGGAAGACGCCGAGTACAACAGCGCGCTGGCCTTGCGGCTGACCGGGAAGCTCGACATCCCGGTCCTGGCCGAAGCCCTGCGCGCGCTCGTCGAACGACACGAGTCGCTGCGGACCACGTTCGACGAGGTGGACGGCGAAGGCGTCCAGATCATCCACCCGCCGGCGGGCCTGCCGTTGCCCGTGGCGGACGTCGACGTTGAAGCACTGGACCGGGTGCTGCTCGAGGAGTACTCGCGGCCGTTCGATCTGCAGCGCGGGCCGCTGGTGCGGGCACTGGTCGCCCGGACCGGCCCCGAAGAGCACGTCCTGCTGCTCTGTGTGCACCACATCGTCACCGACGGCTGGTCGATGGGCGTGCTCACCGGCGAACTCGCCGAGCTGTACAACGCCGGCGTCCGCGGTGAGCGGGCCGTGCTCCCGCCGCAGCCGGTGCAGTACGCCGACTTCGCGGCTTGGCAGCGGAACCGGCTGTCGGACGACGTGCTCACGGAACGGCTCACCTACTGGCAACGCCGGTTGGGCGGGCTCGCCCCGCTGGAACTGCCCACCGACCGCCCGCGGCCCGCGACCCGGACCACCGAGGGCGCGGTGCGCGAATTCAGCCTGCCGCGGGAGACCGCTGCGCGGCTGGCCGAGCTGGCACGGTCGTGCGAGACGACGTTGTTCACCACCGTGCTCGCGGCTTGCAAGGTGCTGTTCGCGCGCTACGCCGGACAGGAGGACGTGGCCCTCGGCACGGTCGTCCAGGGCCGTGACCGGCCGGAACTGCAGCGGGTGGTCGGGTTCTTCGTCAATACCGTGGTGCTGCGGTCCACTGTGGACCTGTCGCGGAGCTTCCGCGAGCTGCTGGGCGAAGTGCGGGAGACGGTGCTCGACGCCTTCTCCCATGACGACGTGCCTTTCGAGCGGCTGGTCGACGCCGTGCACGCGGACCGCGATCCCAGCCGGAACCCGCTGTTCGACGTGATGGTGCTGCTGCACAGCGCCTCTGGGGCGAAGCCGTCCTTCGACGGGCTCGAGGCCGAAAACGTCGGTGTCGAGCGGAAGTCGTCGAACTTCGACCTGACCGTCGAGTTCGAGGAACGTGACGGTGCGCTCGCCGGACTGGTCGAATACAGCACGGCGCTGTTCGACGCGGACACCATCGACAGGCTGATTTCCCATCTGGCGGTGCTGCTGGACGCCGTCGCCGCCCGGCCGGACCGGCCGCTGGCGGAGCTTCCGCTGGCGACGTCCGTCGAGCTGCGCCGGATGCTCGTCGAGTGGAACGACACCGGCATCGACGTACCGGACACGACCGTCGTGGACCTGCTCGACGCCCAGGCCGCGGCGACGCCCCACGAGACCGCCTTGGCGTTCCGGGACGAGTCGCTGGACTACGCGGAGCTGATCCGGCGCGTCGACGAACTCGCCGGTGAGCTGGTGCGGCGGGGAGCCGGGCCGGAGCGGATCGTCGCCGTCCTGCTGCCGCGGTCGGCCGAGGCCGTGGTGGCGCTGTTCGCCGTGCTGAAGGCGGGTGCGGTGTACCTGCCGGTCGACCCCGGCCTCCCGGCGGAGCGCATCGAGACCTTGTTGCGTGACGCGGACCCGGTCGTGGTGGTGGACGAGAACTTCGAGTGCACAGGGCACACGGCGACGCTCACCGGCCCTCGGCCCGATCAGGCCGCGTATGTCATCTACACGTCCGGGTCGACGGGCAAGCCGAAGGGCGTCGTGGTCGAGCACCGGGCGCTGATGAACCTGCTGGCCAACCACCGGCGGGTCTTCGGCACCGGCCGCCTGCGCGTGGCGTGCACGGCGGCATTGTCGTTCGACACGTCCTGGGAGGGGCCACTGCTGCTGGCCGACGGCCACGAACTGCACCTCGTGGACGACGACACCCGGCTGGACCCGGACGCGCTCACCCGCTACGTCACCGGGCACCGGATCGACTTCCTCGACCTGACCCCGTCCTATTTGCGGCAGTTGCTCCCAGCCGGACTGCTGGACGGCCCGCACCGCCCGAAACACCTGATGCTCGGCGGTGAGGCGATCGGGGAGACCCTGTGGCGCGAGCTGACGGAGCTGCCCGGGACGACCGCCCACAACTACTACGGGCCGACCGAGACCACCGTCGACGCCGTGTGCACACCCGTGTCCGGTGACCGCCCGCTGATCGGCCGGCCTCTGGGCAACTTCCGCGCCTACGTCCTCGACGAGACGCTGTCACCCGTACCGCTCGGAGTACCGGGACAGCTCTACCTCGGCGGCGCACAGCTGGCTCGCGGTTACCTCGGCCGTCCGGGGCTGACCGCGGACCGGTTCGTCGCCGACCCGTTCGGTGCACCGGGCACGCGGATGTACGCCACCGGCGACCTTGTCCGCTGGACCGGCGACGGAGCACTGGACTATCGCGGCCGGTGCGACGAGCAGGTCAAGATCCGCGGGTTCCGCGTCGAACCCGGCGAGGTGGAGGCCGCCCTGCTGCGGCACCCCGCGGTCGCCGAAGCCGCCGTGGTGGCGAGGGAGGACCGGAACGGCAAGCGGCTCGTGGCCTATTTCGTGCCGGGCGGCGGCAGCCCTGACCTCGGCGAGCTCCGGCGTTTCCTGGCCGGGTCGCTGCCCGACTATCTGGTGCCCTCGGCCTTCGTCCGGCTCGACCGGCTGCCGCTGACCCGGCACGGCAAACTCGACCAGGCCGCCCTGCCGACGCCGGACTTCTCGGCCGCCCGCGCGCGGTATGTCGCCCCGCGCGACGACGTGGAGCGGCTGGTGACCGGCGTCTGGGCGGACGTGCTCGGTGTCGAGCGGATCGGGATCGAGGACAACTTCTTCGATCTCGGCGGGGATTCGATCCTCGGCATCCGTGTCCTGTCCCGGCTTCGGGCCGCGCTCGGGGCGGAGGTCCCAGCGCGGCTGTTGTTCACCGCGCCCACTCCCGAGCGGCTCGCCGCCGCCCTGCCCGGCGAAAGTACGGCCGGGCGCGAGCTCGCGATTCCGGTCCTCGAACGCGAGAACGGCGCGTTGACGGCCCCGCTTTCGTTCGCCCAGCAGCGACTGTGGTTCCTCGACGAGTTCGAACCGGGCAGTACCGAGTACGTCTCGCCGACGGCGTTGCGGCTTCGCGGAGAACTCGACACTGGCGCACTGGACCGGGCGCTGACCGCGCTCGTGGCCCGGCACGAGGCCCTGCGCACCACTTTCGACACCGTCGACGGGCACGGAACCCAGATGGTGCATCCGCCGTCCGAAGTCCGCGTGCCGCTCACCGACCTCAGTGGACTGTCCGAAGAGGACAGATCTACCGGACTGGCCGCCGCACTGGCCGAAGCGTCGACGGCGCCGTTCGATCTGCGCGACGGTCCGCTGCTGCGCACCCGGCTGCTGCGGCTGGCCCCGGACGAGCATGTGCTCACGCTGGTGCTGCACCATATCGTCACCGACGGCTGGTCGGCGGGAGTACTCACGGGCGAGCTGAGCGCGCTGTACACCGCTTTCGTCCGCGGTGAGCGTGTCAGCCTGCCGGACCTGCCGGTGCAGTACGCCGACTTCGCGGTGTGGCAACGCGAACGCCTGGCCGGGGCGATACTGGACGAGCAACTGGGTTACTGGCGGCACCGCCTCGAAGACGTCCCGCCGCTGGAGCTGCCCACCGACCGTCCCCGACCTGCCGTCCGCACCAAGAACGGCGCGCTGCTGGAGTTCACCGTTCCGGAAACAACCACCGCGCGGCTGAAGGAGCTCTCCCGGCGTCAGGACGGCACGCTGTTCATGACCCTGCTCGCCGCCGCGCAGCTGTTGTTCGCCCGCTGGTCCGGGCAGGACGACGTCGCCGTCGGTACGGTCACCTCCGGCCGGGAACGCACTGACCTGGAAGGGCTGATCGGCTTCTTCGTCAACACATTGGTGCTGCGGTCCGAAGTGGACCTTTCCCGGCCGTTCGACGCGTTCCTCCGCGACGTCCGCGAGCTGACCCTGGACGCCTTCGCGCACCAGGACGTCCCCTTCGACCGCGTGGTCGACGACCTGCAGCCGGACCGCGACACCAGCCGCACCCCGCTGTGCCAGGTCATGGTGGTGCTGCACAACACGCCCGAGGGAAAGCCGGCGCTGCCTGGGCTGGCCGTCGAGGAACTGGCGCCGCCGGTGGTGACCGCGACCTTCGAACTGATGATCCAGTTCCAGGAGGTCGCCGGGCGCCTCGACGGAGTGGTCAACTACAACACTGATCTGTTCGACACCGCCACGATCGAGCGGTTGACGGGTTGGCTGCGGCTCGTCCTCGAAGGCGTCACCGCCGCCCCGGACCGCCCGCTCGGCGAACTGCTGCTGCTGACCACCGGTGAGCGGCACCATCTCCTGCACACGCTGAACGACACCACCCGGCCGCTGGACGAGGCGACCCTGCCGGAACTGGTGCGGGCACAGGCCGGGCGGACCCCGGACGCCCCCGCGGTCACCGATGGCGGCGTCACTCTCTCTTACGGCGAGCTGGAGCGGCACGCCAATCGGCTGGCTCACTGGCTTATCGCGGCCGGGGCCGGGCCGGAACAGCGGGTTGCCGTCGTCCTGCCGAATTCGGTCGAACTGTTGGTGGCGTTGCTGGCCGTACTCAAATCCGGTGCTGCTTATGTGCCGGTCGATCCGCTGTACCCACCGGAACGTATCCGGTTCATGCTTGACGATTCCGGGCCGTTGGTGGTGCTCGACAGCCGGGAGGCGGTCCTGGACACCGCGGGGCTGCCGGAAACCGACCCGGGAGTGCGGCCGCTGCCAGGCCTGCCCGCGTACGTGATCTACACGTCCGGGTCGACCGGCAGACCCAAAGGCGTGGTCACCACCCACGGCGGACTGCTGAACTACCTCCGCTGGGCGGCCGGCGCGTATCCGGGCCTGGGCGACACCGCTGTGCTGCACTCGTCGGTCTCCTTCGACCTCACGGTGACCACGTTGTACGGCCCCCTGCTCACCGGCGGCCACATTCGGGTGGAGGGCAGCCCCTCACCGCGGCCGCCCACGTTCCTCAAGGCCACCCCGGGTCATCTGCCGCTCTTGGGCGCGCTGGACGAGGACGACCTGTCGCCGACGGGTGAGCTGGTGGTCGGCGGCGATCAGCTTCTCGGGCCGGTGGCCGAAGGCTGGCGCGCGGACCATCCGACCGCGGTGGTGGTGAATGAGTACGGGCCGACCGAGACCACCGTCGGTTGCATGGAGTACCGGGTCGAGCCGGGGCAGGAGCCGTTCGACGGCGCGGTTCCGATCGGTCATCCGATCTGGAACACGCGGCTTTATGTGCTCGATGGGCTGCTGAACCCGGTGCCCGCCGGGGTCGCGGGCGAGCTCTACGTCGCCGGTGCCGGGCTGGCCCGTGGGTACTTCGGGCGGCCGGGACTGACCGCGGCCGGGTTTGTCGCGTGTCCCTTCGGCGCACCGGGGGAACGGATGTACCGGACCGGGGATGTGGTGATCCGGCGGCACGACGGCGAACTGGAGTACCAGGGCCGCGCCGACCAGCAGGTCAAAATCCGAGGCTTCCGGATCGAGCTCGGCGAGATCGAAGCCGTGCTGGCCGCGCATCCGGACCTTGGCGAGGTCGCCGTGGTGGCCCACGAGGCGGACGGCACCCGGCGGCTGGTCGCGTACCTGGTCCCGGCGCCGGGCGCCGCGGTGCCGGGGACCACCGTGCTGCGGGAGTTCCTCAGCCGCGCCCTGCCTGCGCATATGGTGCCCGCGGTGTTCATCGGTCTCGACGCACTTCCGTTGAACGCCAACAGGAAGCTCGACCGCCGGGCACTGCCCGCACCGGACGGGCACGTGGAGGCGGGCCGCCGGTACGTGGCCCCGCGGACGCCGGTCGAGCGTGCGCTGGCCCAGGTGTTCTCGGCGGTGCTGGGCGTCGAACAGATCGGCGCGGAGGACAACTTCTTCGGCCTCGGCGGCGACTCGATCCTCAGCATCCAGGTCGTGTCGAAAGCGCGTAAGGCGGGGTTGTCCCTGTCCTCGAAGGACATCTTCCTGCATCAGACCGTGGCCGAGCTGGGTTCGATCGTCGAGGCGCGGGTGGTGCCTGAGTCGGCGGTGCCCGCCGAACCGTCCGGGCCGGCACCGCTCGGGCCGATCCAGTCGTGGTTCTTCGAAACCGGCCTCGACGACGGACACTTCACCATGTCCGTCCACATCGGACTCCGGGCGGACGTAGACCTCACGCGCCTGACCGACGCCGTCAGCCGGGTGGTGACGCACCACGACGCCCTGCGCATGCGGTTCTCGCGGGTGGCGGGTGAGTGGGTACAGGAACCGGCGCCGGACGAGGACAACGCGCCGCAGATCGTTCGGCTGCCCACCGCGGACGAGGACGGGATGCACGCGGCGGCGCTCGCCGCGCAAAGCTCGCTGAACCTGACCGAAGGGCCGTTGTGGCGGGCGATCGTGTTCGTGCCCGGTGAGGAGGCGCCCCGGCTGTTCTTCACCGTGCACCACCTCGTCATGGACGGCGTGTCCTGGCGTGTCCTGCTCGCCGACATCGAGGCCGCCTACCGGGGTGAAGACCTCGAGCCGGTCGGCACTTCCTACACCGCCTGGGCACGGTCGCTGGCCGGTCACGTCCGGACGGGCGGATTCGACGAGGACCTCGAGCACTGGAAGGCCGTGTTCAGCGGTGCGGATCCGGACCTGCCGGTGGACCGGACGGGCCGCAACGAGGCGGGTTCGGCGCGCACGGTCTCGGCGAGCCTCGGCCGGGCCGAAACGGCGGCGCTGTTGCACGACGTGCCCTCGGTGTACCGGACGCAGGTCAACGACGTCCTGCTGGCGGCGCTCGGCCGGGTGCTGGCCGGGTGGACCGGCCGCGACCGCGTGGTGATCGCGGTGGAGGGCCACGGCCGCGAGGAGATCGTCGACGGGCTCGACCTGTCCCGCACGATCGGCTGGTTCACCGCCCAGTTCCCGGTCGCGCTGAACCTGCGCCCCGCCGCGGGCTGGGGTGAGGAGCTGAAGTCGGTCAAGGAACAAGTGCGCGCGGTGCCGAACAAGGGCGTCGGCTACGACGCACTCCGCTATCTCGGCCGCGAAGAAACCTCGGCGAACCTGCTGAGGGACGATCCGGCGCCCCGGATCTCGTTCAACTACCACGGGCAGTGGGATGTCGCGCCGTCCGGCGAGAGCCTCTACCAGGAGCGGCACGAGTCGCTCGGCCGGGACCTCGCCGAGGCGAGCCCGCGGACATACCTGCTGGACGTCATCGGCGTCGTCGAGGACGGACGGCTACGGCTGTCCTGGGAGTACTCCGCCGACCTGCACGACGAGGCCACGGTCCGGCGGCTGGCCGAGGGCACGGTCGAAGCCCTGCGGGAGATCGTCGCGCACTGCGTCCTGCCGGACGCCGGAGGCCGCACGCCCTCGGACTTCCCGCTGGCCCGGCTCGACCAGTCCCAAGTGGACCGGATCACCGGCGACGGCAGAGACGTCGAGGACGTCTACCCGCTGACCCCGCTGCAGGCCGGCATGGTCTTCCACAGCCTTGTCGACGCCGGTTCGACGGCGTACTTCGACCAGTTCCGGCTCCGGCTCTCCGGTGTCGCCGAGCCCGCCTTGTTCGGCGAAGCCTGGCAGCAGCTCGTCGACCGGACGCCGATCCTGCGCAGTTGCGTGGTGTGGGAGGGCGTCGACGAGCCGTTGCAGGTGGTTCGGCGCCACGTTCCGGTGCCGGTCCGGCAACTCGACTGGCGGGGACTGTCCGAAGAGGACCAGCAGGCCGCTTTGGCGGACCTGCTGGCGGACGACCTCGCCGCGGGCATGGACCTGACGACCGCGCCGCTGATGCGCCTGGCGATCGCCCGGTTGACCGACGGCGAGGTCCAGTGCGTGTGGACCTCGCACCACGTCCTGCTCGACGGCTGGAGCGCCGCGCAGGCCTTCGGCGAGGTGTGCGAGCGGTACGCGGCCCTCATCGACGGGCGGCGGCCCGGAGTGCCGTCCCGGCGCCCGTTCCGCGACTACCTCGGCTGGCTGGCCGAGCAGGACGTCCAGGAGGCCGAACGCTACTGGCGTCACGTCCTCGCCGGTGTCGAGGCACCCACGCCGTTGCCGTACGACCGGCCGCCGGTCGAGGCCCACCGCGCCGAATCGGGCGAAACGGTGTTGCTCGAACTCTCACCCGAGGAGTCACGGCGGCTGCACACCATGGCGAAGCACGCGGCGCTGACGGTCAACACCGTGGTGCAGGGCGCCTGGGCGTTGCTGCTGGCGCACTACAGCGGCGAGCAGGACGTGCTGTTCGGTACCACCGTGTCCGGGCGTCCGGCCGAACTGCCCGGGGTCGAGTCGATGATCGGCATGTTCATCAACACCGTGCCCACGCGCATGCGGGTCCGAAGTGGACAGACCGTGGCGTCCTGGTTGCGTGAGGCGCAGGCGGAGCAGGTGGACTCGCGGCGGTTCGACTTCCTGTCCCTGGCGCAGTTGCAGGCGCTGACCGACGTGCCGGCGGGGACCGGCCTGTTCGACAGCGTGGTCGTCTTCGAGAACTACCCGATCGACGACGCGGCGGGCGGCGACGGCGTCGTGGTCCGGGACGTCGACTCGCTCGACACCACGAGCTTTCCCCTGAACCTGACCGCGTACCTGCACGAACGGCTCGGGTTGGAGCTGTCCTACGACCCGCGGCTGTTCGACGCGGCGACGGCCGAACGGCTGGCCGAGCACTTGGCCAGGCTGGTCCGGCGGATCGCCGAGGAACCGGACAGCCGCGTCACCGAATTGTCCCCGCTCGGCGACGCGGAGCGCCGTCAGCTGCTGGTGGGCTGGAACGACACCGCGCTCGACGTACCCGGGGGAACGGTGCTGGACGTGTTCCGCGCCCACGTGGCCCGCACCCCGCAGGAAACCGCGCTGGTCTTCCGGGACACCGTCCTGGACTTCGCGGAGCTGGACGAGCGATCGGATCGGCTGGCAGGCCACCTGATCGCGCAGGGCGCCGGTCCGGAGCGGGTGGTCGCGGTGGCGCTGCCCCGCTCCGTCGAGTCCGTCATCGCGATCCTCGCCATCTTCAAGGCAGGCGCGGTGTACTTGCCGGTGGACCCGGACCTGCCCGCCTCGCGGTTCGAGTGGCTGCTGCGGGACGCGAACCCGGCTGTCGTACTCGACGACCCGGCCCAGGTCCGCGCATGGTGCGACCGGCCCTCACCAGGTGAGCTCCCCGGCGCAGAGGCGGACCACGCCGCGTACGTCATCTACACGTCCGGGTCGACCGGACTGCCCAAAGGCGTGGTCGTCGAGCACCGCGCTCTGCTGAACCTGCTGGCCGACCACCGCCGCGTCTACCTGGCCGACGCCGCCGAGACCCGGATGCGCGCGGCGCTGACCGCGGCGTTCTCCTTCGACACCTCGTGGGACGGCCTGCTGTTCCTTGTGGACGGACACGAGCTGCACGTCCTCGACGACGACACCCGGGTCGATCCGCGCGCCGTCGCCCGCTACGTCGACGAGCGGCGGATCGATTTCCTCGACCTCACGCCGTCCTACCTCCAGCAATTGCTGGCCGACGGGCTGCTGGCCGGTGCGCACCGGCCCGGCACCCTGATGGTCGGTGGCGAGGCGATCGGCGAGGCGTTGTGGCGTGACCTGGCGGGCATACCCGGCACGGCCGTCTACAACTACTACGGCCCCACCGAGGTCACGGTGGACTCGGTGTTCCGCCGCGTGCACGGGGACAAGCCGCTGATCGGGCGGCCGGGAGGAAACGTACGGGCCTACGTACTGGACCCGTCGCTCTCACCGGTTCCGGCCGGTGTGCCCGGTGAGTTGTACCTCGCCGGGGTCCAGCTCGCCCGGGGTTACCTCGGCCGACCGGGCCTCACCGCCGACCGCTTCGTCGCGGACCCGTTCGGCGGGCCCGGCGAACGGCTTTACCGGACGGGCGACCGTGCCCGCTGGACGACCGGCGGGGAGCTGGACTACCTGGGCCGGGTCGACGAACAGGTCAAGATCCGCGGCTTCCGGGTGGAACCGGGCGAGATCGAAGCCGCCCTCCTCGGGCACCCCGCCGTGACCGAGGCCGTCGTCATCGCCCGCGAAGACGAGCCCGGGGATCGGCGGCTGGCCGCCTACGTCGTGCCCGGCGCCGACGCACCCGACGTCACCGAACTGCGGGCCTGGCTGCGCCGCATCGTGCCCGGTCACCTCGTCCCGTCCGCCTTCGTGGTGCTCGACCGGCTGCCGTTGACCCGCAACGGCAAGGTCGACCGGCGTGCGCTTCCCGCACCGGAAAGCAACGGCACCGGCAGGACGTACGTGGCACCGCGGACCTCCGTCGAGCGCACGCTGGCCGAGATCTGGTCCGACGTGCTCGGTGTGGAGCGGGTCGGCGTCGAGGACAACTTCTTCGAACTGGGCGGCGACTCCCTCCTCAGCATGCGGATCGTGTCGCGAGTGCGAACCGCGTTCGACGCGGACGTGTCCCCGCGCGCGTTGTTCTCCGACCCGGTCCTGGGCCGGTTCGCCGCCGCGGTGGCCGATCGAGGGCCGGCAGGCCGGGCCATCCCGGTGACCGACCGCGACGGCCCGCTGCCGCTGTCGTTCGCACAGCAGCGCCTGTGGTTCCTCGACGAGTACGAACCGGGCAGCACGGAGTACGTCTCGCCGACGGCGCTGCGGCTACGCGGGGAACTCGACGTCGCGGCGCTCACCGACGCGCTGACCGCCTTGGTCGCCCGGCACGAAGCACTGCGGACGACGTTCGACGCGGACAGCGGACACGGTGTCCAACTCGTCGGCGCGCCGTACGCGGTGGAACTGCCGCTGGACGACCTCAGTGCACTGTCCGAACAGGACCGCTCGGCCGCGCTGGCGCAGACGCTGGAACGCGAGGTGCGACAACCGTTCGACCTGCGGACGGGCCCGCTGCTGCGGGCAAGGCTGCTCCGGCTGGCGCCGGACGAGCATGTACTCACGCTGACGCTGCACCACATCGTCACCGACGGCTGGTCGTCCGGCGTGCTCGCCGGCGACCTCGACGCGCTCTACACGGCGTTCGTCCGCGGCGCGGAGCCGGAGCTGCCGGACTTGCCGATCCAGTACGCCGACTTCGCCGTGTGGCAGCGGCAAGTCGTCGAAGGTGAACTGCTGGCGGATCAGCTCGGCTACTGGCGCGACCGGCTCGACGGCGTGCCACCGCTGGAACCGCCCACCGACCGGCCCCGGCCCGCGGTGCGCACCACGAACGGCGACTGGTACGCCTTCGACGTCCCGCCCGGACTGGTCACCGCGCTCAAGAGTCTCGCCAGAGGCCAGGACGGCACGCTGTTCATGACGCTGGTCGCCGCCTGCCAGGTGCTGCTGGGCCGGTGGTCGGGGCAGGACGACGTCGCGGTGGGCACGGTGACGTCCGGCCGGGAGCGGCCGGAACTGGAACGGCTGATCGGTTTCTTCGTCAACACCCTGGTGTTGCGGTCCACAGTGGACGCCGAGACGACGTTTCGTGAGTTGCTGACGTCGGTCCGGGAGACCGTCCTCGGCGCCTTCGCCCACCAGGACGTGCCGTTCGAGCGGGTCGTGGACGCCGTGCAGCCGGAACGCGACGTCAGCCGTACACCGCTGTTCCAGGCGATGGTGTCCTTGCAGAACACCGGCGACCCAGTGCCCGCCGGTGGCGCGCTGGCCGCCGAGGAGATCGCGCTGCCCTCGGCGACGGCGGCGTTCGATCTGCTCGTGCAGTTCGAGGAATACGACGGCGGCCTGCGCGGCGCCGTCAACTACAACACCGACCTGTTCGACCCGGCCACCATCCAACGGCTGACCGGCTGGCTGCGGCTCATCCTCGAAGGCGTCACCGCCGCCCCGGACCGCCCGCTCGGCGAACTGCCGCTGCTGACCACCGGTGAACGGCATCATCTCCTGCACACGCTGAACGACACCGCACGGCCGCTGGGCGCGGCCACGCTGCCGGAACTGGTGCGGGCACAGGCCGAGCGGACCCCGGACGCGCCCGCGGTCGCCGACGCCGGCGTCACCTTCACCTACGCCGAACTGGAGCGGCACGCCAACCGGCTGGCCCACCGGCTGATCGCGGCCGGGGCCGGACCGGAACACCGGATCGGGATCGTCCTGCCGAACTCGGCGGAACTGCTGGTGGCGTTGCTCGCCGTGCTCAAATCCGGTGCCGCCTACGTCCCGATCGACCCGATGTACCCACCGGAACGGATTTCCGCCGTGCTCGGCGATTCCCGCCCGTTGACGGTGCTCGACGACAGGGAAGCGGTACTGGACACCGCGGGGTGGCCGGAGACAGACCCCGGAGTGCGGCCCTTGCCCGACCACCCCGCCTACGTGATCTACACCTCCGGGTCGACCGGCAAACCCAAGGGCGTGATCACCACCCACGGCGGGTTGCTGAACTTCCTCCACTGGGCGGCCGAGACGTACCCCAGCCTGAGCGGAACGGCAGTGCTGCACTCGTCGGTCTCCTTCGACCTCACGGTGACCACGCTCTACGGCCCACTGCTCGCGGGCGGCCGGATCCGGGTGGCGGGCACTCCGGCACAGGAGCCGCCCACCTTCCTCAAGGCCACACCGGGCCACCTGCCGCTCCTCGACGTCATGGACGACGACGATCTGTCGCCGACCGATGAGTTCGTGGTCGGCGGGGACCAGCTTCTCGGCTCGGTGGCCGACGCCTGGCGCGCGGATCACCCCGGCGTGGTGGTGATCAACGAGTACGGCCCGACCGAAACCACCGTCGGCTGCATGGAGTACCGCGTCGGGCCGGGACAGGAACTGGCCGCGGGCGCGGTTCCGATCGGGCACCCGATCTGGAACACGCGGCTGTACGTGCTCGACGCCCGGCTGAACCCGGTCCCGGCCGGGATCGCCGGGGAGCTGTATGTGGCGGGCGACGGACTGGCGCGCGGGTACTTCGGGCTGCCGGGGCTGACCACGGCCGGGTTCATCGCGTGCCCGTTCGGCGAGCCGGGGGAGCGGATGTACCGCACCGGCGACGTCGTGATCCGGCAGCACGACGGCGAACTGGTGTGCCTCGGGCGCGTCGACGATCAGGTCAAGATCCGGGGTTTCCGGATCGAGCCGGGAGAGGTCGAAGCCGTGCTGCGGAGCCATCCCGACGTCACCGAAGCCGTCGTCATGGCCCGCAGGGACGACGGGCAACCGCGTTTGGTCGCCTATCTGGTGCCCGCGGCGGTTGCCCCGGACGTGGACACGCTGCGGGAGTTCCTCGGCCGTTCGCTGCCCGAGTACATGATCCCTTCGGCGTTCGTGCCGCTCGACGTGCTTCCGTTGAACCGCAACGGAAAACTGGACCGCAAGGCACTGCCCGAGCCGGCCGCGCCGGTGGCGGCGGCGACGTTCACGGAGCCACAAGGGCCGGTGGAACGGGCGCTCGCCGAGATCTGGGCGGAAGTCCTCGGCCTCGACCGGGTCGGCGCCCACGACGGGTTCTTCGAGCTGGGTGGTGACTCCATCCTCAGCATCCAGGTGGTGCACCGCGCCCGTCAGGCGGGCTGGCGGATGACGTCGAAGGCGTTGTTCAGGCACCGGACCGTCGCGGAACTGGCGAAGGTCGTCACCCCCGTCGAAGCCGAACCGGACGAGCGGGAGGCCGTCGCCGGGGACGTACCGCTGACCCCGATCCAGCGGTGGTTCTTCGGCGTGCACACCGCCAACCCGCACCACTTCAACCAGTCCGTCCTCGTCGAACTGGATCCGGTGGTGGATCCGGAGGTGCTGCGACAGGCGCTCGACGCCGTCGTCGCACACCACGACGCGCTGCGGATGCGTTTCGAACGCGTCGAAGGGGAATGGCGGCAGCACAACGATCCCGTCGGCTCGGCACCGGCGCTGCGGATCGAGACCGTGTCCACAGTGGACGAAGGCGAACAGCGAGCGCGGATGGAGGAGGTCGCCGACGAGGCGCACGCCGGATTCGACCTGTCCGCGCCCCCGCTGCTCAAGGCCGTGCTGTTCGCCCGCGAGCCGGGGCCGCTGCTGTTCCTCACCGCGCACCACCTGGTGATCGACGCGGTGTCGTGGCGGATCCTGCTGGAAGACCTCGAACGGGCCTACCGGCAGACGGCCGACGGCGAACCCGTCGACCTCGGCGCGAAGACGACGTCGTTCCGGGACTGGTCGCGCCGGCTGCGGGAGTTCGTCGACGGCGGCGGGCTCGACCACGAGCGCGACCACTGGTCGCGGGCGCTGCCTGCCCGCGATCTGCCCGTCGACCGGGCGACGTCGGTCCCCGGCACTCCGGCGGAGTCGGTGACCGTCCGGCTCGACGCCGACGACACCGACGCGCTGCTGCACCTCGCCCCGGGCGCCTATCGCACCCGCATCAATGACGTCCTGCTCGCGGCGCTGGCCTGGGCGCTGGCGCGGTGGACGGGCGAGGAGCAGGTCGCGGTGGACCTGGAGGGCCACGGCCGGGAGGAGATCTTCGACGACGTCGACCTCACCCGCACGGTCGGCTGGTTCACCACGCTGTTCCCGCTGGCGCTCGAAGTCACCACCGCGGACGAGCCGCGCTGGCGTGACCTGGTGAAGTCCGTGCGCAGGCAACTGCGGGCGGTGCCCGGCAACGGCTTCGGCTTCGGCGCGCTCCGCCAGCGGAGATTCCCCGAGCTCGGCGGGCGCTCCCCGCAGATCTCGTTCAACTACCTCGGGCAGGGCGACGACACCGCCGCCGGAACCGGACTCTACCGGGCATCGCACGCGCCGATCGGCCGCGAGCAGGATCCGGCGGACCCGGGCGGTCATCTGCTGGAGGTGGTCGGCGGCGTCCAGGAGGGACGGCTCGAGTTCTCCTGGTTCCACCGCCCGGACCGGCACGACCGGGCGACGGTGGAGTCGGTCGCCACGGACTTCGCCACGGCCCTGCGCAGGATGGCCCGAGACTGCCGGGGTGAGCGAACATGACCTCGCTGCTGTCGCGCAACCGCGACTACCGCCTGTTGTGGGGCGGCCAGGTCATCTCGGAGGCCGGTTTCAGCACGTCGATGATCGCCTTCCCGCTGCTGGTGCTGGCCGTGACCGGCTCGGCGGCGCAGTCCGGTCTGGTGCTCGGCGCGGTCGCGATCGCCCAGCTCACCGCCGGGCTGCCCGCCGGGGCGCTGGTGGATCGCTGGAACCGCAAGAAGATCATGCTGGCCTGCGAGGCCGTGCAGGGCCTCGCGGCCGCCGCTCTGGTCGCGGCACTGTGGTGGGGTGTGGCGAATGTGGCGATGATGATCGCCGTCGCCGCGGTGATGGGGCTGTGCCGGGCGCTGTTCGAACCCGCCGAGGAGGCGAGCCTGCCCCGTCTGGTCACCGTGGATCAGGTGCCGTCGGCGGTGGCGATGAACGCGGCACGGTCGAGCGCCGGGCAGCTGTCCGGCACGGCGCTCGGCGGGTTCCTGTTCGCCCTGGGCCGGATGGTGCCGTTCGTCTTCGACGTCATCGCCCACGTGGTCGCCTTCGCCGCCCTGCTGTTCGTGCGGCTGCCGCCGAAGCCGGTCGAACACCGCACGGCGACCCCGCATCTCGGCCGGGAGATCGTCGCGGGGCTGCGCTGGGTGTGGCGCCAGCCGCACGTGCGGATCACCGCGGTGTGCGCGATCTGCCTGAACCTGTTCTTCAGCGCGTATTACCTCGTGATCATCGTGCTGGCGGACTCGCGCGGCGTCCCGGCGGGCGAGATCGGTGTGATGGCCGCGATGCTCGGCGGCGGCGGCATCCTCGGCGCGCTGGCCGCGCCGTACCTGCACCGCAAGCTCAGTCCGTACGTGATGATCATCAGCGTGTTCTGGGCACTGACCGTGCTCACCCCGCTGGCGGTGTTCGTCCACAACGGATACCTGATGGGCTTGCTGTTCGCGGCGATGGCGTTCCTCCCGCCCGCCGCCAACACCACCATCAGCACCTACCAGCTGCTGCTCACCCCCGACGCGCTGCGCGGGCGGCTCGGCGGCGTGATGGGCGTGACCGGCGGCCTGGCCGCCGCGGCGGGCCCCGCGCTCGGCGGCTGGCTGGTCGACGCGCTGCCGGGCGGCACCGCCGTGCTCGTCTGCGCGGGCGCGATCGCCGCGGTCACCCTTCTGGCCACGTTCAACCCGACGCTGCGCCGGTTCCCCCGGCGTGTCGACGAGACCACCGCAGACCTGCCCGAGAAAACGGAAATGCTGGATACGAAAGGAAATTCGAATGGCTGACGAAAACACCTACCAGGTCCTGATCAACGACGAAGAACAGTACTCCCTCTGGCCGTCGGACAAGGAGATCCCGGCGGGCTGGCACGCCACGGGACACCGGGGCAGCCGTCAGGAGTGCATGGACCACGTCGACGAGGTCTGGACCGACATGCGCCCGCGCAGCCTCCGCGAACGGATGGCTTCGCAGTAGGCGCGCCGAACTCGACCCCCGTGCGCCGGTGCACGGACATGGGCAGGTGCGTGGCTCCGGACCTTGGTCGCCGGAGCCACGCATTTGGCGGGTCCGTGGCTGCCGAAGACGCCGCTCCCCTGAAGATTCCGGTGATCTGTTCGTGAATGGTTTCCTGGGCAGCGGGGACACCGAGATCGAGCAGTGCCGCATCGTCGCTGAACCCGGGTTCACCAGGGGATGACCTCATCGAAGGAATCCGGGCCGCGGAAGACACCGGACGGGCCGTCCTCGGGGATCGTCGCGAGCAGGACCGGAACGGCCGCACCCTCGGCTACGGTGCGGTGCCCGCGCGGGAAAGGGGCCCCGGCGTTCTGGTCGGTCGGCACCATGCCGGGGCTGACGGCGTTGACCTTGATGCCGTCGGCGCGGAGGGTTTCGGCGTAGAGCAGGGTCAAGGCGTTGAGTGCGGCCTTGGACGAGCTGTAGGCGAGGAATCCTTCGGTGGGCAGGGAAATCTCCGGATCGCTCAGCATGGTGAGAGACGCGAGCCCACTCGACAGGTTGACCACGCGCGGGTTGGGGGAGCGGCGGAGCAAGGCAAAGCAGGCCGAGATCATCGTGACGACACCGAAAACGTTGACCTCATACACTTCGCGCAGGTGCGCGGCCGTGAAGTCAGTGGTGCGGAGACCCCATTCGCTGGTGATGCCGGCGTTGTTGACCAGGACGTCCAGTCTGCCGGTCTCGGCCTCGATCGTCTCGACCGCCGCCGCCACGGACGCTTCGTCGGTGACGTCGAGCCGGACGGACCGAATGCCCGGTCCGTCCGGGCAACCCCGTTCTGGATTTCGCGCGCCGCAGTAGACGGTGAGGCCGCGCGCGGCCAGTCGCCGGACGATCTCCTTGCCGATGCCTTTGCCGCCGCCGGTGACGAGTGCGACTTCGTGGGGGTGCATGCCACCACCTCAGCCGACCTCGCGCCCGAACAGAAGCACCGATCTGGTGTGCCGGGCCTACCCTGGCGGTATGCCGGAGCCGGAGATCCGCGAACTGCGCTATTTCCGCGCCGTCGCCGAAGACCTGAACATCACCCGCGCGGCCAGTCGTCTCGGTATCGCGCAACCGCCGCTGTCGCGGGCCATCCGTGGGCTTGAACGCCGGATCGGCGCGGAACTCTTCGACCGCACTGGGCGGCGGCTGGCGCTTACGCCCGCCGGGGAGACACTTTTCGCCGAGTCGGCCAAGGTCCTCGCCGCTTTGGACGTCGCCGTCCGCCGGACGCGCCGGGAAGGGAATGCGCTCGTGGTGACCGCCAAACCCGGAGTGGCCACCCGGCTGCTGCACCGCGTCCGCGAACGTTTCCGGGAGGATCCGGCCGCGGCGGAGATCCGCGTGGTGGTGAGCGGGTTCGGTGAACAGGCCGAGCTGGTCCGTGACGGACGGGCCGACCTGGCGATCGCCGCCTGCGTGGACGGCGACGGCCTCGAGACCGAACTCCTGACGACCGAACCGCGCGTCGCCGCGCTCGCCGCCGATCACGAGCTCGCCGGTCGCGACGTGCTCAGCGTCGCCGATCTGATCGCCGAGCCCGCTCCGCGATGGGCGGATTCGCGGATCGTCGACCACGGCAACTGGCTGGGCCATCCCGAGCGCCGGTCTGACGGGCCGGTCGTGCGCGACACCGCGCAACTTCTGGACGTAGTCTCCCTCGGGCGGGCCGTGGCACTCGTGCCCACCTCTCTGGCCGCCGTGAACGTCCGCCCGGACATCGTCTACCGGCCGGTCGGTGATGTGACGCCGTACCGGACCCTGGCGCTCTGGCGCTCAGGGAGCCGGTCATCTTCGATAGCCAGATTCCTCAGGATCGCCGCTGAACACGAGCCGAACCAGGATCTGCCTATTCTGGCATACCCGGCGCAGCGATCGTTTCCGAACAGTTCGGGTTCCGCGAGCCCGTCGGTGTTGTGACACCGGCCGGTTGACGATGTCGAGGGTGGCTTGCCGCACTTGGTCGAGGCAGCCTGCGGGGGAGCCGCTTGTCTGCACGGTGGTCTCAAGGGGATGAAGTGCCGGATTGCCTGTGGGCCTTCGCTCGAATGTCCGTAGTTGTCTGGTTGGGTTATGGGTCGTTCTTGTGTCAAGAACGGGCGTTTCATCGAAATTTAATGAGCCGCCGATAGCGTCACCGGAGATCGAAGTCTTGTCCTTTGCCGGGATTATGCGCTGATCCCGGAAGGGGAAGTTCGCCCGAACGCACTAGTTCGTTTCGGCTATTCGATCGAATGTCTTCGTCACACCCGTCACCGCTCGATCCCGCGTGCGACCGGGAATGTCGCTCTTTGCCGGGACTCGATAGCCGAATCCATGATCCAGAGGGGGTCGGGGGCATGTCTGCCTTCGCGTGGGCTCGTCCGGTTCGTCATCGCCGCAAGGCCGTGGTGGTCGTTTTGTTACTGGCGTTGGTGGCGATGGCGGTCCCGAGTGCGGGTCCGCCAGGCTCGGTGCGTGAGGCGGGGCTGGCCTCGGGTGCGGATGGGGTGGTGATGGCTCCGGAGCATCCGGAAGGAACTTCGTTCGATCCGAATCAGATCAAGGACATCAAGGCGGCCGATCCGGGTGCCGGGGTGAACCTGATCGGGGCACCGTCGGCGAACAGCTCCGGCGATGCCCGGCTGTCGTATCCGTTGGAGGTGCCGAAGGGGCGGGCGGGTCTGGAGCCGCAACTGGCGGTCGCCTACGGCTCGGCGGGCGCCAATGGATGGCTGGGTGTCGGCTGGGACATCGGCACGCCGTCGATCATGGTGGACACCCGGTGGGGCGTGCCGCGCTATGACGCCGGGCTGGAGACCGAGACCTACGTGCTGGGCGGTGAGCAGCTCACACCGGTCGCTCATCGGGGCGAGTTGCAGAAGCGGACGGCGGAGAAGGTGTTCCACGCGAGAGTGGAAAGCCGGTTCGACCGGATCGTGCGACACGGCGACAAACCGGCGAACTACTGGTGGGAGGTCACCGACAAGCAGGGCACCCGCACGATGTTCGGCGGTGCGGAGAACACCACGCTGACCGATGCCGCGGGACATGTGGCGACGTGGGCGGCGCGCGAGGTCCGCGACACCAACGACAACGTGATGCGCTACCACTACGCCCGGGTGGATGACGGCGGTACCCAGAAGTCGACGGTGCCGGGCAGCAACCTGTATCCGCGGCGGATCACCTACACCGGCCACGGCACGACCGAGGGCCGGTATTCGGTGACGTTCCTGCGCGACCGGGATCGGGGTGAGCCGCGCCGCGGCGATGTGCAGATCGACGCTCGTGGCGGGTTCAAGAAGGTGACGGCCGATCTGCTGCGGCGGGTCGAGGTCAAGCTGGACGACCAGCTGGTGCGGGCCTACGAACTGAACTACCGGGCTGGTGCGTTCGCGAAAACACTGCTGGCGTCGGTGTCTCAGTTCGGTGAGGACAACAAGCTGTTCAACACCCATTCGTTCGACTACTTCGATGAGGTGCGTGACCAGGCGGGCAACTACACCGGGTTCGCTGACGCCGCCGGTTGGTCGGTTCCGGATGACGACCTGGGCGTGAACATCCGTGAAGGTGAGGCGAGTGCGATCTCGGCGAACACCTCCGTCGGGTTCGGTGCGCACTTGTTCGCTGGTTACAACGTGCAGGGGCTGCCGGTCAAACAGGGAGGCGTGGGGCTGAAGGTCGGGTTCAACGCCGGCCAGTCCGATGGCCTGTCGGCGTTGGTGGACGTGAACGGCGACAACCTGCCGGACAAGGTTTTCCGCAAGAACAACGAGGTGTATTACCGCCCCAATCTGAGCACGCCGGGGGGTGAGCCGAAGTTCGGTGACACGCCGATCAGGTTGCGCGACCTCCCGGGGATCTCGACCGAGCGGACGTTGTCGGGCACGATCGGTGTCGAGGCGTTCGTCGCCGCTATCGCCGCGCAGCTGGATTTCGTGGGGACCACGACCACGTCGGATCGGTTCTTCAGCGACGTCAACGGTGACGGCATCACTGACCTGGTCGACAACGGCGGGGTGCTGTTCGGCTACCTGGACGGCAACGGGCAGCCCGCCTACAGCGCGGATTCCACCCGCACCGCGGTGCCGGTCGGCGGTGGCGCGGTGACCGGCGAGATCGTCGGTGACCAGACCGCGCAGTTCAACCAGCAGGTCGACAACTCGCCGCTGCTGGACTCGGTGCGCCGCTGGGTCGCGCCGTTCGACGGCACCGTCCGCGTCGATGGCCGGGTGCAACTGACCGTGGACCCCTCGCCCGCGCGCGCCGCGTACACCAAAGCCGACGGTGTGCGGGTCACCATCCAGGCCAAGGACACCGAACTCTGGGCGCAACGGATCGGCCCGGACGACCACACCGAGTTCACCCCGGCCAAGGTGTCGGCGATCGCGGTGAAGAAGGGCGACGCGCTCTATTTCCGCACGCAGTCCATTCTGGACGGAAAGTACGACACGGTGGCGTGGGATCCGGCGATCACCTACACCGACCTGGCGGCCGGTACGGACGTGAACGGGTTGGCGAACACCGTGTTCCGTGCGTCGTCGGACTTCACCCTCGGCGGCCGCTCGTCGCAGGTGATGGTGCCGGTGACCGGCAAGCTTCAGCTGACCGGTGACGTGGTCAAGAGCAAGGCGACCTCGGATGACGTGACCGTGGTGATCACGAAGGGCAACGGGGTGCACGCTCCGGCGGAGGTGTTCCGCAAGGTTCTGCCCGCCGCGTCGACCGGGACCACCAAGATCGACATGAGCCTTCCGGTCAGCCAGTTCGAGAAAATGTCATGGCACATCAGGACCGATTCCCCGATCGACGTCTCCGCAATGTCCTGGGTACCGAAGGCGCACTACACGGAGGCGCCGGGAGTGGAGTCGCTGGTCGACGACAAGGGCCGGCCGACCCTGGTGATCAGCCCGCCGTTCGACGTGGACATGTACCCCGCCGACACCCTCACCGCGCCGCAGCAGACCTACAAGGTGACCAAGACCGGCAAGCTGCGGGTCCGGCCGGGCGTGAAGCTCAACTTCGGCTTGACCGCAGGGAGCAAGATCGCGTTCACCGTCAAGAAACGCGGCGGGCAGCTGCTGGGCAAGCGGGTCGTCGACATCGTCAACGGGCAGTACGGCTCGCCCGGCCAGGACCTCGACGTGGTCGTCCCGGTCACCGAAGGCGACGAGCTGTACTTCGACCACTCCACAACGGATCCCAACCTGTTCGGCTTGGTCGCCGAACAGTCCGCGAAGGTCACCTACGACCTCTCGTCCCCATGGCCGACGTTCAGCCCGGCGCCGAGCGCGATGCACGGCTCCGCTCAGCAGGGTGCGTTCCCGCAGCCCTACCGCGGCTGGGGTGTGATCGGCTATCAGGCCAACCGCGACCGCGCCACCCAGCCCATCAAGCAGGCCGAACTCGCGATCGATGAGAGCTTCAAGAACGCCCTTCCCCGGGAACCCAAGGAAGCCGACATCGCGGGGTTCGCCGCGAACCCCCGGATCACCATGCCCCGGCTGGCGATCTTCGCTCCGAACCCGGCCAAAGGCGGTTGGGCCGCGCAGGACGAGTCGTCCTGGTTCACCTCCACCATGGCGACCAGTTCCCGGCTCGGCGCGGACACCATCGACATCGTCACCGACGCCGACGTCGCAGGCGACCGCACGGTGATGCGTCGCGGCGTGACCGGCCAGGTGTCCGGCACCCTGTCGGCCGGTCCGTTCGGAGGCACGGTCGTCGGTGGGATCACCGCAGGTTCTGTCGATTACGTCGACCTCAACGGGGACCGCTTTCCCGATGTCGTCGGCGCCAAGGAGATCCAGTTCACCGACATGAACGGCGCGCTCGGCTCCCGACGGGGGACGCTCGGCGGCAACGTCCGCGAAACCGACAACCTGTCCGGCAACGTGTCGTACTCCGCGGGCAGCGAGGCCGCGACACTGACCAGCGCACTGGGTCTGGCCGCGCCCGAAGCCGGCAGCAGCAACAACACCGCCACCTCCGGTCCGGTCCAACCGGCGCTCGGGATCGGTGGCAGCGTCGGCGGCGGCGAGTCCGACACCCGCGTCGACCTCGTCGACATCAACGGCGACGGTCTACCGGACAAGGTCTTCGCCAACGGCGACGCCCAACTCAACCTCGGCTACAGCTTCGCCGCCAGGGAACCCTGGTCAGCGGGGCCGATCAACGACGCCTCCACTCGCAACCTCGGGGTCAACCTCGGTTTCAACGTCGACAACTACGGCTTCGCCGGGGGATTGTCCGCCGAACTCGGCACCTCTTTCACCAACGCGAGCATGCTCGACGTCAACGGCGACGGTCTCACCGACCGCGTCTTCACCGATGGCGCCAATTCGATCAAGGTGGCCGTCAACACCGGCACCGGCTTCACCGCGCCCACTCCGTTCCGCGGCAGCTTCACCGACATCGCCGTGGACAAGAACGCCACTCTCGGCGCGGGCGTCTACTTCACGTTCCCTATCCCCACCCCGATCGGCACGTTCGTGTTCAACCCCGGCGTCAACGCCTCCACCGGCATCAGCCGCGCCGAGATCGGCCTGCGTGACATCAACGGTGACGGCCTTGCCGACCATGTCAAATCCACCCGGGACAACGAACTGCAGGTCGCGGTCAACAAAACCGGCCGCACCAACCTGCTCCGCACGGTGACCCGCCCGATGGGTGGGCGCGTCGACCTGGACTACACCCGTACCGGCAACACCCCGGCCATGCCCGAGTCCCGCTGGGTGCTGTCCCGCACCACCGTGTCCGACGGCCACCCAGGCGACGGCGCTGACACCCAGCTCGCCACCTATCGCTACGAACAGGGGAAGTACGACCGGCTCGAACGCGAGTTTCACGGCTTCGGCAAGGTCGTCACCGAACAGCGCGACCCAGGCGCTGCCGAGGCGCTCTATCGTTCGACCACCGACGAGTACCGCACCGACAGCCCGCATACCCGCGGATTGCTCGCTCGCACCCTCGGCACCGACGGTGCGGGACGGCCGTTCACCGAAACCGTCAATACCTATCAGCTCCGCGATACCGCACCGGGCAGTGCGTTCGCCGCATTGTCCCGGGTGGACAAGCGCTTCTACGAAGGTGCCGAGAAACCTGGCAAGTCCACCCACACGGAAATGTCGTATGACGACTTCGGCAACCTGATCCACTCGTTCGACGCCGCCGACGAGGGCACCGCCGACGACGTCGAGACCATTTACGGCTACACCGCGTCCGACCCGGCTTGCCGGGCGCGCAACCTGGTAGGTACCGCCAACGTGCTCAAGCAGCGCGGGACCAACGGCGGCGCGGTGTCGCGGCACAGCGAATCCACAGTGGACTGCGTGACCGGTGCGGTACGGCAGGTCCGCGCGTACCTCACCGACACCACCTCGGCCGACACTGACCTGGAGTACTACCCGGACGGGAACCTGAAAGCGGTCACCAAACCGGCAAACCGGGCCGGTCAGCGGTACCGGCTGGAGTACGGCTACGACACTGTCGTCGGCGTCCACGTCGAGTCTATTGTGGACAGCTTCGGGCTGCGGTCGGGCGCGACGCACAACCTCAAGTACGGGCAACCGGACCGCACCACCGACCAGAACGGCCAGCAGGTACTGCGCTCCTACGACAGCGTGGGCCGGCTGGACACGGTCACGGGGCCGTACGAGACCGGATCGGGCAAGGCCACGATCGACTTCGACTACCACCCCGAAGCCACCGTTCCCTATGCCACCACGCGTCACCTCGACCGTGATGTCACCGGGGTCCGCGAGGACACCATCGACACCGTCACGTTTACCGATGGCCTGAAGCGCGTCTTGCAAACGAAGAAGGACGCTTCGGTCGCGGACAATCCCGGCGACACACCTGAACAGGTCATGACCGTGTCCGGGCGGGCGAAGTTCGACTTCCTCGGCCGCGCGGTGGAGCAGTACCACCCCTTGACCGAGCCCAAGGGTGACGGCAACACCACGTTCAATGCCGCCTTCGACACCGTGGCGCCCACCCGGACCTCGTTCGACGTGCTGGACCGGCCAGTCAAAACGGTCGCACCGGACGAGGTCACCACCGCCATGGCCTATGGATTCGGACCCGACCGCGCCGGTGTCACCCGGTTCGAAACCATCGCGACCGACGGCAACGGCAAACAGAAGCGCGGCTACGCCGACCTGCGGGAGAAGACCACCGCGGTCAAGGAGTTCAACCCGGCCGGTGGGCAGCCGGTGATCTGGACCAGCTACGGCTACGACGCGCTCGGGCAGATCACCACCGTGGTGGACGACAAGAACAACACCACCCGCTCCGAATACGACACCCTCGGCCGCCGCACCGTGCTCGACAGCCCCGATGCGGGCCGCACCGAGACACGCTTCGACCTGGCGGGCAACCCGACGACGAAGATCACCGCCGGCGGCAAGCAGGTCGAGTACGACTACGACCACAGTCGCCTCACCGCGGTCCGCTACCCGACCTTCCCGGCCAACAACGTCACCTACACCCACGGCGCACCCGGTGCTCCGGACAACGCCGCCGGGCGGATCACCGAGATCCGCGACGCCGCCGGAACCCTCACCCGCGGCTACGGACCGTTGGGCGAGACCACCCGGGAAACCCGCACCATCAAGATCGCCGGGCAAGCAGACCGCGGTTACACCACCGGTTGGCGCTTCGACGCGTTCAACCGCGTCCTCCAGATGACCTACCCGGACGGTGAGGTCCTTCGCTACGACTACGACACCGGCGGCCAGGTCACCCGCGCCACCGGGGCCAAGAACGGAACCGACTACATCTACCTCGGTCGCCTCGATTACGACAAGTTCGGCCAGAAGGTCCTGCAACAGGCCGGGAACGGGGTGCGCACCACCTACACCTACGACCAGGCCGACCGCCGGCTCACCACTCTGAAATCGAAGACACCGGGCGCCACCGAGTTCCAGAACCTCGGCTACACCTACGACAAGGTCGGCAACATCACGAAGCTGACCAACAGCACGGCACAGAACCCGACGATCGGCGGCCCGAGCAGCCAGACCTTCGGCTACGACGACCTCTACCAGCTCACCTCCGCCAGCGGCCAGTACACGACCAAGAGCGACCAGCAGGACAAATACACCCTGGCGCTGGGCTACGACTCCATCCACAACACCACCAGCAAGATCCAGCACCACGAGATCACCGGCACCTCCACTCAAGCGGCGTCGCTGAACCGCGGGCTGAGTCCTGTGTCGCCGGTAAGTGGTGGCGGAGGGAGTCCGGCGTCGCTAGGCCCGCTGACGGTCGGACCGATCGAGCCGGTCGAGGGCCCGAACAACTCCGCCGGAGTCCAGGACAAGACCAGCTACGACTACCAGTACGACTACGGCAGCGGAAAACCGCACGCGCCGAGCAAGGTCGGCCCGATCACCCAGACCTACGACGTGAACGGCAACCTCACCGACACGGTGAACACCGCCTCGGACGGCAAACGACGCCAGTACGTATGGGACGAGGAGAACCGGCTCGCCTGCAACCAGGACACCGCCACGGCGACGGTCCCTCAAACCCCGGAAGGCTGCCAAAACGCCACCGTCGGCTACACCTACGACGTCGCCGGTGAACGCGTCATCAAACGCGGCGACGGCCTGTCGCTCTACCCTAACCGTGGCTACAGCGAACGTAACGGCACCGGCTTCAAGCACATCTTCATCGGCGACAGCCGCTTGACCACCAAAACCGTCGCCGCCGCCGGCCCCGAAAACGCCCAGTCTTACTTCCACGCCGACCACCTCGGCTCGTCCGGCTACGTCACCGACAAACAGGGCAACGTCACCGAACACCTCGAGTACCTGCCGTTCGGGGAAACCTGGGTGGAGGAGCAGACCGGCCAAAGCGGTACGCCCTACAAGTTCACCGGCAAGGAACTCGACGAGGAAACGGGTCTCTATTACCACGGCGCTCGCTATTACAACCCCAGAACCCAACTCTGGGCCAGCGCGGACCCAGCTCTGCCTGATTACCTCGATTCCAACGTGGCGGGAGGAATCACCAACCCCCGCAACCTCGCCACCCACACCTACGTTCACAACAATCCGGTCAAACTCACCGACCCGTCCGGGAAAAGCCCCATTGACAATGAGGGCGTCACCGTTGGCATACCGCCCCGGCCACCGAATCCAACAAGAAATCACGAAGAAGCCAATCGTAAGGGATCAGGTCCGGACGACTACAGATCGTCGCCTGCGAATCTGCTGGATGGAACAAAGTTGCAAGGAATCAGAGGTGCAGCAACTGCCGGAGCCGCGGTTGCCAAATCTAAGGGCCTGACGAATGCGGCAGACCTTCTGCTGCACTTCCTCAGCAATTCCGGGAGTACCTATAAACTCGACGTGGACGCGATGCTGGGGGAGATCACCGGATTCCGGGCTGCGGCCGAAGCGGCGGTCCGTGAAGAGGTAGGTAAGCAACCCCCTGGGTTCCGCGAGCACTTCTCCTTTGGCAGTGACTGGAAAGGGTTTAGGACAGGATGGGGCGATGCGGACTGGAAGGCCGCGATCGGCAAATTCGATTTCCAAGTGAGTGGCGTCGCCACTCCCACCAGCGACGGCGGCTGGGATGTCACCTTCAAGGTGAGAATTTATGACTACTACAACTGGGAACCGACCGCCCCGAATGAGAGCTGGATACCGGTGCCATCCGACCTGAATAAACTGCATCGTGCCGGGTGGGCACAAAGTTTCGATGTCATTGGCGAGTCCAGCCCGTTAAGGATTCATATTCCACCCACGTGAACCCTCGTCTGTAAGGTCAACGGTGCCTCTCTGCGGCGACGCGCTTCGCGTAGAGAGGCGCCCACATAACTCTTTGGGCCGCTCCCGGGCCACTGGGCGTCCGGTCGCAATCGACACCAACCGGCACTGACCAGCATTAACAGCTGGTGGTGGCGCTGAGGCGTCCGGGGCTGTGAAGGACTCCGAGCCCCTCAAGGAGTCCCTCACGGCCCTGCGATCCCGGACTCATCGCCGTAATAGGCAGCGAAGCACCCTTCACGGGAGAAGCTGAGGTACGCCACGTTTGGCCACCTCGATAACCGCCCCATAGCCGCCTGACCTGCCACCCACAAGCACCCTGGCCCATCAAGTCCACACGGTGCCGAGTCCGGCAAGGTGCAATCGGCGGCGCACCGTCTCAGCGGGGCTACCCGGGCGCCTTCGGTGTGGCCATCACGGCTGTCCGGGAGGCTCGTGGCGCTCGGCGGCGTTCCACAGGATGGCGATGGGCGCCTGGTCCGGTTTCTCTCGCCCGGCGAACTCGTCGAGGAGCGCGTCGACCCTGCTGTTCAGCTCCGCTTGGTCGCGGGGATCCAGCCGCAGAACCGCCCGGCGGGTGTGCTGGGGGACTGAAGGGTCGTTCTCGCTGATCTCCGCCCGGTGTGCGTCCAGGATGGCGAGGTCGACCTTGGCCGTGAGGTGGAGGTCGCTCCCCGGCTCGAGGTTGAGACGCCAGGTCTTCTTGGTCGCCCGGTAGGGATGTTCCCAAGCGCCTTTAGGTCCTCGCCGTGACTCCTCGGCCACGAGGAACCCTGTGGAAGTCAGTATCCGCAGCCTGCGCAGCAGTGTGGCCGGTGCGACGTCGAGGCGTTCGGCGAGTTGCTGGTTGGTCCATGCCGCGTCCAGGCACAACCGCAGGATGCGCCAGCTCAGCGGGTGGGAGAGCGCACGCAGTTCCTCCGGCGTCGCGGCTGGGGGCTCGATCTGTCCGGCCATTGACAGGACTGTAATCGATTCTCATACTCGAAATCAATTTCACTCGATGAAATCGATGGGAGTCGACGTGGACTCGGTCAGGGAATACGTGCGGCGGCACCGGCTGCGGCACGAGCAGGAACTCGCGGACTGGATCGCGGTGCCCAGCGTGAGCGCCACGGGCGAGGGCATGGAACGAGCCACGCCGTACGCGCGGGAGTTGCTGGAACGCAGCGGCCTCAGCTCACGGGTCGTGGAGACCGGCGGCTGGCCGCTGGTCGTCGGGCACGCGGCGGGTCCGGCGGACAGCCCGCATGTGGTGATCTACGGGCACTACGACGTCCAGCCACCGGGACCGCTGAAGGAATGGCACAGCCCGCCGTTCGAGGCGAGTGTCCGCGAGGGCCGGATGTACGGGCGCGGCACCGGCGACAACAAAGGCCAACACCTCGCTCAGCTCCTCGCTCTCCGGGCACTGCGCGACATCCATGGGGGACCGCCGTGCTCGGTGACCGTGGTGCTCGACGGTGAGGAGGAGATCGGCAGCCCGCATCTGACCGGCACGCTGGCGGCGATGCGGGAGGACTTGGCCGCCGATCTCGCGGTGTGGAGCGACGGTCCGGTGCATGACAGTTACGAGCCGACGGTCGCGCTCGGCGTGCGTGGCGTCGTGGCCTTCGAGATCACCGTGCGCGGTGCGAACAGCGCGCTGCACTCGGGAAACTGGGGCAATGTCGCGCCGAATCCGGCCTGGGAGCTGATCTGGCTGCTGTCGACCATGCGCGGACCCGACGGCCAGGTGACCATCGACGGTTACGACGCGGGTGTGACGCCCTTGACCGACGCCGAACTCGACGCGGTGCGGGCACTGCCGATCGACCCGGCCGCGATGCTGGCGGAAGCGGGACTGGACCGAATGGACACCGGCCGGGGCCAGGACGTCAACGAACGACTCGCGATGCCGACGTTCAGCATCAACTCGTTGACCTGCATGGACAACGACGAGCACCGGACGGTCGTCCCGTCGGTCGCGGTCGCCCGGTGCGATATGCGGCTGGCCTGTGGCCAGCGGGCGGAGACGGTCATCGACGCTGTCCGCGCACACGTCGGCAAGCACCTGCCGCACGCCGAGCTGCGGTTCGGGGCGACCATGGAGGCGTCCCGCACGTTGCCGGACGCGCCTTATGCCGACCTCGTGCTGCGTGGGGTGACCGAGGCACACGGGAAGCAGGCCTTGGCGGTCCCGGCGATGGGCGGCAGCCTGCCGATCGCGGCGCTCACCGACGGGCTGGCCCTGCCCTGCTACGGCATCGCGCTGGCGAATGTCGACGAGCGTAACCACGCGCCGAACGAGAACCTCGAACTCCATCGGTTCCACCAGGGCATCGTGACCGCGGCCAGTGTCCTCTCCAGCATCGGCCGACGATGAACGCGACAGTGCGCCTCGTCGCGGCGGCCTCGACCGGGAACATGCTGGAATGGCTGAGCTTCACCGCCTACGCACTGGTCGCCGACGTCATCGCGCGGCAGTTCTTTCCCTCGGCCGATCCGGTGACCTCGTTGATGTTGGCACTGGGTACGGCGGTGGCCGCCTACCTGGTCCGGCCGATCGGCGCGGTGGTGCTGGGGGTCTACGCCGACCGGGCCGGACGGCTGGCGGCCTTGACCGTGGCCATCCGGCTGATGACCCTCGGCTCTTTGCTGATCGTGGTCCTGCCCGACTACCAGCAGATCGGCGTGCTCGCGCCGATCGGGATGCTCCTCGCGCTGGTGCTCCAAGGTTTCTCCGCGGGCGGTGAGTTCGGCTCCGCCACCGCACTGCTCGTCGAGAGTCACGCCGGGCGGCGTGGCTTCATGGGGAGCTGGCAAACCGCCAGCCAGGCGTTCGCGGTCCTGCTCGCGACCGGCTTGCTCGCGACCACGAGTGGGTTCCTGAGCCCGGCGCAGTTCGACACGTGGGGATGGCGGATACCGTTCGCGGTCGCCCTGCTCCTCGGCCCGGCCGGCTACTACATCCGTACCCGGTTGCGCGACTCACCGGAGTTCATCGCCGCACGCGCCAAGCCGGACTCCGGGCCGCCGCGCCCACTGGTGCACCTCGTACGGCACCACAAGACACGGGTGCTGCTGGTCATGGGCATGATCGCGGTCTCGACGGGGTTCTCCTACCTGATCACCTACATGCCGACGTTCGCCATCCGGCATCTCGGCATGTCCCCGTCGACGAGTTTCACCGCGACCTTCGTGACCGGTGTCGTCCTCACCGTGCTCACGCCCGTGGCCGGTCATCTCTCCGACAAGATCGGGAGGACCCGGATGCTCACCGCGGCCGCCGCCGTGATCGCGCTCATCAGCCTTCCGCTGTTCCTGCTCATCCGCGCCGCACCGGCGATGGTCACCCTGGTGACGGCCTTGGCGCTGATGGGCCTGGTCAAAGCCTGGTACGCCGGGCCGCTGCCCGCGGCCATGGCCGAAATGTTCCCTGTCAGCGGTCGGGGAACGGGGCTGTCGATCAGCTATAACCTCGGCGTCATCCTCTTCGGCGGCGTCACCCCGCTGGCCATCACCCTGCTGATCGCGGCCACCGGGTCAACCCTCGCGCCCAGCTACTGGATCACCGCGCTCGCCCTGCTCAGCGGTACCTGCGTGGTACTCGCCCGCCGATACCGGCAGTCCGCTTTGTCGTCCAGTCTCGAGGGAGCCGAAGGGGACCTTCGCCGCGTCTGACGTGCTGAAGGGAGCTTCACCGCATGTCACGCGGTGAAGCTCCCTTCAGCGCTTTGTGCTGGACTCCCAGCGTGCTGGGACGTCCGCCAGGTGCGCCTGAATGTCAGTGGGTCCGTTCTTCCCCGCCCGCGGACGGTTTTCACCGGTTCGGTCCCGTCACCGAAGGCTTCCGCCACGGAGTTCTTCGAGTTCGTCGATCTGCCGCCGGGCCCGGTCGATCAGCTCGTCCAGCCGTCCGGCGTCGAGCCGGGGATCGGTGTCGGCGCGTACCCGCAGGGTCCGCCATCCCGCAGCCTTGCCTTCCACGCCGAGGCGCATCAGGTCGAGTTCCTCGACGCGGCTCAGCGGGGACCGGGACACGAGTCGTCCGTTCGGCTTGAGCCGTCCCACCCTTTCCCGGCCCATGCCGCGATCGTCTTGTACCGACGGACCGGGACCTCGAGCGCGGACATGAAGGTCAGCAGCGCGGCCCGGTCGTCGGCGATCCCACGGTCACGAACGTAACGGCCGCCAACTGTCCAAACCGGAACAGCGGGATCGCGTCGTCGGAACGGACCATCGTCGCGAGCGGCCGGTCGGCAAGGTCCCGATCCCACATTGGACGGAGGTACACGCCACCCAAAGCAGCCGCGGTTTCCGCCCCTTCCAACAGGGTGTTGGTCCAGCCGAGCCGCAGAACGTCACCGAAGATCAGCGCAGCCGAGGTGCGGGCGATGTCCGGGGCCAACGGCATGTGCAACCGCCACAGGGTGCCCTTGCCCTGCTTCTCGGCGCGCCCAGTACCCGCCCGAAGCGGTCCCGGCCCCGGTTGAGCGCAGCTTGTGCAGATCACCGGACCACCACGCGGGCCACGATTTCCAATGCGCACACATGATGTCGACGTACGAGGTTGGGAGCGGCCTGTCGTACCAGGCTCGATCAACATGAGCGGGGAGATCGCGCACCGAGGAGAGTCGTCATCATCGGAATCAGCACGGCCGTGGCCGTATTGCTTACCGGTGGCGGAGTGATGGCGACGATCGCCCTCTCGTCCGACGACAAGCCGGCGGCCGGGCAAGCCGGACAAACGGGGCTGACGGTCAAAGGGCTGGGTTCGCTCTCCAAGGCTGGAGCCCGGGTGAGCCGGTAGGCGGGAGCCGGTGCGTCACCGGCCCCCGCGTTGTTCGACCAGGTCGAATGCGTCAGACGACGCGGAGGTACAGGTAGACCGTCGACCCCTTGTGGGACTTGTCGAAGTTCTTCTTGGTGCCCTCACCGCCCGCGCGGACGGTACCGAAGCTGGCGTTGTCGTAGCCCCAGCTGCCGTAGACCTCGGCGGCCTTGCCGTCGGCGTCCGTGTCCTTGACCCAGCCCTGGACACGAATCTTGCCTGCCGCACAGGTGATGGTCCAGCCGGCCGCGCCGCCGCCGACGCTCGGAGCCTTCGTTTCGCCACAGGTCCCCTGGATGACCACGACGCCATCGGTGGAGACGGGAGCAGCAATCGACGGGGCGGCGCTCATCAGCGCGCCGCCGATGACGGCGCCGGTCAGCGCGGCCGCGGTGGCCGTCTTCTTCACGAAGCTCATCTCGTTGCCTTTCTCAACCGGCGGGCTGTTTCCCGCCGCTGAGAACAAGATTGTCCGCCTTCGCTTTGCCGATACTTTGCTGTCCGCTTACCTCGCCCGAGAATGCCGCGCAGGCGACACTGCTCGACAACATCGTCGCCGCGCTCGCCACGCCGATCACCCTGGTGACCTCGTTCGTCGCGCAGCTGCACGTACTCGGTCGAGCCGAGCCGCAGGTGACACCCGTGGCGGACCTTCGCGACGACACCGGCGCCCCGCTCGTCCCGGCGCTGGTCCCACCGGACACGGAGCAGTAGCTTCTCGGCCCGGCCCCCCGGCGGGCGCCAGCAGGCCAGCCCACCCCGCGAAAGGCCCCCGCCTGTCCAGATCGGACGGGCGGGGGTCTGTCAAACGAACGAACGGTGTAACTCGGGTTGAAGGAAACTACTTGCGTCCGGCGGCGAGTCGGCCGTCGAAGGCGATCTCGAAGGCGTTCAATGCGGGTTTCGTGCGCCGTGAGGCGCTGTGGTTTGAGTGGAGGTGAGAGACCGCCACCGTTGGATCGTCGCAGCGGTCCGGTAGGAGCTGAGGACAGGCTGATCCGGGAGGTGCCGGGGAGGCTGGGAGCGGTCCTGACAAAGCCGGGACGTGCCGGTACTGCCAGATGGTGCGGGTTCGGCGAGCGGGATCGAAAGGAGCACGCGAGGAACCGATGTTGTAAAGCCTCTCAACGCTGAACCGACTCGAATCTGGTGGATAGTGGGTCGGGAGCGGTGCGTTCTCGGTGTCCGGTGCGGGTGCTGGGGAACTTTCCGGACCGGTGAAGCCCGTGTCCGGGGAGGCCATGCCGAAGGTCTGCGGCGTAGGTATGGCGAGGCTGCAGGGGCAGAGTCGGGCTCCTCCTCGATCGAGCAAACCACAGTGAACACGGGAACCACTTCGGGTCTCGCCCACATCCGCAAGTCCATTGTGGATTGTTGGGCTGGGTTCATCGTCAACCGATCGGCCCGGAGTGGGGCGGAGTCGCCGTAGTACTCCGAGCCGGGGAAAGCCCGGCGCATGGGGAAGGGCGACAGCGGATGGATAGGAGATGGTGGCTGTAATGCCGAGAGACGCACCGCCGAACGGTGGCGCCCCGGCCGGCGTCCTGAAAGGGCCGTGGCGGCGGGTATCGGAGATGCAGGCCAAGCTTCACCGTTGGGCGGCGGCCGAACCTGGCCGCGGGTTCGACGATGTGTTCAACTTCGTGTATGACCCGGCGACGCTGATCGTGGCGTTTCACCGGACCGCGGGAAATCGGGGTGCGAGCACCCCCGGCGTCGACGGCCTCACGGCCACCGATGTCGAGCGGCGCCTTGGTGTCCCGGGGGTTCTGGACGAACTGCGGACCTCGGTCAAGGAGGGCTTGTTCCGGCCGTTGCCGGTGCGAGAGCGCAAGATCCCGAAACCCGGTCAGTCGGTGGAGCGCGGAGCCATCTGATCCGCAGAGCGTTGAAGACAGGCGCGCCGCAGCGTCGCCGCGAACGACGATCGCCGCGTCCTGATCAGCGAGCCACCCTGCTTCGGCGACGATCGTCACGTTGAGGCCGATAGGCCGCTTCGACCACGAGGGTGCCAGCGCCGAAGGCGATGTCGGCGCCACCGTCGACGAACGTGTGCAAACCGGTGTGTGGGTCGGGCGCGGGGACCGTGGTGACGGTAGGGCGTTCGTCGGCGGTCCAATGGCAGCCGTCCCTCGCGCTGCTCGACGGCCTCCGCCTTCCCGGACACGTGGATATTCCCACGCTGCACCGCCTATCCGCGAGGACGACAGCGCTCAGCACCGCGGCGCGGCAGCTCGGCACGTCCCTCGACATCGTTCGTCACCTTCTCGAGCAACATCCCGTACCGCCGCGACCTGTCACGAGGTGCCAAGCACGAGCCACAGGGCTGATTCGTGTCGCCGTCCGCGAGGCGCTTCCCTGCGAACGCCTCATTGAGTTCCACGTCGAGTTATGTTGTGGGTTTGTTATCTGTCCGCTGTCCACTATCTGGGGTGCCAAACTCGTGACTGGCGGATTCAACTGTCGCAAGTTCTCCGGTCATGTAACCGTGCGGTCGCCTGGGGCGTAGCGGCCCCAGGTTGCCCCTGCGGTCGTGGCGGTGCGGACGGCGTGATCGTGGGTGTAACCGAGCATGGTGGCGACGACCGATGCTGGTGCTTGGAGAACAAGCTGGCGCAACGCGGCGGTGCGGCCGTTGAGCACGGGTATGCCGTACTTGCGCAGGCGGATTTCAATCGTGCTGGCCACCATGGGTTGTCCGCCGCGGCGGCCGAGGAAAGCCAACGGGCGTCGCGGTTTGAGGAACGACCGGATGGGGAAACACGGGAAAATGTCGAGTCCCATGGAGGAACAGGCCGTCCCGTCGGAACACCAGCGCCGGCGCAGACGCTGGGTAGCAGAGCACGCTGGAGTGATGACCGTTGCCTCGGCCGCGGTTTTCGGCGCGATGGGTGCGTTGTACGGCGCCTGGACAGACGCTGAGGTCAGTTGGTTGAACCCGGTCGTGGCAGGTGTCATCGGAGTGGTGCTCGGCGGACTGCTCGGTTTCGGCGCGTCCACAGAAGCTCGAGAGTCGCAGCCGAAGGGCGTGCGCCGAGTGGTGGTCATCGTCGGAGTGGTGCTTTGTGCCGCCGTGGTCCTGGGAATGTGGTACCTCCGCCACCAGACGCTCTACTGAGGGTAAGAGCGTGTCTCAGTAGGGGTTGTCTGGTCGTAGTGCATGATCTTGACTCGTGGACGATCTGTCTCGGCGGCTGGTGCCGGATGAGTTATGGGCGCTGGTGGGGTCGTTGATTTCGGAGCACGGGGTTCGCCCGCAGTGCGGCGGGTCGAGCGCTAGGCCCTGAGACCGTCCTGACCAGCATATCCGCCGTTTCCTCGGCCATGACTACTGGAATCCCTTGATATGCTGTGGCCGGTGCGCGGTGAGATGGGTGACGCCGCTGCGGGCAGCGAGGTCGCGAGCGAGTCGGGTATTCTCGACGGGGAGCCGCCGGATGTGCTCCTCGTAGAGCTTCACGTGCAGTCGCAGTTGCTCGTTCTCCCGCCGCAGCTTGGTGATCCGCTCACGCAACTCTTGCGCCGCCGTCGGTGCCGACGGCGCTGTGGGAGGAGTCCGGCTGTCGGCGGACGCGGCGCGGAACCGTTCGACGAGGACGGGTTGGTTGCGGTAGAGCGTGGGCCGGGAGACACCGGCCCGTTCGGCCAGAGCGCTGACGCTGGGGCGTGTCGCTCCGGCGCGCGCTTCGGCGAGCAGAGTGTCGGCGACCGCTTGGATCTGGGCTTCGGTGGGCGTAGCACGGTTCAACGGGTGCCCTACGGTGAGTCGGTGGATTCCAGAAGCTGACTGATCTGTTCGCGTCGCACGCGCAGACGCTCGCTCGCGTAGGGTGCGAGCGCGTCCCCGACCGCCAGCATGGCGTCCACTGTGGTCAGATGCTGTTGCCAGGCGTCGCGGTTGTCGGCGGTGAGCGCGACGTTGCGGCAGGCCAGGGGCTGGCAGTCACCGAGGGAGGGGTCGTGCTGGGTGCCGTTGTGGCACACGGCCCGGTCGGGGGCGACCCGGGTCAACAGCTCTTCCGACGTCGGCTCAGGGCCGGGCGCTACCGCTGCGCGGAGGGCACGCGGTGCGAATGGCCCTGCGGCCGCGGGCGTGCGCACTTCGCCGGTCGAGGTACAGGGTGTGCCGGAGGTCGTCGTCGCGCCGGACTCACCGCCTACCTGTGAAAGGACTCGTTCGCCCAAAAGAATAGGAGAGTGTTGTGCAGGCCGCAGCATGGCACAGTCCGCAGCTACGTCGGTTGAAACGAAGAGAGTGAAGGAATCGCACGACCTTGTCAGACGAGAGTCGTACGGTATGTGTCCGCGACGATGGTCGCTCGAAGACCAGAGGGTGCGGAAGTTCCTGTCTGCGTGGGTTCTCCGAGCGTGCGCTGGTGGAGTCGGCGACCGGGAGGGCGCCGTCTGGCCCGCCAGTCCCAGCCACCGGCGGCTCTGGCGGTCATGAAGACAGCCGGTCGACGGGGACTTCGGCGTTGCACGGCCACGGAGAGAACATCGCCGCGGTGCGGCCGGCGGAGGTGGCGCCGATGAGGACGCCGCGGTCGGTGTCCAGGGCGATTGTGGCGAGAACCGGCCCGGCGAGGTCGGTAGCGGCGTCCGGTGGCCGCCAGTAGCCGTTCGGCCGGCATTTCCGCGGTCGGGGATGCGCACTTCCTGGGGCCTACGTGCGGATCGTGCCCCGGCGCAAGAGGGAGGAGGCCAGTACGATCCAGGACGCCACGACAACGGACGTGAGGACGGCGAGGCTCAGCGGTCTGAGATCGAACAGTGCCACGCCGAGCGGAATCACCGTGAGCCCCGTTCCCAGTAGCACCAGCAGACCGAGCCAGGTTTTGAAGACCGGTGAGTAACGGAGACGGCTGATCAGACCCGCGTCGAGCACCGCGGCGTTGCCTTTTTCCTTCTTGGTGAATTCGTTCTCAAGTTGAGCGAGGAATTCCTGTTCCCGTCGTGACAGTTCCATGGCCGCTTTCCCATCCTGGCGGATGACCGTCCGGCTCGTCGCCTGCGACTTCCGCTTGTAAAGATTTCGGAGCCGCGCAGCACCGGGATTGGTCGCACGACCAGTCGCGCACCGCCGGTCACTGACATCATCTCGGCCGTCGACGCTCACCGATGAATTCAACGACCAGCTCGACCGTGCTGATGGCCCTGCTCTGCCCATGTCCAGGACGAGGCGACCCTGTTGTCGCTGGCCGGCGGGGTGGCCGCTGAGGGAAGAAACGGCTTAGCGAGAGGCCGCTGACGTTTCGTCGAGCCACCGGACACTGGTGGTGGCTTTTGGCAGGTTGCTGTTGCCGGCGACGGTGGTGTCGGACGGTCGTGTCCGCGCCCGGCCGTGTCCCGGCTGTGTGGGCGCGACTGGCCCCGTGCCTGTCCCGGTCGGTCGCCATATCCCGGTCGCACCCGAGTGTCGCGACCTTGCGTGGCACGCCATATTCCTGCCGGATCAGCCGGAGGACCGGGATGCGGACTCAGCCGGCGACCGCCATCCGATGGCCCGCATTTCACCTTCGCCGGTGCCAGTTGGCTCAACCTTGCCGAATGCGCCGCTGCGGGTGCCACCGAGTCATCCGCAACGCTCATCGGTGACGAGGTGTGGCAGGTCGGCGCAGCGTCTCGTTGTACTGAAATCGTTGTGCACTCGGTGGTCGCCGACCGTGAACAACGTCCAGCCACTATCCAAAGTCCAGTGATATCGGCGCTGGCGGCTGGGGGACTGAGTGAGCAACACACACGGCGACACGTCTGCTTCGAGAGGGCGCGCGAAAAGGAACAGGGCATCGACGCGCACTAGGAGGGGCGTGTGGTTGGTGGTGGTCTTGGCGTTGCTCGCCTCAGTGATGTCGCTGTCCACCGCTCCGGTCGTGCCGTTCAGTCCCGCGCTGCCAGTGATGACGGAGGCGCCGGACGCCGCGACGGCCGTGTCGGCCGCCTTTCGGCAGGGCTCCCGGGTTGAGATAGCCACTGAGCGAACCCAGACCCGGACAGTTTTCGCCAACCCCGACGGTGCCACGACGGCCGAGTTGTCCGTGGTGCCGGTCCGGCTCAAGCGAGGCGACGGCTGGGCCGCTGTCGACACCGCGCTGCGACCCGGTTCGGACGGCGCGGTCGCTCCGAACGCGGCGTTCGGTGACCTGACGCTCTCCGGCGGCGGAGCGACCGCTCCCCTGGCACGGCTGACCAAGAACGGCAAGGCGCTGGCGCTGCACTGGCCCACCGCGTTGCCGAAACCCGTGCTCGTGGGAAACGAGGCGACCTATCCCGAGGTCATGCCGGGCGTGAACCTGGTGATGCGTGCGGAGATCAACGGCTACCAGCAGCGACTGGTCGTCAAGAGCGCCGAGGCCGCGCGGAACCCAGCCCTTGCCAGGATCGCGCTGCGGTTCGCCGCTGAGGGGATGCGGTTGTCCGTCGATGGCGCCGGAGCAGTCCGGGCCCTCGACGACACCGGGGAGCTGATGTTCTACGCGCCGCCTTCGGTGATGTGGGACTCCAGCGGTCCGGCGCCGAGTGTTCCGGCGACGGCACGGTCGGCGGCGGTCGGTGTCACCGTCGACGCCGCCACGATGACACTTCTGCCCGACCTTGGGTTCCTCGCCGACCCGGCCACGGTGTACCCGGTGGTCGTCGATCCCGACATGCGGACCTTCGAGAAGTGGGGCTGGGCGACGGTGTTGTCCGGCAAGCCGGGCTCGTCCTTTTGGTGGACCAGCGGTGAGCACCCGTGGGCCCAGGTGGGTAACTGCTACACCGCGAGCGGCGGATGCAACGGGATCGGTGAGGCCTGGGGCTACTTCCAGTTCGACACCGGCTTCCTCGCCGGTAAAAGAATCTTGCAGGCCGCGTTGAACACCTCGGTGGTGCACAGTCCGAACTGTGGCGCCCAGCCGCACCAGCTCTTCATGGCCGAGCGGTCCATCGATCCCGGAACCACCTGGAACAACCGCCCGCAGGGCTGGCTGGTGGACACCCAGCAGGCGCCCGGCGTGTGGGGCAGCGCCTGCCCCGGCTGGAAGTCCGTCGGATTCACCGCCACCTCCGCTCTCAACACGGGCGGAATGTCGACGTACTTCCTGAAGGCGGCGAACAGCGGTGACCAGCTCGCGTGGCGCAAATACCATCCGGACTCGACGAAGCTCTCGGTCACCTTCAACCAGGCCCCGAACGTCCCGACCGACCTGAGCACCGACCCGCCGGTGCCACCGCCGTGCCGCTGGTGCGCCGGGAAGTCCTACGTCGGCGACGCCAACATCCGCTTGCGGGCCAGGCTGTCGGATCCGGACGCCGAGCAGGTCTCACCCCAGTGGTACATCTACACCGAAAGCGCGCTCGAACAGCGTGGCTGGGGTCTGCCGTCACAGGCCTCGGGCGCGATGCACGACACCAACCTCGACCTGACCGGCCGGGACGGCAAAACTGTCGACTGGCACGTGCGCGCCGGGGACGGCACCGACGCGGGTGGGTTCGCCCGCGGGCCCGGGCCGTTCGCGGTGGACAGGGTCGGCGTGTCCGTGCCACCAGTGGTGTCCAGCGTGTTGTACCGGGAGGACAACGCCTGGCACGGAGGCGTGGGTGTGCCGGGCACGTTCTCCTTCGGCGCCAACAATGTCGCGGACATCGACCACTACCGGTACGGCTGGTCGGACCCGCCATCGACCAAGATCGACGCCGCCGCGCTCGGTGGTGGCGCGGTCGTGACGCTCACCCCGCCGGGTGACGGCCCGCGCACCCTGTACGTGCAGAGCGTCGACCGGGCCGGGCATCGCAGCCCGACGAAGGCTTACCGCACCTATGTCCGCGCCGGAAACGGGGCCCTCGCGCACTGGTCGTTCGAGGGCAACGCGAAGGATGACGCGTTCCTCGGCGACCGCGACGGCACGCTGCACGGCAACGCGACCTACACCCCGGGGGCGGTCGGCACCGGGCTCCTGCTCGACGGGGTCCTCGGCAGCGACATGACCGCACCGAACACCGTCCGGACGGACACCAGTTTCTCCGTCTCGGCGTGGGTGCGACCGGACCAGTTGCCCGGTGGGGTGATGGGCGTGGTCAGCCAGGACGGCAGCCAGGCGAGCGGCTGGTATCTGAACTACCGCGGCGACGGCGGCGCCAAGAAGTGGGTCTTCATGCTCACCGGCTCCGACACGCCGAATCCGGTGGCACCACTGGCGAGTGCGCCACAACCCCCGCAACAGGGCAAGTGGACCCATCTCACCGGCGTGTACGACGCCGCGGCCAGGGAGATCAAACTCTACGTCGACGGTGCGCCTGCCGCGCGAACCGCGCTACCGGCGGGCTTCACCCCGTGGCACGCGAGCGGACCGCTGGTCCTTGGTCGCCAGAAGTGGAACGGGAACGTCACCGATCCATGGATCGGCGCGATCGACGAGGTCCAGCTCCACGACCGGGTGCTGACCGACGCCGAGGTCCGCGCGGCGGTCAGCCACGACAACGTGCAGGTGGGGCATTGGGGCTTCGACGACACCGAGGGCATGACCGCCCGCAACTCGGTCGAAGGCGGCGACCACGGCGTGCTTTCCGGCGGGGCCGCGTTCACCGGCCAGGGCGCGGTCAAGCGAGCTGTTCAGCTCGACGGGGTCGACGACCACGTCGCCACCAGCGGACCGGCGGTACGCACCGACCAGAGTTTCTCCGTCGCCGCCTGGGTTCGGGCGGATCGGTTCGTCACCGGCGGGGCGGCCATGACCGCGGTCAGCCAGGACGGCGACCGAGCCAGCGGCTTCTACCTGCAGTACAACAGCGAACGCCGGAAGTGGGTGTTCCTCAAGTTCGGCTCGGACGGCGACACACCTTCCTGGTTCGGCGTGGGGGCGGACCAGGAGCCGCAAACCGGCCGGTGGATACATCTGGCCGGAGTCTTCGACGCGGCGACCAGTCAGCTGCGTGTGTACGTGGACGGCAGGCTCGGCGGCAGTGGGACAGTCACGGAAACCCCGTGGCACGCTCCGGGGCCGCTCGCCGTCGGCCGGGGGAAGTTCCACGGCGTGCCCGCCGATCACTGGCCGGGCGCGATCGACGAGGTCAGGTTGTACAGCCGGGTGCTCTCCGCGGACGAGCTCCAGGGCATCGTCAGCCAGAACGACGTGCCCACGGCGTGGTGGAAGCTCGACGGCGGCGCGGCCGACGACTCCGCCCCAGGACGGGTCGGCACCCTCGGCGGTGACCCCGCGTGGACGGCCGGGCAGGCGAGCAACCCCGATCCCACGGACCTGGCGATCAGCCTGGACGGCGTCGAAGACCATCTGCGAGCTCCCGCCGTGGTCGACAGCGGCCAGAGCTTCTCGGCCGCGGCATGGGTGCGGCTCAACGACAAACGGCCGGGCTGGCGTGCGGTGTTGAGTCAGAACGGTACGCGGACCTCGGCGTTCACCGTTGGCTACACCGGAAGCGAGACCGATCGCTGGGCGTTCCAGATGAACGGTCCCGACTCGGACAGCCCCACCACCACCCGGGTCGGCTCCGCTCAACCCGTACAGGCCGGCGTGTGGACCCACTTGGCAGCGGTCTACCAGTCGGGCAGCGGCGAGATGCGGCTCTACGTCAACGGCGCGCTGGCGGCGACCGGGCAGTTCACCGCCCGCTGGAACGCCACCGGCGAGTTCGACATCGGACGCGCGAAGTGGGCAGGGACATGGGGGAGCCCGCTGCCGGGAGCCGTCGACGACGTGAAGGTGTACGGCCGCCCGCTGTTCGCCGAGGAGATCCGCGCGATGGCGGGCCGGGACCTGGCGTTGGTGCACAACTGGCAGTTCGACGAGGGGTCCGGCGCCAATGCCGCGGACTCGGTCGGCGGGCGCGCCGGGGTGCTCACCGGTGGCGCAGGGTACGGCCCCGGGCGGGTCGGTAACGCGGCCCGGCTCGACGGAGTGGACGACGTCATGTCCACCACCGGCGTCGACGTGCGCACCGACCAGAGTTTCACCGTGGCGGCCTGGGTGAACCTGGATCGCCTCGACTGCGTAGGTGTGTGTGAGGCGAGCGCGGTGACCGTCGACAGTGGACAGACGAGCAAGTTCCGGCTCGGTCACGTGGCCGGAACCGACCAGAGCCCGCGCGGTAAGTGGATCTTCGAGATGCCGGAAGCGGACGGTACGGTCACTGAGGCGGCGATCTCGGTGGCGCCGGGCAAGCTCCAGGCTTGGGTCCACTTGGTCGGTGTGTACGACGCGCCGACCAGGAAGATCTGGTTGTACGTCGACGGTGTGGACATCGACGACGGCACGATGAACACGCCGTGGCAGGCGGCGGGCAAGCTGCAGGTCGGGCGCGGCCGGGCCGACGGCGCCCCTGCGGGGTACTGGGCGGGCGGGGTGGACGACGTCCGGATGTACACCGGCGTTCTGGACAACGATCGGATCTACGGGCTATACCGCTCCTATCCCGCGGCGACCGCCCCGGCGACCCTGCCGGTGCCCGACGCCGGGCACTGGAAATTCGACGAGAGCAGCGGGACCACCGCCGCGGACGCCAGCGGCCGGGGCATCACCGCGACCATGCGTGGTGGCGCGGGCTGGTTCGCCGGCCGTTCGGGAACGACGTCGTGGCTCGACGGCACCGCGGGGTACGCCGACACCGACCGACCGGTGGTGAACACCAGCCAAAGCTTCTCGGTGTCCACTTGGGTCTACCTCACGAAGAAGACCGGGGGGAACCGCACGGTGGTGGGTCAGGACGGGCTTCGGGTGAGTGCGTTCCGGTTGCAGTACAACGAAGCCGCCGGTCGGTGGTCGGTCGTCGTGCCCACGTCGGACCAGGACGGCGCGACCGCGACGGTGGTAACGTCGGCCGATCCCGCACTGGTCGGCCGTTGGAGCCACGTGACCGCGGTCCACGACGCGGGCCTGCGCCAGCTACGGCTCTATGTCAACGGCATGCTGTCCGCGACCCAGGTCGACGTGTCCATCCTGGACGCGACCGGCGGCCTGTCGGTAGGACGCGGCCGGTCGAACGGCGCGAATGTGGAGTTCTTCCCCGGCGGCATCGACGACGTCCAGGCGTTCGGCAAGGCGTTGTCCGACGGCGAGGTCCGCAAGATCCACGACGCCGTGCCCGCCGTGGTGCACGGGAGGTGGGCGTTCGAGGGCACCGCGGACGACCTTTCCTGGCGGCACAACACGACGACGCTGTCGGGCGGGACCTCCTTCGTGCCAGGTGTCCGCGGTCAGGCGCTGCAGCTCGACGGTGTTTCCGGCTCGGCGACCACTCAGCTTCAGGGCGCCGACACCGCCGACAGCTTCACCGTCTCGGCATGGGCGAAACTGACCACGACCGACCGTGATTCGACGGTGCTGGCCCAGGACGGCGGCAGAACCAACGGCTTCGTTCTGCAGTACAACAAAAACGTGGGTCGTTGGGTGTTCGGCGTCCCGGAGCAGGACGCGGATTTCGCGCGGCTGGTCTACGCGCATTCACCACAGGCTCCCGCGGCCCACGTGTGGACCCATCTGACCGGTGTCTACGACTACGCCGCGCGCCAGGTGCGGCTCTACGTCAACGGTGAACTGGCGGGCGTCCGTGACAACGCGCCGGTTCTGGCCGCCACCGGCGGGTTCACTCTTGGCCGGGGCAAGAACAACGGTGTCCCCACCGGCTTCTTCGCCGGAGCGCTGGACGAGGCGCAGACCGAACTCGGGATCGCCACGGACGACAAGATCCGGCTCAGGGGCAGCTTCCCGGCCCCGGCGGGTGGGCAGTTCGGCCGCTTCGTCGGCGCCGGAGACCACTACAGCGCCAACTCCACCGGCAGTCACGAGGCGCAGTTCAGCCCGGTACCACCGGGATACCGATACGAGGGGCCGATGGGCAAACTGCTCCCCAGCGCGGCGCCGGACACCAAACCGCTGTACGCCTGCCTGTCCGGCATCGACGAATTCACTTCGGCGGACCCGAACTGCGAGGGCGGGACGAAGCTGTCCGAACTCGGCTGGATCTACACCCGGCAGCCGGAGACGGTGCCCACGATCGCGCTCTACCGCTGCTACACCGGCCGAGATCATTTCGAGTCGTTGAACTCCGATTGCGAAGGCCAGCCGAAGGACACCCTGCTCGGCTACACGGTCGCGTACGCCGCACTCGCCAGATACGGCAATCCCGTTGACGGGGAACACATCACCACCGTCTACGGCACACCGCCGGGTTATCTGTACGAGGGCACCCTCGGTCTCCTGTCGATGGTCGACCAGCCGGGCACCCAGTCACTGTTCAGCTGCCGCGACGGTCTGGACGACTTCGTCTCGCTGGAAAGGACCTGTGATGGCAAGCAGTTGCACGCCTCACTCGGCAGGCTCTGGACCGAGCCTCCACCAGGCAAGGCGAGCGCGCGGATCTACGCGTGCAAGCAGAGCGACGGGGAGCGGTTCGTCTCCCGCATGGACAACTGTGAAGGCAACGGAAGCACGGTCGAGCGTCTGCTCGGGCATGTCCTGACGGCACTCCCGTCGAGCGTCGAGGGGGCGCGGTCATGAGACCACAATGGACACTTCGATCCACCGCTCGGGCGATGGCCGTCGTCCTCGCCATCACGGTGGTCCCGGCGGTCGCCGGAACCACCGTCGCCAGCGCAGCGGGACCGTCGGTCGGCCTGCCACAGACGAAGTCCACACAGGTGGTGCGGCAGACCACCACCGGACGACCCCAGGACGGCGCGTCAGCCAACGCGTTGCGGGGGAACCGGGATCCTCTTGTCGACAAGGAGGGGTCCGGTGCGCACTCGGCGACGTCGCTGTCGCCCTCGGCTTCGTGGGCGGTCTCGGAACAGACGGGTGACTTCAGCTGGTCCTACCCGTTCCGGGTGCCGCCATCGCCGGGTGGGCTGGAGCCCAAGCTTGCTCTTGGCTATCGATCGTCCACTGTGGATGGTCATACGAGTGTGACCAACAACCAGCCATCGTGGGTCGGCGACGGCTGGGACCTGTCGCCGGGCTTCGTCGAGCGGGCCTACGGCGGCTGCGGTGACGACACCGGCGGCGGCACCACGCCACCGAAGAACGGCGATCTGTGCTGGCGCAGTGACAACGCGACCGCGTCCTACGACGGTGGTGGCGGGATGCTGATCCGCGACGACGTCACCGGAAACTGGCGCCCGAAGAATGACAACGGCGCCCGGATCGAACGGCTGACCGGTGCCGCCAACGGGGACAACGACGGTGAACACTGGAAGATCACCGCGGTCGACGGGACACGGTACTTCTTCGGGTCGCGAGCGGAGTCCAAATCGACGTGGACCGTGCCCGTGTTCGGTGACGACAACGCCGAACCGTGTCACGGCGGAACCTTCGACACCTCGCGCTGCACCCAAGCGTGGCGATGGAACCTGGACAAGGTCATCGACCGGCACGGCAACGTGGTGCGCTACCAGTACGACACCGAGACCAACGCCTACGGGATGAACCTCAAGGACACCGCCGTGTCCTACATCCGTGGTGGCACGCTGCACAGCGTCGAATACGGTCTGAACGAAAACGTCACCGGTCCGGCGACCGCTCGGGTGGACTTCACCCTCGCGGACCGTTGTCTCCCTGGCAGCAACTGCACTTTTGAGCAGAAGGGGAACTGGCCCGACACCCCACTCGACCAACGTTGCGACACACCGACCTGCAAAGACCGTTACTCGCCGAGCTTCTGGTCGACGAAGCGACTTGCGAGCGTCACCACGAAGGTGTGGCGGGGATCGTCGTACGCCGACGTGGATCGCTGGACCCTCGACCAGCAGTATCCCGACCCGGGTGACGGCGAGAAAGCCGCCCTGTGGTTGAAGAGCATCACTCACACCGGCCTGGTCGGCGGTTCACTCACCTTGCCCGCGGTGACCTTCGAGGGGGAGAAGCGAGCCAACCGCGTCTACCAGGTCGACGGTGTCGCCCCCCTGAACCGATACCGCATCACCGGCGTGATCTCCGAGACCGGCGGTTTTACTTCGGTGGAATACGCCCCGGTGGAGTGTGTCCACGGCGGGCCGATGCCTGCCAACGCCGAAACCAACGCGATGCGCTGCTTCCCGGTGCGCTGGGCCAAGAAGGACCATGCCGAACGCACCGACTACTTCCACAAGTACGTGGTGGCGCGCATGGTGCAATCCGACCGGCTGTCACAGAGCACACAGCAGGTCACCAGCTACGAGTACCTCGACGGCGCCGCGTGGCACTGGGACACCTCCGAGTTCGGCAAGGAGGACAAGAAGACCTGGAACGAGTTCCGAGGGTTCGGCCGGGTCAGAGTGCGGGTCGGCGCCGACCATGATCCATCCGGCCCGAAAACCATGTCAGAGCAACGATTCTTCCGTGGCATGGACGGAGACAAACTCCCCAACGGCACCAGATCGGTCAAGCTGACCGACTCGGAGGGGAAGGTCACGGCAGATCACGACTGGTTGCTGGGGGGTGGCGTCGAATCCACGACCTTCGAACGGGAAACGCCGACCTCCCAGCCGGATCCCCCCAAGGTGACCAAGACGATCACCGAACCGGGCTGGCAGGGACCCACCGCCACCCGTGGAGCTTTCAAGGCCTACATCGTCCGGCCCGCCGCACAACGGGTGTACACCGCGTTGAAAGCAGGCAGCTGGCGGATCACCAAGGCTGAGACGAGCTATGACGATCGCGGGCTTCCCGTCACGGTGAACGACCTGGGCGACCTCGCCACCACCGCGGACGACCGATGCACCCGGACCTACTACGCCCGCAACATCGACACCTGGCTGCTGAACCTCGTGTCCAGGGCTGAAACCGTGGCTGTCGCGTGTCCGACCACACCGAATTTCCCTCAGCACGCCATCTCCGACATCCGCAGCTCCTACGACGGGAAACCGTCCGGTGCGGCACCCACCGCCGGGAACCTGACCAAGTCCGAAGTCGCGGAGAGTCGCCCCGCTGCCGGTCCGGTCTACACCACCACCGGATCCGCACGCCATGACGTGCACGGGCGGATCATCGAGGCCACCGATCCGATGGGCAACACAACCAGGACCGCGTTCACCCCCGCGGTCGGCGGCCCGGTCACCAAGACGACGGTGACAACACCGCCGACCACCGCCGTTCCGGCCGGGCTCGTCACCGTGTCCGCCATAGAACCGGCCTTCGGTCAGATAGTTTCGGTCACCGACCCCAACAACCGGCTCACCGAGACCGCCTACGATCCGTTGGGGCGCAAGACGGAGGTGTGGCTACCCAACCGGCTGAAGCGCACCAACCCGCAGCCGAGCCTGAAGTTCTCGTACTCGGTCCGCAACGACGGTCCTACCGCGATCGTCAGTTCCAAGGTCGGCCCGAACGGCAACCACACCAGTAATCGCACCCTTTTCGATGGGATGCTTCGACCACGTCAAGTGCAGACCCCCGCGGTCGGCGGCGGCCGATTGCTCACCGACACCCGCTACGACTCACAGGGCCGTACCTACAAAACCACCCAGCCGTACTTCAACGACGCGGAGGTGGACTCCGAACTGTGGGTCGCCGCAGACACCGAAGTGCCGGGCCTGAACCGCATCGAACACGACGGAGCCGGTCGACCGACCGCATCGGTGTACCAAGCCGGAGCCCACGAGAAATGGCGCGCCACAACCGGCTACGAAGGCGACCGCACTCATGTGACTCCGCCACCGGGTGGCACGGCGAGCACCCAGATCTCCGACGGCCGGGGACAGGTCACCGAGTTGAGACAGTATTCCGCACCCACGCCGACTGGTGACTACGACACCACCCGATACGAATACTCTCCGGCCGGCCACCTCTCAGAGATAGTCAGCCCTGGCGGGGCCACCTGGCGGTTCGAGCACGACCTACGCGGCCGCAAGATCAAGTCGGACGATCCGGACAGCGGTCAGTCAACGGCCGTCTACGACAACGCCGATCGAGCCATCTCGACGCGGGATGCCCGTGGTGCCACGATCGCTGTCGCCTATGACTCGATGAGCCGTAAGACCGCGACCCACCAGGACTCACTCAACGGGCCGAAGCTGACGCAATGGGTGTACGACACCGCCGGATCAGGCAAGGGAAAGTTAGCGTCGAGCACCCGATTCGTCGGTGAACATGCTTACACCGCAGAGGTATTCTCCTACACATCGCTGTACCAGCCGACCGAAACATCCTGGACCATCCCGGCCGTCGAAGGATTGCTCGCCGGCACCTACACCTGGTACGGCAGTTACGGTCCCGACGGCAGCTTGTCCGGCGAGGCCTACCCCGCCGCGGGCGATCTCGGTCCGGAGACGGTCAACTACACGCACGACGACTCCGGCCGGCCCCTGACGAGTTCTGGCGCCTACAACGGCACGGTAGAACTCGTCACCGGGACCAACTACACCCGATACGGCGAGCCAGAGCGAATTCAGCTCGGTCACGGCAGTAAACGAAGCTGGCTGTCCTACTACTATGACAGCAACACCCGACGGCTCGATCGCTCCATTGTAGACGCCGAGACTCCGGCACCCATGCAGTCCGACGTCCACTACACATACGACCCGGCAGGTAACATCACGTCCGTCGCCGACAAGGCGATCGGTCGACCGGCGGACAACCAGTGCTTCCGCCACGACCATTTGCAGAGGTTGACCGAAGCATGGACTCCCGCCGGCAATTGCGCGGAACCCAACGCGAGTGAACTCGGCGGTCCGGCACCGTATTGGAAGTCCTACCGGTACGGCAAGGACGGCAACCGCCTGTCGGAGACCGACCACACCGCCGCCTCGAACACCGAGCGCACCTACAGCTATCCCGATCCTGCCCAGGCGCAACCGCACACGTTGCGATCGGTCACGACCAGCGGTGCGGGTGCCCGTACCGAGACCTACGGCTACGACGCCGCCGGAAACACCACCAGCCGCACCCCGGCCGGAATCGACGAAACCTTGTCGTGGGATGCCGAGGGACACCTGGCATCGGTCACGAAGAACGGGCAAACCACTTCTTTCGTCTACACCCCGGACGGTTCACGGCTGCTGCGCAAGGACCCCACTGGCACGACTCTGACATTGGGTAATCAAGAAGTACGGCTGGCCGCCGGAGGGGGTAACCCTGTCGCCACCCGCTACTACACCCATGGCGGTAAAGCCATCGCGGTCAGGCAGGGTGCGACACTGACCTGGCTGGCCGGCGACCATCAGGCCACCGCCCAGATCGCCGTCGACAGCGGCACGATGGAGGTCACTCGCCGTCGCCAACTCCCGTTCGGTGGTCCTCGCGGCGAGACACCCACGGCCTGGCCGGGCGAGCGCGGATTCGTCGGCGGGACCCAAGACGCCTCCACCGGACTGACCCATCTCGGTGCGCGTGAGTACGACCCGGCCGTCGGGCGGTTCATTTCGGTAGACCCGATCATGGATCCCGGCGATCCGCAGCAGTCACAGGGCTACAGCTACGCCAACAACAGCCCGGTTACCAAGTCCGACCCGAGCGGATTGTACATGGTCGGAGGCGAGGACGACCTTGGTAATCAGTTCGGCATCAGCTACGAAGGAGGCCGCAAAACCTCAATCGGTTCGCCCAAGGCGGTCAATGGGATCAACAGTGGTATTGGTTCGACTCGGCGTAATGGGAAGACCTCTCCGGTGTATCCGGGCACCGTCGGCGACAGGCTGATCAACGGGGACCAGAAGTTCAGACGAGACAAGCTGCGGCAGCATCTTCAGACTGTGGAGAGTGGCCATCATCGGGGAGCTGATTTCGGGCCGATCAAAGCCGCCTATTGCACAGAGTTTTCCGATGAACCACTATGCGCCCCGGAGGAACCGAAGAGCACGCACGAGGTACTCGACGTCCTCGGATTTATTCCGGTCCTGGGCGAGATGGCGGACAGTCTCAATGCAATTGTCTATCTCGCCGAGGGAAACGTAGGAGATGCGGTTTTATCCGGCGTGAGTTTGCTTCCCTTTGGTGATCTCGTGAAACTCAATCGACTTCGAAAAACGTGCAGTTTCGTGCCCGGAACGCTGGTGCTGATGGGTGATGGGTCATACAAACCGATCGAGGATCTGCGGGCCGGGGACACGGTCATGGCCACCGACCCGGAGAGCGGGCAAACTGAGCCCCGCGCAATACTCGCGACACCGTCGAGCGAAGGCGTGAAGAACCTCGTCGAGATCACCGTCGACACCGACGGTGAGGCCGGTGCTCAAACCGGCACGCTCGTCGCCACCGACAACCACCCCTTCTGGTTGCCCGACCTGTATGCCTGGGTTCCCGCAAGCCAACTCCGGGCAGGTAGTCTCCTTCGAACCTCCGCCGGAACCAGCGTCCAAGTCGCCGCAGTTCGTAAGTGGACTGCAACCCAGCGCGTCCACAATCTGACCATTGACTCCATCAACACGTACTATGTGCTGGCGGGTCAGGCCCCAGTCCTGGTTCACAACACGGGTCCGTGTGGAGGCGACAAGTGGAGTAGCGGTAGCAACCTTGATTTTCACTATGATAAGCACGGTGAAAAACTGGGTTATCAGACGAAGTCCGAGTATGATTACGCGGCCCGGGATTTGATGTGCACATGCACTGGGCGTCGTCCCGGTGTGCAAATTAAAGAAAATGGCGGTACTCGCTATTATTTCGACTCCAGCAGTCGGGAGTTCGGTATTACTGGAAACAATGGAATTGTCACTTTCTATAAAGCAGACCAAGCCTACTTCGATAGACAGCCTGGAGCGTGGGTGCCGTGATGGACAAGGGTAACAGTAGCCTCTTCCCTTGTCCATGTTGTGGCCATCTAGTATATGATGACTCGCCTGGTTCGCACCTTATCTGCCCAATATGCTTCTGGGAGGACGATGCGATTCAGATCCGATGGCCACGGTATAAGGGTGGCGCAAACAAGTCATCGCTCATAGATGCACAGTGCCATTACCGAGATTCAGGCGCTTGTGATGATCGTTCAAGAAAGAACTCTAGACCCTCACGTTCCGATGAAACGATAGAAGACGGTTTCCGGCCTATCGATTTGACTATAGATAGCTTCGAAGAAAACGGCGATCAGGAGTCTCCATGGCCGGAAGTCCGGACGGTTCTCTATTGGTGGCGACCAACTTTTTGGAGGTTACCCAAGCTTTAGTTTTAAGGTCTCAGACATGAATGAGATTCAGTGCCAGAAGCACCGCGAATGCGACGCACGGTAACCATATTCAGTGTGCCAGCGAGGTCGGCCCGCTTCGCGGTCTCCCGTGACATCCCGCAGGGGGCGCGGTGCCGTCGGTGATCCACAGGTTGTCGAACTGCGACAGGCAACAACTGGCCAGTAGCCCGACTGTGTCAGCGTCTGCGGGAACATATCCAGCAACTCCAAATCGGTACGGACGTGCCGGACTCCGCGGTGTTTCCGATGAAATCCCCGCAGCACCTGTGCCACTTCCGAACGGATCAGCTCACTATCGGTCAACTGTGGCCGTCGTCCATGACCCGTTCGGGGCGCATCACGTGATGGTCAACCAAGACATACAATGAGGTCACGAGGGTGCTCAGGTCTTTAGTGAAACATTGATCTTCGAACACCCCTCTCATACCTCAGAGCAGGGTTCGCTTCACGCGATCTTGACGAAGTCAATCATCTAGCGGTCCCTCGAATGGGCCTTGAGACTGGCGGGTTAATGTCGTGCATGGCCGGAGCTTCGACACCGCGTAACGAACGTCCCCCGACCACGATGACCATCTGGGGGTGGTCGACATGCCGCGTGGGGAACGTCCGCTGGACATCGGGGATGGTGTGCTGCTGCGGTTCGCGGGGGAGCTGCGGCGGCTACGGGAGAAGGCCGGCGGCCTGCCGTATCGGGAGCTCGGGGCGCGAGCGCATGTGTCCGCCTCGGCGTTGTCTGCGGCGGCCGGTGGCCGGAAGCTGCCCAGCCTGGCCGTGACGGCGGCGTATGTGCGGGCCTGCGACGGGGACGTCGAGGAGTGGGAGCGGCGTTGGCACGAGGTGGCGGCGGAGCTCGCGGAGCCGGAAGTCCAGCGTGACGAAGTCGCCGGGAGTGCGCCGTATGTCGGTTTGAGCGCCTTCCAGACGGCGGACGCCGGTCGGTTCTTCGGTCGGCGGGCGCTGATCGAGCGGGTGGCCGGACGGGTGTCACGAAGCAGACTGGTCGCGGTCGTGGGGGCGTCCGGGGCGGGGAAGACCTCGCTGTTGCGGGCGGGCCTGCTGCCTGCCCTCGACGCGGGGACGTCGGCGGAGGGTCGGTCGTGTCCTGCCGTGGTGATGACTCCCGGGGCGCATCCGATGGAGGAGTGCGCGATCCAGCTCGCAGCCCTCTCCGGAAGCACTCCGGGTCTCCTGGTCGAGGAACTCGCGGGTGACCCCCGTGCCTTGCACCGGCTGGTGCGGCTGACGCTGGGCGGGCATCCGGACGAGGCCGATCTTGTGCTGGTCGTCGACCAGTTCGAGGAGCTCTTCACGCTGTGTGGCGACTCGCGTGAACGTGCGCGGTTCATCGACGCGCTCGTGACCGCCACCGCCGCCGAGAACAGTCGCCTGCGGGTCGTGCTGGGGATCCGGGCCGACTTCTACGGGCATTGCAGCCGGTTTCCGGAGTTGGTGGCGGTTCTGCAGGAACAGCAGGTGCTGGTGGGGCCGATGTCCGGGCAGGACTTGCGTGACGCCATCACCCAGCCCGCGCTGGGTGCCGGATGTTCTGTGGAAAGCGCTCTGCTGGCCACTCTGTGCACGCACGCTGACGGCGAGGTCGGCGTGTTGCCGTTGCTGTCGCACGCGTTGCTCGAAACGTGGCGCCGACGTCGTGGTCATGCCTTGACCCTGGCGGGTTTCCACGCGTCCGGGGGATTCGAAGGCGCTCTGGCGCAGACAGCCGAATCGGCCTACGCCGCCTTCGAGCTGCGGCAGCGAGCCGTGGTCAAGGGGCTGTTCCTGCGGCTCACCGCGCTGGGTGAGGGCAGCGCGGACACCAAACGGCGCGTCTCACGCGGTGAACTCGACACCGATGACCCCGACACGGCCATCGTGCTGGAAGGGCTCGCCGGAGCGCGGCTGCTTACCTTGGATCGCGACTCCGTGGAAATCACCCACGAAGCTCTCATCCGGTCCTGGCCACGGCTTCGCGACTGGCTGACCGAGGACCGGGAATCGCTGCGCCTGCGCCGGCGGCTCACCGACTCGGCGGCGGACTGGGACCGGTGTGGGCGCGAACCGGGCTTCCTCTACCGCGGCGGCAGGCTGATCGCGTGGGACAACTGTTCCGACAACGGACTCAACAACGTGGAGCGCGCGTTCCTGGCGGCGAGCCGGGAGTCGACACGACGTGAGCGGGCCGTCGGCCGCCGTCGACGGCGGTCGACGTTGGCGGGACTCGCCACCGCGCTCGTGGTGGTCAGCGTCTTGGCCGGACTGGCGGTGGTGCAGGCCGGACAGGCCGAAAAAGAGCGGGACCTCGCCTCCCATCGCAGGCTGGTGACCACCGCGCGGGCGGAACTGGAGCGGGATCCCGAACTCGGGTTGCTGCTGGCGATCAGGGCGTTCGACACCACGCCGACCGAAGACGCCTCGGCGGTGCTACGTCAGGCCGTGACGGAGTCGCGGGTCAGAACCGCGCATCTCACCGGCCAGGGCCGCGTCAATGGCGTCGCCTTCGGCCCGGACGGCCGCCGGGTGGCCACCGCCGGTGACGACGGCACGGTCCGAGTTTGGGACCGGGCACAGGACACCGTGGGCACCAAACCGACGGTGCTGGCCAATGCCCACGGCGTGATTGCCAGTATCGGCTTCAGCGTCGACGGCCGGTTGCTCGCGGCCGCGGGCGACGACGGCTCGATAACCTTGTGGAACACCGAGACCGGGATTCGGGAGCGGGTGCTGCGCGGCCACGACCGCAAGGTGAACATGGTGGCGTTCAGCCCGGACGGACAGCGGCTGGCCAGCGCCGGTGACGACGGTACGGTCCGGCTCTGGCAGACGAGGGAGGACCGCGTTCCACTCGTGCTGCGAGGACACGAACGGGCACTGAGCGTGGCTTTCAGTGCGGACCGTCAGCGGCTCGCGGCAGGTGGGATCGACGGTACGATCCGAATCTGGAATCCGGCGAACCCTGCGGATCCGGAGGTCCTGCGTGGTCACGAATACCATGTTCCCTCCGTTTCGTTCAGTCCGGACAGCCTCAAGCTGGCCAGCGCAGGAAGGGACGGCACACTCCGGATCTGGACCCTCGACGGCAAACAACCGCCCGCCGTCCTGCACAGCCACAGCAGCACCATCGAGACCGTCGCGTTCAGTCCCGATGGCCGCCACGTGGCCACCGGCGGCAACGACGGAACCGTTCGGATGTGGAACGCGAGAGCGCTCTTGGAGCCCTTCGTCCTACGAGGACACCGCGGTCCGGTGACCAGCGTGGCCTTCAGTCCCGACAACCAGCGACTGGCCAGCGTCGGCGGTGACGGCGTCCTGCGCCTCTGGGACCCCACCGGATCGAGAATGACCACGTTGCCGGCCGGTCACCAGGGCCCCACGTGGGGAGCCGCCACGACCCCGGACGGGAAGACTGTGGTCAGTGGCGGTTACGACGGCACGATCCGACTGTGGAACACACCTGCGGCCCGAACATCCAAGGTGCTGCGTGGCCACGAAGGGCCCGTGCTCGGTATCGCCATCAGTTCCGACGGTCGTCAGGTCGCCAGCGTCGGACAGGACAAGACGGTGCGGATCTGGGACACCACTGACGGCCGCGCTGGACTGATTCTGCCGGGTGGCCCCCATGCCTGGGGTGTCGCGCTAAGCCCTGATGGCCGACTGGTGGCCAGTGGCGGTCCGGAGCATACGGTCCGCCTGTGGCGGGTCGGGGACAAATTCGCCGAGCCGACGGCGTTCCGGGGCCACGAAGGGCCCGTCCGGCGGGTCACCTTCAGCGCGGACGGCCGACGGCTGGCGAGTACGGGCGAGGACGGCACGCTTAGGCTTTGGGACACCATCACGGGTGCTCAGCTTCGCGTGCTGCGTGGCAACCAGAGTGGGGTTATGTGGAGCGCGGCTTTCAGTTTCGACGGGACGAAGGTGGCTGCCGGTGGGGACGACGGCATCGTCCGCGTGTGGGACGCCAACGCCGCGACACCGCCGATCGTCCTACTCGGCCACCAAGGCGCGATCTGGGACGTGGCATTCAGCCGAGACGGCCACTGGCTGGCCAGCGCCGGAAGCGACAAGACCGTCCGTTTTTGGCAGACCACCGGCCACCGCGAACCCATCGTGATCCGCGGCTTTGGAACGACAGTGGAAACCCTGGTCTACGGCCAAGACGCCCGCCACGTCGTCAGCGCGCACACCGACGGCACCACCCGAACCTGGATCTGCGAACCCTGCGCTCCCACCGACCAGGTACGCGCCCTCGCAAGCCAACGGGCAACCCGCGACCTCACCGCAGACGAAGTCAGCATGCACGTTGACCAGTGAGGTAGCCGGTGGCTCGGTGAAATCTAGTGTCCTACGCCGAAATTCGTCGGCAGAAGTTTGAGGTTCCCCCCGGGAATCGGACACCGGGGTTCCATCCCGGACCGCGAGGACCTGGACACCCTGCCAGAATGCCATCAACACGACCTCAACGAGCGCAGCCACCCCTATTTCACAGTGGCGGTCGCAGCACGACAGGGCACCTGGTTCTTGTCAGCACAAAATGTGGGTGATACCCGCAGGTATCACCCATGCCGCCCTGCACGTGCGCGTCGGCGACAGCACTCTCACTGCAGGTCCACGGCCCTACCAGGCCGCAATAGAACTATTGTCAGTAATCGACTGAAGCTCGCACATGAGCCCAAACGCCCCCTCGACGACCTGCCTGACGGGCTGACCGGTCAGGCCATCGGGGGCTGGTCGCGCCACCAGCGCTGGCCGGCCTCGGGGAGAGTGGTGATCGGGTCGTAGTAGGGGTAGCGCTGCTGAAGCGCCTCGTCGGCGTTGGCGACTTTTTCCCTGTCTACGCTGGTCAGGTAGTTCTTGGTCCAGTATGAGATCCCCAGCTCGCGGTCGTACTCGGCGAGCTGGTGCACCCAGCGCTTGCCGACATAAGGCACGTCGCAGACGATCCGCGGGGTGGCGTAGCCGGGCAGATAGCCCATGATCGCGTGCTGGAGTTCCTGTGCTTCGTGCACAGAAACGCGCCAGTGCTCGGCGTTGGGGATCATGTCGCACATGTAGAAGTAGTACGGCAGGATGTTCGCTTCGCCTTGCAGCGCGAAGCACAGGTCGAGCAGTTCGGCGGGGGTCGCGTTGACGCCCTTCATCAGCACGCCCTGGTTGCGCACGTCGCGGACGCCGACGTCGAGCGCGGTCCGGGCGGCTTCCGCGACCATCGGGGTGACCGACTGGGCGTGGTTGACGTGGGTGTGGATCGCGAGGTTGACGCCGCGGCGCTGGGCGGTGCCGGCGACGCGCTCGAGGCCCTCGACCACCTTCGGCTGGATCCAGTGCTGTGGCAGAGCGGCGAGCGCCTTGGTCGCGAGCCGGATGTCGCGGACGGTGTCGATGTCCATCAACCGCATCAGGAACGACTCCAGCTGCGGCCACGGCACGTTCGCGACGTCACCGCCGGAGACCACGACGTCACGCACGCCGGGGGTCTTCTTCAGGTACGCGATCATCGCGTCCTGGCGGTCCACCGGTTTGAGCGAGAGCTTGTGCTTCTCGACCTGCTCGGTGGAGTTGCCGACGAGGTCCATCCGGGTGCAGTGCCCGCAGTACTGGGGGCAGGTGGAGATCATCTCGGCGAGGACCTTGGTGGGGTAGCGGTGCGTCAGCCCCTCCACGACCCACATCTCCGCCTCGTGCAGTGAGTCGCGTTCGGAGTGCGGGTGGCTCGGCCACTCGGTGTCGCGGTCGCTGCGCACCGGGAGCATGTAGCGGCGGATCGGGTCGGCGTACCAGGCCTCGGTCACCTTCGCCGGGTCCGTGCCCGCGTTGGGCGCCATGGTGTTGATCATCTGCGGCGGCAGCAGCATAGACATCGTGGCCATCTCGCGCTGGTCGGCGAGCATGTCCTCGTAGAAGCGCTCCTCGAGCAGGTCGCCCATGAGGGCGCGCAGTTGCTTGGCGTTGCGGATGCAGTGCACTCGCTGCCACTGCGCGTCACGCCACTCTGCCTCGGTCACGTCGTGCCAGCCGGGGAAGCGGCGCCAGTCGGGTTCGATCAGCTCGACACGGGTGTAGTCGTAGGGCTGATCGTAGGCGGCCACCGGCGAGGTCGGTTCCTGGATCGCAGTCACTTGTACTCCTCGTCGTCGGAAACGCGTGAAAATATCCTGTCATATCGTTCGGACGGCGTAAATATTCCCGTTGCAGGTGGTGTGTCGAAATCATGCCGACCCGCCGATCACGTGGTCGTCCGCACGCTGCAAACTCGGGAGGGTGACGAACGCGCGAACCACGCTCCTGCTCGGCGGGCGCATCTACAGCCCCTCGGCTCCCGACGCCACGGCCATGGCGATCACCGACGGCACGGTCGTCTGGGTGGGACAGGACGGCCCGGCCAAGGCGCTGCATCCCGACGCCGAGGTGGTCGACCTCGACGGCGCCTTCGTCGCCCCTGCCTTCGTCGACGCGCACGTCCACGCCACCGCGACCGGCCTGCACCTCACCGGCCTGAATCTCGCGGGGATCCGCAGCGCCGGCGAACTGCTGGCCGCGGTCCGCGACGCCGTCCGGCCCGGTCAGGTGCTGGTCGCGCACGGGTGGGACGAATCCCGCTGGACCGAGGGCAGGCTGCCCAGCCGCGCGGAGATCGACGAGGCGTCGAACGGGACCCCGGTGTACCTGAGCCGGGTCGATGTCCACTCCGCGCTCGTGTCCAGCGCCCTCGTCGCGCTCGCCGCCGGCGTGCATGAGGCATCGGGCTGGTCGGCCGACGGGCCGCTGACCCGCGAAGCCCACCATCTCGCGCGTGCCGCGATGCGTGAGGCGATCACGCCGCGGCAGCGCCGCGAAGCCCAGCGCGCTTTCCTCGCCGAAGCCGCCGCGCGGGGAGTCGTCAGCGTCCACGAATGCGCGGGCCCGGACATCTCCGGCGCCGAAGACCTCACCGACTTGCTCGCGCTCGCCTCCGAACCGGGACTGCCGGAGGTCGTCGGCTACTGGGGTGAACGCGGCGGGGCCGACACCGCCCGGGCGCTGGGCGCCAGGGGAGTCGCGGGCGACCTGTTCGTCGACGGCGCGCTCGGCTCCCGTACGGCGGCCCTGCACGAGCCGTACGCAGACGCCCACGGCGCCTCCGGGACGCTCTACCTGGACGCCCCCGCCATCGCCGAGCACATCAGCGCCTGCACCGAGGCCGAACTGCAGGCCGGTTTCCACGTCATCGGCGACGCCGCCGTCGCCGAGGTCGTCGAAGGCTTCCGGCTCGCGGAGAAGGGCGTCGGCCGCCGAGCGCTGGCCGCCCGGCACCACCGGCTCGAACATGTCGAGATGATCGACATCGATCAGGCGAAGGCGTTCGCGGGCTGGGGCGTGGTCGCGTCGGTCCAGCCGCAGTTCGACGCGGAATGGGGCGGCACCCGCGGCATGTACACCGACCGTCTCGGTGCCGAGCGGGCCGCGAAACTCAACCCCTTCGCCGCCATGGCCGCCGAAGGGCTCCTGCTCGCCTTCGGCTCCGATGCCCCTGTCACGCCGGTCGACCCGTGGGCCACCGTCCGCGCCGGGACCTATCACCGCACCCCGGGCTCGGGGTTGTCCGCTCGCGCGTCCTTCACCGCCCACACCCGTGCGGGACACCGCGCCGCCGGGGTCAACGACGGCGTCACCGGCAGCCTGGTCCCGGGTGCTCCCGCGCACTACGCGATCTGGGACGCCGCGGACCTGGTCGTCGCGACCCCGGACTCGCGGGTGCAGCGCTGGTCGACCGATCCGCGGGCGGGCGTGCCGCCGCTGCCGAACCTCGCGGAGGGGGTGACACTGCCCCGGTGTCTGCGCACAGTCCGCGACGGGCAGGTCATCCACGATGTGTTCACCCGGGCGGCCTAGGGTTCAGGAGTGTCCACGACCGTGACGAACCCGGACCCCGAAGCGGCGCCTCGGAAGCGGTTCTCCTGCGCCTGGCTCCTGCGTTTCCTCGTCGCCGCGGCGTCGGGTTTCACGTTGTACCTGAGTTTCGCGCCGCGTCCGTTGTGGTGGCTCGCGCCGCTGGCGTTCACCGGCATCGCCCTGGTGGTGCACGGACGCCGGTTCCGGGGCGCGTTCGGCTACGCGTTCGTGTTCGGGGTGGCGTTCTTCCTGCCGCTGCTGACGTGGCTGCTGGATTTCCTCGGGCCGGGTTTCGGGCCATGGCCGTGGCTCGGTCTGGCGATGGCGCTCTCGGTCTATCTCGGCTTCGGTGGGGCTTTCGCCACCGTGGTGTGGCGGCTGCCGCTCGGACCGTTGTGGGCGGCGCTGGTGATCGTCGCAATGGAGACACCGCGGACCTGGTTCCCCTTCGGCGGATTCCCGTGGGGCCGGGCGGCGTTCAGCCAGCCTGAGGGCGCTTTCGTCTCGCTGGCCTCGATCGGCGGCGCGCCGTTGGTCGGTCTCGCCGTCGTGCTGACCGGTTTCGGGCTCGCGGCCCTGTGCCTGCGGCTGAAGGGCGCGGATCCGCGACGTTCCCTGGTGGCCACGTCGGTACTGACGTTGGTGCCGGTGGTGGCGGGTCTCGCGGTGTGGCCGACGATCGGCACCGAGGCGCAGGACGGCGAACTCACCGTCGCCACGGTGCAGGGCAACGCCCCTGACATCGGCCTGGCGCTGGAAGGCCGCCGCGACGAACTCCGGAACAACCACCTCGCCGAGAGCGCCCGCCTGCTCGGAACGCTCAAGGAGAGCAACACCAAGGTCGACCTGCTGGTCTGGCCGGAGACCGCGATGGCCATGCGCACCGGCGACGCCGGCGTCGATCGGCTGGTCCGCGACTACGGCAAGCAGGCGATCATCGGTGCGCTGGTCCGGCTGCCCGACGGGAGCGCGCAGAACTCCGCGCTCGTCTGGGATCCGGTCACCGGCCCGGGCCAGCGCTACGCCAAACAGCAACTCGTCCCGTTCGGCGAGTACGTCCCGGCCCGTGAGCTCGCGAAGCTGGTGACACCGTTCGTCGACAGCGTGGCGAACATGACACCGGGTGACGGTGCCAACGCCGCCCTGTCCGTCGCGGGGACCAAGGTCGGCGTCTTCATCTGCTACGAGACGGCGTTCGACTACCCGGCCCGCGAGTCGGTCGCCGACGGCGCGGAACTGCTCGTCGTGCCGACCAACAACGCCTGGTACGGACCGGGGGAGATGAGCTACCAGCAGCTGGCGATGTCGCGGCTGCGGGCGGTCGAACACGGCCGCGCGGTGATCGTTTCCGCCACCAGCGGGGTCAGCGCGATCGTCGCGCCCGACGGTTCGATCACCGCCTCCACCAGCCTGTTCACCGCAGACTCCCTGGTGGGGCGCGTACCGCTGAGGCAGCAGACTACGCTGTCGGATCTACTCGGTGTGACGACGGAGTACGGGCTGCTGGCCCTGGCGATCGCCGGGGTTACCGGCGGGTACGTGCTCCGTTTCCGCACCCGGCGCGCGAGCGCCGCCAAGGCAACGAGGGAAGCGGCGGGCTGACCCGCCGGAACACGGAGGAAAAGCGGATGGCGCAGGCGCCGCGGGGGGCCCAGGGAATCGACCCGGTGCTGGTGGTGATCCCGACGTACAACGAACGGGAAAACATCGGCCCGATCCTGGAACGGCTGCTCAAAGCACTCCCGGACGTGAACGCCCTCGTCGTCGACGACGGCAGCCCGGACGGCACCGGCGACGTCGCCGACGAGCTCGCGAAGGCCGACGAGCGGATCCAGGTCATGCACCGGTCCGAGAAGGCCGGCCTCGGCGCCGCGTACGTCGCCGGATTCCGCTGGGGTCTCGCCCGCGACTACGCCACCATCGTCGAGATGGACGCCGACGGCTCGCACGCGCCGGAGGACCTGCCGCGGGTGCTGGCGGCACTCGAGGACGCCGACCTGTCCATCGGCTCCCGCTACGTTCCCGGCGGCAGCACGGTGAACTGGCCGTTCCAGCGCAAGGCGTTGTCGTGGGTGGCGAACTTCTACGCCAGGATCGCGCTCGGCACGAAGATCAACGACATCACCGCGGGTTTCCGCGCGTACCGCCGCACGGTGCTGGAGAAGCTCCCGCTCGACGAGATCGCCTCGCGCGGCTACTGCTTCCAGATCGACCTGGCGTTCCGCACGGCGCTCGCCGGGTTCGACGTGGTCGAGGTTCCGATCACCTTCACCGAACGTGAAGTCGGTCAGTCGAAGATGAGCGGTTCGGTCGTCCGCGAGGCGATCGTGCTGGTCGGCCTGTGGGGGATCAAGCGTCGCTGGCAGCAGCTTCGCGGGCTGGTCAAGAAGCGCTGACCCCCAGCACACTCACCCCGATCTTCCCCAGTTCCTTCACGGTCGGTTCGTCCGGCGCCGCGTCGGTGATCACCCCCGCGACGTCGGAGAGGGGGAGCACGGTGAACGGCGAGGCCGCGCCGATCTTCTCCGAACTGGCCAGCACGTAGGTGTCGGCGGCCCGTTTGGCGAGGGTGCGTTTCATCGCGGCCTCGTCCGAGTCGCCGGTGGTGAGCCCGGTCTCCGGGTGCACGCCGGTGACGCCGAGGAAGAACAGATCGGCGTTGACGCTCATCGCCGCTTCCGCCGCGGTCGCTCCGCAGGTGACGGCCGAGTGCTTGAAGAGCCGTCCGCCGATCAGGAACACCTCGACTTTCGGATGGGTGACGAGCGCGGCCGCGACCTTGGGGCTGTGGGTGACGATCGTCGCTTCGAGATCGACCGGGAGTGCCTTCGCCAGCGCGAGCGCGGTCGTCCCGCCGTCAAGGATGACGGTGGATCCCAGCCGGATCAACGCTGCTGCACGTTTCGCGATCCGTTCCTTGCCCGCGACGCTGACGGCCATGCGTGTCGCGTAGTCCGCGGTGGCGGGGGAGACCGGCAAGGCTCCGCCGTAGACCCGTTGACAGAGCCCGGCGTCCGCGAGTTCTCGCAGGTCACGGCGAATGCTGTCCTCTGATATGCCGAGTTCGGCGGCGAGGTCCTTGGCCACGATCCGACCTTCGGTCTTCAAGCGGTCAAGCAGCAGGTCTCGACGTTGCGCAGCCAACATGTGCACGTTCCTCCTTGTTCTTGCCGATTGTTGCACATTAGGCTTCGGTTCATGGGTAAACCTCTGATGATCCTCATCGCCGGCCCGTTCCGCTCCGGCACCGGCGACGACCCCGACCTCCTCGCCCGCAATCTCGCCCGGCTCGAAGAGGCCGCGTGGCCGATCTTCCGCAGCGGGCACGTACCGATGATCGGCGAGTGGGTCGCGCTCCCGGTGCTCCGCGGCGCGGGCGGGAAGACCGTCGCCGACCCGATCGCCAAGGAGGTCCTGTACCCGACGGCCGACAGGCTGCTGCACCACTGCGACGCCGTCCTGCGCCTGCCAGGGGAATCCACCGGCGCCGACCAAGACGTCGCCATCGCGCTCTCCCGCGGTCTGGCGGTGTATCACCGTGTCGAAGACATCCCGGGGTACCAAGCCGCATGATGCGTAACTCGACCGTGTGTGACGTTTCCAGGGGAAGGTGAGCCGTGACCGGGAAGGTCTGCGGGATGTGCGAAGGCCCGCTGCCATCGAAGGCGGGTTCGCCCGGGCGTGCGGCCGTCTACTGCTCGGCCGCGTGCCGCCAGCGGGCCTACCGGTCACGGCGCGACCCCGCCCCCGACATGGAAGCCCTCATCGCCGAGGTCGGCCGCGTCGCGAACCGGCTGACACCTCGGCCGCCGGAGATGTTCCTCACCGATCTCACCTCACTCACCACCGACGTCGGCAGGCTGCGACGCATCGCTCAACTGGCCTTGCGGACCGAAGCCGAAAACGTCACACCGGCGCCCGTGACGGAAACCGTGGACGAGGTCGCCTTCGCCGGGAGGATCGAGCAGCACCAACGAGAGCTGCGCGTGCACTGCTACCGCATGGTCGGGTCCTACGACGACGCGGAGGACCTGGTCCAGGAGACGTTCCTGCGAGCCTGGCGCGGCCGCGAAGGCTTCGAAGGCCGGTCGAGCTTCCGTGCCTGGCTCTACCGCATCGCCACCAACACCTGCCTGGATTTCCTGCGGCGCAACAAACGGATCCCGCGCCCGTATGACCCGCTGCCCGGCGTCGACCAGCAGGGCGAACCGCCCCAGTCCATGCCCTGGCTGCAACCTTTCCCGGACAGCCAACTCGCCTCGGCGGAGGCCGAACCCGGCGAGATCGCGGAGACCAGGGAAACGATGGAACTGGTCTTCCTCGCCGCCATCCAGCATCTCCCACCGAAGCAACGGGCCGCGGTGATCCTCAACGACGTCCTCGGCTGGAAGGCCGCGGAGACCGCCGAACTGCTGGAAACCACCGTCGCGTCGGTCACCAGCGCACTCCAGCGCGCCCGCCCCACCCTGCGCGAATGCCTGCCGGAACGCCGCACCGACTGGGCGCGGACGGTCCAGCCGACCGAGGAGGAGCAAACGATCCTGCGGCGCTACATGGTCGCCGCCACCGGCAGCGGTGACAACCGGGTCATGGCCGAGCTGCTGAGGGAGGACGTGCTGGTCACGATGCCGCCGAACCCGTTGTGGTTCTCCGGCCGCGACGTCTTCCTCGACTTCGTCGCCGAGTCCTTCGACCCGGTGTCACCGTCGTACTTCGGCGAATGGAAACACCTCCCGACCATGGCCAACCGGCTCCCCGCCGCGGCCGGCTACGTCCGGCGGCCGGGCACCCGGATCTACCGCGCACAGGTGCTCGACGTGCTGCGGATCGAGGACGGAAAGGTCGCGGAGATCACCGCTTTCGAACCGCACTTGTTCCCCGCGTTCGGCTTGCCGCTGACGATCACCTGAGGACCGATGGGTTCCGCGCGCCTTCCGCGTCTCAACGGTCGTACGCAACCACGCGGAAGGAACACCCTCATGAGCCTCGAGAACAAGAACGCGGTCATCTACGGCGCCGGCGGATCGATCGGCGACGGTGTCGCCAAGGAGTTCGCCACGCGCGGCGCCCGCGTCTTCCTCACCGGCCGCCACGAGCCCGCGCTGACGAAGGTCGCCGACGAGATCAAGGAGACCGGGGGACTGGCCGAAGTCGCCGTCGTCGACGCCATGGACGAGACCGCCGTCGACACGCACGCCGCGTCCGTCGTGGCCGAGACCGGCAGTCTTGACATCTCCCTCAACCTCGTCCCGCGCGGCGACGTCCAGGGCATCCCACTCGTGGAGATGTCGGTCGAGGATTTCGTCCGCCCGATCACCGCCGGCGTCACGACCAACTTCATCACCGCCCGCGCGGCCGCCCGGCACATGATCACACAGGGCTCCGGCGTGATCCTCGCCCTCGACAGCGGCTCCGCCCAGGGAAGCCCGATGATGGGCGCGACCGGTTCGATCGACGCCGCGCTCGACACCTACATCCGCAATCTCGCCGTCGAGATCGGGCCCCACGGCGTCCGCGCGCTCGGCATCTGGGTCGCGGGTATCCCGGAGACCTTCACCCCCGAAAAGCTCTCCGCCGTCAACAACCAACTGCCCGCGAGCCCGGAGATGATGGAGAACGTCCTCGACGGCCTCACCGAGGCCCGGATGACCAAACGTTCACCGCGCCTCGCCGAGGTCGCCGCCACGCTGGCGTTCCTCGCCTCCGACGACGCCATGGGGATCACCGGCACCTTCCTCAACGTGACCAGCATGTTCCCCAGCTGACTGGAGTTCCACGAGCACAGCGCGGATCGCCGGGCCGGCCGCGGCGCTGCGGCGCGTGCACCTCACGCGTCGGCGGACGCCGTAGCGGCTGGGCTAGAGGAAGCTCGGCTCGCGCCAGCGGACGGGTTTCGGCCATGACGACGTCGCCGAGATCGGTGTGCACCAGGCGCCGCGACAGCGTGGGGGAGACCTCGGCGTCATCGTGACGCCTTGATGCCCCTTGGCCTTCCCCAGTACATGAAGGACTCCTTCCTGTACTTAGACGCGAGGAAGGGGTCCTTCACGCGCTGTCGTGGTGGCGTTCCTGACGTTTTCGTCCTGAACGCTGCCTCCCCGAGACACGGCGAAGCCCCCGCGGCGGGAGGTCGCGGGGGCTTCGCCGATGCATGGTGGGGCTAGCTACTTGTGCCGTGCGTCAGGCGGACCGGGTGGTCCTGCGTCCCTTCAGCTCGGCGAGACGTTCGTTGAGCAGATCTTCGAGCTCCGGGATGGAACGGCGCTCCAAGAGCATGTCCCAGTGCGTCCTCGGGGGCTTGACCTTCTTCTGCTCCGGCTGCCCGCCGTCCACGATCTCGGACTCGCTGCCGTGCAGCCTGCACTCCCACACCGAGGGGATCTCGGCGTCGTCGGAGAAGGGCACCTCGAACTCGTGGTTCTTGGGGCAGGCGTAGCGCACGGTGCGGCGGGGCGCGAGGTCGTGGTTGCGGTCGGTCTCGTAGCTGACCGCTCCCAGCCGGCTTCCACGGAGAACACGGTCGGCCATGATGGGGATCCTTTCAGTCAGCTCCGGGTGGAGCCAGGGTGATGCTCACCCTATGCAACGACAATGAGGGCCAGAGGATTCCCTGAACAGCATGTCCTTGCTCACGATGAGCTGTGTCACCCGGTGGCAACAGCTTCTCCTAGTAGGAGTGGTTTCGCGCTCTGGCGTGACGTCAATACGGCCATCTTGGTGCGGATATCCCCCAGATGGGCTAGTAGTACGCCTGTCACGTCAACCGTAACTGACCGTGTTGGGCCGAGGTGGGCCCCAGCTCGCCCAGTCGAAAGTGCCGTCGGCACAATACCTGATAACGGACCGTGTTCGGTTCGCCCTCAGAACGTGATGCCGATGAAGTTTCAACGACCAACTGCTCGGTATCCGCCACCACGACAGTGTCGCCTGCCCGCAGCACCTCGCCGTCGGACACCCTCGCGTTGAACCGCCCCGTCTGCCCGCACCAGCACAGGACCTCGACCTGAACCGGCTGCAACTCGTCCGCCAGCTCGAACAACCGCGCGGCCCCCGGGAACAACATGCTCCGGAAATCCGTCGCGATCCCGAAGCAGTACACGTCGATCTGGACATCGTCGGCCAGTTCAGCCAGCTGATCCACCTGATCGGGCGACAAAAACTGCGCCTCGTCGACGATCAAATAGTCCACATGCCGCCCGGCCGCCCACTGCTCACGCACCAGCAACCGCAGATCGGTCTCGTTCCCGACCTCGATCGCCTTGCGCGTCAACCCGATCCGGCTGGTGATCTGCGGTTCACCGGACCGGTCGTGGCGCACCAGCACCATCCCGCGACGACCCTGCCGCGCGTGGTTGTGGTCGATCTGCAACGCCAGCGTCGACTTCCCGCAGTCCATCGGCCCGTAACAGAACTTCAACTTCCCGACGACCGGCACACCCCGCCGTGAACCCGCCACCGGCACCGACGACAACGCGTCCGTGGGATCCGGGCCACTCTCCTTCAGTACGGTCACGACGCTCGACCCTATCGGCACGCTCCGCCGTCACAGCACCGCCGGTGGCCGGTTGCCCGCCGCCTCGATCGCCCGGCGCACCGGCACCAGCCACACGAACACGAAACCGAGCACGAAGAAGATCACCAAAGCGATGATCGCGTACCGGAACGAGCCGGTGATCTGCCCGACCGCGGCGAACAACAGGGGACCAAGCCACGACGTCCCGCGCTCACCCACCACGTACAACGAAAAGTACTGCGCGTCCTTCCCCTCGGGGATCATTTGCCCGAACAACGACCGCGACAACGCGTTCGTTCCACCGAGCACCAGCCCGATCCCGACCGCCACCGCGTAGAACTGCAGCGGCTGACCGGCCTCGATGAAGAACGCGAAGCACAACACGACCACCCAGGCCACCAGACTGCCCAGGATCGTCTTCTTCGCCCCGACCCGCGCCGCGATCGCCCCGTGGATCATCGCCCCGGCGTACGCCAGGAACTGGATCACCAAGATCGTGACGATCAACACCTCCGTGCTGTACTTCAGCTCGTCCTTGCCGTACTGCGCCGACACCGCCACCACCGTCGTGATCCCGTCGGTGAAGACCAGATAGCTCCCGAGGAACGCCAGCGTCAGCGGATAGGCCCTCGCCTCCTTGATCGTCCGCTTCAGTTCCTTGAACCCGGCCGTCAGCACCGACAGACCACGCTCCGCCGACTTCGGCACATGGGTCCGGGGGAGTGCGCGCACCGCCGGGAACGTGAACACCGCCCACCAGACCCCCGACGTCAGGAAGCAGATCCGAACGGCGAGCGGTTCGCTCACCCCGAAAGACTCGTGCCCCAGAAAGAACCCCAGCTGCAAGGCCAGCGCCAGACCGCCACCGAGATAACCGAACGCCCAGCCCTTCGACGACACCGCGTCCCGCTCATCAGGCTCCGCGATGTCCACCAGGAACGAGTAGTAGACGACCAGCGCACCTCCGTAACCGATGTTGGCCAGGATGAACGTCCAGACTCCGACCTCCCAGTTCGTCCCCGCGATGAAGAACATCAACGCCGACGCCACCGCGCCCAAGAACGCGAACCCACCGAGGATCCGCCGCTTGTGCCTGCTCCGGTCCGCGACCGCGCCGGCGATCGGCAGCACCAGTACCTGTGTCACCGTCGCGATCGACAGCAGATACCCCCACAGCGAGCCCGCCGGAAAATGCAGTCCGAACAACGAGACGTCGCAGTTTTGAAGCGTGCTCGAAGCTCCACTCGAATCGGTGCACGCCCTGTCCCCGTTAAGGGTGAAATTCGCCTTCGCATCCGCAGACGCCACCTCGCTCAAATAGAGCGCTCCGAAGACGGTGATGACCGACGAATAGAACGGCGAATTGGCCCAGTCGTAGAGGTACCAAGCCCGCCACACCCGCTTGCGTTCACGGGTCACGGCCACCGTCATGCACTGCTCCTGAAGTCGAGAATGTCGAGGTCAGCGGGAGACTACTGGTCACCGAGCCCACCTGTCCGGCCCAAGGCGGGACCGTGTTCGTTTCGAAGCGAGACGAACCCTTCCCGGCAACCTCCGCGACCATCGTCGGGGGTGTTCCCGCCACCATCGCCGTATGTTTCGTGTGAGGCTGGAGTGCCAGCTGTGACTCTTGTGAAGCATGTGTCCGGTACTTACTGTTCCGCTCATGAGGACCCATCGCCTTCGCACAGCACACCGCGTAGTGGCGAGAACGCTCCTGCTCGCCCTCGCCGTCACGGGCCTGCAGATCGCCGCCACCGGATCCGCCGCCGCGGACCCCCACGGCTCCCACTGGGCCAAGCTCCGCATGTGTGAATCGAGCGGCCGCTACAACATCAACACCGGCAACGGCTACTACGGCGCCTACCAGTTCGACCTGCCCACCTGGCGCAGCGTCGGCGGCCAAGGACGCCCCGACCAGGCCAGCCCCCGCGAACAGGACTACCGGGCCCTCTACCTGTACCGCATGCGTGGCTGGCAACCCTGGGAATGCGCCGGCAAACTCGGCTTACGCAACGACAGCGACGCCCGCAGCAAACGTGTCCCGTCCTATGAGGACTCCGCCTACATCGGCGGGGGAGGACAGCCCGCCCCGCCGCCTGCGCCCAAGCCGAAGCCACCCGCTCCGCCCGGCGGCGGCTCCAAACCCGCCTGGCCCGGCGTCGTCTACGCCTACGGAGACTGCGCAGCCCCGCTCAAACAGTTCCAGCTCCGGATGAACGCCTTCGGCTATGGCTTCACCGGAACAGGTTGCTACTACGACAAGACCCGCGAAGCCGTCCTCGCCCTCCAGCGAGCCAACGGCATCAACGACTCGGGCCGTCTCGGACCCAAGACCTGGGACGCCGCCTGGAACGGCAAACCACCCCGGTAAGCACCCGCCCCGGATGCTATGAACGGTCCGTTCCTTGCAAATTTTGCAAGGAACGGACCGTTCATAGCATCCGCGAGGGGAGCGGCTGGTGACTCAGGAAGGCCAAGCACCCCGCTCTCGAAGCACCTCACGCAGCAGATCCGGCCGGTCCGTCACGATCCCGTGCACCCCCAGATCCAGCAGCAGCCGCATCTCCGCCGGATCGTCCACCGTCCACGTGTGCACCTCGAAACCCCCACGCGTCGCTTGCCGCAGGAACGCCCGGTCCACCACCTTCAACCGCCCCTGCCGCACCGGCACCTGCGCCATCGCACCCCGCGACAACGCCCGCAGCGACACCAGCGGCAGGAAACCGTTCGCCCACATCACCGCGACCGAACGCGGCCCCATCGCCGTCACCAGCTTCGGCCCCGCCAGCTTCCGGATCCGCGCGAGCCGCGCGTCGGAGAACGACGCCGCCGCGACCCGATCGTGCGCACCGGTCCGCTCGATCGTCCGCACGAAAGGCACCACCGCTTCGTTCGACTTCACGTCGATGTTGAACCGCGCCTCCGGTAACTCCTCGAGAACGTCCTCCAGCCGCGACAACGGCGCACGGCCACCGATCTTGACGTTCCGCAACTGCGCCCACGTCTGCCGGGATATCGACCCCGCGCCATCGGTCGTCCGGTCCAGCGCGGCATCGTGATGCACGACCACCACCCCATCCGACGTCGCGTGCACATCCGTCTCGAGGTAGCGATACCCCTCCGCCACCGCCTGCTGGAACGCCGGCAGCGAGTTCTCCAGTCCTTCGAGGTCACCGAGGTGCCAGCCTCGATGGGCGAAGGCACGCGGGAGCGGATCGGCGAGGTACGGAAACAAGGTCGGCACCCCACTAGTGTGCACTTCGGCCGTTGCCTCGGCATGATCGTCCGATGGCCAGCTAGGGTCTGATCCGTGAGGGAAGTGGCTGAACACCCGAAGACGTCCCCCGAAGAGGTGTCCGAGCTACGCCGCGCGGGAGCACCCAAACACTGCGGATGGTGCGGCCGACGGCTCGAACAAGGTGGCAACGTCGGCAGGCGCCGCCGCTACTGCGGGCAATCCTGCCGCCAGCGAGCCTACGAACGCCGCACCGCCCTCCAGCGCAGCGGCCTCCCCGAAGACGCCGTCGTCCTCTCCGACACCGAGATCGCCACCCTCCAGGACAGGCTCTTCCAACTCCGCTGCGCCGCCGAAGACGTCGTCACCGCGGCCGACGACGGCGCGTCCGTCGCCGAGCTCCGCGGCCTCGCCGGCGAAATCGCCCAGGCAGCCAAGGATCTCGAACAGCTCCGCTGACCTACACGATCCCGTCCAACGCCCGGTACGTCCGGTTGCTCGCGGCCGCCGCCCGCTGCTCACGACCGGTCGCCTCGATGTAGTTCTGACTGGTCGCCAAGCTCGCGTGCCCCAGCAGCGCCATGATCTCCGACGCCGTCGCACCGTCCTCGGCCAGCCGCGTCGCGAAGGTGTGCCGCAACGCGTGGAGATTCGCCCCGACCGGCACGCGGTCGTGCAACCCAGCCCACCGGTAGCACGACTTGACCAGGTACTCGAGCGCGCCGCGGCCGATCGGCTCGCCGGCACGATCCCGGAGGAGGGGAGTGGAGGGCCCGAACCGCTGCTGCGGAAAGCGCCGGCGGCAGGATGCCAGATACTCCTCGATGATCTTCTCCATGATCGGCTGCACCGGGATCGACCGGTCACGGCTTCCCTTGCCATGAACGTGCAGCCGCATCTCGCCCTGACGACCGACGAGCGACCGCGCGGTCAGCGCCCGCATCTCCGCCGCACGCAGCCCGGCGACCAACCCGAGTGCGATGACCAGGACGTCCCGTTCCGGCCACGGATCCCGCGTCCGGCGCGAACCATCGGCGGCGGCCGTGAGCAACTGCTCCGGGGTTTCCTCGCCGCGCAACGGTTTCGGCGTCAACGGAGGCGCCTTCGGCCGCGCGACCGCGCCCATGGGATTGCCCGCGAGCAACCCGTCGGACACACAGAAGGTGAGGAACTGGTTCCAGGTCGACCACGCGCGCAGCACCGAACTCTTCGCGTGGGTGTCCGCGAAAGCGCCGAAGGCGTTGCGGAGCGCCTGAGCGGTGAGCATCTCGACGGTGAGTTCGTCAGGGGAGCGGTCAAGCTCGCGCAGCAGAAGAGTGGTGATGCCGGCGAGGTCGCGACGGTAGGCGTCGGTGGTGTGAGGAGAATCCTTACGGGGACGACGTGCGGCGAAAAAGGCTTGCTGTGCCTCGGAAACCCTCATGAGCATCTTGTACCGCATGGCACCGACAGTCTTACACTGGGTTATATTCCGTTTCATGCATAATAGTGATTATGCATGAAACGGAGTGATGGGGCCGGAAACCCCTCGCGGGGGATCTCGGTTCGCTCGCCGCTCTCGGATGTGTCACGAAGGGTCATTCAGGACGGAAAACGTCATGAACGACCCTTTCATTACACACCGGCGGCCGCCTGGGCGTCCTCTGAGCCTGGACCTGCAGCCAGGCTGGCGACTCGACGAGATTCGCCCGCGGATGACGTCCTCCATTGATCATCAGCGATCCAGGCGCCTGGATCGATTCGTCACAGTGACGTATTGAGGATGGGTGATCGGACATCCGTTTGGCGTCCTCGGGGGCGTCCAGGTCACCTCAGGACGCCCCCAGCGGACGACCTCGGAGCGAGCCGAAGGGACTCACGCCGCGCATCCGACGCGACGAAGGGGTCCTTAGCTACATGACATGCAGTGAAAGACCCCTTCAGGTCACGCCAGAAACCCCTCTTGGCCCTTGTTATCCAGGTCAGCCAAAGTGCCGATAATGTACATTATGTCAAGTAAGGTGCTTCGGCTCCTTAACTACGCTGCCCTGGTAGACGAGACTGATGACCATACGTACGCCTTGGAAGCCCGGCGCCTACCTTGACCTCGCCCGCCGTGCTTGCTTCGTCTGCGAACTGCTCACCGGCAATCCCGAGTACCCGCACCACGTCGCCCACCGCGATGACCATGCCGTCGTCTTCGCCAGCCGGTTCCCGTCCGTGCTCGGACACTTTCTCGTCGCTCCGGTCGAGCACCGCGAACACGCCGTCGCCGACTTCACCACCGACGAATACCTCACCCTCCAGGCGGTCGTACACCGCGCGGGCCGCGCACTCACCGAACTGCTCCCGACTCAACGCCTCTACGTTCTGACGCTCGGCAGTCAACAAGCCAACCGGCACGTCCACTGGCACCTCGCGCCCTTGCCTCCCGGCGTGCCCTACGACCAGCAGCAGACCGCGGTCTTCGACCCGGCTCGCGGCTACCTCGACATCCCCGACGACGAACTCGCCGAGCTCGCCCGACGCTTAGGCGAACGCATGGCAGCCTGAGCAGGCACCGTTTTCCACCGACGCTATTTCCCCTCGCGTGGCCCCAGCCGTCGGGTGATCCGGTCGAACAACTCCCCCAGCGGCTCGCCGAGATCCCGGCCGAAGTCGGTGAGTCCGTAGGTGACCTGGGGTGGTGTCGTGGGCTCGACCTTCCGCCAGATCAGACCGTCTTGAACGAGCACGCGCAGGGATTGGGCGAGCATCTTCTCGCTGATCCCCCGGATGCTTTCGCGTAGCTCGTAGAACCTGAGGTCGTTGCCCTGCAAGGAGATCAGCACCCAGATCCCCCATCGACTGGTCACGTGGTCGACCACGTCGCGCGCCGGGCAGTCGGTGTGAAACACCTCATACCGCGGCTTCGTGCCGGCCGGTGTGAACTGCGCGCCTCCTGTCATGACAGGAGCTTACCTCCAGGTATGCCCTTACCAAAAGTTAGCCGCTCTCCTAGCGTCACGGTCACAACAAGATCGAGCGAAGGGGCTGTTCATGATCGTGGTGACCGGGGCTACCGGAAACATCGGCCGACCGTTGACACAGGCGTTGGTCAAAGCGGGTCAGCAGGTGACGGCGGTGTCGCGGCACGCCGCCGAGGCGCCGCATGGCGGTCGGCATGTGGTGGCGGACCTTGCCGAACCTGCCGGACTCGAGAAGGCGCTGAGCGGGGCGAAGTCCTTGTTCCTGCTGCTTTCCGGCGGCCTGCATGCGGCTGAGGCCAATCCGGCCGACATCATCGGCCAAGCGGCGGCCGCCGGAGTTCGCAGGGTTGTCCTGCTCTCCTCGCAGGGTGTGGCGACCAGACCGTTCGGTACGACGCGGATCGCGATGCGCGAGCTGGAGGACGTGGTGCGGGACTCCGGTTTGGACTGGGCGATCTTGCGGCCGGGTGGTTTCACCTCCAACGCCTTGTGGTGGGCGGAGTCGGTCCGTTCGCGGCGGGTGGTCGCCGCGCCGTTCGGTGACACGGGGCTGCCGATCATCGACCCGGCGGATATCGCGGAGGTCGCGGCCGCTTGTCTGGTGGATGACCGGCATCTCGGTGGTGTGTATGAATTGACCGGTCCGGAGGTGATCACGCCGCGCGAGCAGGCGGAGGTACTCGCCGCCGCTCTGGGCTCGCCGGTGCGGTTTCACGAGCTCACCCGTGAAGAGGCCAAGGCGGGTATGGCCCGGAGCATGCCGGCGGAGCTCGCGGATGACACGCTGGACATCGTCGGTTCTCCGAGGCCGGACGAGGTGCGGGTGAGCCCGGACGTGCGACAGGTGCTCGGCCGCGATCCGCGGTCGTTCGCCGACTGGGCCGCTCGGAGCATCGCCGCGTTCCGCTGATGGGGTCGCGCTAAGGTCGTCCCGGAAAGTCGATTCTGGGGGTTGCCGCAATGTCCGAGAGCACCGCTGTGCGTGTCGATCCGTCCAACGAGCGGATGCTGAGGGCGTGGGACGGCGATGATGGCTCGCTCTGGGCGAAGCGCGCGCAGCGATTCAACGACGGTGTCGCTGCTTATCGCGACACGCTCTTCGCCGCGGCCGGCATCGGGCCGTCCGACAACGTCCTCGACGTCGGCTGCGGCGCGGGTCAGACGACGCGGGACGCGGCGCGGCTGGCGGCTGCGGGTTCCGCGCTCGGCGTGGACCTCTCCAGTGAGATGCTCGGCGTCGCTCGTCGGCTCGCCGAGGAGGAAGGCCTTGCCAATGTCTCTTTCGAGCAGGTGGACGCGCAGGTCCATCCGTTCGCCGAGGCGGGTTTCGATCTGGTGATCAGCAGGCATGGGTCGATGTTCTTCGGTGCTCCCCTGGCGGCGTTCGCGAATCTGGCCAGGGCCACCCGGCCTGGTGGCCGTCTTGTCCTGCTGACGTGGCAGCCGTTGCGGCTCAACGAATGGATCACCACATTCCGGACGATTTTCGCGGCTGGGCGTGAGGTGCCGTCTTCGGACCTCGCGCTCAGTGACCCGATGGAGATCGGAAGGTTGCTGGCTTCCGCCGGGTACGCCGACGTCCGGTGCACCGCGGTGAACAAGCCGATGTACTTCGGTGAGGACGTCGACGACGCGGCCGAGTTCATCGTCGAGCAGCACGGCGGGCGGTTGAGCGATTTGGATGAGACGACGCGTGCGGGAGCCGTCGGGGCCTTGCGGGCCGATCTGGCCGGGCACCAGACCGACCGAGGCGTGTTCTACGGCTCGGCGGCCTGGCTCGTCGAGGCTCGGCGTCCTTGACCTACTGTTTGCGAGCGATCAGGTAGGCCTGTGGGGTGCTCTCGAATTCCTCGGAAGGCTCACGGACGAGGGTCGAGATCACGTTGAACCCGGCCTCCCCCAGTTGCTCGGCGATCTTCTCCGGTGCCAGCCGGTAGGCGTCACAGGAGATGTCGTGCCCGTACGCGTGCTCGATGTGGCGGATTTCGTCGCCTACTTGGAAGGCGAGCAGCAGGTGGCCGCCGGTGGCGAGGATCCGGTGGAAGTCGGCGAAGATCTCGGGGAGCCGCTCCCCCGGGGTGTGGATGATCGAGTACCACGCGACGACGCCTGCCAGCGCACCGTCTTCAATGGACAAACCGGGCATCTTCCCGACCTGGAAGTCCAGATGCGGGTACCACTTGCGGGCGACGGCGACCATCTCCGGGGAGAGGTCGATGCCGTGGATGTCGAGGCCCAGTTCATGGAGGTACTCGGTGATGCGGCCGGGGCCGCAGCCGATTTCGGCGACGGGTCCGCCGCCGGCGGCCTGGACGAGTTCGGCGTACGCGCCGAGCATGGCGCGATCCCAGGTGGATCCGGTGAGATGGTCGCGGAGGAGTTCGGCGTAGTCGGCCGCGACCGTGTCGTAGGCGGTGCGGGTGGTTTGAAGGTAGTCGGTCACGGCGGCGACCCTATCCCCTGGCCCCGACAACAATCGTCGCGTACAGCTCTTCTTCGGTGACCACCTCGGGGGTCAATCCGTTGTATGCCATGGCTTCCGCGGTGCTCGCGGCCTGGCTTTCGCCGGTTTCGATCAGCAGGTGCCCGCCTGGTGCGAGCCATTGTGGAGCTTCGGCGGCGACGCGGCGGTGGACGTCGACGCCGTCGTACCCGCCGTCGAGTGCGACGCGGGGTTCGTGGTCGCGGGCTTCGGGCGGCATCATGGCGATGGCGTCGGTGGGGACGTAGGGAGCGTTGACGACCAAGATGTCGACGCGGCCTCGTAGCGACGCGGGCAATGGTGTGTAAAGGTCGCCTTCGAAGACCTCTCCCCCGGCATCGGCGACGTTGGTGCGAGCGCAGCGGACGGCGGCGGGTTCGAGGTCGGCCGCGTAGAGCCGGATTTCGCCGAGTTCGGCGGCGATGGCGGCGCCGAGTGCGCCGGTGCCGCAGCAGAGGTCGAGGACGACCGCTCCTGGTTCGGCGAGGGTGACGGCTTGGCGGACGAGGAGTTCGGATCGTTGGCGTGGCACGAAGACGCCGGGTTCGACGGCGATGCGGAGGCCGTGGAATTCGGCCCAGCCGAGGATGACTTCGAGTGGTTCGCCGTCGACGCGGCGTTGGACCATGGTGTCGAGTTCGGCCGGGGTGCGGGCTTCGTCGGTGAGGAGGCGGGCTTCGTCTTCGGCGAAGACGCATCCGGCTTTGCGGAGCCGGTCGATGATGGTCACTTGTCTCGCAGCCTGGAGAGGACGCCGTCGAGGGCGTGCCGGACGGTGTCGCGGACGCCGTTGGTGCGCAGGTCGGTGAGGAGTTGCTCGTTGAGCCCGCCGGGGGTCATGTGTTTGCCGGTGAGGGTTCCGAGGTCGCCGCTCTGGTGGAGCAGGGAGTGGCCGAGCTGGCCGAAGATGTGGCTGGTGAAAGCGGTCGCCGCGGAGTCCTCGATGCCCTGGTCGGTCATCCAGGCGGCGATGGTGCCGAGGTAGTCGAGGTGGGCGGCGAAGGTGGCCGTGGCGGCACTGAAGATGTCGAGGTCTTCTTCGGCGTCGGGGACGACGCTGCTGCCGATGCTGTCGAAGAGCGCCCGTGCTCGGGGGTTGTCGGGGTACATCGCGGTGAGGCTCTGGCGGCGGGCTGCCGGGGGCAGCGGGATGCTCCGGACGATTTCGCCCGCGGGGGCGGCCCAGTCGCGCAGCCGGTCGAGGGGGACGCCGGCGAGGGCGCTGATCAGGACGTGGTCGGGCCGGAAGGTGAGGTCTCGGAGGACTTCCTCGGCGATCGGCGGGCGGACGGCGAGGATGATCGTCGTGGCGCTGTCGACGACGTCTTGGTTGCCGCCGCGGACTTCGACGTTGGCGAAGCGGGCCGACAGTTCTTGTCCGACGCTGCGGCTGCGGGGTGAGAGGAAGATCGAAGGCGGGTCGGCGATGTCCTTGCTGAGGCCTTCGACGATGGCGGCGGTGATCTCGCCCGCGCCGATGAATCCGTATTCCATGGTCAGGCTCCCGTGTGGCCGTCGACGCGTTCGCGGATGAGGTCGGCGTGGCCGTTGTGGCGGGCGTATTCGCCGATCATGTGGAGGTAGAGCATGCGCAGCGAGAACGGATTCCCGCCGAGGTCGAAGGTGTCGTCGAGGGATCCTTCGGCGGCGGCTTCGTCGGCCAGCCGGATCTCTTCGAGGAGGATGTCGTACGCCTCTTCGGCTTTGGCGGCGTCGAGGTCTTCGAAGTCGTGGTCCTTGCCGAGGGCGGGGTCGTAGAGGGGTTCGATGTCTTGTGCGGCGTAGCGCAGGCGGAACCAGATGCGTTCGACCTTGGCGAGGTGCCGGATGAGGCCGAGGAGGGTGAGGTTCGATGGCGGGACCGACGCCTTGGCGAGCTGTTCTCCGGTGAGGCCGGCGAGTTTGTGCAGGAAGGTACCGCGGTGCCAGGCCAGCAGCGAGGGTAGGAGGACTCGCTCGTCGGCGGCGGTGTCGCCGGACGGGCGGGTGACCTCGGGGGCGGTCCATGTCATAGCGGCGATCATGCCATCGGGTGACGTGGGGTTCGTGCTGCGCCTGCTGGGGTGAGTGGCGTCACGTGGAGGCCGCTGAATCCTTTTACGAGGGTCGCGGCTCTTGTAGGGGCCGGGACAAGCTCGGTGTGGGAGGAGGTTGTCGTGGAGGCCGAGTGGCCGAGAGAGTCCTTGATCGTGGCGGCGCGGGGCGGGGACGCGTCCGCCATCGCCGCCTTGGTCTCGGGTTCACATCCGCATGTGCAGCGGTTCGCGCGCTCGCTGTGTGCTTCGCCGGAGGACGCGGAGGATTCGGCTCAGGAGGCGCTGATCATCCTGTATCGCAAGATCGGCACGCTGCGGGCCACGGGTGCGCTCGCTTCGTGGATGTTCCGGATCGTGCGCAACGAGTGTCTCCGCCGGGCCCGTCGGGCGTTACGCGGTGACGATCTGGCGAATCCGGTCGCGACGGTGTCAGCCGAGGAAGACGCCTTGGATCGGCTGGAGGCGCAGCGGGTGGCCGCGGCGATCGCCGGGCTGCCCGCCGATCAGCGTCGCGTCTTGATCATGCGTGACCTCCAGGGCTATCCGGGCCGGGCGGTCGCCGACGCGCTCGGTCTGAGCTTGGTCGCGATGAAGTCCCGGCTGCACCGTGCGCGGGCGACGGTCCGTTCGCTTCTCGGCAACCCCGCTTCCTGACCTTCTTTTGAGGAGTCTTCATGCTCGAAATCGGTTCCGCGGCACCTGACCTCGCCCTGGAAGACACCACCGGACAGGTTGTCCGGCTCGCGGAGTTCCGCGGTGAGGACAACGTGTTGCTGTACTTCATGCGCTCGACGACTTGTCCGGTCTGCAACAGCCATGTGAAGGACCTCGTGGGGCGTGCCGCCGACTTCGCGGCCGTCGACGTGCGTGTCTTGATCGCCGTCCCGGAGGGGCGGGCGGAGGCCAAGGCGTGGCGGACGAAGCGTGAGTTGTCGCTGCGGGTGGTCACCGGCCGGAGTGGCACACCGCATGAGGCCTTCGGGCTGTCGAAGAGGATGTTGCAGCAGTCGGGCAGTGTGCTGATCGACCGGGGTGGTGTGGTCCGTCATGCGCATGCGGCGACGATGCCCATCAGGGCTTATGACAGGAAGGGCATCGTGAAGGCCGTCGAGGAGCTGGCAGGGGTGCATTGACTGAAGGCGTGAATCAGTGCTTCACTTCTTGAGTGCCGTATCGCCGTACACCGAAGGTCCAGGAGCGACTGGACGCTCAGCGCGACGCCGTCCTCGCCGCCGCCATGGAGCAGCTGGCCGAGCGTGGGTACGCGGGTTGTTCGGTGTCCGCGGTCGCGGAGCGGGCGGGGGTGGCGGTCGGGAGTGTGTACCGCCACTTCCCCACCAAGGCCGCGCTGGTCGTGGAGTTGTTCCGGAAGGTCGTCACGCGTGAGGTCGAGGCGGTGCGGGCGGTCTCGGAGCGGCCCGGCACGCCCGCCGAGCGGGTCGTGGCGGTCTTCGACACCTTCGCGAGCCGGGCGTTGAAGACCCCGCGGATGGCGTACGCGTTGCTGGCCGAGCCTGTGGACGCGCCGATCGAGGCCGAGCGGCTGGTGTTCCGGCGCGCCTTCCGTGACGTCGTGGCCCAGCACGTGGCCGATGGTGTCCGCTCCGGGATGCTGCCCGCTCAGGACGCGGAGGTCACCGCGGCGGCGCTCGTCGGCGCGGCGGCCGAGGTGCTGATCGGCCCGTTGACCACTGGCAGCGCGGACGAGGTGTCCGGGCTGCGTACTTTCGTCCTGCGTTCCTTGGGAGGTTCCGATGCCGAGCACTCATGAGGTCACCAATCAGGTACCGCCGCCGGCGGAGTACGACGTCGCCGCCGATCCGGCCTTGCTGGCGGGGCTGGAGCGGGCGGACGCGGGCTGGGCGGTGGCCGAGGTGCACGCCCTCGGCAGGCTGGCCGGAAGTGAACAGGCGCAGGAGTGGGGCAGGCTGGTCAACGAGAACGAGCCGGTGCTGCGCACGCACGACCGGGTCGGGAACCGGATCGACGAGGTCGAGTTCCATCCGTACTGGCACGAGCTGATGGACGTCGCGGTGTCGCATGGGTTGCACGCGGCGCCGTGGCGGGATTCCCGGCCGGGCGCGCACGCGGCGCGGGCGGCGAAGATGTATGTCTGGGGTCAGGTCGACGCGGGGCACACGTGCCCGATTTCGATGACGTACGCGGCGGTTCCGGCGTTGCGGTTCAATCCCGAGCTGTCCGAGCGGTACGAGCCGTTGCTGGCGGCGACGGAGTACGACTTCGGGCTGCGTGAGCCGAGTTCGAAGCGCGGGCTCATCGCCGGGATGTCGATGACGGAGAAGCAGGGCGGTTCCGACGTCCGGGCGAACACCACCACGGCGCGGCCGCTCGGCGACGGCGGTTATGTGATCGTCGGGCACAAGTGGTTCACCTCGGCGCCGATGTCGGACATGTTCCTGACGCTGGCCCAGGCGCCGGGCGGCCTGTCGTGCTTCCTCCTCCCCCGTGTCCTGCCGGACGGCACGCGCAACGGGATCCGGTTGCAGCGGCTGAAGGACAAGCTGGGCAACCGGTCCAACGCGTCGTCGGAGATCGAGTACGACGACGCGATCGGCTGGCTCGTCGGCGAGGAGGGCCGCGGGGTGCGCACCATCATCGAGATGGTGAACAACACCCGGCTCGACTGCGCGGTCGGGAGCGCGTCGGGGATGCGGTACGGCGCCGTGCGGGCCGTCCACCACGCTCGGCATCGTCGCGCGTTCGGGGCGACTCTGGTGGATCAGCCGCTGATGGGCAACGTGCTGGCGGATCTGGTCGTGGAGTCCGAGGCGGCGACGACGGTCGGGATGCGGCTGGCGTCGGCCACCGACCGGCCGGACGACGAGCAGGAGCAGGCGTTCCGGCGGCTGGGGCTGGCGGTGACGAAGTACTGGGTGTGCAAACGCGGTCCGTCGCATGCGGTGGAGGCGCTGGAATGCCTGGGCGGGAACGGGTACGTCGAGGAGTCGGGGATGCCGCGGCTCTACCGTGAGGCTCCGCTGATGTCGATCTGGGAGGGTTCGGGCAACGTCGCGGCGCTGGACACGTTGCGGGCGATGGCGAAGCAGCCGGAGTCGGTGGCGGCGTATTTCGCGGAGGTCGAGCAGGCGTCCGGCGCCGACGCGCGGCTGGACGACGCGGTGGGCAGGCTGCGCAAGGAGTTGTCCGATCTGTCGGACATCGAGTACCGGGCGCGGCGGCTGGTCGAGTCGATGGCGCTGGTGCTGCAGGGCTCGCTGCTGGTGCGGCACGGCACGCCGGCCGTGGCCGACGCGTTCTGCGCGTCGCGGCTGGGCGGTGACTGGGGTGTCGCGTTCGGGACGCTTCCGTCCGGTGTGGACACCAAGACGATCATCGCCCGCGCCGAGGTCTGAGCGGCCTACCCTGACAGCAGGGCCCGTCGAAGTCGCATACCCGCTGGTGAAGTGGGTGGCGGGAAGTACATAAAGGGCCCCTTCGTGTACCCGGGCGCAAGGATGGGGTCCTTCATGTACTTGGGGAAGGTGTGAAGGTCGAGTTTTCTCGGCTGAGCCGAGGGAGGGCAGTCAGTTGTCACCTTCGCTTTCGCGCGTTCCGAACTCTGGGTGCCCGTATGACCACGTCGTGCCCCGGTCCGGTCGGTTCCCCCGGTCGGACCGGCGCCGAGCACTGCGAACAGCCGCCGGATTGCGGAATTCGGGTGCATCCAGACGCTCGTGCGTCGGCTACGTTCGTCGGTCATGGTCGATCGCCGAAGATGCCTGTTCCTGGTCCCCGTGGTACTGCTCGCCTCCGGTTGCGCGACGGCCGAGCCGACGCCGATCTTCGCCGCGGCGAGTTCGAGTCCTTCCGCGGAGAGCGGGCCGAGGATGGAGGCGGCGGCACCGTCCGGCACGCCGTTCATCGCGGCGGACGGACGGGATCTGAAGGCCTGCTCCGACGGGGAGTGCGAGGTCCTGGTGCGGACCGGCGACCAGATCCCCAACGACGGCGGCGCCGGTCCGCTTTCGGTCACGATCCAGGCCGGGAAGGTGGGTCTCGCCCCGGCTTCCGGCGGGATGGGCGGGGCGGTGTCCGGTCCGGCCGGGATGGTCCATCAGATCAACCGGCAGGTGATCGCCGTCGTCGCGGTGCAGGACGGCGAGGGGATCATCCGGCTCAGCAAGAGGTAACGGGGTCTTCGAGCGCGCGACGAAGGGCGACCGCACGCTCGGCATCGTGATGTTCGGCGACGGTCAGGTAGTGCCGAAGCAGGGCCTGCCGAGACCGTTCGAGCTCCGTCAAGCCGACCGACGTCGCCCGGGCGTCTCTCAACGCCTCCAGCGCGGGGGCGGGCAAGCGATCGACCTCACGGCCATGCCAGGGATTCAAGCCGTGCCGCAGGCACAACAAGGTGATGATCTGGTCGCGAAGCTCGTCGAGCATCATGACGGCTTGCCACGACCGTCCGCGGGCGATCGCCGAACGGGCGTGAATCGCATAAAGCCATGCCATACCGATCGCCTGCTCACTGCTGGGACCCGGCGAGCTCGTCGGCTCGTTGGCCTGGCCGAAGACGAGCCGGAAGCCGTCTTCGGTGGCGCGGAACCGATCGCGGGGCCAGAACGACAGGTCGACCTGGAGCGACGAGTCGAGCAGGAACACCCGATAGCGAACGCCCTCACGCGACAACACGTCGAGAGTGTCGGCAACTCCGAACCTGTCGTCGAGCAATCGAGTCCAACGCGCGACGACCGCGGGCTCGTCCACCTCGTCGGCGAGCTGGAGGACGATATCGAGGTCCGACCATCGGTCCTCGACGCCTCGAGCAGTCGACCCCACAACAGCGGCGCCGACAATATCCACGTCACGCCGGGCCAGGGCGATCAGTTCGTCGCACACCCGGGCGCGCTCCTCGACGTCGAACATCAGTCCTCCTGTACCTACTAGTATGTAAAACATGCATGCGATGCAGTACGAGATCACTCTCCCCGCCGATTACGACATGGACATCATCCGCGAGCGTGTCGCCACGCGCGGGCATCTGCTCGACGACTTCGGCGGCCTCGGGCTGAAGGTGTACGGGATCCGTGAGCGCGGCGTCGACGGCTCGACGCTGAACCAGTACTCGCCGTTCTACCTGTGGCACGACGAGGCCGGGATGAACGCCTTCCTGTTCGGCGGCCCGTTCAGCGGCATCGTCGAATCGTTCGGGCGTCCCGCCGTGCAGCACTGGACCGTGCTCGGCTTCGAGGAGGGGCCCGCGTTCGGCGTTCCTCCGGTCGCGGCGGGAAAGCACGTCGTGCGGATCCCTCGCGAGACCGACCCGGTCACCTTCCTCGGCGAGGCTCTCGACGGGCTGCGCCAGCACCTGCGCGAGGACGGCGCGCATTCGGGCGCGCTGGCCGTCGATCCGCGGACCTGGCAGGTCATCCGCTACAGCCTGTGGGCCGGCGAGGCTCCGGAGTCGGACGAAGTCCGGTATCGGAGCCTCCACCTGTCCTCGCCGCATTTGGCCGAGCTGCGGCGAGGACGGCAGTGGGATCAGCCGAGCAGCGCGGCGAACAGCACACCCGGATCGGCTTCGGGCGGGCCGGCGGGCCACTGATCCCGGTACGGGTACCAGAGCCCGTCCTTGCCCAGCCGCACCTGCACCCCGGTCCCGTGGACGGTGCAGCGGTTGCGTTCGACGTCCAGGCCCTGGCCGGGATCGTCTGCCACCTCGGTGAACGCGGCCCGCGCGCGGCCCATCGCCTGCGACGGCGGTGTCCACGCGGTCTCCAGCACTTCGAGACCGGCCCGGCCACCGTGCCGCCAGGCGAGCACCGCGCGGTCGAAGTCCTCACCCTTCTCGGCCGGGCGCAGCCTGTCGGCGACCTCCGGATGAGTGGCGGCGAGGCGGACGGAGTCCTGTTTGCGGGTGAGCTTCGGCTGTGAGGTCAGCAGCGCACCGGCGGCCTGGCCCGCGTTGGCGACTAGCAGGGCGAAGGTCTCCGACGGGATACCGGGCGCCCCGGGCACGGTCGGGCCGCCAGCGGGGACGAACGCGGCGAGATCCGGCAACGGTCCCGGCTCGTCGGCGTAGGCGCGCTCGGCCGGGATGCCATCGTCCCCGGTGCGCACGAACCGGGGCGCGTTGCGGTGCTGGAGCTCGTCGAGCAGTTCCCCCTCCCCCTTGCCCCGCATCAGCAGCAGCACGAAGGGGTCCGCGTCGAGCAGCCACGAGGCCTGGAACGACAGCGCCGCGGCATGCCGGCACGGCAGCTCCCAGCCGGGGCAGTCGCAGTCCGGGTCCAGGTCACCGATCCCAGGCAGCAGATGCACCCCGGCGTCGTCGGCGGCCTCGACGAGGTCGTGCGGCATGTCCCGGTCCAGCAGCGCGGCGAGATGCCCGGCACGGGAGGCGACCCGGTCGAGGAACCGGTCCCATTCGTCACCGGTCAGTTCCGCGAGGCGAACCTCGGTGCGGTACTGACCTTCCTGGTCGTCGACCACGGCGGCGATCCGGCCCGGGCTGACCGTGATCGGGCCGACCCGGCCCCCCGCGGCGTACTTGCGGCCCTGTTTGAGCTGCCGCAGGTCCAGCGCGGTGTCCTCCATCGCGGTGATCCACGCGCGGCCCCACCACGAGCGGGCGAACTGGCCGTGGCCACCCTGACGCCCGAAGGCCGGGAAGCCGCGGACGCGATCGTCGGGCGTACTCATCGGCGACTCCTCAGCTCGACCAGATCGGCCAGTTCCGCGTCGGTCAGTTCGGTCAGGGCGGCCTCGCCGCCGGCGAGCACCGCGTCGGCGAGCGCGCGTTTCTCCCGCAGCATCGCCGCGATCCGGTCCTCGACCGTGCCCTCGGCGATGAGCCGGTGCACCTGCACCGGCCTGGTCTGCCCGATCCGGTACGCGCGGTCGGTCGCCTGGTCCTCCACCGCGGGATTCCACCAGCGGTCGTAATGCACGACGTGATCGGCGCGGGTCAGGTTGAGCCCGGTTCCGGCCGCCTTGAGCGACAGCAGGAACACCGGCGCCTCACCGGCCTGGAACCGGCGCACGAGATCCTCGCGTTTGGGCACCGGTGTGCCGCCGTGCAGCAGCTGCGTGCCGATCCCGCGCTGGGCCAGATGACGTTCCAGTAGCCGCGCCATGGCCACGTACTGCGTGAACACCAGCACGGCGCCGTCCTCGGCGAGGATCGTGCCCAACAGTTCGTCGAGCAGTTCGAGCTTGCCCGACCGGCCGTCCAGCACCGCGTCCGACGGTTCCTTGAGGTACTGCGCGGGGTGGTTGCAGATCTGCTTGAGTCCGGTGAGCAGCTTGACGATCCGGCCGCGGCGCGCGATGCCCTCGCTGCCGGCGATGTCGGCCATCAGCTCACGCACCGTCGCCTCGTACAGGGCCGCCTGCTCGGCCGTGAGCGTCACCGGCCGGTCGGTCTCGGTCTTGGCGGGCAGCTCCGGAGCGATCCCCGGATCGGATTTGCGGCGACGCAACAGGAATGGGCGGACCAGCCGGGACAGCCGTTCCGCGGCTTCGGGATCCTTTCCGGACTCGACCGGTTTCGCCCACACGCGGCGGAAATCGGCCATGGCGCCGAGCAGCCCCGGCGTCGTCCAGTCCAGGATCGCCCACAGTTCGGAGAGGTTGTTCTCCACCGGTGTGCCCGTCAGCGCCACCCGCGCCGACGACGTCAGCGTCCGCAACGCCTTCGCCGTGCCGGAGCGGTGATTCTTGACGTGCTGGGCCTCGTCGGCGACCAGCAATCCCCACTGGACGCCGCCCAGGGGTTCCGGGTCGACGCGCAGGGTGCCGTAGGTCGTGAGCACGAAGCCGTCGCCGAGTTCGTCGAGCGAACGTTCGGTGCCGTGGAACCGGCGTACCGGGACGCCGGGGGCGAACCGGATGATCTCGCGTTCCCAGTTCCCCAGCAGCGAGGCCGGGCACACGACCAGGGTCGGGCCGTCCGCGCGATGCAGATGGAGCGAGATCAGCGTGATCGTCTTGCCGAGACCCATGTCGTCGGCGAGACACCCACCGAGACCGATCGACGTCATGGCGGTCAGCCACTGCAGGCCGCGCATCTGGTAGTCGCGCAGGGTCGCGGCGAGACCGCGCGGCGGCGCCTGCGGGTCGGGTGGCGCGAGCAGCCGCTCCCGCAACGCGGCGAGCCAGCCGTCGGTGAGGACGTCCACGCGTTCACCGTCGACCTCGGCCGTCCCGCTCAAGGCGGCGCCGAGCGCGTCGATCGGCGTGAGCGGTTTGAGGGCGCGGTCCCGCGCCTTCGCCGCCAGCGCCGGGTCAACGAGCACCCACTGATCACGCAGCCGCACGACGGGACGGTGCGCCTCGGCCAGCGCGTCCATCTCGGCCGCGGTGAGCGGCGCGCCACCGAGCGCGAGCTGCCAGTCGAACCGCAGCAGCGTGCCGCCGGCGAAGAACGACGGAAGGTCGTCCGGCGGCGCGTCACCGCCGCCGACGACAGCCTTCGCGCTCAGGTCGCGGACGAGACCGGCCGGCCAGTGCACGTCGATACCCGCCGTGGCCAGCAGGGGCGCGGCGGTGGTGAGCAGTTCGGTGATGTCGGTGTCGCCGAGCCCGACCTCGTCGGGCACCGCGGCGCTGAGCAGGGGTTCCAGCGGTGGCCACAGCTGCGCGGCGCGGCGCAGGGCCAGCATGACGTCGATCCGCGCTCGCGGGCCGAACCGGTCGTCACCCGACCAGAGCGCGGCGGCGTCGATCAGGACACCGGGGTCGGCGAGGCTGTGCACCTGGACGACCCCGCTGAAGCGGCCGGTCGTGAAGTCGTCGCCCGGTGCCTCGATCCGCACCGAGACCCGGACCCCGGAGTCCAGCCCGGCCGCGACCTCGGCCGCCCAGTCCCGCAGCTGCGGGAGACGGTGCGAAGGAGCGGCGGCGAACGCCTTGACGCCCGCCGCCTGCGCGGCCGCGGACGTGCGGGGAAGGGTGTCGGCCACGGCGTCGAGAAACGCGCGTAGCAGCGGATACCGCGCGGGGAGCAGGTTTCCTTCGCCCGGGATCGCTCGTGCCCGCGCCGGCATCGCTTCGGACAACTCGCGCAGCCAAGCGGCGTCGGCGGGTTCCAGCGGGCCCGCGCGCCAGGCGTCCACATCGGACTCCGTGAGCCCGGGAAGCAGCCTGCCCGCCTCGGCGAGCTTCAACGCCGCCGTGGCCGCTGTGCTCCAGAAGTGCGCGGAGGGATCGTCGCTCCCACGAAGCCGCAACAGCGCGGGGAGTGCCTCGGCCATCGGGAGCCGTACGCAGGGCACTGTGACGATCTGGGGAAGGGCGACTGTCACCTCCCCGGCCCCCGGCGTGTCCCCCTCGGCGTTCCAGAAGACGAATCCGCTGGTCCGAGGGGGATTATTCGGTTCGAAAACGACACTGCCGAAACCGTCGTGAGACGCCACTCAACCCCAATCTCTGTACGGTGTACAGTTCAGGATAACACAACTCTGTACACTGTAGAGAGATCGTGATGACAGACGCGGACCACATCGGCACGGGCGATCCACGGCGGACCATCGAACTGCTTTGGGGTGTGCGTGAGAAACCCCGTCGCGGCCCCAAACCGAAGCTCACCGTCGAGGAGATCGTCACCGCCGCGATCGAACTGGCCGACACCGAAGGCATCACCGCGCTCTCGGTGCGCCGGGGCGCGGAGAGGCTCGGTGTCTCCCCCATGACGATCTACACCTACATCCCCGGCCGTGCCGAACTGCTCGATCTGATGATCGACCGGGTCCACGGCGAACTGACCGACCCGCCGGAGAGTCACGACTGGCGGGTCACGATGACGATCCTCGCCGAGGACGCGTGGGAGATGTACCACCGGCATCCGTGGATGCTCCAGCTCACCACCGGCCGTCTTCCCCTCGGCCCGCACACCTTCGCCAAACACGAACGCGAACTCAAGGCCGTCGACGCGATCGGGCTCACCGATCTGGAAATGGACGCCGTGGTGGCGATGGTCAACGGATTCGTCCAGGGCATCGCGCGCGGTTCGGTCGAATCGGCGAGTCTCGTGCGGCGATCCGGGCTGACCGACATGGAGTGGTGGACGGCCAGCGCGCCGGTGCTCGCGCAGATCCCCGAGGCCGACGCGGGGCTGTTCCCGCTGGCGGCGCGGATCGGGCAGGCGGCCGGGGAGGCGCACGGCGCGGCGACCGCGCCGCTGCACACCTTCCGGTTCGGGCTGGCGCGGATCCTGGACGGGGTCGAGCAGCTGGTGAACGGCGGCTCCGGCACCTCAGGGGCCGAACTGCCCTCTTGACACGGTCAGGTTACTTGCCGCGTCGTCGCAGTGAGCGGTAGAGCAGCCACAGCGCCAGCGCGACCGGGGACAGGACCGCCGTGAACAGGATTCCCGCGAACATCCCGTAGCCGTGCGGATCGGTGGCCAAGCCGGTCGCGCTGAGAACCGCGCGGCCGACGAGCAGCACGATCACCGCGGCGACGCACGCCAACGCGCCGAGCACGACGCGTCGGAACACCGTCCGCGAGGTGCTCGTGCGGGTGGTGTCGTCCGGGGTGTCCATATGCGGCTCCGCGGGTTGGAACGTCACTCCGCGTCGGGAGTGCACACGGTCAGGAACGACTTCCGGTTCTCGCGTTTGACGTCCGCGATTTCCGAGTACCCGCTCACAGCCCGTGGACTCTACTGGAGCTCGGATGGCTCCACAGGCGGTTCGTGCGAAGGGGTGGCCGCTTCTTCGGCGACCGGGGGCCGGGCGAGTTCGGCGAGCTGACGGACGACGTCGTCGTATCGCGTCTGATCCGCGGCGGCACGGGCCTGTGCCCGATCCAGTTCGTCGGCCAGCGCCGTCGCCCGGGCTTCGGCAAGGCTGCGGGCCGTGTGCTCCTGAGCGAGCTCGGCGCGGACGCGGTCCAGATCTCCACGCAGGGCGGCGGATTCCTCGCGTGCGGCGGCACAGTCCTTTTCGGACACCGTCGCCCTGGCCTTCGCCTCGTCGAGCCGGTCCAGCAAGGATTCGAGTTCGGCCACCGCCCGAGCCAGTGCCGTGTCCCGCTCGCCCAGCTCGGCTGTCAGCCGGGTTTTCTCCTCCCGGACGGCCGCGAAGTCCTCGCGCAGCGTCCGGAGGTCGGAGACCAGCGCGTCGCGGGCGCGCTCGGCCGCCACGGTCGCTGCTTCCGCGGCGCCTCGCGCGCGTTCGTGGGCGGCGACCTCGGTCCACGAACGCTGGCGAGTCTCCTCCGCGTCCTTCAAGGCCTGTTCGGCGGCGCGTTCCGCTTTGGCCTTGGCCATCTTGTCGTCCCGGGACGCGGCCAGCGCGGTCGCCCGGGCGGTGTCGGCCTTCGCCGCCGCCTGCTGGGCGTCCTCGGTCTCGCGCCGGGCCGTGGCCGCGTCGGTCTCGGCTTCGGTGACCCGCCCCAGTGCCGCCTCGGCGGCGTTGTCGAACCGCGAGCGCATCGCGTCCAGCAGTTCCACGAGCGACGCCGCGGCCGGGGTGAACTCGTCGGCGATCCGGCGGACCTCGAGCAACGGATCGGCCACGCTCGCCACCGCGGCCGCCCGACGGGCGCGCGACGCGGCGTCGGCGTGCGTCTTACCGCAGTAGGCGGAAGGCCGACCGCCTTTGCGTTTCCCCTCGGCGTCCACCGCGGGCGGGGGCAGAGGATTCTCGCAGCCTTCCAGCGCGCACAGCCGGACCTCGTCGGCGTCCGTATCGATCACCGCAGCAGGGTAGCGCTGCCCTGCCGGGCGGGAAGCGAGGCAACGCCGGGGGCCCGCCGATAGGGTCGATCGCATGCGTGTCCTGTTCACCTTCGTCGGCGGCAACGGTCACTTCCGGCCGCTCCTGCCGATCGCCCGCGCGCTCGCCGACGCCGGGCACACGATCGCGTTCACCGGTGAACCGCTGATGGTCCCGGTGGTCGAGGCGGCCGGTTTCACCGCGTTCCCGTCAGGTCCGAACCTCGGCAGTGAAGGCGCACGCCGCCCGTTGCTGCCCGTGGACAGGGACCGCGAGGACGCCGACCTCCGCGACGGTTTCGTCCGCCGCACCGCACCCCTGCGCGCGGACGACGTCCTGGCGCTCTGCGCGGACTGGGCGCCGGATCTGCTCGTCTGCGACGAAGCCGATCACGGTGCGATGATCGCCGCCGAAAAGCTCCGTCTCCCCCACGCGACGGTCCTGGTCATCGCGGCGGGCGTCCTCATCCGTCCCGACCTGGTCGACGACGCGCTCAACGAGGTCCGGGCCGCCCACGGGCTTGCCCCGCAGCGGGACCTCGAAATGGCCTACCGCCATCTCGTGCTCTCCCCGTTCCCCGCGAGCTTCCGCGATCCCCGGTTCCCGCTGCCATTGACCACACAGCCGTTCCACAGTCCTGTTCCCGGTCGCGGGTCGACGCCGGACTGGCACGTCGAGGGCCGCCCGGCGCTCTACTTCACCCTCGGCACGATCTTCAACACCGAATCCGGCGATCTGTTCACCCGGGTGCTGGCCGGGCTGCGGGAGGTCGACGCGACATGCGTGGTGACCGTCGGGAACCTCATCGATCCCGCCGAGTTCGGCCGCCGGCCGGAGCACATCCACCTCGCGAAATACCTGCCGCAGGACGACGTCCTCCCGTACTGCGACGCGGCCCTCACCCACGGCGGTTCGGGCAGCCTGCTGGGCGCGATCGCCCACGGTCTCCCGATGGTGGTGCTGCCGATGGGCGCCGACCAGCCCCACAACGCCGACCGTGTCACCGAACTCGGGCTCGGCACGGTCCTCGACGTCATCGGTGCGACACCGGCGGACATCCGCGATGCCGTGACCACGGTGCTCGCGGAACCGTCCTATCGGGACGCGGCCGCGCGGTTGCGGGACGAGGTCATCGCGTACCCGACGCCGGAGAAGGCCGTTTCGCTGCTCGAAGGACTGCTCCGATGACCACCGACCTCGACGCCGCGATCACCCAGGCGTTCCGTGAAGAGTCCGGGCAGGTGATCGCCACCCTGATCCGGGTCACCGGCGACCGGGAGCTGGCCGAGGATGCGTCCAGGAGGCGTTCGCCCTCGCGGTGCGCACCTGGCCGCGCGACGGTGTCCCGGCGAAACCCGGCGTCTGGTTGACCACGGCGGCACGTAACCGGGCCACCGACCGGATCCGGCGAGAGGCGGTCAGCTCGGAGAAACTCCGGGAGGCCGCCGAACTGAACGCGCCCGGCGAGCCGGAACGGGACGAGAGCGGCATCCACGACGACAGGCTCCGGCTGATCTTCACCTGCTGTCACCCCGCGCTGTCCGGACTACGCGGCGCTGAAGGCGTCGGGGACGCGGATCGTCGTCGGCGTCGGCAACCGACCTATTTCCCCGGCGATCACGGTGGTTTCGCCGCCGAGGCCGCCGCGTTCGCTCCGCTGCTCCGGGAGGTCCTCGGCGCTTGAGGGCGGTCCCGCGCTGCGAAGGCTCCCTCCACGTAGGGGCTGAACCGCCGCTATGAACGGTCCTTTACTTGCAGAATTTGCAAGTAAAGGACCGTTCATAGCGCGCCGCGAGGCGGATCAGGCGCGGACGTGCACGATCAACCCGCCGACCAGAGCACCGAAGCCACCGATCGCGGCCAAGGTCCGGACGAGGTTCCAGCGTTCCCAGACACCCTCGAACTTCGCCCGCAATGCGTCGAAGTCGGTGTTGTCGCCGTCGAAGCCGGCTTCGAGCGCGTTGTTCAGCGGCACGTTGATCGCCATGGTCACGATCAGCATCACCAGCAGCAGGACGAACCCCGCGATGAGCCACGGCAGCGCGGACCGCACTTCCGACCGGAAGTGCAGCACCGCCGCCACCGCGGCGAGCAAGGGCGCGCCGCCGAAACTCAGCGCGAACCAGCCGTTGAGGATCGCGATGTTGATTTCCCGCATCCCGGTCACGTACGTCCGGGCGTCGGCCCGCGCCAGCCCCGGCATGACCGAGCACGTATAGGCGTAGAACAAGCCCGCGATCAACCCCGCGGTGATGACTGCCGCGATCAGGGCGATCTCGCTCAGCGTCGACATTCCGGTCGCCTTCCTTCCGAGCCTTGCTCGGTTCATCGATTCCAGACCCCAGTGGCCGCGGCTTTCGTGGCGTACTCGGAGAAGTCCCTGGCGGGCCTGCCCAGCACCTTCTCGACGTCGCCGGTGATCGATTCGTTCCGGCCGTCGAGGACGCGCGTGAACAGGTCGGTCAGGCCTTCGATCTCCTCCTCCGGCACGCCCTGTTCGGCCGCGCCCGCCGCGAATTCCGCGGCGGAAACCGGAACGTACCGGACATCCCGCCCCGCGGCCTTACTGATTTCCGCTGCCGCGTCGGCGAAACCCAGCAACTTGGGCCCGGTCAGCTCGTACACCTCGCCGTTGTGCCCGTCGGTGGTCAACGCCGTCACCACGACGTCGACGATGTCCTCGACGTCGATGAACGGCTCGGTCACCTGCCCGGCGGGCAGCACGATCTCGCCGGCGAGTACCGGTTCCAGCAGGAAGTGCTCGCTGAAGTTCTGTGCGAACCAGCTCGACCGCACGACCGTCCACTCGGCACCGGAGTCCCGCACACCCTGCTCGCTGACCTCGGCCTCTTCCTCGCCGCGGCCGGACAGCAGGACCAGCCGCCGGACACCGTGTTCCACGGCCAGCTTCGAGAAGTCGCGGATCGCCTCGGCGGCACCGGGGAAGGCGAGGTCGGGGTAGTAGGTGAGGTAGGCTGCGCCGACTCCGGTGACCGCGGCGGTCCAGGTCGAGCGGTCGTCCCAGTCGAACGTGGGCCGTGAGGCCTTGCGGACCTCGATCCCCTGTTCGGTCAGCCGCTGCGCCACCCGGCTCCCGGTCTTGCCAGTCGCGCCGAGGACCAGGACCGTCTCGTTGTTCTTCGTGTTTGTCATGCCCTTAGTCAAGCGGCTCAAGATGAGACGGAACATAGTTCAAAGGCTCTGTTCCATGTTTTATCGTCTACACTCGGTGGCATGGATCCCCTTGCTGGTCTGCTGGACGGACCTCGTGCCCGCGGTGCTTTCCTGCTGAAGTCGGTCATGACCCCGCCATGGTCGCTGCGCGTCGAGGACGAGGCGCCGCTGACGGTGATGGCGCAGGTTCGCGGCGAGTCCTGGGTCGTTCCCGATCACGGGGACGCCGTCCATCTCGGCACCGGTGACATCGCCATCGCCCGCGGCCCGGACGCGTATCTCGTCGCCGACGACCCGGCCACACCGCCGCAGGCGATGATCCTGCCGGGCCAGGCATGCCTGGCCCCGGACGGACAGCACCTCACCGAGTGGTCCGACCTCGGTGTCCGCACCTGGGGCAGCGATCCGGACGGCCCCGTCGTGCTGCTCACCGGCACCTATCCGCTGGAAGGCGAGATCAGCAAACGGCTCCTCAACGCGCTGCCGTCACTTCTGGTCGTGCGGGACGAGGAGTGGGAGAACCCGCTCGTGCCGCTGCTCGCCGGGGAGATCGTCAAGGACACGCCCGGTCAGGAAGCCGTCCTGGACCGGGTTCTCGATCTGCTGCTGGTCGCCGCGCTGCGGACCTGGTTCGACCGGCCCGGCGCCGCGGCTCCCGCCTGGTATCGCGCGCACAGCGACCCCGTCGTCGGACGGGCGCTGAAACTGTTGCAGCACAAGCCTTCCGAACCGTGGACGGTGGCGAGTCTCGCCGCCGACACCGGAGTGTCCCGGGCCGCTTTCGCCCGGCGGTTCACCGCCGCGGTGGGCGAACCGCCGATGGCGTACCTCGCGAGCTGGCGGATCGCGCTCGCCGCGGATCTCCTGCGCCAGCACCCCGACGTCACGATCGGCGCGGTCGCCCGGCAGGTCGGTTACGGCAGTCCGTTCGCGCTCAGCACCGCGTTCAAACGCGAACACGGGGTCAGCCCGCAGGTTTACCGCGCCGGAGCCGCGTAGCGCTCGATCAGTTCCGCGCCGATCCGCGCGAGTTCCTCCTGGACCGACGGCGGGCCCAGCACCTCGATCATCGAGCCCCAGCCCGCGAGCTGCTGGGCGATCATCCACGCCGCCGGTGCCGAAACCGTCACCCGCACGCGCCCGTCGTCGAGCGTCTCCTCGACGCGCGCTTGCCGTCCGAAGTGGTCCTGGAGGATCGGCAGATGCCGCTCGGCGATGAGCACGGTCGCGTCCAGCCCCGAACGCCGTTGCTCGACCCGGTCGACGACCTGTTCCCATGCCAGGGAAAGCTCGAAGTCGTCCGGGCGGCCGGCGGGCAGGTCGCTCACCTCGGCGCCGGACATGCGGTCGACGCGGAAGGTGCGCTGACCCTTCTCGGTACCGGCGACGAGGTACCAGATGTCGTCCTTGTCCACGAGTCCCCACGGATCCACGATCCGCTCGACCGGTTCCGCGCCCATTTTCGCGTAGCCGAAACGGACTTTGCGGCGCCGGACGATCCCGGCCTGCAGCACGGTGAGCAGCTCGGGTCGTTCTTTCTCGCGCTCACCCCACCGAGACGGGTCGATGACGACCGCGGCCGCGGCGGCCTGCGCGTCGGCGCGGAAGGTGTCGGGCAGGGCCCGGACCAGCTTGCGCAGCGCGGATTTGACCTCGGGCGAGATCGACGCGGTCGGACCCGCGAGCAGGAACAGCGCCTGCGCCTCCGACGCGGACAGTCCACTGAGGTCGGTCCGCGCGCCGCCGATCAAGGACCAGCCGCCGCCACGGCCGGGTTGCGGATACACCGGCACGCCCGCCGCGGACAGCGCTTCGAGGTCACGCCGGGCGGTGGCGACCGAGACCTCGAGTTCGCCAGCCAATTCGGAAGCCGTGACGCGGCCACGGGCCTGCATCAGCAGGAGGGTGGCCACCAGGCGATCGGCACGCATACGCCCAGTCTCGCAGCCGAACCGCTCACCCGATGCGCACTTTCCCCTCGCGTTTCGTCCTCTGGATGCGGTAGTTCGCGATACCAACTACCGCATCCAGAGGACGAAATGCGGGGTTACCAGTGGGTGGGGTGGGAGACCGACGCCGGCAGCTTCGTGGTCGCATCGCCCTTCGCCGCGTCCAGTTGGGACTGAACGAGGAAGAGAGCGTCGCGCAGATCGGCTCCGCGGAGGTCGGCGTCACGCAAATCCGCCCCGGTGACGTCGGCCCGCCGGAGATCGGCTCCCCGCAGGTCCGCGCCGATCAGGTACGCCCCGCGCAGAAGCGCGCCGCGCAGGTTCGCGCCCTTGAGCTTCCCGCCGATGAGGTCGGCGCCCCGCCGATCCTTCTTCTTGCCCGGCACCTCGGCTCGGGCGAGTTCGCTGGCGCGCACCAGCAGTCCGTTCACCGCGCCCCGGTGCGTGTGGACGTCCAGTGTCCGCAGCACCCCGGGCGTCTCCAGCGTCATCCGCTCCGTCCGGTCGATCATCTCGGTCAGGTCGTCGCGGATCGTGGCGGACGTCGGCAGTGAGACCGCCTCGGTGAGGTAGTAGAGCAGTTCCTGCAGATCCCGCACGACCGGGAAGACCGCGAACATCGTTCTCGCCGTCTTCGGCGCTTTCCGCCAGTCCTCGCCGTCGAAGGTGACCTGGGAGACCTTCTGGCCCGCGCCGAAGCAGTCGTAGACCGTGCAGCCGGTGAAGCCCGTCTTGCGGAGCTTGTCGTGGATGCCGCACAGGGAGTCCTCGCGCAGGTTCGGGCACGCCTGTCCCGCCGGTTTGGTGATCGCGAAGTCGGCCGACGCCGCGAAGGCCGGGACGACACAGCACAGGCCGAAGCAGTTCTCGCAGTCGGCTCGCAGGCTGGAAAGGGCTGGCACGGTGGTTCGGACTCCAGATGCTCGGCAGGGTGTTCCCTCCCCAGGGTACGGCGGGGCCGAGGTGCACTTTCCGTGCAGGGCACCCGCCGCCAATGGCCGCCAGACGAAGGTCGGGTCCTGCCCCGTTCAGTCGATATCGGACAGGTCAAACGCTCAATAACCTCGAACTTCGTGGGATTCGGCAGGTGCCGTCCCATGCGGTCGAGCTGGGCCGCTTTCCGCCGCTGTGGTCTTGACCGGCCGGTCCCCTGCGAACGACAGGACGAACACATGCGAGAGACGAGACAAGCGCGTTGGCTGTCCCGTGCCGGACTGGCGAGCGCGGTCGCGGTGGCGATCAGCGTGACCGCCGCACCCGCGCAGGCCGCCGAAGGACAGATCCTCGCCGCCGGATCCGCCGAAGCGATCCCGAACAGCTACATCGTCACGCTGAAGGACACCGGCGTCGTGGACGCGCTGGCGAATCGGTTCGGCGCGAAGGTGGAGCAGGTCTACAGCAGCTCGCTCAAGGGTTTCTCCGCGACGCTGTCGGAGCGGCAGGCCAAACGGCTCGCCGGCGACCCCTCGGTGGCGTCCGTCGAGCAGAACCAGGTCGTCCACGCGGACGCGACCCAGATCAACCCGCCGTCGTGGGGCCTCGACCGCGTCGACCAGCGCAACCTCCCGCTCGACCAGCGCTACAGCTACACCTCGACCGGCGCGGGCGTGAACGTCTACGTCATCGACACCGGCGTGCGGATCAGCCACCAGACCTTCGGCGGCCGCGCCCGCAACGGCTACGACTTCGTCGACAACGACGCCGTCGCCCAGGACGGGAACGGTCACGGCACCCATGTCGCCGGCACCATCGCCGGTTCGCAGTACGGCATCGCCAAGGGCGCCACGGTCTACGGCGTCCGCGTGCTCAACAACTCCGGCAGCGGCACCACCGCCGGCGTCATCGCGGGCATCGACTGGGTCACCAAGAACCACGTCAAACCGGCCGCGGCCAACATGAGCCTCGGCGGCGGCGCCTCCACCACCCTCGACGACGCCGTCCGCCGGTCGATCACCGCGGGCGTCACCTACGGCGTGGCCGCCGGGAATTCCAACGCGAACGCCTCGGGCTTCTCCCCCGCCCGCGTGACCCAGGCCATCACCGTCGGCTCGAGCACCAACACCGACGCGCGCTCCAGCTTCTCCAACTACGGCAGCGTCGTGGACATCTTCGCGCCGGGCACGAGCATCACGTCGTCTTGGCACACCAACGACACCGCGACGAACACCATCAGCGGCACCTCGATGGCGACCCCGCACGTGGTCGGTGTCGCGGCCCGGTTCCTGCAGAACAACAAGACCGCCACGCCCGCACAGGTGGCGACCGCGCTGATCAACGCGGCCACCCCCGGCAAGGTGACGAACCCGGGCTCCGGTTCCCCGAACCGGCTCCTGTACTGGGCGCCGACCGCCTGATCACCTCCCCCGCGCGTGCTGGGAAAGGACCGTTCCTTGCGAATTTCGCAAGGAACGGTCCTTTCCCAGCGTCGGCGGCTACAGCACCTTGCGGATACTGGGCACCACGGCCGCGAGCCCGGCTGCGTTCGGGTGCAGCGGCGCGAAGCTGTTGTTCACCACAGAAGGGATGAGCCCTTCGATCCACTTGACGCCGATCGGCCGGCACGCGTCGTGACCGATGCTCGGCGTCCGGATGTCGACGTACTTCGCGCCGTGCGCGGCGGACTGTTCGGCCATTCGCGCGTTGAGCCGGTCGATGTTGGCCTGGATGTAGTCGGCGTCCTGCGGCAGGACCGGGACCAGCGGCCAGCAGCCGCCGGATTTGATCCCGGTCGGGTAGCCGACCATGACGATCTCGGCCCGCGGCGCGCGCTGGCGGACCTGCTCGATGACCGTTCCGTAGGTCGCGGCGAAGGCGTCGATCTCGGTCGCGTACTTGTCCACCCCGCCCGCGGTGTTGGCGGCCTTGCACGAGGCGCCCACCGGAAGCAGGTTCACGCACGACGTCGCGAGTCCGACCAGCCCGACGTCGTTGCCGCCGATCCCGACGGTCACCAGTGTCGTGTCGGCCGACAGCGCGTCGTACTGCGGCGGGTTGGTGCCGGAGATGATGCCCTTCTGCGGGTTGGTGAAATGGGACGTGGTCGCGGCGCCGCAGGTGACGTCACGGAGTTCGTCGACCTCGAGCTGCTTCGCCAGCAGACCGGCGTAGTTGATCGCGGACCGGGCGCAGGTGAGCAGATCGGACTGCGGCAGGACCACGGAGCCCGCCGAGAACGAGTCACCCATGGCGACGTACACCTGACGTTCCGCCGCGGCGAGGGCCGGTGTCCCGATTCCGACGAGGGTCAGCGCGGTACCCACCACCGCGGCGATCCGGGCGAGTCTTGCCCAGCGCGTACGTGTCACTGCCGCCTCCTGCATGCGTCGTCGAATGCTGCGGTCAGCGTCCGCTGAGCAGCGGAAAACCACTAGAACGGAGGCGCGCGTTCTTGATCGGAGTTTTGTAGGTTCCCTCTATGACGAAGGCGGCGGCACAGCCATGGCGCAGGCTGGACGCCTCGGTGCTGACCCGGCTGGAACCGGACACCGCCGCGATCGCGTCCGCCGCGATGGACCAGGTCCGCGCCGGGTTGCGAACCCCGCTGGACGACCGGACGGCCGCGAACCTCCAAGTCACCCTCGACCTCGCGCTGCACGCCTTCTTCAGCGAGATCGGCCATCCCGACACCACCACCGACCGCCAGGTCTACCGGGCGCAGGGCCGGGCCCAGCACACCGCCGGCCGCAGCCTCGAGGAAATGCTCGGCTTCTACCAGTCGGCGGCACTGGGGGTCTGGCGGCAGCTCACCTCGGCGGCACCGGCCGTGGACCTGCCGACCCAGTCGATCGTCGAACTCGGTGAGGCGCTTTTCGCCTTCATCGCGGAACTCTCGGCCGCGGCCGCCGACGGGTACGCCGAAGCGCGGTCACAGGCGGCGCGGGCCGGGCAGGCGCGACGGGATCGGCTCCTCAGCCTCCTCCTCGCCGAACCGGCCGCCGCCAGGGACGTGCTCGACGACGCCGCGAGTCAGGCCGCGTGGCTATTGCCCGGCCGCCTCGGCATCGCCGTCACCAGTGCAGATGTCGCCCCGCAGTTGCTGGACCGGATGCCGGGGCGGGTGCTGATCGGCCGTCACCACGACCTGACCGCCGTGGTGATGCCTGCCGACCGGATCGAGTGGTATCTCGGCCGGTTGCGGGATCTTCTCGACGAAGATCAGGCCGGGGTGGGTCCGGTCGTGCCGCTTCACTCGGCCGCGCTCAGCGCCCGCCGGGCGAGCGCGCTGTGGCGGCTGACCCGCACCGGCGCCCTCGGCGGCGAGCCCCTCGTGCACACCACCGATCACCGCATCGACCTGCTGCTGACCGCCGATCCCGAACTCGCCGCCGAGTTCTCGAAGGAGGTCCTCGCCCCGCTGGCAAGCCTGCCCGAACCGGCGAGGCAACGGCTCACCGCGACCCTCACGGCGTGGCTCGCGCGGCCGGATCAGCCCCAGGCGATCGGTGTCGAACTGCACGTCCACGTCCAGACCGTCCGGTATCGCATCCGGCAGTTGCGGACGTTGTTCGGCGGCAAGATCGACGATCCGGCTGGCCGGTTCGCGCTGGCGATCGCCCTGAGGATCGGTCCACTGGTATCGAGGGAACCTACAAAGCGCTCAGAGTGGGGCGTCCATCCGCTGCGTTCCGACGACCGATAGCAGCCGCAACGCGTTCTCCGACGGCGTGCCCGGATCGGCGGTGTAGATCAGGACCTGCTGGTCGCGGTCGCTGATGTCCAGGACGTCGCAGTTCACGCTGACCGGGCCCACCACCGGATGCCGGAAGGTCTTGCACAGAGTGGGCCCGGCACAGACGTCGTGCGCGGCCCACAGCCTGGCGAACTCCTCGCTGCCGTCGAGGAGTTCCCGGATCAGCCCGGTGACCTCGGGATCGTCGGGATAACGGCCGGCGGTGGCCCGGAGATTCCGGACCGCGCTCGCCGAGAACTCGTCGGCGTCGGACACCCCGTACAGCCGTCTCCCCTCCGGCCGGGGCCCGAGGAACGCGCGGCGCAGAAGGTTGCGGTCACGCCGTGGCAGGGCGGAGAAGTCCTCCATCAGTGCCGCGGCGAGGTCGTTCCAGGCGAGCACGTCGTAGGTCGCCGACAGCACGATCGCCGCCGCCTGCGGGAGACGGTGCAACAGCGCGAGAATGCTCGGCCGGACCTCCCGGGACGGGCCGGGCGGTGGCCCCGGGGGCGCGCCGGCCAGGTGATGCAGGTGATCGCGTTCCGCGTCCGACAGCCGTAGCGCCCTGGTCAGCCCGGCCAGCACCTCACGGGACGGCCGGGGGCCACGGGCCTGCTCCAGCCGCGTGTAGTACTCGGTCGAGATGAACGCCAGTTGCGCCACCTCCTCGCGGCGCAGGCCCGGCGTGCGGCGCCGCGGCCCGGCGGGAAGGCCGACGTCGGTGGGGGTGATCCGCTCACGCCTGCTGCGCAGGAAGTCCGCGAGTTCTCGTCTGTCCACCACTCCAGTGTGGACGATGCCGGTACGCGAGCCAGGTACCGCCGATGCCTGGATAGCCGCCGAGAGCGGGTGAAATCTCGGTGCCATGACCATGACAACGACTGTTTCGGGCCTGCTGGACGGCAAGGTCGCCTTCGTCACCGGCGCCGGCCGCGGTATCGGCGCCGCCGCCGCGCGGTTGTTCGCCAGGGAGGGCGCGCGTGTCGTGCTAGCCGCCCGCACCGAGCCCCAGCTCAAGGCTGTTGCCGAGGAGATCCGCGCGGAGGGCGGCGTCGCGGACCACGTGGTGTGCGACCTCGGTGACGCCTCGAGCGTCCGCGCGGCCGTCGACCGCGCCGTGGAACTGCACGGCAGGCTCGACGTCGCGTTCAACAACGGCGCGACGAATGTGCCGCCCGGCCCGATGGACCAGGTCACCGAAGCCGACTTCGACCGCATCTACGCGGTCAACCTCAAGGGCCCGTGGCTGGCGATGGTCGCCGAGATCGAGGCGATCCGGGCCACCGCGAAGACCGGGGCCATCGTCAACAACACCAGTGTCGGCAGCCTGATGGCCAACCCGGAGCTCCCCGCGTACGGGGCGATGAAACGCGGCGTCAACAGCCTCACCGCCTCGGCCGCCACCACCTACGGCCCGGAGGGGATCCGCGTCAACGCCGTCGCGCCCGGCACGACGATGACCGAGATGTTCAACGAGTGGGTCGAGAGCTCGCCGGGCATCCTCGACCGGCTCAACGCGCGCACCCCGCTGGGGCGGGTGGCCGACCCCGAGGAGGTCGCCCAGGCGGCGGCATGGCTGCTGAGTGACCGCGCCTCGTACGTGACCGGCACGGTCCTGCGGGTGGACGGCGGAATGCTGTCCTGAGCGGTGGCGGGGTGGGTGACGCGCGGGAACCGGTGTCCGCCTGGCGGCGTCTGAACGCGCACACTCACCCTGACCAGGGGCTGCCCGAGGAGAGCCGATGCCGTTCCTTGATCCCGAACCGCTCCACGCCAAGCTCACTTCCGGCGACGCGGCAGGCATCGCGGAGGTCGGCGCCACTATCGCGGACACCAAAGCTTCATTGCAGACCGTCGCGGACGGGATCTCCGACGGCGCCCTGCGGGCGGCGCGGTCCTGGCGCGGCACGGCGGCGGCGGAGTTCGTCGGCAAGGCGAAAGAGTCCTCACGGGCCGTCGCCGAGGTGTACGAACAACTCCACACGGCGGAGTCGGCCGTCAAAGGTGCCGCGAAGGCGTACACCACGCTGCGAACGTCGGCCGACGCCGCCATCGCGCCGTGGCGGAAGCTCGGTCTGAGCGATCTTCTCGAAGCACCGGAGATCGCGATGAAGACCGTCCGGGCACTGACCGCCGCGCAGCAGGCTTACGAAAGCAAGCTGAACGCGCTGGCGGCCACGACCGGCGGCGGCTGGGACAGCGAGGGCAACGCCGACATCAGCGGCGTCAACCCCGGACAGCCGTGGACATCCCAGGGACTGGCCTACGACGGCAAGAACCTGCTCGTGGGCTCGTACCACGACGGTGACGGAGACGGGTCGGGCGACAGCCCGATCGGTCCGGGGCTGACACCGAGCAGGCTGACCTACGTCGACTACGAGACGGGCCGAGAAGCGGGGAACGTCTATCTCAACGGCAACGGTGAGGTAGGGGCGCCCACGCATACCGGCGGCGTCGCGACGGACGGCGAACACGTCTGGGTGTCGTCCAACGAACACGTGTACGTCTACGACAAGGCCGAACTCGATGCCGCGCAGGACAGCGGCAGACCGGTCGACGCCGTCGACGTGGTCGCCACACCCGCTCACAGCTATGTCACCTACGCCCAAGGCAAGCTCTTCGTGGGCGACTACGGGAACAACCGGCTTTACGAAATCCCCGTCGGCGAGAACGGCTCACCCGAGCCGGACAAAGCCGGAGAGCCGATCGAGACACCGAACAACGTCCAGGGTGTCGTGGTGCGCGACGACGAGTTCATCTTCTCCTCATCCGACGGGCACAGCGGCAAGTTCTTCAGACAGGACCGGACACCGGAGTGGTACGACTTCAACGATCGCGAAGAGATCGAACTGAAGGGCGGCGAGCCGGGCAACGACGACGGGTACGACTCGCACGGCGTCGAGGAGGCCGTCGAGATCGACGGTGAGATCGTGTTGGCGCACGAATCCGGCGCCTACGGCTACCAGAAGAACCCGGGCGAGAAGTGGGACGAGCCCGAGCTGACCAGGATCTCCCTGGACGAGCTGGGCCTCGACCCGGACGGCGCGCTCTCCCCTGGCGACGCCGGATACGAAACCGACCCCGACTCGCTGGTCGGCGCCGCGGGCCTCCTGGACGGGGCGACGTCCACCTTGAGCGGTGCGGCCGGGGCCCTGTCACGGCTGCAACTGGTGTCGCATCTGCTCGGCGAGGTTCCCGCCGCCGCCACCTTCAGCGACACGATGACCAAGCACCTCACCGCGGCCGGCGATCGGCTCACGGCAGGCGTGGAAACGGTCGGCGGTATCGCGGACAGCCTCGTCACCGGCGCTGAGGCGTATCGGCGCATCGAGGACGGGATCAGCAAGGGCCTGGACCAGCTCGGCAAAGCCCTTCCCTGACCAAGCTTCCCTCTCCCGGGTGCGGCGTGCGGCTTTTGGCGCGACTTGCGCCTACTTGAGCACGCTCAGATCTCTCCCCCTCCAGTTCTGGAGTCTTCGCGCTCTATTTCGCGTTCCACCCTGGATTCTGGTGGTTTACGCGATACGTGTAACTAGTTTCGCGCATACTGCGCGCTAAACTGAGTTCCAATGTATGCACCGTGATAATGCCCCTTATGACTGAGTGCCCTCGGAGTGGGGTCGAATGGGTCGCCCTGAGGCGACGGAGGCCGAACGGGAAGACACCGGGAGGGGCGAGTTAGGCGCTCAGCGGCCTTCTGAGAGCGTTTTGCCTGGTCAGCGACTGCCTGTTCGCCAGAGTGGAAACATCTGAAGCAGATCTGCTCCGGAATCTTGCTCGTACTACTGCGCGTCGCCGCGGCGACACTGCTCGGTGTCGGCGGCGTGACGGGACGAGCGAAGACGGATCTGCGTTATCGGACCGGTCCGGTGGGAAGCGCGCACCTGGACCTGGGGGCGTATCGCAGACGCGTACCTCAGCGACAGCAGTACTGAGCTGAGAAAGACGACGTGGCTGTCCGGTGGAGCCGGATAGCCACGTCCTGTCATACGGCTTCGAGGACGAAGAACAGGAAGCCTATGAAGGCGGTCTTGTCCGCGAGTTCCTCGGGAAAGCGCTCGTGAGCGCCCGGCGCCGGGTAGGGCTCGCTGACGACGGCCGTCCGGAGCCCTGCCGCGGTGAAGGCGTCGGTCATCGCGTGCAGTGGCCGGTGCCAGTAGGTCAACACCGCTTTCTGGTCGGTGCTCGACGCGGTCGAGTTCGTCCGCGTCAACCACCACCGCACCGGGGAACACATCCCGGCGAAGGTCACCGTCGACTCGACCGACGCACAGGCCCGGCCGCCGTCGGTGCGGTCATGTTCGCTGTCGCGGCCTTGGGGAACATAGGTACGTCGTTGGCGCTGAGATCGATCATGGTCGTACAGCACGCTGGCCGGCGGTTCTATCAGGGTTCACCGAAGGTCGATGCAGGTTGCCGTTCCGGCAAGGTAAGTTGCGGCAGACAACTGGCCGCTGCACCGTTGCTCGCATGAGCACTCACGACGTAGTCATCATCGGTGGTGGACCAGCGGGCCTGGCGGCGGCTGTGACGTTGGGCCGTGCCCGGCGTGACGTACTGGTCATCGACGCAGGCACGCCCCGCAACGCGCCTGCCACCCAGGTCCACAGCTATCTCGGACGCGAAGGTGTCGATCCGCACGAACTGCTGGCCATCGGCCGATCGGAGGTCGAGCAGTACGGCGGCACCGTCCGCGACGACACCGTGATCGGCGTGGAGCGTGTCAGCGAGGATGCCCTGCGGGTCACCCTTGCCGACGAGAGCACTGTTGACGCAAGGCGGGTACTGGTGGCCACTGGTGTCGTCGACGAGCTGCCCGACATTCCCGGCGTCGCCGACCGCTGGGGCGTGGACGTGCTGCACTGCGCCTACTGCCACGGCTACGAGGTCCGAGACAAGGCAATCGGGCTGATCGCCAGCGGCGTCGCCTCCCTCCACCAGGCGCAACTGTGGCGTCAGTGGAGCGAGAAGGTCACCCTGTTCACCAACGAGTCCGTGGAACTGACCGCGCCGCAACGCACCGAGCTCGCCGCGCGCCAGATCAGCGTGGTGCCCGGCCGGGTCATCGGCGTCGAGGTCACCGACAACGCACTCAGCGGCGTCCGGGTCGGTGACAGCGTGACCGAAGTCCAGGCCGCCGTCGTCTTCCCCGTGTCGGTGGCCGAAGTCGACACTCTGCTCGCAGACCTGGGCCTGACAGCCGAGGTCAAGGACATGGACGGCCAGCTCATCGGCGAGACCCTGCCCGCCGACCCCCAGACGGGAGCGACCTCTGTTCCCGGGGTGTGGGCGGCCGGCAACGTGCGAGGACACCGGGCGCAGGTCATCGACGCTGCCGCACAGGGTGGGCTGACCGGGGCAATGATGAACATCGACCTGGTCACCGAGGACGTGCACCGCGCCGTCGCGGCACATTCCGCCACGCTCTGAACTTCTCGTGAGTCCAGCGTGCCGAAGTTCGATGAGCGCCGACACGAGGTGAAGTCCTGACACTCGCTTCGACAGCCGGCCACAGGTAAAGGGAAGGCGTTTGAGATGACAGAACACCAGCCGCTCAGCGACGAGGAGACGGCCGCCATGTTCGAGCCGCACGGCTGGGACGAGCGTTACGCCGGCCAGGAGCAAGCCTTCAGCGGACAGCCCAATGTGCAGCTCGTAGCCGAGGCGGCCGGGCTGACACCGGGCAGCGCCCTCGACGTCGGCTGCGGCGAGGGAGGCGATGTGATCTGGCTGGCCCGGCAGGGCTGGACTGTCACCGGCGCTGACTTCTCCACAGCCGGCCTGGCACGCGCTGCCCAGCGCGCCGAGCAGGACGGCGTCGCAGACCATGTCGACTGGTGGCAGATCGACGCTCGCGTCTTCACCACAGGCGGCCGATCCTACGACCTGGTCACCAGCCACTACCTGCAGCCGCCGGACGGCGGGATGACACAGGTGACCCGCCGGCTCGCCGACGCCGTCGCCCCCGGTGGGCACCTCCTGATCGTGGGCCATGCCCCGATGGGGTCGTCCGCCCCACTGACCGCCGGGCAGCGCGCGGCGATGTTCTATGCCAAGGACCTGCTGCCCGGCCTGCCGGACGGTTTCGACGTCCTCGCGGTCGAACAACGGCCGCGGACCTTGATCCGCGGCGGAACGACGATCCACGCCGCCGACTCCACCCTGCTTGCCTGCCGTCGGCACGAGAACGCCTCCACTGGTGAGCTCGCGTCTTCAACTGTCGCGTGTTCTTCGATCTTGTAACGGGGTGTGATCACCTCCGGCGTAGCGGGCCCGGGTTCCTCCGGCCTCGGCGACCAGCCGTGCGGTGTGGTCGGTGCTGTAGCCGAGGGTCTTGGCAACGACGGGTGCGGATGCTTGCAGGACGAGTTGCCGGAGGGCGGCGGTCCGGCCGCGACGCCCGGGAATCCCAATCTGCCGGAGGCGCAGTTCGAGCGTGGTTGGGGACATGGGTTGGCCTGCTCGGTCGTTTTCGACTCGTACTCGTGTGCACGCCGGTGATGAGGGTGCCGGATGGTCGACGGTCCGGTGTTGAAGCGTGGTGTGCTGACCGCGCCCGCGCAGATGTGGAACGCAGCGGCGCGGCGGGCCGAGGTGATCAAGAATTGGCCGGCCGGCGGCGGTGGGCCTGGACGCTGCCGCGGCCGCCGAGCTGAGCATCTCCCGCCGCCAGGTGTACGCGCTGGTCAAGCGGTGGCGCACGGGCGAAGGCATCGTGTCAGATCTGCTGCCGGGCCAGTCCAGCGGCGGCCGCGGCCGGCTCGCCGACGATGCCCACGGTAATTCGGTTGATCGGGTAGCCGGCCACCCGTTTCGGGGGGCCATGCTTTTACGTGTGACAAAGGCCGGCGTCGGCGGTGATCCTCCCGAGTGCGCGGTCGCCGCGACCGCCGGCCGGTTGCCCCGGGCAAGCACGAGCGACCTGATCCGCCCTACCGCGAGGTAGGGCCACCCCCCGGACGAGGACGCCTGGTCACTCCATGCCGTGAAGTCCGACCGGCTGAAATGGTGTTGATCATGTCAATCAAACGATTCTCCTGGCGGTCCGCCAGGTCACTTTCGGCGGTCGGGCTCGCGGCAGTCGCCGTCGCGGCCGCCACGGTTGCTTGCGGCGCGGGCGAAGTGCCTGACGCGGGCGCCTCAACGTCACCGGAGGGGCGGGGCACCATTGTCTCGGTGACGCCGCTTGTCGACCTGCAACCGGCTGAGGTGTCGGCGGTGGTGCGGGCGGCCAAGTTCGACCCGGCACAGGTTCGGCACGGTGTGATCGCGTCGAGGGTGGTGTATCGGACGGTGGGGACCAAAGGCGAGCCGACGACGGCGAGCCAGTTGGTCGCGCTGCCGAAGACCGACAAGAACGACCTGAGCGTGGTGTCCTGGCTGCATGGCACGACCGGCTTCCGGGGCGATGTCGCGTCGATGAAGGACACGTCGACCGACCGGGCGGTCGCGTTGCTGTTCGCCTCGACCGGGCAGGCCGTTTCCGCGCCGGACTATCTCGGACTCGGGGAGGGGCCCGGCAGCCACCCTTATGGTCACCCGGAGGTCACCGTTTCGGCACCGGTCGACGCGCTGCGATCGGCACGAGAGTTCGCCGGAAGGCAGGGCCGCACGTTCGACGAACGCGTCCTGGTCAGCGGTTTCTCGCAAGGCGGGCCTGCCACGATGATGGTGGGCCGCGCCCTCCAGGATCGCGCCGATTCCTATTTCACGCTCGGCGCGCTCGCGCCGATCGACGGGCCGTTCAATCTGACCAAGTTCGTCGCGGACGCGGCGGATGACAAGCTCTCGAACTCACAACTCTATCTCGGCTATCTTGCCACCGCATGGGATCGCATGTTCGGTATCTACGACTCACCGCGGCAAGCGTTCCGCGAGCCTTACGCGGCGCGTGTGGAGGCCCTTTTCGACGGCGATCACCAGCAGAAGGAGATCGTGACGTCGCTGCCGAAGTCGGCCAAGGAACTGTTCACCGACGAGTTCCTCGGCTCGGTGCGCAAACCGACCGAGGTTTGGCAGCGGCATTTACGCCCGTTGGACACCACTTGCGATTGGCGCCCGGACGTCCCGGTACGCCTCTACCAGGCTTCGGGTGACCGGGATGTATTGCCCGACAACGCTCGGCATTGTCAGCAGCAACTGGTCGCCAAGGGCGCCGAGCACCAGCTGATCGAACTCGGCGACGTCGACCACAACACGAGTGTGCGCAGGGCCATTCCTCAGATCGTCGAGGAGTTCGGCCTGCTAGCGGGCTGAACCGGCGTCACCCGGCCGCCATGCCGGAAAGCGAGGACACCCTGAGCGGAGCCAAAAGGGCTACTCGGTTCAGCCGCACCGCGAGACCAGCTTCACCGGTCTCGCGGTGGCCGGCGCCCGCGAACTCGGGCGGCTCGATCTTGCTGGCGTAACAACCGGACGTTTCATAGGCGACCACTATGAAACGTCCGGCGATGAGCGGCGACGATTTTCTCCGGGTTGAAGATCAAGACCGGCAAGAAGGCCGGCGAGCACCCTTCGGTCGCCTCGCTCTACCGCGCCCTCGCCGACACCGACGCCTAATCAGGCCCTACCCGGTCACCGGCGGTTTCAGGAGCTCATTGGCCCTTTCTCCCGTATTCCGGTCGGCCCCCCAGAAAGCCGCCTGATCGATGTTTCGATCAGGCGGCTCCCTGACGTGATTTTCTACACGACGAGAGAGCCTGAGCTGCCCAGAAGCGTTCGGAGGCCCGATGTACGCACGGCCGACCGCATCCCTTGCTGTCGCGTATACATCTTGACGTCTCCTCTGGCCTTTCGGTATGCGGTCCTCATCGCGAATTTCGGCAGCGAAGGTCAATCGGTTATCGAGGGCAAGGCCGCCGGTCCTGCGTCGCCAATGCGACATTGGGGACTTCCGAAGCCCCGTCGCTACCCCGGGACGACCAGCCACCCAGCGCGTCAGATTCGCTTTACCTCACCAAAACAGGTGCTGCGGTCTAGGTCAGCGCGCTATCGAGGAGCGCCAGCAACCGCTTCCAATGGCGCTTCGACCCGGCCGAATCGAAGGCCTCGGTGTCCGACATGGTGAAGCCGTGGACGGTGCCGGAGTAGATCTCGCAGGTGTAGCCGACCCCGGCGGCCTCGAACGCGTGGCTGATCTCGGTGATGGCCTCGGGTGTCATGTCGTTCTCGGCGAGGCCGAGGTGGACTTGCGCGGTGAGGCCGGGGATTTGCCGGTGCGGGCTGTCGGGTTGGTCGGTGACCAGGGCGCCGGGGTGGAATCCGGCGACGGCGGCGACCTTGCCGGGGTGTGCTGTCGCGGTGCGCATCGCGAGGACGGCGCCCAGGCAGTAGCCGATCGCGGCGACCGGTCCGGCGCTCACCTCGGGCTGAGCGGTGAGGAAGTCGAGGTAGGCGTCGGCGTCGCTCAGGGCGCGTTCGGTGGTGTGCTCTTCGACGAGGGGCATGATCTCGCCGAAGATCGTCGGCCGGTCTTCGGCGGTGATCTGTTCGGGAAGGTCGAACACCGGCGCCGGGCGGTGTCGGTAGAAGACGTTGGGGACGAGTACGTAATAGCCGTGCCCGGCAAGTTCGCGGGCCATATCCCAGAGGACGGGGCGTGGACCGAAGGCGTCCGGGTACAGGAGGACACCCGGATGCGTCCCACCTCCGTCGGGGAACGCGGCGAAGGCGTCGGACTGACCGTCCGGCGTGGGAATGCTCAGTGTGATGGCGGGGATGGCGATGTTTCCTTTCTCGCTGGCATGCCCTTCCGAACGTAGTCACGTTTTCGATCACGCGCAGCCACATCGGCGTTAAATCACCGCAGCCGATCGACCAGGCCGGCGGAGGTGAACGCGGCCACCAGATCTTCGCGGCCTTCGGTGAAATGGCCCCAGCTGTCGATGTGCACGGGGACGACCGTGCGGGCGCCGAGGATTCGCGTCGCCTCCGCGGCCAGTGCGCTGTCGAGGACGAGAAGGGCACCGTCGAAGACCGGCTTCAGTCGCGGGGCACCGGCGAAGAGCACGGCGGTGTCGACCGGGCCGAACCGGTCGACGACCTGCCGGACGACGTCGAGCGAGGCGTTGTCACCGCTGACGTAGACCGTCGGCAGGTCCTGGCCGGTGAGCATGAAGCCGACGACGTCGCCGGTGATCTTCTCCGCGCCTTCCGGGCCGTGGAGCGCGGGCGCGGCGGTCACGGTCACGACTCCCCCGCCAGGCCGCTTCAGTTCGACGGTCTCCCAGGTCGCAAGCCCTTTCGCCGTGCCGCCCAGCCTGCCCGCGCCGCTGGGCGTGGTGAGGGTCAGTGGCGCATCGGCCAGGAATCTCCGCCCGGAGCCGTCGAGGTTGTCGGGATGCTCGTCGTGGGAGAGCAGAACGGCGTCGACGCGGCCGAGGTCCGAGGGTTTCATCGAGGCCGGGGCCGTCTTGGTGAGACCGGGCCGCCCGTCGGGCCCTGCGTAGTCGCCGGGCTCGTCGAAGGTCGGATCGGTCAGGAACCGCAGACCGCCGTAGTCGATCAGCGCGGTCGGCCCGCCGATGACCTGGACGGAAAGCTGTTCGCTGAGCTGGGCCATCTTCCACCTCACGGATAGGTTTTGTTCGTCCGTGAGCGACGGTAGCCAGCTCTCACGGAAGAGTGCAACTACTTCCGTGAGGATTCCTCATGGTCGAACCCGGCGCTTACCATGAGAACGTGGACGACACCGCCGCCCTTCCCCTCGCCCCAGGCGCCGAGCAGTACGTCGCGCTGGCGCTCGCCAACACCACCATCGCGTTACCCGGCGGCCAGTTCACCGACCTCCTCGGCACTCCGGCCGCCGCCACGGACTGGCTGGCCGCGCACGGGCTCGCCCCGATCGACGCCGGCCTGCGGGAGATGTGCGCGGGCATGGTCCGTTCGTTGCGTGAACAGGTCCGCGTGCTGCTCGCGGCGAGGTCCTGCTCGGATCCGGCTCCGCAAAGCGCCCTCAACGCCGTCAACGACGCGCTGAGCAAGGCCCCGACCGCGGAACTCCTGCGCTGGGACCCCGCCCGGGGGCTGTACCGCACCGCGTCGCATCCGATCACCCAGATCGTCGAGCACGCGTTGGCGACGCTCGCCGCCAACGCCGCGGACCTGCTGACCGGGCCGGACGCGGAGCGGATCGCCGCCTGTGGATCGCCGCCGTGCACTCGGTTCTTCCTGCGCAATGGACGGCGTCAGTGGTGTTCCGTGCGCTGTGGCGACCGGGCCCGCGCCGCCCGCGCCTACGCCAGGCGCTCGCAGCCCACCGGGGTTTCGTAGTCGCTGGGCGGCAACGCGGGACGGCGGTGATGCTGCCGGAGACCGAGCACCGTCGTCCCCAAGCCGAGCACGGCGTAAGCGATCAGCCAGCCGGTGAACCCGGCGGGAGTTCCGTCGCCGACCAGCGGGTCGAACAGGACGATCACCGCGTAGAAGCCGGGCACCGCGGCCTGGCTGTCCATGACGCGCAATTCGGTGTCGACGGCCACCGAAGCCCTGTCTTCGGCGTAGACGGGCCGCCGCAATGTGCCGACGAGGATCACCGAGCAGCACAGGGCGGCCCAGCCGAGCGCGATGAGCCAGCCCGTCGCGTAGGCCTTCGCCGGGGTGTTCAGGGAGATCGCGATGGCGAGAGCGACGCCGCCACCGAAAGTGATCACGAACGAGGACACGTACCAGCCGCCGAGGATCTCGAACGCCGACGGCCGTCGCCCGGACCGTCGATCCATCACCGGCAGCGGGCCCAGCTCCCGCTCGCGGCGCAGGTATGACCACCAGAGCGCGACTTGCAGGGCGCCACAGACGAAGCAGACGTAGACACTCCCCGGTGCCTCGCCGTCACGGAAGCCGAGGAATCCGTAGGTGATGCCCAGCAGGCTGCTCACCGCCACCGCGCCGGCGAGCCGGCGGAATCGGCCGGGAACGGTCCGGCTCAGGCGGGGGCCGACCCGGGCGGAGAGCAGCCTCGACGGTTCGACCACCTCGACACCGCGTTTCGCCAGCCACTTCCTGGTCACCGCGATCTCTTCGAAGCTGAGCGCGCCCTTCGCCACCGTTCCCCCTCGGTCGTCTGCCGGGTGTACGTCCGGCGCCACGCGATGGTTGCCTCAACTGTAGGACGCGACCCGTTCCAGCAAAGGCTTCGGCGCCGTCGAGTATCGCGAGGCTGAGGATTTGTCCGTCCACTGCGGACTGAAATGACGAAAGCAGGGAGAGCGACTCTCCCTGCCTCTTCTAACTTATAGCGCACCCGGGGGCTTGCGGCAAGACCCCGGTCGTGCCGCAGAATCTCCCGCTGGACAACACAAGCACGACAATCGGGGGAACTTTTGATCGACGTGATCATCGCCGGCGGCGGACCGACCGGCATGATGCTGGGCGCCGAACTGCGACTGCATGGCGTCCATGTGGTCGTCGTGGAAAAGGACGCGGAGCCGACCAAGGTCGTCCGTTCCATGGGCCTGCACGCACGCAGCATCGAGGTGATGGACCAGCGGGGCCTGCTGGAGCGCTTCCTCGAACACGGCACGAAATACCCGGTCGGCGGCTCCTTCGCGGGCATCCTGAAATCGGCGCCGCCGCTGGACAGCGCCCACGCCTACATCCTGGGCATTCCGCAGACCATCACCGACCGTCTGCTGATCGAGCACGCCACCGAGGCGGGCGTCGACATCCGGCGTGGTCGGGAACTGGTCGGCCTCAGCCAGGACGAGGACGGCGTGGACGTCGAACTCTCCGACGGGACGACACTGCGCTCGCGCTACCTCGTCGGCTGCGACGGCGGCCGCAGCACGGTGCGCAAGCTCCTCGGGATCGATTTCCCCGGCGAGCCCGCCACCGCCGAGACGCTGCTGGGCGAGATGGAACTGACCGAAGACTGGGAAACCGTGCTCGCCGTGATGACCGAGGTGCGCAAGACCCAGTTGCGGTTCGGTCTCTCTCCCATCGGCGACGGGGTGTACCGGGTGGGAGTGCCCGCCGAAGGCCTCGCCGAGGATCCCCGCATCCCGCCGACCTTCGACGAGGTCAAACGGCAGCTCAAGGCCGTCGCCGGCAGCGACTTCGGCGTGCACTCGCCGCGCTGGCTCTCCCGCTTCGGCGACGCCACACGGCTGGCCGAACGCTACCGGGAGGGACGCGCGTTCCTCGCGGGCGACGCCGCGCACATCCACCCACCGGTCGGCGGGCAGGGGCTCAACCTCGGCGTCCAGGACGCCTTCAACCTCGGCTGGAAACTCGCCGCCGAGGTCAACGGCTGGGCACCGGAAGACCTGCTGGACACCTACCAGACAGAACGGCACCCGGTGGCCGCCGCCGTACTGGACAACACCCGCGCGCAGATGCAGCTGATGTCACTCGATCCGGGTTCCCAGGCCGTCCGGCGGCTGCTGACGGAACTCATGGACTTCGAGGACGTGAGCCTGTTCCTGACCGAGAAGATCACCGCGACCGCGATCCGCTACGACTTCGGCGAAGGGCACGAACTGCTCGGCCGCCGGATGCGGGATCTGGAACTCAAGCAGGGACATCTGTACGGACTGACCCGTAGCGGTCGTGGCCTGCTCCTCGACCAGACCGGCGCCCTTTCGGTGCGGGACTGGGCGGACCGGGTCGACCACGTCGTCGAGGTCAGCGAGGAACTCGAGGTACCGGCGGTGCTGCTGCGGCCGGACGGTCACGTGGCGTGGGCGGGCGAAGACCAGGAAGAACTGCACACGGCCTTGCGCCGATGGTTCGGAGAGGGGGAAGAGCTCTAGCGCGCCTGAGTTGACATCCGCGGGGCCCGTGCTCGGTCACGGGCCCTGCGGACCCCGATAACGCAAGGTCTGGTTGTAGACGATGTTGGTGTTCGTGCTCCCGAACAGCGCGAGCTCGTTGACGATCTCCTCCAGCCGTCCCATCGACGGCGCCGCGATCTTCAGCGAGTAGCAGTCGTCACCGGTGGTGCGCAGGCATTCGAGGATCTCGGTCCGCTCCGCCAGGAGCTTGTGCAACGGCGCGTGCTTGCTGCCCGGATATTTCAGCCGCACCACCGCGAGCACCACGTACCCGGCCTTCTCCAGGTCGACCTCGGCGCGATAGCCGGTGATCACGCCGGCCGACTCCAGCCGCTTGACCCGTTCCGTCGTGGCCGACGCGCTCAAGCTGACCCGCTTCCCCAGCTCGGTGAGCGGAAGCCGCCCGTCCTTCTGGAGCTCCACCAGGATCGCCCAGTCCGTCGCGTCGAGAGTCTCGGCCATCCGGGGAGAATACCGGCAGATCCACGGCGGAAGCGCCCTGACGCCGGGAAAGATCTCTTCCCGGGTTCCCGCTCCGCCGATAGCCTTGACCTGTGCGAATAGGTGTCAACGTCCCGAATTTCGGACCGGGGACCGATCCCGGGATCCTCCGCGGCTGGGCCACCACGGTCGAAGGCCTCGGCTACGACCTGCTCATGGTGTCCGATCACGTGGCCATCACCCCCGACGTCGCCGAGCAGTATCCGGCGCCGTTCTACGAACCGTTCACGACGCTGTCCTGGCTCGCCGGGGTGACGAACCGGGTCCGGCTGGGCACGACCGTGCTCATCGTCCCGTACCGGCATCCGCTGCTGATCGCCCGCATGGCCGCGAACCTGAACCAGCTCAGCGGCGGACGGCTCGTGCTCGGCGTCGCGTCCGGCTGGGCCCGACAGGAGTTCGAAGCACTCGACGTCCCGTTCGAGAAACGAGGACGGCTGACCGACGGCCACCTCGACGCCGTCCGGAAGGCCTGGGCGGACGACGCCGACTACCGGGCCGGTGACATTCCGATCTGGGTCGGCGGCAACAGCGACGCCGGGATCCGCCGCGCCGTCCGGGTCGGGGACGCCTGGCATCCGCTGCGCGCCACCCTCCCATGGCTCACCGAAGCGCTGACCAGGGTCAAGACCATCGCCGACGCGCAGAACCGGCCCGCCCCCGCGTTCACCCCGCGGATCCTGCTGAACATCACCGGCCGTCCGGTCACCGGACCCGGCCGCCTCGCCGGGGAAGGCACGATCGAGCAGATCGCCGACGACCTCGACCGGCTACGCCACCTCGGCGCCGAGACGGTCGTGCTCGACCCGTTCTCCGGCGACCCCGAGGAGACTCTCCGCCCGGAAGCCGCCTGGCAGGCGCTGGCGACCGTGGCCGCACACTGGGAACCGGGCCGCTACCGAACCGAACAGGACCGACGATGACCGAAGAAGACGAAAAGTTCCTCCGCCGCGCCATCGAACTGGCCGCGAAAGCCCGCACGGACGGCGATCCGCCCTTCGGCTCGCTCCTCGTCGGACCCGACGGCACGGTACTCGCCGAAGACCACAACACCACGGTGTCGCAGTCGGACATCAGCCTGCACCCGGAGCTGAAACTCGCCGTCTGGGCCGCACGCGAACTCGACCCCGTCGTCGCCGCGGCGACGACGATGTACACCAGTTGCCAGCCGTGCGGGATGTGCCAGGGCGCCATCGAACGTTCCGGCCTGGGCCGGGTCGTGTTCGCCCTTTCCGGCGAACAGGTCAACGCGCTCAAACCGCCATCCACCGCGCCGCCTGTCCGGCTGGAAGGCCCGGCGTTGTACGACGAGGCCCGCGTCCCCGTGGAGGGCTACTACACCTGAGCGGCGGCGAACCGGAATTCCGGCGGGGCCAGAATCGGCCCCATCACCGGATTTTCTTTCCGCAGCTCGATTTTCGCGGCGGGCAATTCATCCCAGCATTCCAGGACCCGTGCCGTCGCCTGGTTCACAAAACGCGAACCGACGCACGCGGCCGCCCCGAAACCATAGGGAAGATAGACCGCTTTATATCCCTCTGGCGGATTTTCCCAGCGCGCGGGCAGATACTCGTCGGCGTCATGCCACACCCGTGGATCACGATGCAGGAGGAAAGTGCACAGATAGAGCCGCTCTCCGGGCGACAACGACATCCCGCCTACCTCGACCGGGCTGGTGACCTTCCGGGACATCAGCCAGGCCGTCGGCCACAGCCGCAACGCCTCGCGCACCCGGTTCTCCACCGGCTCACGCGGCTCTCCCCTGGTCAGGGTCGCCCCGGCGGGCATCCTCAGCCGCCAGCCGCTGTCGAGCAGCACACACCACGCGAGGACCATCGCGGTCGCCCGGCAGAGCGCCCCGATCAGACCGTGCAGCACGAGCGCGACATCGTCCATCGACTTGACCGTGTCGTGGACGGCCTTCTGGAAACCCGTGTCGCCGTCCCGATCCGACGCCCACCGGTAGAGCGCGGCCTCCGCCCGGCTGTGCGCGATCCGGCGGCGAAGCGCGAGAACGGCGGACTTGTCCCGGTCGCGCCGGTTCGAGAACGACAGCGCACGGTGCAGCGCCTTACGGGTGGACGGCGAAAGATCCGGCAGCAGCCGGTCGCCGAACAACCGCAGGTACAGGTCCGAGACCGCCGACGGCCAAGGCTCGCCATCCATCGCCGCCCGCAATTCCTCGGCGATGTGCTCCTTGGGCAGCGAACGCAGCACGCTGTCCAGTTCCCGCGCGATGGCGACGTTCACCGGGCGGCTCTTCTCCGAACCCGGGATCCAGTCCGCGACCGCTCCCAGCGTGGCGGCGCGGGCCTCGAAGGGCTCGGTCGTGCTCGCGAGGACCGTACGGACGATCTCCGCGTCGGAGACCAGATGACGGCCCGGTTCGAACAGGACCACCGGCGGTTTCCTGGCCCGATCCCACGTCAGGAGATGACGCAGCGGATCGGCCAGTAAGCCACCCGGGACACCCTCGGCGATCGTGTGCATGATTCCCCCAGAACAAGACGGTTGCGGCGAAGATCCCGAGACCGCCGCCGCAACCGAAAACATTCAGACTCAGTAATCCATGTAGTAGATCACCCAGCCCGACTCCTTGCTGCGAATGCCGCGCAGCATCGAACGCGTGAAGAAACGAACGGCCTTCATTGTGCTTCCCCCAATCCCCAGTAGTCATCGACGTGACGAACAAAAAAATATGGTGCCGATTACAACCCTGTCAATAGCGGAACGAGACGGTTCGCGGACAACCGACTTCGGCTAGTACTCCAGTCGTAGTTCGTGATGGTCATGGTCCGTGGGTGGATTGTCGCTGGTAGTGGCTTTGTTGGGCGCGGTATTGGTGGCGTCGGCGCCATGTCGAGCAGCGGATCCGGTGTGCGGCATTGAGCACAGGTCGGCTGATGAGTGTGGTGAACAGGTGGTGGATTTCGTTGCAGGTCAACGAGATCCATCCGGCAGGTGCTGGTTGGGGGTTTCGTTCGGTGGACGCGACGACGGCGAGGAAGGCTTGGGCGAGCATCGCCATGACCGTCCAGCGGTGCCAGGAGGTCCAGCGTCGGACTTGGTGCTGGTCAAGCCCGGTGAGGCCTTTGCCGGTCTGGAACGACTCCTCGACTGTCCATCTGCGGCCGGCAACCTGAACCAGGATCCGTAGCGGCACGGGTTCGGGCGAGTAGCAGCGGTAGAACGCCAGTTCGCCGGTGGTGCGGTTGCGACGAATCAGCAGCCACCGGTGCCCGTCGGTCTCGTCGGTGTCGATGTCGGCGAAAGCCCAGTCGTAGTAGCGATTCCCCTTCGCCCCGGCGCCGGCGGACAGGCGTTGCCAGACGTGCTTGGGCAGCCTGGCGGCGACACCGTCAGCGCGCAGCACGCCAGCTGGAGTACTGACCCGGCGGTCGCAGCCGATGGCGAGAACGTAGCCGACACCGCGCTTTTCCAGGTTCTTGCGCAGGCTGGGGTCGGCTCCGTAAACCTCATCTCCGGCGACCCACTGTGCGCGGACGCCGGCGTCGAGAGCGCGCCCGATCATGGTGGTCGCCAGCGCGGGCTTCGTCGCGAACGCGGTGTCGTCGGGGATTCCGGCGTCGATGCAGCGGACGGGATCGGCGGTCCAGGACTTGGGCAAGTAGAGGGCCCGGTCGATGAACGAGTGCCCGGCGTTGGTGGCGTAGGTGAGGTAGACCGCGACCTGGGCGTTCTCGACACGACCCGCGGTGCCGGTGTACTGACGTTGCACTCCGACGGTGTGGACGCCTTTCTTGAGGTCGCCGGTTTCGTCGACGACCAGCACGGCGCCGGTGGTACCGAGGTGTTCGGTGACGTAGTCGCGCAGGTCGTCGCGGACCTTGTCGGCGTCCCAGACTGCCTTGCGCAGCAAGTGCTGTATGCCGTCGGAGGTGTCGTCGCCGACGTGTTCGGAAATAGTCCAGCAGTTCTTGTCCGGCAGGTCCGACAGCAGCCCGAGCAGCAGTGTTCGTGCCCGTCGGCGGGGTTCGACGCGGGTGAACCGGCCTGCGATCCGGTTGATCATCTCCTCGAACATCACCGCCCATCGGTCAGGGTTTACGCTGGGGCCTGCGGCCACCAGCCGATCAGGGTTAGTCCACACAACCGACCATGATCAACTGGTGGCCGCACCTGTCTACGGGCAGCCCACCAGCGACATCACGAAGTCCGGCTGGAGTACTAGGATGAGCACGATGTCCGCCGAACTCGTGCCCGCCGCGCCGGAAGCATCGACGGCCCGGCTGCCGGAGACCAGGCCTGAGAACCGACGGCGGATCCTCGCCGAAGCCGTCGCGCTGCTGCCCGCGCTTCCTCCCGCCGACCCGCTCGACCGGTACGCGATCCGGCACATCACCACGCTCTGGCTCGAGACCGACAAGACCGACCACACCCGCCGCGCCTACTACGCCGACCTCTCCGCCTGGCTCGGCTGGTGCGCCCGCACCGGGCTCGACCCGCTGACGGCCCGCCGCGCCGACGTCGACGCCTGGAAGAACACCCTCACCGTCACCGGCAGGGACGGCCTGCCCCGGCCCGCCGCCGACTCCACCGTCGCGCGCACCCTCGCCGGCATCTCCAGCTGGTACCGGTACCTGCAGTCCAACGACATCGCCGACCGCAACCCGGTCTCCGCGGTCAACCGGCCCAAAACCGGCAAGACCCCGCCACTACCGGCCCTCGGCGGCGAGTCGACGGCGAAACTGCTGAACCACATGGAGAACCGGGCCCGCGCCAACGACACCGAAGCGTCCTGGCGCGACGCCGCCGTCGTCGCGATCCTGTTCTACACCGGCCTGCGTGTCTCCGGCCTGACCACCGCGACCGTGCGCGACCTCGACACCGACTCCGGGCACACGATCCTGCGCTACACCGCCAAGGGCGGTCACCGCGACTTCGTCCCGCTCGTGCCCGCCGCCCTGCACCCGCTGCACCGTTACCTCGACCTGCGCGCCGCGCGCGGCGGAGTCCGTCCCGACGAACTGACCGGCCCGTTGCTCGCGACCATGCCCCACCGCTACGACAACACCAAACCCGGCGGAAAACCGTTGGCGCAACGGGATGTCTGGTTCCTCCTGCGGACACAGGCCCGCTCCGCCGGACTCGCCGAAGCGAACACCATTTCCCCGCACACCGCGCGGCGCACCACCGGAACCCTGCTGCTGGCCAACGACGTCCCGGTGCAGAAGGTCCAGGACCTGCTGGGCCACGCCGACATCCGCACCACCCGCGACCGCTACGACGCGCACCGGCACAAGCTGGAGACCTCCCCCGTGCACGCGCTCGCGCAGTTGCTCGCCGACGCACGCCACCGTCAGAGCTGAGCCTGCCCCAGCTGGGATTTCGTCGCCCCGATCACGACACCGTCGACACGCGTGAGCCAGCTGCCGCACAGACACCGGACGTACTCGAGCCTCCCCTGGGAAACCCGCTGGGTGTTCGGCACGCTTCCCGGCAGTTCCGCCAGCGGCCACCCGCACCGCGGGCACATGTTCGATTCCATGCCCCGATCGTGCTGTAATGAGTCAATGCACTTCAACCCTTACGGCGGAGCGGCCGCGCAGATCGCCGCCGACCTGGTCAATCTCGGCGACGCCGCCGGCCCCGCCACCCTGACCGCGATCTTCAAAGACCGCATGACCGTCGCCGCCGTACAGGAACACGAATCGACCGAGATCATCGCTTGGACCGAGCGACTCCGGCACGTCTTCGAAGCCGACCCGGCCGCACGCGTCGACCTGGTCAACGCGCTGCTCGACGATTCGGCGTCCAAGCCCTACATCTCCACCCACGACGGCAAAGCACCCCACCTGCACTACGTCGACGCGCACGCCGGCACCGTCTCCCGGGTCCGGGCCTACACCGCGGCCGGACTCGCACACCTCGTCTGCGACACCCCGGACCGCTTCGGCATCTGCTCACGCGAAGGCTGCGAAACCGTCTACGTCGACGTCTCCCGCAACGGCCGACGCCGCTTCTGCTCGACCCGCTGCGCCACCAGGGTCCACGTCGCCGACCACCGCACCCGGCAGGCGAGCTAGGCGGAACATGCGTGTCTGGAGCCGGATCACGCGTGCGCAGAGCCGGATCACGCGTGTCTCCGGCCGGATGACGCACGGTGCGAGAGTTCGGCTTCCCAACACGCGTGTTCCGGCTCCAATCACGCGAGTTCGGTCTAGATCGCGTACCGCCACGCGGTCAGGGCATGCGCCGAGAACCACGCGCCCAGGACCACCCACGCCGTCGCGGCCACCACCGCCGTCACCGTCCGCCGCTTCGACAACCCGATCGCGATCGGGATCAGGACGGGGAAAGCCGGCAGGATGAACCGGATCTTCGCGTCCGGCAATCCCCGCGTGCCGATCGCCAGCAACAGCACTCCGACGCCGTAGAGCGTCAGCGGCCACGGCACCCGGATGAACGCCGCCACCACGGCCAACGTCACCGCGCCCAGCAGCAACAACACCGTCAGCGTGCTGAACACCGACTCGTCCCCGGTCAACCGCGCCAGCACCGATTCCGCGGTCTCCGCCCCGAAATCGAACTCGGTGTCCCAGCCCCGTAACTCGATGTCCTGCCAGCCGGTCCAACTGCCCGTCCGGTATGCGACGAACCCCAGGTACCCCGCCACCCCCAACGGCGCGACCATCGCACCCGCGAGCGCCCACCAGCGTTTCTCGGTGCGCCGGAAGACCGCCATCAACGCCGCCACGACGACCACCGCGACCAGCACCACCGCCGTCGACCGGGACAACCCGGCCCCGAAAGCGCACACCCCGGCCAGCAACCAGCGCCGCTCCAGCACACCCACCAGCGCCCACACCGCGAAGGCGCAGAACACCGCTTCCGTATAAGCCATCGAGAACACGATCGCCATCGGCGCCCCGGCCCACAACGGCACCAGCAGCAACCCGGTCCGGTCACCCCGATCCGGCGACACCGCCCGCCCGATCCGGATCAACCCGCACGCCAGCACGAGACCGGCGATCACCGACACCGTCAGCGCCGCGGTCACGACGTCGGCCCCCAGCCACATCACCGCACCGACGAGCTTCGGATACAGCGGGAAGAACGCCATCGGCGCGTCCGAATACGGCTGCCTCGCCGCGTCCAGCGTCCCCGGCAGATCCGCGTACCCGTGCACCGTCAGCCGCAGGTACCACTGCCCGTCCCACGCGGTCAGCCGATCGGTCAGCGTCGCACCACGACGGGCCGCCAGCAGGTCCAGCAACTGGACACTCGCCGTACGGATGACCAGGTACAGCGCGATCGCCCTCGGGTAGGGCGACCAGGCCAGTCTGTCGAGGACTCTCTCGAACACGCGCGCCGGACGTCCCTGCCGGGGCGCCGTCTCGGGAACGGCAGGGTGATCAAGGTCGTCGACTTCTCGGAGCACGATCAGAGTGTCCACAATATGAGGTTATTTCGCCGTTCATTTCCCGAAGATTCCCAGCTCGAAGCAGGTGGGGAAGGCCACAAACCAGACCTGCGACCCACCTCGATCTTGCGTTCCCAGCCCCCGCCCGCGGCTCCTACGGTCGGAACGCATGAGCGAACAGACCCTGAACGACAAGGTCGTGATCATCGCGGCAGCGCGAAGAACTTCGTCAGCGGCTTCGGTCCTGTAGGTCGTGGGGGGGGGGGGGGGGGGGGGGGGGGAAAAAAGAAACAACACACACCACACACAAACAGAGAGAACCCGCAACACGAA
>NZ_JBVJCE010000006.1:42128-76957 GCF_055588925.1 Amycolatopsis sp. NPDC041971 | reverse complement strand
GGAAGAGGAGGAAAAAAGAGGAAAAGAGAAAAGGGGGGGGAGGACACAAAAAAAAAGAGAGAGGAAAGAGGGGGGGGGGGGGGGGGTGGGGGGGGGGGGGGGGGGGTGGTTTTTCTCCCCCCCCCCCCCCCCCCCCCCCCCCCCCGACCCACAGGACCAGGGGTGACCCGCCCACGAACACGGCGCGTTGCCCTACACCTCAAGAGAGCCGGGCAGCCTCGCCGGTTCGCCGGTCGTGGTGATCCAACAGCTTCGACAGCAACTCGGTGAACCGCTCCCGCTCGCCGGACGACAGCGGTTCCAGCAGTTCGTCCTGGCGCTCGGCCAGCTGCTTCTCCAGCCGTCGCAGCTGCCGCTTGCCCGCGGTGGTCAGCGAGATGACGTTGCGCCGCCGGTCGGCGGGGTCCGGGGCACGCTCGACCAGTTCACGCTCGGCGAGCTCGTTGATCGTCGCGACCATCTCGCTGACGTGGATTCCGCTGCGGCGGCCCAGCGTCGCCTGACTGGCAGGCCCGAACTCTTCCAGCGTCGCCAGCACGCGGTAGTGGTAGCCCCGGGCGTCGACAGCGGAGAACCCGTCGATCACCAGGCGACGCGCGTGGTTCGCGGTCTGCGTGAGCAGCCAGCTGGGCAGGCCCTGCCATCGGGCAGGCATCTCTTCGGCCGGGTTCTCCATGTGACGAGTCTAACCAATCGTTGGGACTCCGAACGATTGCGGTATCGTTTGGAGACCAAACGTTGTGCACCTAAACGTTTAGGCGCCACATGACTCTTCAGGAGCCACGACCATGATCAAGCCCTTCCGCATCGACATTCCCCAGGCCGACCTCGACGATCTCCGCGACCGCCTCTCCCGCACCCGTTGGCCCAACGAGGTCACGGACGCCGGCTGGGACTACGGCTTCCCATTGGGGCGCCTGAAGGAACTCACCGAGTACTGGCGTACCGGCTACGACTGGCGCGCGCACGAAGCCGAGCTCAACGAGCTTCCACACTTCACCACCGAGATCGAAGGCCAGAACATCCACTTCGTCCACGTCCGGTCCGCGAAGCCGGACGCGCTCGCGCTGGTCCTCACGCACGGCTGGCCTGGTTCGTTCCTCGAGTTCCTCGGTGTGATCGAGCCACTGTCACGCGACTTCCACCTGGTCATCCCGTCCATCCCGGGCTACGGATTCTCCGGCCCGACCCACGAACGCGGCTGGGACATCCCCCGGATCGCGCGTGCCTGGGCCGAGCTGATGCACAGGCTCGGATACGAGCGCTACGGCGCACAGGGCGGCGACTTCGGCTCGGGCATCTCGACCGCACTCGGCACGGCGGCGCCCGAGAAGGTCGTCGGCGTGCACGTCAATTACCTGCCGACCCGGCCGGACGCCGGCGTCGAACTGTCCGAACAGGACGAAGCCCGGCTCGACAAGGTCCGACGACTGATGGCGAACCGCCCGCCGTACCAGGCTTTGCAGGCCGCAACCCCGCAGACCATCGGCTACGCGCTGACCGACTCGCCAGTCGGCCAGCTGGCCTGGATCGCCGAGCGCTTCGCACAGTGGACGGATCCCCGCTCGCCGGTCAGCGACGACCGGATGCTCACCGACATCTCGCTGTACTGGCTGACCGCGACCGCGGCCTCCTCCGCGCGACTGCACCACGAGGCCGTGCGCGGGACCGAGCCGTGCCCGGTCCCGCTCGGCGTTGCGGTGCTGCCGTACGACATCACGCAGTCGGTGCGACCGTTGGCCGAGCGGCTGTACGACATCAGGCACTGGTCGGAGTTCGAGCGCGGTGGGCACTTCGCCGCGATGGAAGTGCCGGACCTCCTGGCCGAGGACATCCGGACCTTCTTCTTCGACCTGCTCGCCGAGGGATGATCAAGACATCGAGCGCCCGTTCGATAGCGTGGCCTGCCGCCGCCCGGTCGTGCTGGAGCTACATGGGGTGGCAACCGAAGACGCCAGAAACGGGCCGCCAGGCGTAACCAGAGTCCGGGGGCGCTCTCGGCTCAAGGCGTCAGCTCGCTGTGTCAACGAACGGCTTGGTACCTCCACCTGCGACGCCGGACTAGAGCTGATCTCGCCCCCACCTGCCCCGTGTCCGAGGGCAGGTCACGTACTCCTGAACAGCCGGTCCAGATGCACGTCGATCGCGGCGAGCGCGTCCTGGGGCTCGATCACGTCGAGTTCGATCAGGGGGGTGAAGCCGGTGAGGGCGAGGAGCAGGTTGGTCTCGGTCGCCGGGTCGCGACCGGAGTCGATGTGCCCGTCGGCGATCGCCTGGCGGACCAACTGCTCGACGAGGGCCCGCCCCTGGACGAGGCCGCGGCGCGCCTGCTCGTGCACGGCCTCGTCGTGCAGCGCCTCCAGGACGTAGGCGGCGCTCAACCAGCTGGTCGCGCGGGCGTCGGCATGCAGGGGGAGCATTTCCGCGAGCGTCAGTCGCAGCACGTCACGGGGGTGCGGACGGTCACCGAGCTTTTCGAGCCCCTGGTGTATGCGCACCGAGGTCTGCTCGGACGCGAAATCCATGGCGAAGGAGAGCATGGCGGTCCGGGAGGCGAAGTAGTGCTGCAGCTGCCCGAGTGACATGCCCGCCTCCTGCGCCACCACGCGCATCGTCAGCTGTGTAACGCCGCGCTGCTCCACCACCCGCCACAGTGCGCGGGCGATCGCTTCGCGGCGTCCGCGGTGATCCACCTGTTTCGGCATCGCCGGTCCCTCCCTCGTGCCCGGAGAACTGTTCCAATACAGTTGACATAATACACCTGACCCATAATTCTGGGGTCAACTTGAGGGAAGGAACCGTCATGTCCGAACAGCCAAAGGTACGGACCACGGAAGGTGTGGTGCAGGGGCGCCGGCGGCAGGGGCACGCGGTGTTCCGCGGCATCCCCTATGCCCAGCCCCCGGTCGGAGCGCTCCGCTTCGCCGCGCCCGCGCCGCCGCACCGCTGGGAGGGGACGAGGCAGGCGGTCGAGTTCGGCCCCGTGGTGCCGCTGTCCCTGCCGATCGACGTGCCCCCGCAGGGCACCGACTGGCTGACGCTCAACGTCGGCACTCCGGATCCCGGCGCGGCGGGACTGCCGGTGCTGGTGTGGATCCCCGTGGGCGGCTACCTCTCGGCGGCGTCGAGCGACCCGATGTATGACCCGGCAGCGCTGGCCGAGGCGGGAGTTGTCGTGGTGACCATCAACTGCCGCGTGGGCGCGGAGGGATTCGCGTTCCTCGACGATGTGCCGCCCAACCGCGGATTTCTCGACCAGATCGCGGCGCTGGAGTGGGTGCAGCGCAACATCGCCGCCTTCGGAGGCGACCCCGGCCGGGTCACCGTGGGCGGGGTGTCCGCCGGGGCGGGCTCGGTCGCCGCCCTGCTGACGATGAAGTCCGCGCGCGGCTTGTTCCGGCGGGCCATCGCCCATTCGGTGCCGGGGCTGCACAGCACCCCCGCGCTGGCACGGCAGGTCACCGCCGCGTTCGCGGACCGGCTCGGCGCGACGGCCCCCACCGCCGAGGCCCTGCGCGACATCGACCCATGGCACCTGGCCGCCGAGCTCACCTCGTTCAACGCCGGCCTCCACGCGCACCGGGAGAGCTGGGGACGCCTCACGGAGACCGGCACCGCGCTGTGCCCCGTCGTCGACGGCGAGGTCCTCCCGGAAACGCCCTGGCCCGCGCTGACCGGCGCGCGCGAGAGCGGGACCGAACTGCTCGTCGGCCACACCCGGGACGAGTTCCGGTACTTCAGCGTCATGAGCGGACGGTACGGCACCTTCACTGAGGAGGACGCCCACGCAGCCCTGGAACTGCACGCCCCGCAGCCGGACGGCGCGCGGGCCTACCGTGCCGCGTTCCCGCAGGCAGGCCCGGAGGAGCTGGTGGAGACGGTGTACTCCGACGCCCTCTTCCGCATGCCGTCACAGAAGCTGGCCGAGGCGAACGCGGCAGCCGGCGGCACCTCGTACCTGTTCGAACTGGCCTGGGTCGCCCCGGCCCTCGGCGGCATCCTGGGCGCCTGCCACAGCCTCGACATACCCCTGGCGTTCGGCACGCTGGACAGCCCCGTCGGCACCCAGCTCATCGGCGAGGAGCCCACTCCCGAGGCCATCACGCTCTCCCGCGAACTCCAGGAGGCATGGGTCCGCTTCGTCACCACCGGCGACGCGGCCTGGCCCGCCCACCGGCCCGGCGGGCACCTCACCCGCATCCTGGACACCGAGTCGAAGACCCTGCCCTACCCCGGACAGGCATCCCGCCAGATCTGGGAAGGCCACTCCCCCGCCCCCTTCGACCTCTCGTAATTGTCCGGGTCGGCTCCTAGGCCCCATCTTCGAGAAGTAGCCCGAGGACGGTTGACCAGCAGTCACTCGGCCGCGCGGCCCGTTTCTGACGTATTCGGTGCCACCCCACTACAAGGCGGAGCTGCCGGACAAATCGCGGGTTACGTCGAAGTCTCCGACCCGGACGACGCGCACGGACGCTTCCCCTCGGGGAATGGCTCGATCTGTCCGCGTCCTAGCTGGTTTTTTCCCGAAATAACGAGTTTCTTTTGAAATCGGCCCTAGGTATAGGGCGTTATACATTTGGAGAATGGTCAGCGACCGGCCGGGAGTTCCGCCGCCTCGACCGACCTCCGGTCCTCCAGGACGCGCTGCTTGGCGTTCTCGATGTGCCGGCGCATCCGAGCGGCCGCCTCGTCCGGCTCCCCCGCCACCAGAGCGTCGTAGACGGCGCGATGCTCCTCCGCCGCCAGTCCGGGCGCTCCCCTGGCGGACCCGAGTTTCGCGAAGAACCTGAACCGCTGCACCTGTCCCCCGAGTGACCGGTACGCCTTCTCCAGGAATGGATTGTCCGCCTGGGCGGCGATGAGCAGGTGGAATCGTTCGTCGATGGTCCAGTACGCACTGAAGGCCGCGGTGTCCGGCGAGGTCGCCGCCCGCGCGAGGTCGTTGACGCTCTCCAAGACCTCTTCCAGGAACTCGGGCGTCGTACGGCGGGCGGCCTCGTAGGTGAGCGCGGGTTCGAGCACCAGACGCGCGTCCATCAGCTTCACCAGTTCGAACTCGGTCAGCAGCGGGGCGACCCGGTAGCCCTTGAGCGCCTCGCGGCGGACGAGCCCGGTGTGCTCCAGCCGCGCCAGCGCTTCCCGCAGCGGCGTCTGGCTGACGTCGAGTTCCCGTGACAGCGCGCCGATGTTGACCGGTTCGCCCGCGGACCATCGGCCGTCGGTGAACTGCCCCAGCAGCACCTCGTACATCCGGTCGGCGAGCGGCTGTCGTCCGGACCTCCGCGGGGAAGTCATAGGTCCCTCCTTAGTCGCATCACGATATCCCGCGCACCGGACCGGCTTGGCCTTACCTCCCTATAGTATTGACACAAATCCTATAGTATTTTCATCAGACCGTCTCGAACAGGAGAAACGAACCGGATGACCATGCGCGTACTCGTGACGACCTCGTATCTGAAACCCGGCGGCGAGGTCGACCAGCTGCTCTCAGACGCGGGTTTCGACACCGTCTTCACCACTCCCGCGCACCGCGAAGCCACCGGTACTCCCCTGGCCGACCTCGTTCGCGAGGCCGACGGGATCGTCGCGGGTACCGACGCCTTCCCCGCCGACGTCATCGAGGCCGCGTCCAAGCTCAAGGTGTTCGGCCGCTGCGGTGTCGGCTACGACAACATCGACCTCGACGCGGCGACCCGCCACGGCGTGGCCGTCACCTACACCCCGGGCGCGAACCGCCGATCGGTCGCCGAGCATGTCCTGGCACTCATGCTCAACTGCGCACGCCTGATCCCGCAGAACATCGCGAGCGTCCAGGCGGGTCGCTGGGAGCAGCGCAGCGGACGCGAGCTCGACGGCGCGGTGCTCGGCCTGATCGGGCTGGGTTCGATCGGCAAGACCGTGGCCCGGCTGGGGCTGGCGCTCGGAATGCGGATCGTGGCCCACGATCCCTACCCGGACCAGGATTTCCTGGCGGAGACCGGCGTCGAAGCCCGCACCTTCGACGAAGTACTGGCGGAAGCCGACTTCCTCAGTCTGCACATCTTCCTCGATGACTCCACCCGTCACCTGATCGATGCGTCCGCGCTGCGGAAGGTCAAGCCCGGGGCTTTCCTGATCAACACCGCGCGCGGCGAAGTGGTGGACGAGGAAGCCCTAGCCGACGCGCTGGAGAACGGCGCGCTGGCGGGCGCGGCCCTGGACGTGCTCACGGAGGAGCCCTTGCCACTCGACAGCAGGCTGCGCGGGCTCGGCAACGTCCTGGTCACCGCGCATATCGGCGCGGCGACGGAACAGGCCCGGGCCCGGGCCAGCCTGATGGCCGCCCAGCAGGTGATCGATGTCCTACGGGGAAACACTCCCGGCAACCTCGTCAACCCCGGATACCGCCGATGATCCTCCACAGTGGACTCCGGCTCGACGCCAATCTCAAGTGGCTGTTCACGGAACTCCCCTTCGAACAGCGCTTCGACGCGGCCGCGGCCGCCGGTTTCACCGCCGTCGAGTACGCCTCGCCGTACCCCTTCCCCGCCGCCACGCTCGTCCGGCGCCTCGCCGACGCGGGACTGAGCCAGATCCTCATCAACTCCCCCACCGGCGAACCCGGCTCTCCGGAACGGCTCGGCTCCGCATGCCTGCCCGGCCGTGCGGCCGAATTCCGCGCTGGAGTGGAACGCGGCCTCGAATACGCCGTGGCACTGAGCAGCGCCTTTTTGCACCTGCCCGCCGGGATCCGGCCCGCCGACGTCTCCCGTGACCGCGCCTTCGCCCAGTACGTCGCGAACATCGCCTGGGCGGCGGACCAGGCTCGCGGCAGCGGCGTCCGGCTCCTGCTGGAGGCACAGAACAAACAGGACGCGCCGGGTTTCGTCCTCGACGGCCAGGCACACGCGGCAGCGGTGGCGGACGCGATCGACGAACCCCACGTGGCCCTGCTCTTCGACGTCTACCACGCCTCCATCGACGAGAAGGACGTCGTCACGGCCCTGCGGGAATTCCTGCCCCGGGCCGCCCACCTGCAGATCGCCGACTCACCCGGCCGGGGCGAACCCGGTACCGGCGGCATTCCCTGGGCCGAAGTCTTCGACACCCTCAAGGCCGAGGGCTACGACGGCTGGATCGGCTGCGAGTACAAGCCCGCCACCGGCACCGAAGCAGGCCTGAGCTGGATCGAGGAGCGAATCCGATGAGCCCACGCATCGCGTTGATCAGCGCCACACCGGCCGCGATCCCGCCCGCGGTGAACGCACTGGCGACCGGATTCCCGCAGGCCCAGCCGTGGAACATCCTCGACGACCGGCTGCTGGCCGACGTCGGAGAAGACGGCCGCACGTCCGCTTTGGACGACCGGATGCGCCGCCTCATCGACTACGCGGTCACCGGCGGCGCCGACGGCGTACTGCTCACGTGCTCGCTCTACGGCGAGGTCACGAAGCAGGTCGACGCGCCGGTCCCGCTCCTGGCGCCTGACGAAGCCGCCTTCGACGACGTACTTTCCAGCGGCCACCGCAGGATCCTCGTGGTCGCCTCGCTGGTCTCGGCGCTGAGCGATTCGACAGCACGTTTTGAGCAGGCGGCTCGCGACAAGGGAATCGCCGTCGAGGTCGGCGGGGTTTTCACGCCGGACAAGCTCGTCGAAACCTGCCGGGCGCGAGCCGACGGCTGGGATCTCGTCCTGCTCGCCCAATACTCCCTCGCCCCCGCCGCGGAAGAGCTGTCAGCCGCACTCGGCGTGCCGGTCGTGTCCGGACCCCGCAGCGCCGCGGCGAGACTGAAGGCGGTGATCGGGGAATGACCGGCACGATCGGCGCGATCGCCGACGACTTCACCGGCGCGACCGACGTCGCCGCCGCCTTCCGCCGAGGCGGGCTGCGCACCCTGCTGTTCTTCGGCGTACCACCCGAAGACGAGGTGACACCACCGCACGACGCGATCGTGATCGCCCTCAAGAGCCGCGCGATCCTGGCCGAGGAAGCGGTCTCGACGTCCTTGAAAGCGTTGCGATGGCTGCGAAACCGGCAGGCGGAGCAGATCTACTTCAAGTACTGCTCCACCTTCGATTCGACGCCGCGCGGCAACATCGGCCCGGTCCTCGACGCGTTGTCGCAGGCGTCGCCGCCTGGCGGTGTCGTGATGACCCCGAGTTCACCGGCGCACGGGCGCACGCAGTACCAAGGCCATCTCTTCGTCGGCGACACCCTGCTGGCGGAATCGCCCATGCGCGACCATCCCGCGACCCCGATGACGGACTCGCATCTGCCCCGGCTGCTGCGAGCACAGACCGACACCCCGGTCGCCCTGATCACGCACGACGTCGTCCGGCGCGGGGAAACCGCCGTACGCGAAGCGGTCGAGGGCGAGCGAGGTTACGTGCTCGTCGACGCGCTCACCGAAGACGACCTGCGACTGCTGGGCCAGGTCGCGATGAACTCGCCCCTCGTCGCGGGCGCGGCGGGTCTCGCGGCCGGACTCGCCGCCGCACGGGCCTCCGCCGCCCCGCCGGTCACCGAGCCGCATGCACCGACCGGCCCGGCAGCCGTCCTGTCCGGAAGCTGCTCGGCACGAACGCTGGAGCAGATCGCTGTCATGAGAAGCCTCGGCCGCCCCGCGCACCGGCTCGACCCGGTGGCGACACCGGATCCGGACGCCCTCGCGGCCGCAGCACTCGCCTGGTACGACGCCCTGACCGAGCCTGGCCCGCTCGTCTACTCGTCGTCGAGCCCGGTGGATCTGAAGCGCACACAAGAAGAACTCGGCGTGGCCAGATCGGCCGAAATCCTCGAGAAGGCGACCGGGCTCATCGCCGTCGGGCTCGTCGAACGCGGTGTGCGCCGGCTCGTGGCAGCCGGTGGAGAGACCTCCGGCGCGATCGTCACCGCACTCGACGTCCACGGCGGCGTGATCGGGATGGAAGCCGCACCCGGGGTGCCGTGGATCCACCCCGTGGGTGACGACCGGCCCGCACTGTTGCTCAAGTCGGGCAACTTCGGCGATCCGGACCTCCTCGCGATGGCGTCCGGCTCATGAGCACCGACCGGCTCCACCGCGAACGCGTCATCGCCGCGGCGCGATCCCTCTACGACCGAGGTCTCACCCACGGCCGCACAGGCAACATCTCCGTGCGCTACGGCGAGCAGATCCTCGTCACGCCCACTGGGGCCTGCCTCGGCACGGTGCGACCGGGTGATCTGTCGGTCGTCGACGCCGACGGAAACCACCTCGCCGGACCGCCGCCGTCGAAGGAAGCCTTCTTCCACGCGACCGTGCTCCGGCAGCGTCCTTCCGACACCGCGGTCGTACACACCCACTCGACGTGTTCCGCCGCCGTCTCGTGCCTGGACGGGCTCGACCCGGACGACGCCATCCCGCCGCTGACCGCCTACTTCGCGATGCGGGTCGGGCGCCTCCCCCTGCTGCCCTACCACCCGCCGGGCGACCCCGGCGTCGCCGAGCCGATCGCTCGCGCCGCCGTCGACCATCCGGCGCTGCTGCTCGCCAACCACGGCCCGGTCGTCGCCGGGACAAGCCTCGACACCGCCTTGGACACGCTCGAAGAACTCGAGCACACCGCGGAAATCTTCCTGCTCCTGCGAGGCCGTCCGACCCGGCCGCTGACCGACCGTCAGCGCGACGCCCTCCACTCCCCACCCGCCCGAAGGGACACCCCATGATCAGCCTCTTCACCGCGCTGTCCGTCAAGAAAGCGCTCGAAGACGTGCTGCTGCACGCGTTCGCGAAGAAGCACGGCGTCGACGTCGACGTCACGTACGACCCCACCACCATCCTGGTCGAGAAGATCAGGGAAGGCGCCAAACCCGACGTCGTCATCGTCGTCTCCGGTGCCTTCTCCGAACTCGAGGCGCTCGGCGCGGTCACCTCCGAATCCCGCGTCGTACTGGCGAAAAGCGGGATCGGCATCGCCACCGCGCCGGAACTCGACGATCCCGACATCGGCACGGTGAACGCCCTTCGCGCGGCCCTCACCTCCGCACGATCCGTCGCGTACTCCCGCAGCGGCGCGAGTGGCATCTACTTCGCGCGGCTACTCGAAGACCTGGGTATCGCGGACGAGGTGAACGCGCGTGCCACCATCGTGGAGAAGGGATTCACCGCGCTCGCCGTCACCGATGGTCGCGCCGATCTCGCGGTCCAGCAGCTCAGCGAGTTGAAGTTCGTCCCGCAGGCCCGCATCGTCGGCCCGCTTCCGGAGGGGGCCCAGCACTACAGCGAACTCTCGGCCGCTTTCGGCCGCACGGCCCCGTCCGAAGCCGCGGACCTGCTCCGATTCCTCGCGAGCCCCGAGGCGATGACCGCCTACCGCGACGCCGGCCTCGTTACCGATGACACATCCCGGATCCGCGCGTGAACGCGATCCTGGCGCTGGTCGCGTTCATCGCCGCCATCGTCGTGTGGAACGCGATCTTCAAACGCAATATCGGCGAAGCGATGGTCGTCGGTTTCCTGGTCACCGCCGCCTTCGCGGGCACGGACTTCTTCGCCGTCGCCTGGGAAAGCCTGATCGACGGCCTCAAGTCCGAGATCACCTTCGCCGCACTGGCGTTCGTTTTCGTCAGCGAACTGCTCACCAGGACCGGACTGGTGCAGCGGATGGTCGACATCCTCAGTTCGTTCCTCGGCCGCCGCCGAGGTGGCTCGGCCTACGCGGCGACTGTCGCTTCCGGACTGTTCGGCGCGGTCGCCCACAACGGTGCCGCGATCGTCGCCACGGTCGGGTCGATCACCATCCCCTGGATGAAACGGTCCAAGGCCAGCGGCGAGACCGCCGCACTGGTCCTGTCCGGAAACGCCGGGGTGGGGGCCACATTTCCGTTCAGCGGCGCGTTCTTCATCCTCCTCGCCGCCCCGACCGTGCTGCCGGTGCTCGGCGCGGGCGACATCGTCGCGACGATCTTCGTCACCGGCGCCTGGATGGTCGGGATGCGGCTGATCATGGCCTACGTCATCGTGAAACGCCGTGGCGTGCAAGCGATGGAACCGCAGGACATCCATCCGCTGGGTGCGTCGTTCAAGGCAGGCTGGCCGTCGCTGGTGGTCCTCGGCTCGATCGCCGTCCCGATCCTGCTCACCGCCCCGCCGACCGCGGACTTCGTCTCGGCCCGCATCGGCATCGACGCCCCGGACGCGATCCCGCTGCTCATCTGGCTGCCGATCGTCATGCTGCTGGTCGGCCTGCTCGTCGAGCGGAAACTGCTGCCGAAGGGGCGGGCGCAATGGTGGGATCTCTTCGGGGCGGTCGGCCCCAAGCTCGGCCTGGTCGGTGTCACGATGATCTCGGCGTTCGCCGCGTCGAACGTGCTGAAGACACTCGGCCTCGACGACCAGCTCAAGCCCTACCTGGAAGGGCTCACCGGGGTCTCCCCACTGGTGGCCGCCATCGTGGTCGGCGTCGTCATCGTGGTCGTCGCCGGGCCGCTCAACACGACGTCCACGGTCGCCGCGGTGGGCCCGGTGGCGTTCGCCGCGCTGACCGCCGCGGGCATCCCTCCGCACGTCGCCTTCGCCGCGATCCTCGTGTGGGCCTCTTCGGAAGGATGCTCACCGCCGGGAGCCGCACCGCTTTACGTCGCGGCGGGCATCGCCGAGATCAACCCGGTCCGGATCTTCGTGCCGGTCGTCCTCTACTACCTGTTGCCCACCCTGCTGTTCGGCGTCCTCATGGCCGTCGGCCTGCTGTGGCTCCCTGGAGCGTGATCACCGTGTATCGGATTCTGCTTGCCGCGACCCGCGTCTGCCTCTTCGCGTTCCTCGTCGGCGGCTTCGTGGTCGTCGCCGGGCAAACGCTCGGCGTCGTCGTCGGTTCCGGCCCGATCGTGACGGCCTTCGGCACCGATGTCGCCGACAGCGTCTGCGTCGTCGCCGGGATCGCGGGCATCTTCGCGTTTCTTCTTTTCTACACGCGCGAAGGCCGAGAGAACGCTCCGGACGCAGAAGGATGACGCACGCAACCTCGGCGTATATAGCGTTATACGACGAAGTAGGCAGGTGAGTGCCGTGACGAGAAGGGCGATCAGGTAGGCGTTGCCGATCAAGGTCTCCGCCAGGTTCCAGTCGCGCTCCACTCCCCCGCCACCCGGGACCACGGCGACCGTCCACCCGGTGAACAGGAGGGCGACCACCAGCGTCATCCCCCGACGTCCCCGTGCGGCGAGGAAGCCGATCGCGGGCACCACCCACACCCAGTGGTGGGTCCACGAGATCGGGCTGATCAGCAGGGAGCATCCTGCCGTGGCCAGCAGTGCGGCTCGGTCGTCACCCGCTCGATGGAAGCGGTGCACGAGCCACATCGACGCCGCCGCGAACACCACGCCGGACACCACGATCACCGCCGTGGCCGTCCGTCCTTCCGGGACGGTCCGCGCGACGAATCCCTGCCACGACTGGTTTCCCACCCAGCCCTTCATCTCGGCGAAATGGTCGTTGAAGATCGCCGAGGTCCAGAAGCGAATCGAATCGACCGGCAGGACGACCAGCGCGAACGCCGTCGCGCCGAGAAAGGCCGCCAGCGCGCGTGCCGCGTCAGCGGTACGCCGCACGACCAGGAGGTGGACGATGAAGATCAGCGGGATCAGTTTGACGGCCGCGACGATCCCGATCGTGATCCCGCGCCAGCGCGAATCACGCAGGAGGACCATGTCCGTCACCACGGCGGCCATCAGAACGAGGTTGATCTGGCCGAGACCGACGGTCTGCCACACCGGCTGGAGCGCGAACGCGCCGAGCAGCAGAAACGGCAGGTGAGCCCGATACGCGAACGGCCGGAGCGCGAAGTAGAGCGACGGCGCGGCCGCCAGTGCGAGCAGACCCCAGCACAGCTGCGTGGGCAACGCGGTCAGCGAGGTGAACAGCAACGCGGCGAACGGCGGATAGGTGAACGGCAGCTCCGGCACCCATTCGGGTAGCGCCCGCAATGGTGAATAGAGACTTTCCCCTTCCACCACGGCGAACCCGCCTGCCCGGTACACCGCCGAATCGATGCCGAGCGGCAAATCCCAGATCCACCAGCCGAGCGCCACCAAGGCGAATACGGTCATCGCTCCGCCGACGACGATCAGCGCCGGGTCGACGCGTCGCCCTCTTGACCAATCCATGGGGAAACGATCTCCGGAACCCCGCCGCGAAACATCGCCCCCGGGAACCGTCTTGGCGCCGCTACCCCGGTACCCGCTTTCACGTGTACCCCTACCCCGGTATCAGGGCGTGGCTCCCGGAACGACGAGCCCCGCCTCGTACGCGACCATGACCGCTTGCGCGCGATCACGTACCCCGAGCTTGGCGAAAACCCTGCTGACATGGGATTTCGCCGTCTGTTCCGCGATCACCAGCGCTTCGGCGATCTCCGTGTTGGAGAGGCCGCGGGCGATCAGCCGGAGCACTTCGGTCTCACGCGCGGTCAGCTCGGTCACGAGGGAGTGACCCGAGTGCGCCGAAGCATGGGTGCGGGTGAACTCACCGATCAATCGCCTGGTGATCGTCGGCGCGAACAACGCGTTGCCGGCGGACACCACCCTGACCGCGGTGACCAGGTCCTCCAGCGGGGAGTCCTTCAGCAGGAAGCCGCTGGCGCCCGCCCGCAGCCCACCGAACACGTATTCGTCGATGTCGAAGGTGGTGAGGATCAGCACGCGGACCGCTTGCCGCCCCGCCACGATCCGCCGGGTCGCCTCGATCCCGTCGAGTTCGGGCATGCGCACGTCCATCAGCACGACGTCCGGTTCGAGTTCGGCGCACAGTGCGACGGCGGTGGTCCCGTCCGCGGCCTCCCCCACCACCCGCATGTCGGGCTGCGCGTCGAGCACGGCGCGGAAACTCTGCCTGACCATGGTCTGGTCGTCGGCGATGACCACCGAGATCACGGTTGCGGATGCCCCTCACGATCGAGTGGAACGGTCAGCGCGACGCGGAAACCGCCGTCCGGCCGCTCCACTGCCTCAAGATCAGCCGCGAGCATAGCCGCCCGCTCCCGCATGCCGACCAGACCGTGTCCGCTGCCGGCCTGTTCCGTCCTTTTCGGACCGTCACCGGGCCCGTTCTCGATGAGCAGCCGGACGGAGCCCGGCCCGGCGGTGAGTTCGACGGAGATCGACGCCCCGGGAGCGTGCTGGATCGCGTTGCTGAGTGCTTCCTGCACGATCCGGAACACCGACAACGCGACCCCGACCGGGACGGCGTCGAGATCACCCCGCAGGTGGAGTTCGCACGCGGTGCCGGCGGCCTTCACCCCTTCCACGAGTTCGACCACCTTGCCGAGCCCCGGCTGCGGCGAAGTCGGCAGAGCGTGGTCTTCGGACCGAAGCACGCCGAGCAGCCTGCGCAGCTCGGTCAGGCCTTCACGGGCGGTTCCGGCGAGGTCGGCGAACTCCTGCCAGATCTCGGCCTCGCGGTCGGCCTTGGCCGGATCGGCGAACCGGAACCGCGCCGAGTCCGCGCGTACCGCGAGGACGGACATATGGTGCGCGACCACGTCATGCAGCTCCCGCGCGATCCCGGCACGTTCTTCCAGCAGGGCCGCCCGAGTCTCCTCGGCGAGCCTGCGTTCCTGTTGCGCCGCGCGTTCTTCTTCGGCGAGCCTGCGCTGCCGGACCGTGTTGCCGAGGAAGAACGCGATCCCGCCCAGCAGCACGAGCAGCGCCGCGTCCCGCCAATCACCCAGGAAGGGCGTGGCGGCACCGAACGAGATGAGCCCCGCCCAGGTCAGTTCCGCCTGATCGTTGCTCTCCCCCACCAGGTAGAAGACGAGCGCCGCCGTGAGCGCGAGGCCCGGGGCCCACGGCCAGCCCCACGAGGCGGCGATGCCGGGCAAGGTCAGCGGGGTGCTCACGATGCCGACGATCAGCGTGCGCCACCCCCACAGCGGCGAACGCACCGCGAGCAGGCAGGGCAGCACGGTGATGAGCACGTTGAACGCCTTCGCTGGAGGCGATACCGAGATGGTCGAAAACGTGATGAAACCCGCCCAAAGTCCGCATCCGACGATCGCCAGTCCGCGCAGCCAGCGCAACCCCGCCGAGCGCTTCGGCGGGGCGTCGGTTCCGGCGAATGCCGTGTAGCGCAGGGCATCCCACCACGCCCGCAGGCGCTGTCGGGTGAGCATCAGGCGTCACCCTACCTTCGGATCGAATCCTGGCACTGAGTGCCAGACCGGGCTACGAATCGTTCAAGGCGGCGTTCACCTTGGCGATGACGGCGTGCAGCGGTGTCGCCGTGGTCAGCACGGCCACCACCGTGGTTTCGGCCTCGGCGTCCTGGACCTTGAACGCGTCGATGACCAGCGCGAAGGCCTCCGCCGCGCTGGCCGCGATGTCGTCCTGCCCGCCACTGCGCAGCCAGCGCCGGAGCACATGGTTGTTGGCGGCCGCGATCGCCGCCGCGGCCACGGCCGCCCGCAGGCTCGCCGTCTCGTCGCCCTGTTCCGTGAACCGCGCCCGCAGGTAGCGGGCGAGCACCCGCTGGTAGCGGTCGACGGTCGCGACCTCCTTGTCCCGCAACGAAGGCACCGTCCGCGTCAGGGTGAACCGTTTGAGCGACACGTCGAGTTCCGCGGCGTAGGAGTCGAGGACCAGGCCGACGGCGGCGCAGGCCACCTCCACCGGGTCACGGCCGGGATCCGCGGCGGCGAAGGTCTCCTCCATCTCGGCCACGATCTCGTCGTGATTGGCGAAGAGCACGTCGTCCTTGGCGTCGAAGTACCGGAAGAACGTCCGGCGGCCCACCCCCGCGGCGGCCGCGATCTCGTCCACCGTGGTGGCCTCGTAGCCCTTGGCCACGAACAGGTCCACGGCCGCGGCGGCGAGCGCGCGGCGCAGCCGGCGACGGCCCGCGGGGGTCGCCCCGGCCCTGGTCACCGGCGCTCGGCGCGGCGAATCGGTCATAGCCGGACGGTAGCAGCCACTTGCTAGTGGCACTGAGTGCCGTTAGGCTGACAATGATCCCTGGGCCACGTGTCCCCCTACCGTCCGGAAGGCGCCGACGATGTCGCTGGACCAGCAAGTGCTTCCGATCGAGTCCCGCTCGTCAGTGGATTCGATCCGCCCGCGGGGCGACGCCTTCTACAGCCGGCTCTTCGGCTGGTCGTTGAAGTGGCGTGGTACGCAGCCGTTCCTGGTGCTGGAGAACGGGATCTGCGCGGTGACCCTGCCCAAGATCAACGGCGCCCAGGTCCTCGCCCGGCTCGCCGAAACCGGCTGTGGGGGCCCCGCCATGGCGGTGCTGACCCAGCAGGGCCCGCGTGTGGCCATCCTCGCCGAGTCCGACGGGCTGATCCCGCCTCGGATCTTCCTGCCACCGCACGTCGAGGTGCTCGCCTGGGGTGCGCTGCTCCCCCTGCCCGCCGACTCCGGCCGCGCCGAAGCCCACTCGGAATGGCTCTCGGCACCGGATCCCCGGCAGCGCTGGCTTCCGAGCCTGGACGCCGTCCTCGCGGGCGTCCGGCCGAGGTAACGCCCGCGGTTCATGCCGCCACCGAGGACTGGGCCGAGACGAGCAAGGCCTCGATTCCCGACCGCTGCCACCCGCGGACGCTGTCCGACGTCGCCGGGCTATTGCCGGTGAGTATTCGCGGGGGAAGGCACAGGTGGCAGGTTGCGAAGCCACTTTCGCACCTTCACCGTCGCGTAAGCCACTTTCGCGACGCCTGACGTCCCGAAAGTGGCCTACGCGACACCATCGCCCCACGGCCGCGCGGTCAGTGCGGGGCCGATCCACCGGCGAACGAGAGTGCGCAGTTGCTCGTCGGTGTGGGCCGGCGTGGAGGGGTACTGCAGGAACGAGAGGAACATCCGCATCAGCACTTCGGCGAGCCCCTCGAAGTCATCGTCGGTCTCGACACCCACCGTGGCCCAGTCGACGGGCACGTTCCGGAGGATCCGCGCGCCGAGCGAGAAGGACTGCGAAGAAGTGACCGCGACGGTGAAGACGTCGGCCTCTCCCGCTTTCAAGAGCAGCCCCAGGTACGGCTCGTCGGGCACCGCGCGGACGCCGAACACCACGGATTCCACGGCGACCTCGGCGGCGCTGCCGAACGAGGCCAGATGCCGTTCCATCCGCCCGGCGAACTCCTCGACCCGGTCCAGCGCGACCGCGCTGAGGATGTCGGCGAGGCTCGGGAAGTAGCGGTAGACGGTCTGCCGGGTCACGCCCGCTTCGGCGGCGACGTCGGAGAGGCTGGTCTTGGCGAGACCGACGCGGTCGATGCAGGCCGTCGCCGCGTCGACGATCCGGCGGCGAGCCTCGCGCTCGGTTCCGGGCGGGTTGCCCCGCCATCCGTGGTGCCCCATGCGGCCCATCTTCCCCGAACGGAGGATTTCAGACGGTGGCAGGTGCCCCGCGGCGCACGCGGTACAGCGCGGCCAGCAGCAGACCGGCGGCCACGAAGCAGGCCAGTGTGTACAAGCCGTTCCCGACCGGGGTGCCGTCTTCGGTGACTCCGTTCTCCGCGGACAGGTAACCCGGCAAGGCGCCGAGCCAGAACACGGCCATCCCGCCCAGGTAGACGGCGGGATAGAACCGGGTGAAGGCGGCCAAGGGTCCGCCGTGACCTCGGTACCGGGCGAAGATCCAGATGCCCGCGAGCCACAGCAGCGCCAGCTCCACGCCGAGCACCCAAGCCTGCGCGGTCACGTTCCCGCTGAAGACGCTGGACGGGATCCCGGCGATCGCCATGCTCGGCGGCGTGAGGACACCGGCCACGACGATGCGCGCCACGAGCGGCCACCCACGTCGGGAACCGCCAGCCAGCCACACCACCAGATAGGTCATGGCGCCCATCGAAACGGAGGCGAAGAGCAGCATGCTGTTCATCGGCACCGAATCCAGCGCGGGGTGATTGACGATCCGGTTGTTCCCGTTCCATGCCCACCACGTCAGTTGCGGGCCGAGGTGATCGAAGACCTCGTAGAACACCTGACAGGCGAAGGCGACAGCCACCGATCCGATCAGCGCGCCTCGGGCGCGGAAGATCCCGAGCGAGCGGACGAGTTCGTAGGCGAGCTGGCTGATCATCGGGTAGAACGCGACGATGTACAGCGGCAGCCGATCCCACATGAACTGAACGGTGAACCGGTTGTGGGCGAAGATGAATCCGTACTGCCGCTCGATCCCGAACCATTCCGGGAAGTACAGCGGCGGTTCGATGACGAAGAGGTAGACCAGCGAAGCGCACCACAGCGCCAGGTTGGTCGAATCACCCTGACGGTGGCGGCGGACGGCGTGCACCAGTGCGAATACGGCTCCGCCGAGGACGAGCAGTTCCAGCAGCGGCATCGTCCAGTGCGCCGCCGCCCACGGTGGGCGGATCGACAGCCAGGGGGAAACGTCGTGGCAGTCGAAGCCGAGTCCGCGGGTGACGGCTTCCGCGTCCGGCCCGCATACGGCGTTCATCGGGAGACGGCGGGTTCGGTGGCGCCGCCCGGCGAGTAGTCCGTGGCCGGTGGTTCGGCCCGGGCGTCGAAGTCGAAGGGAACCCGATGCCGCCCGAGCGCGGCTTGGATCCGGTGGCGCACGAGCCCCGCGAGCACGCGCGGGTTCGTCATCATGTCCTTCAAGGACTCGTCGAGGTTGAAGACCTTCGCGAAGTGCTCGTCGACCACGTCGTCCTCGCGAGCGGCGCCGACGATGAGCCTGAACGCCGGGCCGGACACCGCCGAGAGCAGACGACGCTTCCACTCACCCGCTTTTTCGGTGCCGACCGCGCAGGCGTACCCCTGGTCCCTCGCCATCGCCAGGCTCCACGGCACGTCGAGCAGCTTTCGTTGTGCAGCAAGGAAGGCTACGGAGAACCGCGCATCGAGACGTTCGGCGCGCGCGAGGTGCTCGCGCAGCAGCAGCGCCGAACCGGCGGCGGAGCTGATGCCTTGGGCGTAGAACGGGTTGAAAGCGCAGATCGAGTCGCCGACGAACGCGAGGCGTTCCGGCGGGGGGCGGAGCCGGTCGTAACGCCGCCACTTGTTGCCGGTCGACCGGGTCAGGTGCACCTCGGACGTCGGGGTGGACCGCTCCATCGCGGCCGCGAACAACGGCGCCCTCACCCGGCGGGCCGACTCGACGAACGCCTCGGTGGTGCGCGGCATCTCGAGCCCCCACGAGCCCATGCACGCGATGACCCGGTTGTCCTCGATCGGGAAGAAGTTCACCAGGAACTCGTGCTCGGCCGGATGCGCGCCCTTGTCGGGGGTCGGCATGATCACCAGATGCCGCCACCACCAGGACGGCGGCCGGTCCTCGGGTGAAGGCAGGTCGTACCAGCGCGAGGTGTAGGTGACCTTGGCGTCGAGGGTCCGCACTTCGGGTTCGGGCCAGCCCGCCGTCACCAGCCAGGCGCTGACGGAGGAACCGCGGCCCATCGCGTCCACCACGAAGTCGGCGTCGACTTGCTCCTCGCCGCCGCGCGTGGAGAACCCGACCCCGGTGACGGCGCCCGCCTGGGTGGTCAATCCGTTGACGGCGACGTCTTCGCGGATCACGACGTTCGACAGGGCCCGGACCTTGTCGCGCAGCACGCGTTCGATGAGGATCCGCGAGCCGTAGATCATCGTCATCGCACTGCGTTTCCGCGCCGACCAGCCCTTCCCGTCGAGATAGGCGGCGTCCATGGACGGCATCAGATGCAGTCCCCCGGCGGCGATGAGGTCTTCCTCGAATCCGGGGAACAGCGCGCCGATCGCACGACGGCCGGAGTTCAGCAGGAAATGCGGATGCTTGCTCTGCGGTACTCCGCGCCGGTGCTCGGCCTCGGCCGGAAGCTCGTCGCGTTCGAGCACCAGCACCTCGTCGAAGTACGGGGCGAGCGCGCCCGCGGCGCAGAGGCCGGCGGCGCTGCCACCGAGGACGACGGCGGTCTTGCCGAGTCGCATACGGACCAGCTCCCAGCATCATACAAATTGACAATTCGTGTATGAACGTATGAACGACGCTGAGAGCTGTCAAGGGTGTCGAGCAGGCTCGTTCGATTGCGCCTACCTGTATCCCACGGCCTCCGAAGAGTGGGACGTCACGGTGCGGTCCTGGGTAAGGGCCGACAAGGCGGACCTCGACGCGGTGCTCGCCTCGGAGTGGCCGTGGAAGCGCGTGGACCGCTGCGGCCGCTAGGCGGAAAGACGATCTTCGAAAGCCCGTACAGACTCGTCCGGTTCCAGTAGGGTCCTCAGGAGATCGCCACCAGGCGAAGAAACACCTGACTGGGGAGTCGAAGTGAAGAAGATCGGAGCGGCCGCGATCGTGGCCGGAACCGTACTGGGCACCGCCATCGCGGGAGCCGGTGCGGCCCACGCCGCCGGCGGTGCGGGGCCGAAAGAGTGTTACACGACCACAAGCTGCTCACTCGCGTCGGGATTTTTCCCCGGCGGGACCATTCACGTGGATCTCGAAGCGACCGCGGCACCCGGCTCACCCGACCACTGGTTCAAGTGGACGATCGGCAACTGCTCGGGCGGTGGTTACATCCACGCGCCGGCGAAGACGGAATCCTGCGTTCTGCCCGCCAGCTACTACACCCTGACCGTCGGTCCCTTGCAGTACCCGGTGAACTGGCGGATCGGCATTCGCTGGGACCGCTGAGTCGTCAGCGGTTGATGGCCCCTTCCCTCGGCTGTACGGAGGGAAGGGGCCATTCGCTTTACGTTTCGACGCCTCGGTGTCCGAGCAGCAACCCGCCGACGCTCGCCGCTCCGGCGCTGCCGAGTGCGATCCCCCAGCCGACCGGCCCGAGCGGCGTGCAGCCGAAGAACTGGCTGACCCCGGGGGTCTGGACCAGTACCGCCAGCAGTACGGCGGAGCCCAGACCCGCGGCGAGGACGGTGCCGTCCCGGCCGCCGACTGCCAGCGTCTGCCCGAGCTGGGTACCGATCAGGGACACGAGCGCGATCGTGCTCGCCCGCCGTTGCCTGCCGGTCAGCCTCGCGAGAGTCCAGGCGACGGACGCTCCGAGTGTCGTGGTCACCGCGCGCGTGGTGATGTCGCGCCGAAGAGCGTTCCCGAGTGACGCGCTGGGTCCCTCGCGCAGTAGTTCCGGCACGGTCTCGCCGTCCGGCCTGCTCAGCGCGATCGCCAATGCGGGCGCCAGGTCGGTGAGGAGGTTCATCAGCAGCAACTGGCGAGCGGTGAGCGGTGAGCGTCCGGTGACGACCGAGCCGAGCACGGTGAAGGCGATCTCTCCCAGGTTCCCGCCGAGCAGGATGCCGAGCGCCTCGCGGACCGACGCCCACATCGCCCGGCCTTCCACCAACGCGGCGACGATCGTCTCCAGCCGGTCGTCGGTCACCACGAGGTCCGCGGCCGCCCTCGCCGCGGCCGTGCCTCGCTGACCGAGCGCGATCCCGACGTCGGCGAGCCGGATGGCCGGCGCGTCGTTCGCGCCGTCACCGGTCATCGCGACGACGCGGCCACCGCGCTGGTAGGCCTGGATGATCCGGACCTTCTGCGCCGGGCTGCACCGGGCGATCACGTCCACGTCGGCGAGCTCGCGATCGAGTTCTTCGTCGGCGAGTTCCTCGATCCTCGCGCCGGTGAGCACCTTGGTGTCGCCGTTGCGGCCGGTGATCTCCTCGGAGACGGCCTCGCCGGTGGCCGGGTGATCGCCGGTGATCATCACCGTGCGCACTCCGGCCTCGCGCAACCGGTCCGCCGCCGGTGCGGCACTGTCACGCACCGGATCCGCCAAGGCGATGAAACCGAGCAGCCGGAGTTCGTCGACGTCGTCCTCGGAAAGGTCCTTGGTGGACACGGTCTTCTCGGCCACGGCGAGGACACGGTGCCCGGCGGCGGCCAGGTGTCCCACCCGCTTCGCCAACCGCTCCCGGCCTCCGGGACCCATCGGCCGATCGCCGTGCCGGGTGCACCGGGGAAGGACGGTCTCCGGTGCGCCCTTGACGCACATCAGGTACCGCTTGCCGATCTTCCCGTTGGTGGCGTGGAATCCTCGCGACGGCTCGAACGGGACGGCGCTGGTCTTCTCCCAGCCGCCGGCGTCCACGCCCGCGATGATGCCGCCTTCGAGCACGGCTCGATCCGTGTGGTGCGGCAGATCCTCGGGGTTCTCCGCCCGAGGCGTCGCGCGGACGGCCGCGGCCAGCACCTCCTGCTGACTTTTCCGCAGACGCCGCACCGAGGCGGTGGTCCTGCCGTCGTCGATCCTGCTGACGCTGAGCTTGCCTTCGGTGAGGGTGCCGGTCTTGTCGAAGCAGAGGACGTCGACCCGCCCGAGTGCTTCGATGGTGCGCGGATTGCGGACGAGCGCGCCGTGCTCGGCGAGCCTGCGGGCGGCCGCCAGCTGCGCCGCGTTCACCAGGAACGGCAGGCCTTCCGGCACCGACGCGACCGCGAGGTTCACCGCCGCCCCGACACTTTGCCGCAGCGGCACGCCACGGATGAGTCCGGCACCCGCCACGGCGACCGCCGAGCCGACCGCGACCGGCAGGGCCTGTTTGGTGAGCGACGCGAGCCGCGCTTCGACGCCGGTCTCGGGGGCGGCGCCTCGTGCGGCGGCCATCCCCCGGCCGACCTCGGTCTCGTCTCCGGTCGCCACGACGACGGCGAGCACCTTGCCGGCGGCGACCGTGGTGCCTTCGTACAGCATCGATGCCCGCTCGGCGAGTTCCGCGGCCACGACCGGCGCCGGAGCCTTCGGCACCGGCAGCGACTCCCCGGTCAACGACGACTCGTCGAGTTCCGCACCGGTCGCCTCGAGCACCCGGCAGTCCGCGGGCACGACGTCGCCGGACCGCAGCGATACGACGTCACCCCGCACCAGCGCGTCGGCGACGATCTGCCGCTCGGCGCCGTCGCGCACGACGGTGGTCACCGTCGCGGACCGTTCGAAGAGCCCGGCCAGCGCGCGGTCGGTGTGCACCTGCTGCACGCTGCCGATCAACGCGGACACTCCGACGATCCCGGCGACCAGCGCGGCGTCGACCGGAGACCCCACCACGGCCGAAACCGCCGCGCCACCGGCCAGTACCGGGGTCAACGGGTTGGCGAGTTCGGCCATGAACGCCTTCGCGATGCTCGTGCCGGCGTTGCCTTCGCCACCCGCACGATCGGCCGGTGCCCGCCGCCGGGCCTCGCGCTCGTCCAGACCACGCGGACCCGAGCCGAGCCGGTCGAGCACGAGGTCCGCGGGCATCAAGTGCCACGGCGGCGCGACGCGGCCCGAGGAAGGAGTCTTCCGCGCGCCGGTGAGAGTGCGAGCACGCCAGATCCCGTCACCGAAAGCCACGAGCGCCCCGGCGTTCACCGCGCGAAGGGCGCTCGCGGCGGGCCTGCGCCGGGCGCTGAGCGCGGTCACGCCGCCGATTCCACTGGCCGCGGTCGCGAACACCGTCGAGTCACGCACCACCGTCTTGGCGGCGGTGATCGCCTCGACGAGCAGGACGGCCGTGCCGACGTCGCGGCCGATCAGCACGTGTGCGCCCCAGGGCGGCGGGGTCCCGTCCTCGTGCACGCCGACTCCGCAGTCGGACGCCCCCAGCGCCCGGCGATCATCGGAAACCAGCATGACCACGCGTCCGCACGCCTGGAGTTCGCGGACGGCGTCGAGCACCACCCCACCGTCGGTCTGGACCACCCGCACACCGGCGGCCTCGGCCGCGGAAGCCAACGCGTCCACGTCGGGTGAGAGCTCCTGGGCGACGGCGAGCAACCCAGCCGGCCGCCCGTCACGGACCAGCCCCAGCACCAGATGGGCGCCCTGATCCAGCATCCGCCGCCGTTCGGGGAATCGCTCATCGCCGGTGACGTCCAGCTCGTCGACCGGGCCGAGCGTCCACTCGCCGTCCCGCCGGACCACCTCGGGTTTCTCCGGGTCGAACAAGGCGAAAGCGGCGGCCGTCAGATCCGCCGGGTCGGCACCGGGCAAGGGAACCAGATCGCTGAGGACGTTCGCCCCCGCACCGAGCGCCGGGGTGTCGATGACGAAAGTGTCGAGGAGGTCGAGCCTGCGCAGCACGGACCGGTCCATCACCAGCGCGCCGCGCCTGGCGAGAACCTGGCCCAGCTGGGCGGAGAAGGCGGCCGCGCCGTTGGCGGGGGCCTTGGGCAACGCGGAGATCCCGACCGCGGCGGCGCGCCTCGGCCCGACGAACGGCAGGGTCACCGCGGCGGCCGCGGCCCCGGCGGCGATGGACCGCCGCGCGTGACGATCGGCGGCACTTTCCGGAAGCGGCCAGGGTCGTTCACTCACCACCGAGTCGGCGCCGGCGTGCTCGCGCTGCCCGACCAGCCTGGACTCGGCCTGGCACCAGGCACGCTGGTGTGCCTTGGCCTCCCGCCATTGGGTGCCGCGGACCATGATGTCCAGGACCGTTCCCTCGCTACGGGCCGCGAGACCGTGGACCAGCGCCGCACCGATGGAGGTGGCCGAATCCGCCCTCTCCCGTCCGCGCAGCTTCCGGTCGGCCAAGGCACGCGACCGCGGGTGCAGGTCGACGAGTGACGCCAGTGCCGCGACCTCCGTCGGCAACGGAGCCCACGGCATGACTTTCGAAGCCACCGACAACATCAGTCCCGCGACGTCCGCAGCGAGGGTGGACGGCAGCCGGGTCGCCGTGGTGCCGTCCGCCGGATGGTGCAGTTCGTCCTCTTCGACCCGCTCGGCTTCGGAGGCGGGCTCCGCCTCGGCTCGCTCGACCGCGCGGATCAGCTCCAGGCGCCGGGGCCCCGGCTCTCCGACCGCGACGACCACTCGGGACGTCGGCGCGTTCACCTGCGCCCATCGCACACCGGGGATCTCCGCCAAGGCTCGTTCCACCCGCCGGGCGACGCGAGCGCCGTCCGGTCCTTTCACGCCGTGCGTCTCGATGTAGAGCCTGCCGGGACACGACCAGACCGCCCGCCGCGGTCCGCGTCCGGGAATCCCCTCCAGCGGAACAAGTGCCAGCCCGGCGAGCCCCCGGGCGACCCGCCCCAGCGCCCGCGACGGTTTGGGGAAGGCGACACCCAGCACGTCCACGGTCTCCAGGTCCGTCCGCCGCATGCGGCATCTCCTCACGCTCGGTGCCTTGTTGATCTCACCGAGTTACCCGCGCGCCGGAACGTCGAACCCCCTTACCACCTCAAGAGGTGACGGAGTCGATCAATCGGTTGTACCGGAGCCTCAGCGCGCGTTCGAGGACGGAGAAGAATCCCGCCACCGCGAGAGTGATCTTCGCCCATTGCGGCAGCGTTACCGGTGAAGTGAACGCACCGACGTATTCGGCGACGACGGGGATCTTGGTGACGGCCTCCGCGCCCTGGAGCAGGCTGACGACGAGCGCGATCAGCAGGATCACGAGCGAGACCGCGCCGATCGCGGCACTGGTCCGGGGAAACCGCCGTCCGAACCTCGCCCGCAGTCCTTCCTGCGAACGAGGGTGAGGACGCAGTGTTCGCTCGCCGCCGTGGTCGGGGACGAAGTGCATGCGCTTCAGCCCGACCGCGCTGGTGGCGACTTCGATGACGCCTCCCGACACGGGGAACACCGCGGGCAGGTTGGACCGGAAGAGCTGGACGCCGTCCCGGTACAGCGCGGCGGGGCTTTTCCCGGCCCCGTCTTCGTGCTGCTTCCGGGTCTTGGCGTCGGCGAGGTATCGGACGTCGACCGCGTAAACGTGTGCTTCGAGCTCGAGGGAGAACAGCGAACGGGAGAAAAGCTGCCATCGACGATATTCGGCCAGCGCGGATCCGTCCCCGGACCTGACCCTGGAGAGCCGCCACCGTCGCTCGAGTTCCTTGACCATGATCAGGGCATCCCTTCCGGTGGGGTGAGGTCGAGGATGGCGTTCACGCGCTGCAGGACGTCGAGCTGGGCCTGGTTGTACAGATCCACCACCCCGTGGAGGACGACCGGTTTGGTGAGGGCCTTCCACGTCTTCGCGTCCAGCAAGCCGGGTTGGGCTTCGTACTGACCGCGGGCCAGCGGCGCGAGGTCCTCGGCGACACGCTGCCGCGTCGCGTCGTCGGCGTCCGCGGGCAGCGCGTCGAACTCCGTCTGCACGACGGGGCGGGACGTCGGTTGCAGCTCGTGCAGCGAAGCCATCGTGGCCGGGTCCAGCACGGTCGAAAAGATCATCATCAACGATCGCTCCTCCTCCGGCATGCCCTCGACGTTCCCGTCGAAACCCGGCGGCAGGTCCACCAGGCTGCGGCGGCGCAGGATCAACGCCAGCTCGTCGCGCATCCGCTGCTGCCGTTCGATACTCGCCCGCAGTTCCTCGTCCAGCGCGCGCAGCGTCTGCTCCGAACGCTCCTCCGACTCCGCCATCGTCGGGATCTCGGACAGCGGCACACCCAGCTCCACCAGCCGCCGGATCCGCAGCAACCGGAGCAGATGCTCGACCCGGTACCGCTTGTATCCGTTGTGCGCTCGTTCCGGCTCGTCGAGCAACCCGATCCGGTGGTAGTAGCGGACGGTCTTCAACGTCGTGCCGGCCAGTTCCGCCAGCTCCCGTGTACTCCAGGACATCTCCCGCATTGGACACCGTGCCCCAGGGGCATGGTCAAGCGGCCTTGACCATGCCCCGAGGGCACGGACTCGAATACGCAAGTCGGTGATCACATCGAGATCGGGGAAAGATGATGAGACGGAAACGGGTTGCGGCACTGGCCGTGATCCTCGGCCTCACGGTGCCGCTGTTCGCGTCGCCCGCCGGGGCGGACGAACCCGCGAAAGGACTGACGTGGGCCACGTGCCCCGAGGACGTGGGGGTGCCGGCGGGCATCGTGCTGCAGTGCGCCACGGTGCCGGTGCCGCTGGACTACCGGACGCCGAAGGGCGAGCAGATCGACGTCATGATCTCGCGGCTGGCCAGCACTAAACCGGCGGCGCGGCGAGGTGTGCTCATGCTGAACCCGGGCGGCCCGGGTGGGTCGGGGCTGTCGTTCCCCGCGGATCTCGCCTCGCACGGCATGCCCGCGAGTGTCCTGGACGGCTACGACGTGATCGGCATGGACACCAGAGGGATCGGGCACTCGACTCCGGTGACCTGCGGATTCACGGCCGAGCAGGAGTATCTGGGCAACATCCCGCCGTACGCGGTGGACGAAGCGGCGATCGCCCAGCAGGCGAAGATCGCGAAGGCGGTGGCCGCACAGTGCGCCGCGAACGACAAGGACGGCAGGCTGCGGCACATATCGACGGCGAACATGGCGAGGGACCTCGACCGGATCCGGGTCGCGCTCGGCGAGGAGAAGGCCAGCTTCCTGGGGTATTCGTACGGCTCCGCGCTCGGCGCGGCGTACGCCTCGATGTTCCCCGAGAAGTCCGACCGGGTGGTACTCGACAGCAACGTCGGCGATACCCACCTCAATCGCGAAGGGCTGCGCAGGTTCGGGCTCGGCGCCGAGGAGACCTTCCCGGACTTCGCGAAGTGGGTGGCGGCACGACATGAGTCCTACGGTCTCGGCCGTACAGCCGCCGAAGTGCGCAGGACGTACTTCGCGCTCGCCGAGAAACTGGACAAGACGCCCGTGAACGGCTTCGACGGGCGTTTGTTCCGGCTGGCCACCTTCGCGGGCCTTTACGGGAAGACGAGGTACGGGCAAACGGCGCAGTGGTGGCAGTCGGTCCGTGACGGCGACAAGGCAGTGGCGGAACGCGTCGCCTCCGAAGCGAAGCGCCTGTCCCTCGCGGCCGCGCCGTCACCGTCGGACAACCCGTGGTCGGTGTTCCTCGCGGTGACGTGCAATGACGTCGCCTGGCCCTCGGACGTGCGCACCTATCAGCGTGGCGTGGCCGAAGACCGTGAGCGGTACCCCCTCTACGGCGCCGCCGGAGCGAACATCGTGCCGTGCGCGTTCTGGCCTTACGCACCGGCCGAACCCCCGGTGGCGGTCAAGGGCAAGGGCCCGGAGAACGTGCTGGTCGTCCAGAACCGGCGGGACCCCGTGACACCGCTGTGGGGCGGGCAGCTGATCGACGAGAAGTTCGGTGCCCGATCGCGGCTGGTGACCGTGGACGCCAGTGGCCACGGCGTGTACGTCCTCGGCGGCAACGCCTGCGCGCTGAACACCACGACGAACTTCCTGATGTCCGGGAAGCTGCCGAAGCGCGACGTGTTCTGCTCGTGATCGACCGGTGGAGGGCCCAGGTGCTGTCCTGGGCCCTCCACCTGACCGAGCGCCTGGTCAACCCTCGAGACGCGGATCAACGGCTCCCTCGAGCCATGTGCGCAGGACAGCGTTGAACAATTCGGCGTCCTCCACATTCCAGATGTGGTGCATCCCCGGCGCCAGCCGGGCACAGGTCTGGGGCGCGACTCGCGCGATTTCCGACAGGGATCGCCGCACCGCGGCGGAATCCTTCTCTCCCGCGATCGCGAGCAATGGCCCCCGATAGCGACGTACTTCCGCGGGCACTCCACCCGCGCACACTTCGGCGACCATCGCGGACTCGGTCTCCCGGCGCACCGAAAGACCGTGCTCGACATACCGGGCGCGTGAGTCTCCGGGGAGTCCGAAGACCGAGGCTTGAGCGCGCCAGAACCAGCGGGTCCGCAGAAAGACCCCCTGCAGTTTGCAGTACAGCCGCAACCCGGCACCGGCGGGCACGAGTGGTGCGCTGGTCAGGAACGCCGAACTCACCCGGTCCGGATGCCGCGCCAGCACACGCAACGCCGTGAGGGCTCCGAGGGAAAGCCCGACGAGATCGAAAGGACCGGCGACCCCGTGAGCGGACACCCTCGCGACGACGTCGTCCGCTACCGCGTCCAGTCCCGGCCAGTCCTCGCCGACCCGCTCGCCGAAACCCGGCAGATCCGGCGTGAGCACGGTCCGGTCGCCGAACGCGGACACTTGCGGCTCCCACATCCAGTTCGCGGCGTTGCCGCCGTGCAACAGCACCACAGGCCGCTCCGTCGCGTCCGTCCCGGCGAAGTGCACCTCGGGGAACGCTGTCACGCGAGCTCCTCTTCCACAGTGTCGAGCCAGGCCAGTTCGACGCGCAGATGCGCGATCCCGTTGTCCAACGTGGACAGTCGCAGCCTGCCCGCGCGATCAGACGCGGGCGACTCGGCCCGCGTCCGTTCGAACCTCTCCAGCCGGGATCGGATCACCTCGCGATGTCCTGTCAAGAGTGAGCGGAAGGCGTCATCGTCGAGGTCCGCGCCGAAGAACACCCTTCCGAGGAACGGATCGCGCTCGACGTGACGCTCGGGCTCGCTCGCCAGCCACTCGGCGAGAGCCGTCCGCCCCGCCGCGGTGATGCGGTGTTCCTGCCGGTCCGGCGCTCCGGAACCGGCCACCTTTTCGACATCGGCGAGCCCGTCGGTGACGAGCCGGGCGAGGGTGCGATAGATCTGCGCTTTGTCCGCCGCCCAGAAGTGACCGACCGTCGAGTCGAAATGGCGTTTGAGGTCGTAGCCGGTCATGGGCGAGAGGGCGAGCAACCCCAGGATGAGGCGGGAGAGAACCATACTGCTAGTAGACAAGTCATCTATATGATTTGTCAACTAGCGTCTTCGTCTCGGAAACCCATGCCCGACCGCGGCGCACCCACCTGGGTAGCATCCCTCCTATGCCATCACCATTTAAGGGGGCAGCCTCGTGCCTTACGCGATAAGCAAGCGCTTAGTCAGTCTCGGGGATTCCTTCACCGAGGGGGTCGGCGACGAGGACCCGTCGTCGCCCAACGGCGTCCGCGGCTGGGCAGACCGCGTCGCGGGCACGCTCGCGGCCAACCACCAGGACTTCCGCTACGCCAATCTCGCGATCCGCGGCAAACTCCTCCGACAGGTCCTCGCCGAGCAGCTCGACCCGGCGCTCGCGCTGAACCCGGACCTCGTGACGCTGTACGCCGGCGGCAACGATCTGATGCGGCCGAAGGTCGACATCGACGCCCTCATCGACGACTACGACGTCGCTGTCGGCAAGGTCGTGGCCACGGGTGCGCGGGTCGTCCTCTTCACCGGTGTCGACGGGGTCGAAGACGCGCTGTTCCGCAGGATCCGGGGCCGGGTCGCGATCTACAACGAGCACGTACGCGGCATCGCCGCGCGGCACGGAACACTGCTCGTGGATATGTGGGCAATGCGGCGACTACGGGACAGGCGACTGTGGGCGCCGGACCGACTGCACCTGAACTCGTTGGGACACAACGAGATCGCCATCGCCGTCCTCGACGCGCTCGGCGAACCGCACAAGCTGACACCCGCCGAACTCGGACCGCGACCGTCGCTGAGCCCGCAGGCGCGGCGCACCGAGAACCTCCAATGGGGCAAGGAGCACGCTGTCCCGTGGATCCAGCGCAGACTGCGTGGCGAATCCTCGGGCGACGAACTCGCACCGAAGCGGCCGACGATGGGCCCCTACGCCTGACGCGGCCGAAGCCCGTCGAAGAGGATGCAGATCGTCCGGGCCCGGAACTCGGGTCCGGCATGCTCCGCCGCCTTCGCCGTTCCGATGATCACCGGGATCAGTTCGTCGACGCCGAGGTCCTCGCGGACGTCGCCGGTGCCCTGAGCCCGGCCGAGCAGAACGCCGAGCGCGTCCTTCAGACGGACGGCGATGACCGACCCGGCCGACGGAATGCTGACTCCGGCCGCGGACAGGGCTTCGAAGTAGGCGTTCTTGGCACCCGACATTTCGATCCAACCGGTCAGGAACGCGAAGAACGCGGCGCCCGGTTCGGGTGAGTCGGCGGCCACCGTGGCTTCCGCTTCGTCGACGAAGCGGTGAAGGCGCGCGAAGAGCACCGCCTCCAAAAGCGCCTCTTTCGTGGGAAAGTGCCGGAACACGGTGCCGACACCGACGCCTGCTTCGCGGGCGACTTCTTCGGTCGGCGCACTGGTGCCTTTGGTCGTGAAGACGCGCTCCGCGGCCTCCAACACCCGTGTGCGGTTACGGCGGGCATCGGCTCGGAGCGGTTTCTCGTCCGTCACAGCGGGGATCCTAGACCCGCTGTCGAGAGCCTGTCCGGCGACTCGGTTCCCGCGAGCGGCAAGGACGAGTTCGATTCCTTTCAGTCCGGCATCTCGTCCAGCACCCGCGCCAGCGCCCTCGGGACCCCGGTGCGCCAGCCGCCGCCCATGATCCGGCGTGACCTCCGCTGGAACTCGTCGTCGGGGTCGAAGCCCTCGTGACTGAGGAACAGCCTGGTCCCCCGGCCTTCCGGCGCGAGCCGCCAGGTGACCGTCCACTCCGGACCCCAGCTGATGCTCAGCAACCGTTCCGGCTCGACGGCCAGCACCTCGCAGGCGACCGGCCCGCCCTCGAATCCGGCGGCGGGCACGGGGTCCGCGAGTAGTTCGAACCGGTGCCCCACAACGGGTTTGATGTCGTTCGGCATCCGGAGCCAGCGTTCCAGCAGATGCGGTTCGGTCAGCGCGCGCCACACCTTGCGCGGCGGATGCGCCAGGAACTGATCGACGTGAATGGCCGTCGGATCCTCGTCGTTCAGAACTCCTCCTCGTCCAGGAGATCGCGCAGGCCGCCCAGCTTGCCGCGCCAATAGCGCTCGTAGGGAGAAAGCCAGTCGGAGACCTCTTGCAGTGGAGCGGCCTCGAGAGAGTAGACACGATTGCGGCCCTGCCGCTTTTCCCGGACGAGTCCGGCTTCGCGCAATACCCGAAGGTGTTCCGACAGGCTGGGCCGCCGCATGTCGAAGCGTTCGGCGATCTCCCCCGCCGCCCGCGGGCCGTCGAGGAGGATGCCCAGTACCTCGCGGCGGGCCGGATTGGCGAGCGCGGCGAAGACGTCGTCGTTGACCGGCACTAGCGCGGCCAGTTGCCGTAGCCGGACGGTTCGAGCAATCCCATCGCGTTGCCGTCGGGATCCTTCAACGACGTCACGCGACCCCACGGCATCTCCGCCGCGTCGTCGACCTCGATGCCCTGGGCACGAAGCTCCGCGATGTCGGCATCGACGTCGGCGGTGCTCAGCTGGAAACGCACGGGCACCTCGTGGTCGAGCCCGCCGACGGCGCGGTCGACCAGGACGATGCCGGTCTCCGCCTCCTTGGGGCCGACCATGACGAACGGGCCGTGCGGGCCGCTGACGTCGACGAGCAGATCGAAGCCGAGCTTGCCGACGTAGAAGTCCCGAGCCCTGACCTGATCGGCAACCGGCATGGTGAGGAACTGGACGCGGTCGATGTTCATCCCGCCACCATAGGTAGGATATTTCCTACATGTCAAACCCAGTTCCACCTACAACCTCGACTTAACCAGAGGTCCAGGGTTCGTGACCAGGGCCGCAAGAGCTTGAGTTCGCCTATGGACGAGCTTTTAGCGTCTTCCGCATGACCACAGAAAACACCGCCCACTCCCCCATCCGCCTCGCCGTGATCATCGGCAGCGTCCGGCACGAACGGTTCGCCGACGCCATCACGGCCTGGCTGCTGACCGAACTCGCCGCGATCGACGGAGTGGAGGTCGACCCCATCGACCTCGCCGACATCGACCTCCCCTTGCAGGGAACGCAACCCGGCGGCACCGAGACGGTGATCAGCGACAGGCTGCGCGCGGCCGACGCCTACCTCGTCGTCACCCCGGAGTACAACCACAGTTTCCCGGCGGCGCTGAAGAACGCGATCGACTGGCACTTCACCGAATGGGCGTACAAACCCGTCGCGTTCGTCGGCTACGGCGCCGGTTCGGGCGGTATCCGCGCGATCGAGCAACTGCGGCTGATCTTCCCCGAACTGCGGGCCACCACCACCCGCGACGCGGTGCTGCTGAACGCTCCGTGGACCCGCCTGGGCCCGAACGGGTACGAGGGCACCGAAGGCGAGCGCGGCGCGCTGGCCGCGACGATGACCGAACTGGGCTGGTGGGCCCGCACCCTGCGCGCCGGACGCGTCACGGCTCAGGCCGGTGCGGCATGAACCGCCTGACCGGACAAGAACTGCGTATCGCCGCGGTGATCGCGCTCGGCGGGTTGATGGCCGTTCTCGACACCACGATCGTCGCGGTCGCGCTGCCGCGGTTCATGACGACCTTCTCCGCGTCGCTCACCACGATCCAGTGGATCGCGACCGCCTACGCGCTCGGTATGGTCGCCGCGATGCCGCTCGCGGCGACCTTCGCGCAACGCTGGGGAGCGCGCCGGGTGTACCTGGTCGCGCTGCTCGTGTTCGCGGCGACGTCCGCGGCCGCCGGCGCCGCCGGCGATCTGGGCTGGCTGATCGCCGCACGGGCGGTGCAGGGTCTCGCCGGCGGCCTCATCAATCCGCTGGGGATGACCATCGGTTTCGGCGCGGTGGCGGCGGAGCACCGGAGCCGGATGACCACGATCACCGGTCTGCCCTTGCTGGTCGGTCCGATCCTCGGTCCGATGCTCGGCGGACTCCTGCTGGACAGCGTGTCGTGGCGGGCGCTGTTCTTCATCACCGTTCCGCCCGCCCTGCTCGCCGTCGCGGGCGTGCTGCGCTGGGTGCCCGCCGACACCCCGGCGGCGGAACGCGCTCCGATCGATTTCGCCGGCGGCCTGCTGCTCGTCCCCGGTGTCGTCGCGGTGGCGTACGGATTCAGCGAAGAGACATTCGGCCTGGAAACCCGAATGGCGATCGTCGCCGCCGGACTGGCGCTCGTGACCGTGTTCATCCGGAGGTCGTGGCGTCATCACGCACCCCTGCTGAACGTCCGGCTCCTGCGCGACCGGACGTTCGGGCGCAACGCCGCGGTCCTCGTCCTGTACGCCGGGCCGTACTTCGGTTCGATGCTGCTGATGCCCGCCTACATTCAGGTGATGCGCGGCGATTCGGCACTGACCAGCGCGCTGATGATGGTGCCGAGCACGATCGGGATGGGCCTCACCATCCAGTTCGCCGCCCGCGTACTGGAACGCTTCGGCCCGCGGATCGTCGTCGGGACCGGGCTGAGCCTCGCGATCATCTCGACCGCACTGACCATCTTCGTCCTGACACCGGACACGCCCTACCCGGTGCTGGCGATCTTGGGAGTGCTCCAAGGTGCGGGCACGGGGGCGATCATGTTGCCCACCATCGTGAGCGCGGGCCGGCACCTGAACGGCCCCGACCTCGCGTCCGGTTCCGCGATCCTTCCCTTGTCAAGCACCATCGCGAGCGCCGTCGGCACGGCGGTGGTGAGCGCGGTGTTCACGGGGCTGATCGCTGCCGCCACCGCGGGGCGGGGTCTCGCCGCGCTGAGCGATCCGTCGGCGGGCTCGGCGCTCACCGGGGAGATCGTCGACGCGTATCGTCTGACTCTTGTCGGTATCCTCGCGGTCATGGTGCTCGCCCTGGTGGTCAGGTTGCGGACCAAGCCCACTCCGGCAGCGGAACCCAGCACGGTACGGAGCGCGGCATGACAACGCCGACACAATCCCTGGCGGATGCCTGGCTGACCGTCAGCGAGGTCGCGAGCAAGGCCGGGGTCTCGGCCAACGCCGTCCGCTACTACGAGCGCTACCGCATAATCACCGCCGAACGCACCGCCGGCAACGCACGCCGGTTCACGATCGACGCCATCTGCCGGATCCGGCTCGCGGTCGCCGCCCAGCGCGTCGGGCTCAGCCTCGCCGAAAGCGCGGAGATCCTGGCCGAGATCCCGCCGATGTCCTCCGACCTCGGGCAGTGGTCACGCGCCGGGCAACGACTCGTCGACGCCGGGCAGGCCCGCATCGCCGAACTCGCCACCGTGGTCGACGAGTACCGGACGCTCGAGTTCATCAGGAGCTGAACGGTCCGTCCGCCGCGTTCGACCAGCGGAACGCCGGGCGGGAACGTAGTGCTCGTAGTCCGCGAAGGCCTCCCTACCTACCCTGAAGGTCAGGACCCGGGCCAATTCGCATAGCCGCTGGTCGGTGCTGGGGGTCGGGGGGGGGGGGGGGGGGGGTGTGGGCGCGCACACCCATCACCACCCCCACCCCCAACCACCCACCCCCCCCCTCCC
>NZ_JBVJCE010000006.1:41740-42118 GCF_055588925.1 Amycolatopsis sp. NPDC041971 | reverse complement strand
AAAAACAGAGACGGCGCGGGTTATGTGGTGTGGGGTGGGGGGGGTGGGGCCCGCCCCCCCCCCCCCCCCCCCCCCCCCCCCCCCCCCACCACGGTGACCCAGGGCGCCCCTGCTGTCGTGCTGGGTGGTGTGGGGGCGGGGAGGGTTCCGGACGTTGACCGTCCGGGATCCTCCTGCTCGGCGGTGGTGGGTGCTTGATCGAGCACCGAGACGGAACGTCCTGTCGACGATGGAGGAATCGGGACACTCAACGTCCCGATTCCTCCATCGTCGACATTCGGCACGCGCTGAGCGGTCAACCCGCGTGAGAGGTAAGGCGTAGGTGGCCGTTCGGTACAGGTGGTCGTGAGTGGCGTTTCGGGTTCTAACCCGAAACGC
>NZ_JBVJCE010000006.1:32151-41733 GCF_055588925.1 Amycolatopsis sp. NPDC041971 | reverse complement strand
AGGGGGGGGCATGGGGGGGGGAGGGGTGGATGTGGCCTTTTCGTTCCTCTCCCCCCCTCCCCCCCCCCCCCCCCCCCCCCCCCCCCCCCCCCCCCCCCCCCCACCGCGCCTGACCAGGACGGAAGGCATCCTTCGTGGCATCCTTCGTGGCATCCTTCGCAAACGCCTCACTTGACCAGCGGTTATGCGACTTGCCCGGATCCTGCCTTGAAGATAGCGAAGGAGGTTCTTCACTATCTTCAAGATCACCACAGTCACAGCGGCTGCGCGCGAATGCCCCGCAAAGCAAACAAAGAGGGCCGCCCCGGACGGGACGGCCCTCTTCCTTCACCTGACTCAGCGCTGCGGCGGCGGACCACCCTGCGGACCACCGAACGGGCCCTGCTGCGGGAACGGGCCTGCGCCCGGTCCCTGCGCCGGCGGCCCCTGGTACGGACCACCCTGCGGACCGGCGGGCGGCTGCGGCTGTGGCAACCGGGAGGGCGGCGGAACCTGAGGCTCCGGTGCGGCCTCCGGCTCGGGAGCGGGAGCGGCCTTGGGAACCTGACGCGGAGCGGGCGGCTCCTGTCGCGGCGTCGCGACGCCCAGCGCCGGAACTTCCTTGCGTGCCACGGCTTCCGCGGCCGCGACGGCCTCGGCGACCTTCGGGTCGCTGGAGGTGTCGAACCAACCCTGGACCTCTTCGTCCTCCAGGTCCGGCTTCTCGACCGGGTCTTCCTTCGGCGGCTCGTAGCGGAACACACCGTCGTCACCGGGGGCGCCGAGCGCGCGGGCGAAGCCTTCCAGGGCCTTGCCGTAGTCGCTCGGGATCATCCAGACCTTGTTCGCGTCGCCCTGCGCCAGCTGCGGCAGGGTCTGCAGGTATTGGTACGCCAGGACCTCGGGCGTGGGACGCCCGGCCTTGATCGCCGCGAAAACCTTCTCGATGGCCTTCGCCTGACCTTGCGCCTGAAGGTACCGGGCGGCGCGTTCACCCTGCGCCCGCAGGATCCGCGACTGCCGCTCCGCCTCCGCGCTCAGGATCGCGGCCTGTTTGGCACCTTCGGCCGCGAGGATCTGGCTCTGCTTCTGACCTTCCGCGGTCTTGATCGCCGATTCACGCTGACCTTCGGCGGTCAGGATCATCGCGCGCTTCTCACGGTCGGCCCGCATCTGCTTCTCCATCGAGTCCTGGATGGAGGGCGGCGGGTCGATCGCCTTCAGCTCGACGCGGGCGACGCGAATACCCCAGCGGCCGGTGGCTTCGTCGAGGACACCGCGCAGCTGGCTGTTGATCGAGTCACGCGAGGTCAGCGTCTGCTCCAGGCTCATGCCACCGACGACGTTACGCAGTGTCGTGGTGGTCAGCTGCTCGACACCGACGATGTAGTTCGAGATCTCGTAGACCGCCGCGCGCGAGTCGGTCACCTGGAAGTACACGACCGTGTCGATCGACACGGTCAGGTTGTCCTCGGTGATCACGGGCTGCGGCGGGAACGAGACGACCTGCTCGCGGAGGTCGATCCGCGCCCGCACCTTGTCCAGGAAGGGCACCAGAAACGTCAGGCCGGGAGAAGCCACCGTCCGGAACCGGCCCAGCCGTTCGATCACAGCGGACTGCGCCTGCGGCACCACCATGATCGCCTTGACCACGACGACGACCACGAACAACGCGAGCAATCCGACGACGATGAACACCACTGTTTCTGACAACTACCTTCCCCTTACGTAGAAACCCTTTGCTGTTCGGCTCACAGCTCGGCGGAGACGACCGCCGTGGCGCCCGAGATCTCGACGACCGTCACCGATGTCCCCGGGGCGATCGATTCCCCTTCGGTCATGGCCCGGGCCGACCAGACGTCACCCGCCAGCTTCACCTGTCCGGCTTCGACGTCCACTGTGGACACTACTACCGCTCGCGCACCGATCAGCGCGTCGGTGTTGGTCTTGATGTCCGGTCCCGCGAGGAACCGGCGTTTGAGGGCCGGCCGGACGAGGGCGAGCATCCCGACCGAGGCGACGGCGAACACCGCGACGTCGATGAACGGGTTCCCGGTCAGCGCGGCGGAGCCGGCCCCGAACAGGGCTCCCGCGCCGATCATGAGCAGGAACAGGTCACCCGAGAGCAGCTCGGCGATGATCAAGAGGATCCCGGCGATCAGCCAGATGAGAGCGCCTGTCATGCGTTCATGCTCCCAGATCGCGCCGATTCATACCGAAGAAGCGAAACCGACGTGACCGACGCGTGACCTTGAGTGACCCTGCGCAAATCGGTCATTCAGGACTCCTCGCCCGGGTCGGAGACGAAGTCGATGAGCCGTTCCACCGCTCCGATCAGCGGCGTTTCCAGATCTCGGTAGCTGCCGACCGCGGCCAGGACGCGCTGCCAGCCCTCCCACGGCTCGCCCCAGCCGAGCGTGTCGCAAACGCCCTGTTTCCACTCCGTGCCACGCGGGATCTTCGGCCACCCGCGGATTCCGACGACCGAGGGCTTCACGGCCTCCCAGATGTCGATGTACGGATGTCCGGTGATCAGCACGTTCTCGTCGCGGATCCCGTCGACGATCCGGGACTCCTTGCTGCCCGCGACGAGGTGGTCGACCAGCACACCGAGGCGACGGCCGGCGCCGGTGCCGAATTCGTCGATGCGATCGGCGAGCACGTCCACACCATCGAGTGGTTCCACCACCACGCCTTCGACCCGCAGGTCGTGTCCCCAGACCCGTTCGACGAGTTCGGCATCGTGCTTGCCCTCCACCCAGATGCGCGAATCGCGGGCGACCCGGGCCTTGAGCCCTTGGACCTGGACCGAACCGGACGCGGAGATCCGCCGGGCCGGGGTCTTCGGGGCCGCCTTCGCGGACACCAGCGTGACCGGTTTGCCTTCGAGCAGGAAACCCGCGGGATTCAACGGGAACACGCGGTGCTTGCCGTGCCGGTCTTCGAGGACGACGTTGCCGTACTCGATCTTCACCACGGCACCGCAAAAGCCGCTGGCCGGGTCTTCGACCACGAGCCCGGGTTCGGCGGGCACCTCGGGGATCTTCCGCTTGCGCGGACCGGACAGCACGTCGTCGTACGAATGGGAGCGCACGGCGGTCGACGCTATCGGGGCACGGCGTCAGCGTCTCCCCGCCACGCCGGTCAGGCGGCCATCCGCCGCCCTGCCGACGTCGATCGCGGACTCAGGTTCACCGACAGAATGACAGCATCGCTTCGACGAACGGGGTCCGCTCACCCCGTTCGAGCGGAGGCATCACGAACAGCGGCGCGAGCGCGACACACCACGCGCGCACCCGTCCGGCGTCGAATCCGGGAAGGTGCGGCGCGATCGCGTCGAAGCCGTCTTCGAGCGTGCCGCCTTCTTTCATCGGCAGCGTGACCCAGTCGGCCAGATCGAAGGACGGGTCGCCGACGCTCGGACGTGGATCGATCGCGACCGCGCCCCTGCCGGGCCCGCCGTCGAGGACGTTGCCCGGATGCAGGTCGCCGTGCACGATCGCGGTACCTCCCCCGCTGGTCGCGAGAGCCAGCGCCCGCAGCCTGGCGCGATCGAGCGTCTCCAGCGGCAACGTGGCCTCGGCCACCGATCCCCGCAGTCCCCGCTCGGCGAGGTCGTACATGAAGACGACCCGGTCTTCCAGCGTCGAGAAGCCCGGCGGCGGGGGCACCGCATGGACCTGGGTCAGCAGATCGCCGACCTCGGCCCACGGCACGTTCGCCCCCGCCTCCAGCAACTGCGTGCCGGGGTCGATGCCCTCCAGCAGGATCGCCCCGTCGGCGAGTTCGGCGGCGAGCACCCGCACGACTCGCGAACAGCCGTCCCACGCGCGCAGGGCGGCGGCCTCGGACTCGGCGATCGTGTGCTCCGGGGTGAGTTTGAGGACCTTCTTGGCGCCGTCTTCCCCGGCGCAGATCAGGGTCCGGCCGGTGTTGCCCGGTTTCGCGTCGACGACGGTGAGCCCCCACCGCGCCGCCAGCCGCGTCACGAGTGCGGGCAGTTCGTCGCACCAGGTCGTGACGTCGTCACCGAATCGCTTGATCAGGCGTGCGCGGGCCTGATCGTCCAGCACCTTCAGAACAGCGGCCATGGGATGGCCCGCCAGTCGTCTCCGGGCTCCGGGAAGACACCCTCCGCCAGAAGCGACTCGGTGCGCTCGGCCAGCGCGCGGATCTCGAAACCGGTGAGGTGCTCGCCGAGGGCGTCGCCGAGTTCGCCGTCCAGCCGCTCGCGCAGACCACGAAGCCTGCCGACCTCTGTTTCGGTCAGCCGCTCACCGATCCAGCCCCAGAGCACCGTCCTCAGCTTCGGATCGGTGTGCAGGCAGATACCGTGGTCGACGCCGTAGATCCGGCCGTCGGCACCGGCGAGCACGTGGCCGCCCTTGCGGTCGGTGTTGTTGACCACGATGTCGAGGAGCGCCAGTTCCCGCATCCCCTGCCGATTCGCGTGCGCGAGGACGGCGGGTTCACCGTCGCGGTCGTGCGCGTGCAGCACGACGCGCCAGTCGTCCGGCAGGTTGTCCGGGGACCGTACGTCGACCAGTTCCTCGTCGGTGGTCTCGATCCACAACTGCACCATGCCGGGTCCGAACGGCCCGTCGCGCAGCACCGTGGGCGGGATCGCGCCGAGCCCGGAGGCATCGGCGACCATGGCCGTCGCGACCTCGCGGCCGGCGAGCGTCCCGTCCGGGAAATCCCACAACGGCCGCTCACCGGACACCGGCTTGTACACGACGTTGCCCGTGACACCGTCGAGTTCGATCGTGCAGAAGAGCGTGACGTTGGAAGCGTCGACCAGCCTGCCTTCGACGTCGATCTTGCCGCGCGTCACCAGCTCCCGCGAAGTCTCCGTCACCCGGTCAGTCCTCGAGGACGTCGACGTCGCGCCGGTACCCATTCTGCCGCGGGCAGATGTGGCCCGCCGGGTCGAGTGGCTCGGCGCACAGTGGGCACGGCTTGCGGCCGGCGTTGACCACCCGGTCGGCTCGTTCCGCGAAAGCGCGCGCCGCGCCAGGGCTCAGGAAGACACGGACTGCGTCCGGGCCTTCTTCGGTGTCGTCCAGCACGACCGTTTCGTCCACCTCGCCTTCCGTCATCGCGAGCAGCTCGATGACGACGGCGCTGCTGTCCGCGTCCCAGCCGAGACCCATGGTGCCGACGCGGAACTCCTCCTCGACCGGAACCGTGAGGGGGTCGACGTCGAGGAGCTCGTCGGGCGCGTCGTCCGGTACGTCCGCGCCGAACCGGCTGGCGACCTCTTCCAGCAGCGAGCTGAGCCTTTCGGCCAACACCACGACCTGCTGTTTTTCGATCGTCACACTGATCGTGCGGACGTCCTCGGACGCCTGGAGGTAGAACGTGCGGTCGCCGGGCTCACCGACGGTTCCTGCGACGAACCGGTCGGGCTGGCGGAAGACGTGGATTACGCGAGACATGGCACCTTTGACACTAGGCCACGACCCCATGATCGGCATCCGCCGCCCCAAGGTTAAGCCCAGGGCGAAACCGCCGCGCCCCGGGCCGTGACGGGCAAAGGGACGAACCTAGTCTTCACCTGTGGTTGAGATCGCCCCTTACGGCACCTGGACGTCTCCCCTGTCGGCCGCCGATGTCGCGGCCTCGGGAGTCAGCGCGCAATGGCTCGGAACGGCGGGAAACGAGGTGTGGTGGGCCGAAGCGAGAACCGGTGAGGGCGGCCGCGTGACCCTCGTGCGGTCCCGCGCCGACGGCACGGTCGAAGACGTCCTTCCCGCTCCGTGGAACGTCCGGAACCGGGTCCACGAGTACGGCGGCCGCCCCTGGCTCGTCCTCGGCGACGACCTCGTCTTCACCCACTGGGCCGACCAGCGTGTCTACCACCGCGACCTGACCACCGGTGGCACGACTCCGCTGACCCCGGAACCGGCCACCCGGCACCAAATCCGCTACAGCGACCTCCGGCCCGGCCCGGCAGGCGAAGTATGGCTGGTGCGCGAACGCAGCACCGGCCCCCGGCGCGTCGACATCGCCCGTGACCTCATCGCCGTTCCCCTCGACGGCGGTCCGGAGCGGGTTCTGACGGCCAGCCACCACTTCCTCACCGCGCCGCAGCTCTCCCCCGACGGAACGCGTGCGGCGTGGATCGGCTGGAACCATCCCGCGATGCCTTGGGACGGCACGGAACTGTGCGTCGCCGAACTCCGCGAGGACGGGACCTTCGGGCCACACCGCGTACTCGCCGGCGCGGCGGACGTCGCCGTCTGCCAGGTGGAGTGGGAGACGGCGGACAGCCTGCTGGCGCTGCTCGACCCGGACGGCTGGTGGAATCTGCATCGCGTCGGGCTCGACGGCGGCATCACGAACCTCGCGCCGTCGGAACAGGAGATCGGCGGTGCGCAGTGGAAACTCGGCGCACGCTGGTTCGCTCCGCTCGGGGACGGCCGGTTCGCCGTCATCGCCTCGGGCAGGCTCGCCGTCCTCGACGAGACGACGCGGCAAGTGAACCCGGTGGCGACCGCCACCGACCTCACCGCGTGGTCCACCAACGGTTTCGCCGTCCACGACGGCTGCGTGGCCGGCGTCGCCGCGGGCCCGGCACGCGAAGGCGCCGTCGTAAAGGTCGATCTCGAAGCCGGGACGGTCACCGAACTCGCGTCAGCGCCCGAACCGCCGTCGACCGCCTACCTGTCGACGCCGGTGGAGCGGATCTTCAAGACCGACGACGGCGACCGGATCCCGGCCTTCGTCTATCTGCCCGCGAACGCCGACTTCACCGCGCCGGACGGCGAACGTCCGCCGCTGTTCGTGTATCCGCACGGCGGGCCGACCGGCCGGGACAGCGCGGTGCTGGACTACGAGATCGCCTACTTCACCAGCCGCGGGATCGCCGTCGTCACGGTGAACTACGGCGGATCGACCGGATACGGCCGCGCCTACCGTGAACGGCTCCGGGAACAGTGGGGCGTCGTCGACGTCGCGGACTGTGTCACCGTCGCCGAAGCCCTCGCCGCCGAAGGCACCGTCGACGGCGACAGGCTGGCGATCCGCGGCGGCAGCGCCGGCGGGTACACCTCCGCCGCCTCGCTGACCACCACGACGACCTACCGCGCGGGCACCGTGATGTACCCGATCCTCGACCTCACGCAATGGACCGGCGACGGCGGCGAGACGCACGACTTCGAGTCCCGCTACCTCGACGGGCTGATCGGGCCGCTGCCGGAGACCGCTCAGCGCTACCGGGACCGGTCGCCGATCAACAACGCGGGCACCCTCGCGGGCCCGTTGTTGTTCTTGCAGGGCCTGGAGGACGAGATCTGTCCGCCGGAGCAGGCGGACCGATTCGTGGCCGGGCTTGCCGGGTGCGGCATCGAGCACGCCTACCTGAGGTTCGATGGCGAGCAGCACGGTTTCCGGAAGGCGGAGACGATCGTGACCGCGCTCGAAGCGGAGTTGTCGTTCTACGGTCAGGTCTTCGGCTTCGAGACGCCCGGCGTGCCGAAGCTCCGGCTGAGCCGGTGAGGCCGGCGAAGACGCGGCCGGGTGACACGATCGCCTTGGTCGCTCCGGCGGGTCCGGTCCCGGCGGACCTGGTCGAGAAGGCGCTGCCGGTCCTCCGCGGCTGGGGCGTCGAAGTCCACGTCGGCGAGTGCGTCCGCGCGACCTCCGCCTGCTACCTGTCGGCATCCGACGAGACGCGGGCCGCCGAGTTCACCCGCGCCTGGCTGGACCCCGGGGTCACCTGCGTCCTCGCCGCCCGCGGCGGCTACGGCTCACAGCGGATGCTCGACCTCGTCGACTGGGCGGCACTGCGGGCGGCCGGGCCCAAGATGTTCGCCGGGTCGAGCGACGTGACGGCACTGCACCGGGCCGTGAACGTCCACTTGGGACTGGAGACGCTGTTCTCGCCCATGCCCGCGACCACGCTGTTCGACGCGGTCGCCACCGAACACCTGCGGCTTTCGTTGTTCGAGCCGGACACCGTGCGACTGATCGCGTCGCCGACGTCGTCGCCGCTGGTGGCGGGCACCGCGACCGGCACGCTCATCGGCGGCAACCTCGCCCTGCTTGCCTCGAGTCTCGGTGCTCCGGAACAAGGCTCGGCGCGCGACGCGATCGTGGTGCTGGAGGACGTCACCGAGAGCCTCTACCGGATCGACCGGATGCTCACGCAGTTGCTCCGTTCCGGCTGGCTCGACGACGTACGCGGCTTCGTGCTGGGTTCGTGGAAGTCCTGCGGTGATCCCGACGCCATCCGCGCCCTGATGCTCGACCGGCTCGGACCGCTCGGCGTGCCCATGGCCTGGGAATTCGGCGTCGGACACGTCCCGGCTTCGCCGACCGTCCCCCTCGGTGCGCGGGCCACTCTCGACGCGGACGCGGGCACACTCCAGGTTTTGCCATAACGGCAACGGAACTTGCGCCATCGGCCGAATCGGGGGCATCTTTCGGACATGGATTCCACACAACAGTTCTGGGAAGACTTCTATCGCGACAAAGAACAGGTCTGGAGCGGTAAGGCGAACCCGATCCTGGTGAACGAGGTCGCCGCGCTCACGCCGGGCACGGCGCTCGATCTCGGCTGCGGCGAAGGCGGCGACGCCATCTGGCTGGCACAGCAAGGTTGGCGCGTCACCGCCGTCGACATCTCGGAGGTCGCGCTCGAACGTGCCGCCGGGCACGCGGCCGAGGCCGGGGTCGATGGCATCGTCTGGGAGCGTCATGACCTGGCGAAGTCGTTCCCGGAGGGGCGCTTCGACCTCGTCTCCGCGCAGTTCTTCCACTCCCCCGTCGCGGAGGACGGCGAGCGGGACAAGGCACTCCGCCGCGCCGCCGAGGCCGTCGCCCCGGGCGGCACATTGGTGGTCGCCGGCCACGCGGGCTGGCCGACATGGATGGACGAGCCGCCGCACAAGGACGTCCACTTCCCGACGACGTCCGAGGTACTCGAAACGCTGGCGCTGGCCGACGGTGAATGGACCGTGGAACGGGAAGAGCTGATCGCGCACGATTTCCCGGGACCCGAGGGACAACACGGAACACGTTCGGACAACGTGCTCCGCGTGCGACGTTCGGGCTAGGTACCGTCGCGGCATGCGGATGACGCCTGCGGAAGCCCGGTCACGGTTCGAAGGCGAGCGGACAGCGAGGCTGGCGACGACGGATTCGGACGGCGTACCGCATCTGGTGCCGGTGACGTTCGTCCTCGAAGGCGACTCGGTCGCGTTCGCGATCGACCACAAGCCGAAGAGCACCACCGCGTTGCGTCGGCTGAAGAACATCGCGGAGAACCCGGTGGTCAGCTTCCTGGCCGACCACTATGCCGAGGACTGGACCGCACTGTGGTGGGCCCGAGCGGACGGTGTCGCCCGGGTGCTGACCGATCCCGACGAGCAGGCGCTGCCGGTGCGGCTGCTGCGGGAGAAGTATTCGCAGTACGAGGCGCAACCCGCTCCGCATTCCGTGGTGAGCACGCTGGTCCACTCCTGGAGTGGGTGGCGGGCTTCCTGAGTCTTCTTTGGCGTTGGGGGCGCTGGGGGGGGGGAAAAGACCCGGCCGTTCCGCCCGGGCGTCGGACCACCTTGTGGGGGCTGCTAACCCCGCCACGACTACCTCACGGAACCT